>CALCOY010000001.1 GCA_937897325.1 uncultured Shimia sp.
CTTACTGTAGGCTCCAGTTCCTCGTCTTGTAGGTCGGGGGTGTAGGTCTGCTCATACACTCCAGCTACCACGCTGGTTTCATGAGATGAATCCCAAACGAGACTTGTGCAACAGAGCCCGCTGAAATATAAAAGAGGGGTCCTAGCCCCACAGCCAGAACCCCTCACTCACCCCGCGTGCACCCACATTCAACACACGATATCTGCAAAAAGGTTCGGCCTTACTGGCGCGATGAAATTTTTATACTGCAAAACGGCCCGAAACACAATTTTTAACTTGTTCAAAAGCCCTTCAAATAAGAAACGCCCGCTTAACCTGCGGGCGCCAATTCGTCAGTCTTTTTTTATTCAGCTGTAGGCAGATTCTTTGCCGAAGTGTTTTGTCAGCATGTAATAAATGACTGCGCGGTACTTGTTCCGCTCGGACTTGCCATAGGTCTCGACAACAGAGTTTATCGCATCCATAAGTTCAGGTCCATCTTTCAGGCCAAGCTTCTTGATCAGGAAGTTGTTCTTTACGGTTTCGAGTTCAGTGGGTTGACTGCTCGCAACGGTCGATGCATCGGCATTGTAGATGGATGGACCGCAGCCGACGGTGACCTTTGTCAGCAAATCCATATCCGGTGTCATGCC
Source organism: uncultured Shimia sp. (assembly GCA_937897325.1). GTDB lineage: Bacteria > Pseudomonadota > Alphaproteobacteria > Rhodobacterales > Rhodobacteraceae > CALCOY01. The sequence goes on from CALCOY010000001.1 coordinate 633, forward strand.
GCATTTGTCTTTCAGGTCGCTTGCGTATTGCTCGATCAGCTCTTCGCGTTTGCCCATGTTAGCTCTCCCTATTGTCTGTTTGACGGTCATCTCAGGATTGGTGACCGTCTTTGATAATATACGCAGATTATCGCCAATGACCGATGTTACAAACACAAATTACAGATCGACGTTTTGTTGCCGATCAGCTGGAGACCGGCCCCAACCACCTGCCAAGGCAAGGCAGATCCGACCGGATGTGATGTCTTTGGCAGGCATGAGAATGTGCAGTTTGGTAAACAGATCGTAAACCTTGCGGTTGCAGGCTTATTCAGCAGTTAAACCCTTTCGAGAATGCTTCGCGCCATCGCCGGACAGAAGGGTAAACGATGTCTTATAGCTCACCAAATCTGAACTTGCCGCTTATCGCACCAAGCCAGGCCCAAAAACATGTGACCCACAACGAGGCGATCCTGCGGCTGGATGGTCTTGCGCAATTGGTCATCCTTGAACTGGAGGCGACCGCACCTCCGGCAGCACCGGCGGAAGGTGCGACCTATGACATCGCGAGCGATGCAACTGGTATCTGGGCCGGACAGGGGCCCGCCCTTGCCACCTGGTTGAATAACGGTTGGATCTATTCTGCGCCCCAACCCGGTTGGCAGGCATATTGCATTGCGACGGGTGATCAACGGATCTGGGACGGGACCGCATGGGCGGCTTCTTCACCGTCGCTTTTGTCGGAATTGGTCGGCATTGGCGTGGGCACGGTTCCCGACGACATCAATCGTTTGTCGATCGCCAGTCCTGCCAGCCTTTTTAGTCATTCAGGATCAGATCACCGGGTGGTTCTGAACAAGGCGCAACCTGAAGATACTGCTTCTTTGCTCTATCAGTCGAACTGGTCCGGCCGGGCAGAGATCGGTCTGGCGGGCAACGACGATCTCAGTGTGAAAGTGAGCGCAGATGGTTCAACTTTCACGGAAGCGTTGCGCATCTATGGCGACAGCGGCGTCACTGGGGTCAAGGGCCTGAACAGCGGTGTTTTGTCTGTGGACGATGATGCAGTTGATCTGATCGTCCCACCGACCGCCGCGGGCTTTCTTCTGATCACCGTGGTCGGTGCAACCGGTGGCGCCCCAAGTCATTCGGCGATCCTGGCTTATGATGTGGGATCAAGCCCTGATCTGGTGACGCTTATGGCTGCTGCTGACTTTTCCAATCGCGGGACGACAAGCCTGAGCGGTACGATCGGTACGTCTGGTCAAACCTCTGTCTCAGCACTAGCAGGCAGTTTGCAGATCGAAAACCGTCGCGGTGTGGCAACGCGTTACTGCTACACTTTTGTCTGCGGCGCCTGACGCTTATCAGAGCTTTCCGAGGAGTGCGGCCAGCCAAAGTGAGGCTTGGCCGAGGCGGCCCTGTCGATACAGCCCGAGGCGTTTGAGTTGCGTCAGCCGGGCCGACGGGGTCGCCTGGCGCAGATCTGAAAATGCGCGCAGCAGATCTGCGTTTTCATCTGTCAAAAGATGAATGGCATGCTCAAGCGCCGCTACGTTTACGGCGTTCCAGTCTTTCAGCGTGCCATTGATCATCATTCTAAGGCGCTGTGCTTGAGATCGGATCCCTTCGTTGGCGCCGATGACGTTTTGACCATGCTGTCGGTAATACATCAGCAGATCGTTGTCATAAACGATCTGCCCGCCCGCCCCGGTGATCAGCAGATATAGCCACCAATCGTGAACAACCACTTTCGGTGATCCTGCTGCCTGTGCCAGTGCCATGGCCTGACCGTTCAAAACGATGGTATTTCCCGCCGCAACGTTTTGTACAAGCGCATTGCGGAAATCCGTTCTGTTCGGGACAGAGCGCGACTGGCTGGTGACGCTTAGGTCACCGCTGGCATGATGCGTTCGGCCACAATAGAGTCCAGGTGCCGTGCCTGCCCGTTCCAACAAAGTGGCTGCGCGTTCAAGCTTATGCGGCAGCCAGACATCGTCCTGATCCGAAAAAGCAATCATATCCGTCTCGTCTGGCGTATGGTCCAAGAGACTGAGAAAATTGGCGGAAGAGCCCTGACCGGGCCCTTGCTTTAGTCTGACTGAGAGATCCGGATGGCGGTTGGCGAACCGTTTGACAATCTCGAGCGTTGCGTCGTCTGAATTGTCGTCACTCACGACAATACAATGTGGCTTGAGCGATTGGCTTGCAAAACTCTGCAACTGGGCACCGACATAGTCGGCCCCGTTATGCGTCGCCATCAGAACGGCGACGCGCGGTTTGAACGAAGATCCTCGTTTCATTCGTCCGCAGGTGCCAGCGCAACGCGTCCGATGCAAGAGAGCAAGCTAACCGTCGTCAGGCGAGCAGATCGAATTCGGATCCGTTCAGCCTGAGGACAATCTCGTCCAACGCGCCGCCATCGACCAGAGCCCATAGGATCTGTTCGGTTGGTCTGTAGATGATGAAAGCCTCCAGCACATCGGTGGAGCCAGCGCCGGGCGTGTTGGCAAGATTCACCTGAAAATCGTCCGAAGATGCGCTGCTGCCAAATACCAGCCGATCGAACTGAGCATTGTCGAAGTCCTGGATCCAGTCGCTGCCGTGGTCGAGGATCCCAAGGTGATAAAAGCGGTCACCGTCCGCGCCACCGTTCACCCGGTCAGATCCGAAGCCGCCATTGATGAAGTCCGACCCACTCCCACCAAACATCAGGTCGGAAAACGCGCCGCCGGTCAGCGCATCATCACCATTTCCGCCGATGACTGTGTCGACACCGAAACCACCGTCCAACGTGTCGTTGCCGTCCTCCCCTCTCAGTTCATCATTGCCGAAACCGCCGTTCACGCTGTCGTTTCCGCTTCCGGCTAGGATCAGGTCGCGCCGATCCGCGGAGGTGGTGCCGCCCATGATCATATCATCCCCGGCCCCGGAGATGAGGGTGTCGCCGCCGTCGCCTCCGCGTAGGGTGTCTGCCCCAGACCCGGTCGCAATGGTATCATTTTCGCTTGCACCGATCCGGAGTTCTCCCTCCGGATCCAAACTGAAATGCCGCGCCATTAAAGGCGTGCCCGATTGGCTCGAATGTGCAACATCCAGGATCGTGCCATCCAAAAACGTGATGCGCGAGAGATTTGTGAAAGGCTTCGTGATTGCATCAACAACGGCGTCAGGGGATGCAAATCCGCTGCCAAAAAGAGATATTGTCTCATTCGAAAGGTTCAGGTCCTGTATGCGGATCCGCCCTCCGTTACCGATCACGACAAAGCTGTCTGTTCCGCTATCACCCCACAGGCGGTCGTTGCCACGCCCGCCGAAAAGCGTATCGTTTCCGCTGTCACCACTAACCGAATTGGTCCCGCTGCCGCCTTCAAGATAATCGTTGCCAGCGCCGCCAAATAAAAGATCTGCCCCTGGCCCGCCCAGCAGCGTGTCCTCGCCATCGCCTCCTGAAAGTTGATCGTTTTCAGTGTTGCCTTCGATCAAATCGTCGCCACTTTGACCGAAGAGCGTGTCATCGCTTTGACCGCCCAGCAAAGTGTCCTGGCCTTCACTCCCTTGGACACGGTCATCCCCGGCGAGCGCGACAATCAGGTCATCGGTGATCGTGCCGAATACGGTTTGATCGTTGCCGGGCGTCGTGATGGACGGTGTGAATCCTTGCGGTACAAAGCCTGCGATCTCGTAGCCGATATCTGCCAGCAAAGCCATGTCGATTTGCGAGGGCAACAATCGATTCGACGGCGCAATGCGAGGATCCAGCAACACCTGATTTCGGTCAAAGCCATCTTCCACATGGGCGAGGTCGAATTCCAGCGGTACCGGATCCCCGCCGTTGACCCGCGTGGCATTGACCCCTCTGAACAGCGCGCCAGCGCCCAGCTGATCGAAAATGGGGGCCGTTCCGATACCCAAAACGTGCCCGATCTCGTGCAAGGCTACTGTGATGAAATCAAAGCGTCCGTCGACCACCGAATTTAGATTGAAGTTCCAGTTAACTCCGGTGTCGAAAACAACTGTGCCGGCCCAGGGTTCGAAGTCGGTAACTGGCCCCTTACCTCGAAAGTTACCACTGATCCGCGCATCGTAGATATCCCCCTCAGCATCGACGCCCGTATATCCGCCACGTGCCAGTGGTCCCATCAAATCGCGCGCACCCACAAAGACCAGAACGTCATCGATCGGGCGATCAAGTGTGACCGACGCCGTCGCGTTGGCACGAGAGGGATCCCTTACCGTGAAGCGGGTTCCGGCCGGTACATCATCGAACTCATCCCGAATGATGCTTTCCCAGATGCGCCCGGCCTCTTCCATTGCGGCCCGGGCGCTAGCATTCTGGAAAAAGCCGGAAGTATCAAATCGGTAGTCGAATTCGATATTGAAGGACATGCTCGAGGGGTCACTTAAGGCCAATACTGCTATTCGCAGCCGTAAGCATAGAGTCTAAACCACTCCTTTACGAGGCTATACCAGCGAAAAGAGATCTCCGCCGATCTGAAGAAAAAGCGCGGGCTGGGCATCCCCATCAATGAGTGCCCACATGATCTGTCCGGTGGGCCGATAAATCACGAAAGCCTCTGAAATTGCAGGATCGCCCGCATTCGGAGTGTTGGCGACATTGATCTGAAAGTCGTTCAGATTGGCATTCGCGTTCCCGAAGACGAGAATGTCGCCCTGTGTCCGGGTGTAGTCCTGTATCCAGTCGGACCCGTGCCCGGCTACCCCAGCATGAAAGAAGCGATCGCCGCCCTTACCGCCATTCAGCCGGTCAAAGCCGAAACCTCCGTTGATGTAATCCACGCCATCGCCACCAAAGACCAGATCGCTAAGGCTGCCGCCGCTGATTGTGTCATTTCCGCTTTGTCCTTGAAGGTTATCGGCGCCGGAGCCGCCGATGATCACGTCATCGCCATCCTGGCCGTATACAAGATCATTTCCTGCGCCGCCGTCGATGCTGTCATCACCCGAACCTGCATAGACAAGATCCCGCAGGTCCGCCTCACTGGTGCCGCCCCAAATCGTGTCATCGCCCGCTTCCGCATTGATCGTGTCGGCGCCATCGCCTCCTTTCAGGAAGTCATTGCCGTTCTTTCCACGCAGCACGTCGTTCCCGGCAGCACCGGACAATTCGTCATCCAGGTTTCCGCCTTCCAATGTGTCATTACCGATTGTGCCGAACCGCTTGACGCCCTGCGGTTCCGGCTCTGGCGGCGTCGGTGGATCCGGCGGGGGTTGAGGCGCTGGCGGCTCTGGCGCAGGTGGCTCGGGTTCTGGTGGGTCAGGCTCTGGCTGGGGCGTGCTTTCAATTGAATAGAACCAAACACCGTCAAGCCCTGCGTTTCCTGCACTTGTCGGCAACCGGCTAAGCCAGGTGTGGTCCCGGCCCAGAGTGATCCAATCCGCGCCCTGACCATCGGTTGTTGCGATCCCAGCCCGCGCCCCCGCATCGTTTTCCGCCGTACCAATTGTCCAGTCGATGGTCTCATACCGATAGACAACATCGAACGCTCCGTTGCCGCGGTCAAAAAGCTGTGCCTGAAAGGTGTTTGTGTCTTCAGCATTGCGCCGGTAGACGCCGGCATTTTCCCAGGTGACAGTCAGAACGTTGCCGACTGCATTGAGATCAATCCAGATCTGTCCGCTTTCCGCGCCTTCACCATCAAGTCGCGTGTCGAAATCGCCCCAAAACGGCGCGAGAAGATCAACCCCGGGATTGGCTGACGACGATGTCACATATGGTGTGAACGGTTGACCGAAGGAGATCGTGCCATTGGTGTTCACATAGAGATCATTCCCCGCATAGGATCTTCCGAAAAAGCTGAAACCGCTTTCGAAAACAGACCGTGCATCCACCCGGTACGTTTCGTCGTCGCCACGAGGCACGGCGATTTCGCCAAGGCCTGCCGCACCACCCAGCCCGCGCTGAGCCCTGTTGTCGCCCGAAACCGACATCTTCACCCCGATCCTCTACCCTCGATCATGGACAATGAGGCCGGACGGTTAGGGCAAGCTTACCATGCCCCGGAAAAGTCACTAGAATTCAAAACATAAGGCTGAGTTTGCGGGCATTTGCTTTTTGAGGCCTTTTGGCCGAGAATTTCGGCTCTGATCAAAAGGTGCGACCGGTTTGGTGCGATATCGATGGTTATTTGGGTTTTTGGGCGCTTTTAGCGCTTTGGCGACCGCTGCGGCAGCAGACGAGGCTTACAAGGACGTCGAACTACCTGCATCACTAAGCGATCTCCAAACCATTGCCTATATCGGAGAGCGGCAAGCCTCTGATGCTTGGCGGGTGCATCTTGTCTCCGACCGCCCCTGCCACCCGTTGATGCCCTGTTTTGAGACCCAGGCAAATGCGTTGAGAAGATTGCAACCGATGCGGCTCAAAAGGGCATTGAGTGATGTGACCGCTCGAGCTCGGCGACTTGATGTGCAGCCCAAGGGCTTTGCGCTTCGAACGAATGTCAAGAAAGCCCAACCCAATCGCCTGTTCGGAATGCTTACCAAGGACAGACAACGCGTGATCTTTGCGGCGCGCATCGCCGATGACGCTAAAACCGCGCCGGTCTTCTGGTATGCCTATTGTTCTTCGCTAAAAGCTGAGAACGAATTTGCGTTCGTACATGTCGGTCCGGCTAAGCCTGGCCAACTCAATGCGGTTGCAAAAGTGCTGTGTGATGCAGCCCGATAGTAAGATTTTGAAAGGATAATCGCGATGGGCTCAATCCGAGGCGCCAGTTCAATATCTTCCAGTCTGCCGCTTTCCGGTCGCAGGATGCTGGACGAGATCACCGGCAATTTCGTCTGGTCGGACGGTACCCTGCAATACTATCTTGGCGGCACCGGCACATTATCTTTCGACCCGGAGTTCCGCGCCTTTTATGACGGAGGTCCCTTTGATTTTTATCGGGACGGTTCTTTTGCGGACAGTGCCTATGCCTATGGCGGATTGACCGTCCGCGCCTTTGACATGATCGATTCTGTTATCCAGACGGATTTCGTTCAACTGAGCGACGCAAACACTGCCCGGTCGCAGGCCGATCTGGTGATGATCACATCCGATGATCGTGATGAGAATCTGGAAGGTTTTTTCACATTTCCCAACTCTGCGACCCGCGCGCCCGGTGACTATTGGAGCTTTGGTACCATCACCTCGGATCTATTCTATATGAACGTACAGGCCGAATTCGGAGGCGGTTCATATGTCAACTGGACGCTGCTACATGAGATCGGTCACGGGATCGGTCTGCTGCATTCTTTCGACGATTCAGATCTGGGTCCATTGCCGAATCTCGGTCCAAATCTCGACAACGAACGCTACACCGTCATGTCCTATGATGCGTCGTCCAACGCCAATGGCTATGGTCATGCCGTTTCCCTGATGGCGCTCGATATCGCCGCGCTTCAACAGCAATACGGTGCCGAGACCTACGCGAACGGCGCGTCGACTTACAGGTTGGCCGACGCAAGAGGCGGCGGTCTAAGACTGAATGAAGGCAACGTTCAGATTGGTCGGGCCTACTTTTCGATCTGGGATTCGGGCGGCACAGACGTCATGATCTATGACGGCGCAAACGCCGTTCTGCTCAACCTGAACGACGCGACTTTGGACAACAGCCGCATTGCCGATGATGTGAGCCCGTCTCTCACCGCATTGCAACACACAGATCGCTTCGATCAGTTGTCGGAAGATCTCCGGAACGAAACCGTGGACGACGATTTTCATGCGGGCGGGTTTTTTTCGCGCGTGCTGATCAGGTCTGGTGGTCAGTATTCGGGCATCGATGGTGGCTTTTCCATTGCAAATGGCGCCGAGATCGAAAATGCGGAAGGCGGCAACAACGACGATATCCTGATCGGCAATGAACTGGTCAATATCCTGAATGGTGGTTCGGGTGACGACGTTATGGTCGGCGGTCGCGGCGACGACGTCCTTAATGGCGCGGCCGGGCAGGATGTTGCGGCGTTCTCGGCGGGACGCGGTGGGTATGATATCTCGTATACGCTCGACGGTCGGGTGAGCGTAAGCCATTCGGGTGTGGACGGGAATGATTTGCTGTCTTCGGTCGAATTGCTTCGCTTCTCCGATCAATTGCTGGATCTGACCACGCAAGCTCTCGAGATCACCGGCGGCGATGGGAATGACACAATGGCCGGTGGCATGGGGAATGACCGGCTCGATGGGGCAGATGGTGACGATACGATTTCCGGTGGCAATGGCACTGACACGCTTTTGGGCGGAACAGGCAACGACCGCATCATTGGCGGCAGCGCCGAAGATGACTTGCGCGATCTGGTCTTGGCCGGCGCCGGGGACGATATCGTTGACGGGGGATATGGAAATGACGAACTGCGCGGCGAGACCGGGAATGACACGATGGAAGGTGGCTTTGGTGTCGACACGGTCATCGGCGGCGACGGCGATGACGTCCTGACCGGTAGCGCGTTTTCGGATCTGGTCTTTGGTGGCGGCGGACTTGACTTCATAAATGGCGGCTTTGGATCTGACCGCGTGAATGGCGGCGACGGCGGCGACCGGTTTTATCATGTGGGCTTGCTGGGTCACGGATCTGACTGGGTTCAGGACTTTGACGGCGCCGAGGGCGATGCGCTCAGATACGGCGGTACCGCAACTGCGGATCAATTCCAGGTCAACGTCGCCAACACGATTGGGGCCGGACGAGCGGACATCGCGGAAGCCTTTGTGATCTACAAGCCGACAGGTCAGATCCTTTGGGCCCTTGTTGACGGTGACGGACAGGATGAGATCAGGCTGTTCGTGACGGGTGACGCGTTCGATCTTCTGGTCTGATCCCGCGCTGACATGAAATCAAAAAACAAAGTCATCTGACCCCCAGTCCGACGGGCCGAAGGTGTGTCCGGCGGCGGGTTCGACGATCAGCTGTTCACGGGCAAAGTCGATCCGAACGCCCGTGTCATGGGCACTTATCGACAAGGCGGAGTGGTGGTAGATCACACCCCATCCGCTGAGGTCGATCTTGTCTTCGCCCTTTTCGAAGTCCGTTATCAGATCTGGTATTCTATCAGCGTCAAAAGCGAAGATGTCCGCGCCTGCGCCACCGGTCAGCGTGTCGCGCCCGTCTCCGGCAAAGATCAGATCGTCGCCCGCGTTGCCGATCAGCGTGTCATTGCCAGCCTCGCCCATCAGCACATCGTCCAGCACGCTGCCGGTCAATCCATTCGCGGTCTGATCACCAGTCTGTCTCCAGCCCAGATCTGACATGTCCAGGCGCAACTGCGCCAGCCCCGGCGCACCGGTTCCGGAGACGAGCAATTGGATTTCATCGCCAAAAACGACTGCTTCGATGGCCGCGACCGATCCGATGTTCCATGCAAGGCTCATCTCTGTGCTGGAATGATGGTAGAGTTCACCGTCCGGCAGCAGTTCGAACAGGCTCACCCCGCCATCTGTTCCGCCAGTGATCGCAAAGTGCCGACCGTTCACGGCAAAATCTTCTACTACAGCAGCATTGGCAAACCGCGTGTCGCGGCTGTCGCTTTCGACATCCTCAACAAAGAAGACGCCCATTGGATTGAGCCTCACCGAAGACAGCGTGCTGCTGCCCGCCGAACTGCCGACAAGGTAGGTCACACCATCAATGCTGTATGTGACAAGATCGTTCAGTCCGGAAACCCAAAGGCCATCCCGCGCACTGATCGAGTCGGTCATGGTCAGGCTCCCGTTGGCCGAAACCTCGAAGCTGGTCAGGCCGGATTCGGTATCCGACGCGGCGATCACAAAGTCTTTTGAACCAACCGAAACCGACAGGATCTCCGACACTTGGCTGAGCGTTGACTTGACCGTATCGGTAAACGTGCTCAGGCGCAGCGCCTGCCAGTTGCCAGTCAATTGATGCACCTCAATACCGTCGCCAAAGCGCTGCGCGTTGATCAGAAAGTCTTTGCCGTGATCATCATGCGTCGTGATGCTGGTGGCGTGGATCGTCTGGTTGTTCGTGGTGCGGAGTGCTATGGGTGCATCGGTCATACCGTTGCTTTGGATACGCAAGGCTGTGACGACACCTGTGATCCCATCGACCGAGATCAGCCTGTCGTCACCCGAGAGAGTCTCAAATCCGGCATCAGCAAAGGCTCGTGGCGTGCCGCCCAGGACCCAAGAGGTAGAGACATAATCCGCAGCCACATCGGGGCGCAGCAAAAGGCGGCTCACACCTCCAGTCACCACGGACCCGGCCAGCAGCCACGTGGATCCGCCTATATGGACCGCCTCCAGCAGATCTACCCCGTTCAATACATTTTCGGTTTCCTCGGCGAGGAAGCCCCTGAATTCAAAAGCTCTCACAACCCACTCCGTATCTGTCGATACAGGCGCCACCCAGGCGCCGGTTGTGAGTGAATTTGCCGACCGATCTTGCTGCTCGCGGGAAGCAAAGCGGGCGAGAGTTGGGCGCTTCAGCTAACTTTGACTAAAGTCCAATCGTCGCCATTAAGTCATTGTCAATTGCTGTTTTACCAGAAGGCGCGCTGGCAAGAGCCAAAACCGGCCGGGTATGTCCTCGCGGAATAGATCAATATTGTCACACGACGCCATGGTCATCGAAAAGCCGGGCTGGCTCGTGCGCAGCCGCTCGTTCAGTTTGGCGTTGCAGGCGTCGAAATGGGTTTGCAGGCGATCAAATTCACCCCGTGTGAAAAGGCATTGTCGCCTGTCGCTGCCGAATTCCTTTTCGATAGCTTCCTCGACAAGCTCAATTAACCAGGGCGGTGCTGTTCGCGGCTCTGCCAGAATATTGGCACCCCAGCTTGCCAGCGGCTTTGGCGACACGTTGGACCGTCCGTCATTGACGGGCTCCAAAGCGTCAGCTTTCAGCTGGATGTCTAGGTGTCGCAAGAGCCAGCCCAGAATGCCCCCGTCGCTTTTCGTTGCGGATGCAAAATCGACAAAGGTGATCTCTTCCGGTGAAAATGCCTTGAGCAACTGATCAAGCAGCCGTGTGTAGTCGATCCAGAGCCCGTGAAAGAGCCCGGTGGACAAGGCCTGCTCGACGACCTTGGGGGGGCGCTCGATACGCCCGCTTTTCTTCGATATCTCTAGGTAGATCGATTGCAGAAGCTGCCACTGCGGTCGCAGGAGACAAACGATCTCGACCGACTCGAAATCTTTGAAAAGCGCGCGTACCTCTGAAAAGTCTATCTGCCGTTCTGGTGTCCCTCGTGAAAATTCCTCGCTGCTGAGGAACAGGGTCTTGTCGGTTTCGACGTACTTTTCCGCCAAGGACTGGAACATATCGCGGCTGCTGCAATCGTACCGGTAGGCCGGGGCAAGCGGGAACCAGTCAAACAGCAAACCGTGATGACCAGTTACATGTGACAAACGGGGATATGCCAGCCCGTGTTCTTCCAGCAGGGCATTGTTCCACCAGAATGTGTCCTGGATTGTCGTGCTGGCGGTTTTGTGTGTTCCGATGTGGAAAATGACCTTTGCCATTTTAGTGCGGCACTTTCCCAAGTGCCTTGGCCATCACCCTCAGATGCAGGTCACCGTATTGTGTGTTGGGCTCAAGCATCGCTTTCTCGGCCCACTCATTCCAGGCATTCACAAGCATCTCTTGGCGATAGGATGTGGGAAGACGTTTTGACAACGCGTCCTCGATCCACAACCCAAATCGCACCGGGTTTGCGCCGTAAGACATGTGCGCGTTCAGACCGCGCCGCGCCGAGTTGTCCCAAGATGGCATGACGCCACAAATCGTGTTTTCTGGCAGGGTGCGCAGATATGCAGGATCCATGGCGTTTTTCATGACACCTTCGTAATCGTAAATCAGCCCTTCAAAACCGGAGGCCATGTCGCGTTTCATCCGATTTCCCTTGGGCCCCCCGTAGAGGTAATCGCGCTCTTTGACCAGCCCGTGCGGGGGCATCTCGATCCAAAAATCGAAAAGGTCGTCAGCCGCAGTTGTTTCACCTTCGATGTGGAAGCGCACCGCGCCCAATTCTACCTCGCCGATGCCCTGGCGTCGCCACTCCTCTCGCATTCGCGCGACTGCCGCAGTGGGCTCTGGCATGTCCTCCGGGCGATAAATCACAAAGCGGGGACGCGCGCCGTCGGGACGCTGGTAGCGCGGATCGCGCATGTAGGGCAGCGTGTCTCGGACCAACTCGGCTTCGAAGCCATCTGCATAGGATTGTTCAAGCAGCACCTCACCCGACAGGCCATCCCAGTTTCGCCGCCAGCTTTCATTGGCCCAACAAAGATAGAATGGAAACTCAATCTCCGTCTGGGTCAGCAGACGGTCCAGTGGCTGTTCCAGAACACGCTGTCCGCCAAACCAATAGTGATAGACACAGAACGCATCGATTCCCGCCGTGTGCGCAAGCCGGGCCTGTTCTCCCATCACCTCGGTCACCCGCAGATCATAAAATCCCAGATCCGTCGGCAGGACTGGTTGGGCATGTCCCTCGAACATGGGTTGCGCGCCAACGACCCCGCGCCATTCGGTGAAACCCTTGCCCCACCAGCCGTCGTTTTCCGGAATCGGATGAAACTGGGGCAGGTAGAATGCGCTGACAAAGACAGGCGGTGCGGGCCGCGGAGCAGGTGCGCGTCCGATCTGTGCGCGCAGCTCCGTCTCCTGAACGATTTTCATGCGGCTGGCTTCGGCCAAAAATCCCATGGTCCGCTCGATCGCATGGGCGATGGTTCCATCGACCTGCGCGCTTTCCGTCTCGAACTGCTCTTCAGTCAGATGCAGCGACTTGAGTAGCCCGACAATGATCGGTTTCATCCAGTAAATCGAACCTGCCGGGAAGGCGAGCTTGTCGCCAGTGATCTCGATTTCCAGACGTCGCAGCAGATCCCGCACCGTGGTCTGGTTGGTACCCCACCAACGGATATCGTCGTAGTGCTGGCCATCTGCAACCCAGAAAGCCGCCTTGTCGTCTTGCAGGAAGGCGTCGACCATCGCGGGCAGATCATCCGGTGGCAGGATGCCCGAAATGAGGTGCCGTCGCCATTTTTCGCCATCCTCCCGATGCGGAGACTTTTTTGTGTGAAACTTCGCAACTGAATCGTACTCATCCAGCGCACCTGAATTGATCAGCCGAAAGAACGGCAGGATGTCGCGGCCCCGGTTTTCAACTGGCAGAACCATGGCCTCCGGAAAGTCATTGCGGATTTCTTCTACAAGATCGTCAGTTTCGTCGCCGTGATAGGTCACCGTTACAAACAGATCGAAGTCGATTCCGACCCTGTTCAGTGTATCCCGAAACTCTGGCCAGAGATCGCCGTAGTAGACATGCACGACAATGGCAAATGGCGCCGTCCGAGCCGACCGATCTATTCGCAGGGGGGCCGCATTGGATCGGGGCATGGGCTTGATGACCGGCAATTCTTTGGTCAGGCGATCCTCTGTCTGGCCTTTCTGGATGTAGTGAAAGAATGGCGGCACACCTTCTTGGGCCACATCCGGGTTGTAGCGCAGATAGGCCGACGGCGAAAAGTCCGGGTTCGGACGATATCCGCGCCGTTCTCCATAAAGCACGTAGTGCCGCATCGGCACCTTGTGAAACCACGGATGAATATGCGGGTAGGCACCTGCATAGTAGGTCGCATCAAACATCCCAGACCCGCGTATCAATCGATAGTAACGACGTTCTCCGGGGGTCATCAAGTAGATGCGAAAAAACCGGAAAATACGGGCAAGCTGGTCAGTCAAAAGGGCCACGCATCGGCAGGGATAAGGATAAAACTTGCCTTGCCATAGCAATGACCGGCTACCTTTGCAAACAAGGGCATTTGCCTAGTTCTCAAGAATGTCGTTGTGATAGCGGTGAAGCAGGATCAGCCCTATCACAGCCGGGGCACCGGCAAAAAAGAAGACATAGGTCGTCGACACGTAAACGGCGTCGTAGACGACAAAAACACCTTCACGCATCTTCATGACGACATGACAGATCGGATTGAGCAATAGCAGGTCCCGGTAGAAGACTGGCAGGGGATCGATAAGGTACAAAACGCCCGAAACGATGAACATCGGTCGGTTCACAACGGCCCAGACTGTCTGATAAATCGGAAACATCGACATCATAAAGCTGTTGAACAGCCCCACGCCCAGCCCCAACAGCCCAGCCATTAGCAGGGCCATGCCGATGGCAATGAAATCAAGCGAGACGTCTATATCCTCGAATGCGATCAGGCCTGCAACGATAATCACGGTGACCAGAATGTATGTGAGCACCGTCAGCAACCAGCGCGCGATGATCGTGTCGGTGTACTTCACCCTAGGATAGGCAAGCAGCGGCATGGAAAACTTGATTGCCATGCCGACCTTTCCTGCGACGTTCTGATACAGCATCAGCGGCAGAAGCCCGGTGGCGAAAAACAGCGCAAAGCTTGATCCCAGCGGGGGCGAATCAAAGATATAGCCGAATACCACCGCGAAGACCGCGATACCGGCAACAGGTTCGACAACGGCCCAAATATACCCGCCCGGTGATCGGCCGTAGGTTGTGGTCATCTCGCGCAAAATCAGGGCAAAGATAGCCCTGAAGCTGCTGAAGCGTGGACTTGGATAGGTCTGGCTCAAAAACGTCACTCGGCTTTCTTCGGCGCGGACGCTACCCCAATGCCCCTTGCATAGCGAGAGAGAAAATCGGATGACTGAAAAGCATCGGGCATGAAGTCCCGCAAATGAGGTGTGTCAGTATGACGGCCCCCCAGAAGCCGCCGCTTGCTGCGACAAAAGAAAGCCGGATCACGCTCGCTGAACCGCGTGCGCCGCGCCCTGCTGCGCAGGCCAAACCACGTAAACGTCATATGAGCATCATGCTCAGCTTCTGGCTGGCGGTGGTTGCGCCTTTGGCCGTGGCTTGCAGCTATCTTTATCTGATCGCCGATGACCAGTACGTGAGCCGCGTCGGTTTCGCTGTCCGCTCGGAAGAGTTGAGTTCCGCGATTGACTTGCTCGGGGGGTTGTCCAGCCTTTCGGGATCCAGCAGTTCCGACACGGACATACTTTACGAGTTCATTCAAAGTCAGCAACTTGTCGAAAGGACCAATGAGCGGATTGATCTGACTGAGGTCTATACGCGTCCTGAATTCGACCCGATCTTCGCGTTCGGTCCAACAGGCGATATTGAGGATCTGGTTGAGTACTGGCAGCGCGTCGTACGTGTCTATTACGATCAGGGCACAAATCTGGTCGAGGTGCATGTTCGCGCTTTCCGCCCCGAGGATGCCCAGTTGATCGCGGAAATCGTGGTCGACGAAAGCTCTCAGTTGATCAACCGCCTTTCCGCGATCGCCCGGACGGATGCGACGCGATACGCGCGGGCCGATCTCCAGATGGCGCTTGACCGGCTCAAGGCCGCACGACAGGCGATGACGCAATTCCGCTCGGAGACGCGGATCATTGATCCGACGGCGGATCTGGAAGGGCAGATGGGTCTTCTTACCTCGCTCGAGGCCCAGCTTGCGTCTGCACAGATCGATCTTAACCTGCTGCAGGAAACAGCGCGTGAAAGTGACCCGCGGATCCGGCAGGCGCAGCGGCGCATCCAGGTTATTCGCGGCCTGATCGAACAGGAACGCGCCCAATTCAGTAACAAGACGCGCAATACTAACGGGGACGACTTCACAACATTGGTCGGTGAGTTCGAGCGTTTGACCGTCGATCTTGAGTACGCCCAGACGGCTTATCTGGCCGCGCAGGCCGCGCTGGACACATCAATCGCCGAAGCGCAGCGGCAATCGCGGTATCTGGCGACGTACAATTCACCGACGCTTCCGCAGTCCAGTCGGTACCCTGAGCGTCTGACATTATCCATCATCATCGCGGGATGCCTTTTCTTGGCATGGAGTATGGGTATTCTGGTCTATTACTCGGTGCGGGATCGCCGCTAGCGGCATGATCGAGCTTAAGAACCTGCGAAAATCCTACACGATGAACGGTGTCCGCAAGATCGTGGCCCGGAACATCAACTTTACCTTTCCCACCGGCGAAAGCGTTGCGCTGATCGGCGGCAACGGGGCAGGCAAGTCAACCATGCTGCGGATGATCGCAGGCGCTGTGTCGCCCGATTCCGGAAAGATCAGATCGACGGGCACGATCAGTTGGCCAGTGGGTTTCGCGGGCAGCTTTCATCCAGATCTGACCGGTGCCCAGAATGTGCGTTTCGTCGCACGCGTCTACGGGATCGACAGTGACGAGATGGTCGAGTTTGCTCACAGTTTTTCAGAGCTCGGCAGCCACTTCTACCTGCCCACACGCTCCTATTCCTCGGGCATGCGGTCGCGGCTTGCCTTTGCCATGTCGATGGCCGCAAGCTTTGACACTTATCTGATCGATGAAATCACCGCCGTTGGTGATACGTCGTTCCGCGCGAAGTCCGAGGCCATCCTGACCGAACGTCTGTCCAGCGCCGGGGCAATTATCGTCAGCCATGGGATGCACGAATTGCGGCGTCTTTGCACATCTGGTGTGGTTTTGGATGATGGCCGTTTTTTCTACTACAAGCGGGTGGCGCGCGCCATTGAACATTATGAGCATCTTATGACCGGCAATCTGCCCCCATGGATGAAGCCTAACTAAGCGGCGGTCGACCGTGGCCGTGCCAAAAGCCGCCGATCCGATGCGCTTCTCGGGGTGACTTGGCAATGCACCCTTGCTAAGCACCGCCGCGAAGAGAGTGGTTAAGGTCGATTGAAATGCAGGTGCAGCAAACGGCGTTGCAGGGTGTTCTCATCCTGACACCGGCACGGTTCGGAGACGAACGCGGATTTTTTAGTGAAAGCTGGAACAAGGAACGGATGAAGGCAGCGGGCATCGACCTTGATTTCGTTCAGGACAATCATTCGCTGTCCGAGACGGTGGGCACCGTGCGTGGATTGCATTTCCAATCGCCTCCGCATGCCCAAGACAAGCTCGTGCGGTGCGGGCGCGGCGCGCTGTTTGATGTGGCGGTTGATATCCGCAAGGGCTCGCCAACCTACGGACAATGGGTGGGCGAAGAGCTGACCTTTGAGAATGGCAAACAACTTTTGGTACCTGCAGGCTTCCTGCACGGTTTTGTCACACGCGCGCCCGGAACCGAGATCATCTACAAATGCTCGGACTATTATGCGCCGGAATGCGACGGTGCCGTCCGGTTTGATGATCCGGAGATTGGGATCGACTGGGGGTTCGAGACAAGCGCTGCAACTCTTTCAGTCAAGGATGAGGCTGCACCGCTGCTGGCAGATTTCGAAAGCCCATTCGTTTACGAGGAAAAGCCATGAAAATCCTCGTCACCGGCGGCTGCGGCTTTATCGGCTCGGCCGTTGTTCGGCAGGCCGCCGCGGCAGGGCATGAGATCATCAACGTCGATAAGATGACATATGCAGCCAATGCAGCGAATGTGGAGGACGTTTCGGGCTCCAATCTGTACAGTTTTGAGCACGTCGATATCTGCGATGCGCCCGAAATTGCCCGCGTTTTTGCCGATCACAGGCCCGACGCCGTCATGCATCTGGCTGCTGAAAGCCATGTAGACCGATCCATCGACGGGCCGGGCGCATTTATCGAGACCAACCTGATCGGTACTTATGTTCTGCTGCAGGCCGCCCTAAAATACTGGGAGAGCGTTGATCGACCAGACGCCTTCCGCTTTCATCACATCTCGACCGACGAGGTGTTCGGCTCTCTGGGTGGAACAGGTATGTTCACCGAGGAAACGCCATATGATCCGCGCAGCCCCTATTCTGCATCGAAGGCAGGCAGCGATCATCTGGTGCGGGCCTGGGGGGAAACCTACGGCTTGCCGGTGGTTCTAACGAATTGTTCGAATAACTACGGCCCTTATCATTTCCCCGAAAAACTGATCCCGAAGGTCATTTTGAACGCTTTGCAGGGCAAGCCCATCGGCGTTTACGGTACGGGTGAGAACGTGCGGGACTGGCTCTACGTCGAAGATCACGCGGATGCGCTTATTCACGTGCTAACCAGGGGCGAGGTGGGACGAAGCTACAATATCGGCGGTGAGAACGAGGCACAGAATATCCAAATCGTCCGCACCATTTGCAGTCTTCTGGACCAGCACCGCCCGGATGGTGCCCCGCATGACCAACTCATTGAGTTTGTCACCGACAGACCGGGTCACGACATGCGCTATGCCATTGATCCGACCCGCATCCGCCTGGAATTGGGCTGGAGGCCTTCCGTCACGCTGGAACAGGGGTTGGAAAAGACAGTCGACTGGTATCTGGCGAACGAAGATTGGTGGCGCCCTCTGCTTCAGGCGGACGGTGTGGGAACGCGGGTTGGTGTGCGGTGATACTCGTCTTTGGAAAAACGGGTCAAGTCGCAAGCGAATTGCAGCGTCAAGCCGATGTGAAGGCCCTGGGGCGCGATTTGGCGGATCTGGCGGATCCTCAGTCTTGCGCGGCGGCCATTGCCGAATATGCGCCAAAAGCGGTGATCAACGCGGCCGCCTATACGGCTGTGGATCGGGCAGAAGAGGAGGAGGCATTGGCAACAATTGTCAATGGTGACGCCCCGACTGTGATGGCCGAGACCTGCGCGGCGCGGGGCATTCCATTCGTTCATATCTCGACCGACTACGTCTTTGCCGGAGACGGCGAAAAGGCATGGAAGCCTGAGGATCCTGTTGCCCCGCTGGGTGCTTACGGTCGCAGCAAGCTGGCTGGAGAGGACGGCGTCCGCCGTGCGGGGGCAACATCGGCCATCCTGCGCACATCTTGGGTCTTTTCAGCACACGGGAACAACTTTGCCAAAACCATGCTGCGGCTCGGGGCAGAACGCGAGAAACTGACAATTGTTGCCGACCAGATCGGTGGACCCACACCCGCAGCAGATATTGCGGCTGCCTGCCTACGGATGGCCGACGAATTGGCGACAAGTACTGCAGGGGCAGGGACATACCACTTTAGTGGCGCGCCTGATGTGAGTTGGGCAGACTTCGCCCGTGAGATCTTCCGAAGGGCTGATCTCGACTGTCTGGTCGAGAATATCCCGACCAGCGCGTATCCAACGCCTGCCGCGCGCCCTGCCAACAGTCGAATGGATTGCACATCATTGGCCAAGGCCTTTGGCATCGACCGCCCGGATTGGCGCACTGGCCTTGCGGACGTATTGAGGGAGCTTTCGTCATGAGTAAGCGCAAGGGGATTGTTCTGGCCGGAGGATCCGGCACGCGGCTTTACCCGATAACGGCCGGTGTTTCGAAACAGCTTTTGCCGATCTACGACAAGCCGATGATCTACTACCCGCTTTCGGTGCTGATGCTGGCCGGGCTGCGCGAGGTGGCGATCATCACGACGCCCCATGATCAGGAGCAGTTCAAGCGCCTATTGGGCGACGGATCGCAATGGGGTATGTCGTTTGAATACATCGTTCAACCAACGCCGGACGGGCTGGCACAGGCCTTCATTCTGGCTGAGGGTTTCCTTGATGGTGCGGCATCTGCGCTTGTTCTGGGAGATAACATCTTCTTCGGGCATGGCTTGCCGGAACTTCTGGCGCGTGCCGACCAGAAGACAAGCGGCGGGACGGTATTCGGGTATCGCGTCGCTGATCCCGAACGCTATGGGGTCGTGTCATTCGACGCGAAGGGTCAGGCGGAGCGGATCATCGAAAAGCCTAAGGTGCCGCCTTCCAACTTCGCTGTCACCGGGCTTTACTTTCTAGATGCGGATGCCCCCCGACGTGCAAGTGATGTCAAACCTTCCGAGCGGGGCGAGTTGGAGATCACAACGCTTCTCGAGATGTATCTGCATGAGGGTGCCCTTTCCGTGGAACGCATGGGGCGCGGATATGCTTGGCTGGACACTGGGACGCATGGGTCGCTTCTGGATGCGGGTAACTTTGTCCGAACACTTGAAAAACGGCAAGGTCTTCAAACGGCGTGTCTGGAAGAGATCGCCTTTGATGCAGGTTGGATCGACAATGCTCAGATGGAAGTGCATGCGAAGACTTACGCAAAGAACGACTACGGGGCTTACATCGCTGGCGTGCTAAGCGACCGGGGCTGAGTGTTCCTTTCTGGAGCGGGCATATGCCCGCACATGATGTATTTGCGCTCAGGCCGCGCGGGCCTCGGAGGCGCAGCCTCCGAATCTCCGGGATACTTCTGAACCAGAGAAGCGAGAATCAGTCCGAGCCGAAGAGATCGCGCGTGAAGACTTTGTTCGCCACATCTGCCAGTTCGGTCATGCGGCGGTTGGCGATGATAATGTCGCTTTTGGCTTTGAGTTCATCCAGATCATGCGTCACGCGGGAGCCGAAGAATTCTGGAGCATCGAGTTCCGGTTCATAGACCAAAACCTCGATCCCCTTGGCTTTGAGGCGTTTCATGATGCCCTGGATTGAGGATTGTCTGAAATTGTCCGAGCCAGCCTTCATCACAAGTCGGCAAATGCCGACAATGGCGGGGTTTTGGTCGATGATCTGGTCGGCGATGAAATCTTTGCGGGTGCGGTTGGCTTCGACAATCGCGCTGATCAGGTTTTGCGGGACGTTCGCATAGTTTGCCTGCAGTTGTTTGGTGTCCTTTGGCAGGCAGTAGCCTCCATAGCCGAAGGACGGATTGTTGTAATGTGCGCCAATCCGCGGATCGAGTCCCACGCCAGTGATGATGTTGCGGCTGTCCATGCCATGCACCAGCGCATAGCTGTCGAGCTCGTTGAAATAGGCCACGCGCATGGCGAGATAGGTATTCGCAAAAAGCTTGATGGCTTCCGCCTCTTGCGGGCTTGTGAACAGCGTCGAGATATCCTTATCGAGCGCTCCTTGCTTCAGAAGAGACGCGAAGATCTCGGCCCTCGTGGAAACTTCGCCAACGATGATCCGCGAGGGATGCAAATTGTCATAAAGGGCGCGGCCTTCCCGAAGGAATTCGGGGCTGAAAATGATCTGATCGGTCCCGAGCCTGGCATTCAGATCCTGCGTAAAGCCGACGGGTATTGTCGATTTAATCACGATCGTTGCGGCGGGGTTTGCTGCGATCACCTCACTTGCGACGGCCTCGACGCTGGACGTATTGAAGAAGTTCGATTTGGGATCGTAATCTGTGGGGGTTGCGATGATTACATAATCCGCTGAAGTGTATGCAGAAGGGCCGTCGGTTGTTGCGGTCAGGTCGAGTGTTTTGTGCCGAAGGTATTCATGGATATCCGGATCGACGATCGGGCTTTGGCCTGCATTCAATTGCTGCACCTTGCCCGCATCAATGTCGACGGCGATGACCTTGTTGTGCTGGGACAAAAGCACAGCCATGGACAGCCCGACATAGCCGATCCCGGCAACGGCAATCGTTTTCTGGCTCATCTGATCCATCAGTTTCTCGCGTAGGCGTCTTCGTAGCGGATAATATCGTCTTCCCCGAGATAGGAGCCGGTTTGGACCTCAATGAGGACCATCGGCACTTTGCCGGGGTTTTCCATGCGATGTACGGCGCCCAGCGGGATATAGACGCTCTGGTTTTCGCTGACCAGTTTGACATCCTCGTCCACCGTGACTTTCGCGGTGCCCTGCACAACGATCCAGTGTTCGGAGCGGTGGTGATGGCTTTGCAATGAAAGGGACGCACCCGGATGTACCACGATCCGTTTCACCTGGAATCTGTTTCCCACTACAAGGCTTTCGAACCAGCCCCAGGGGCGGTGATCGCGCGGAAATTCTGTCGCCTGTTTGCGATTTTTCTGTTTGAGAGCAGCAACCGCCTCTCTGACTCTCGGACTGTCGGATTTATGCGCCACAAGGACAGCGTCGGGCATCGCGACCGCAACAATGTCTTCAAGGCCTATCCCCACAACCTCGAGGTTCTTTGCTTCGCTGCGCAAAAGGGTGTCCTTGCAATCGATAGCCGTCGCATTGGCAGAGCAGACATTGCCGCTATGGTCAGGGCCGGTCTCCTTCCAGACCGCTTCCCAGCCGCCCAAATCAGACCAGCCGCCCGAATAAGGCATGACGTTGAGGTTTTGGGCTTTCTCCATGATCGCGTAATCGACCGATATGTCTTCGACGTCCGACCATGGGGCAGGGGCCAGGCGCGTGAATCCCAGATCGGTTTCGGCCTGATCGATTGCTGCTCCGACGCTGTCCATTAACGACCGTGCATGTTCCTTGTAGGCGGCGAGGATTGCCTTTGCTGAAAAAAGGAAGATGCCCGCATTCCATAGGAAATGCCCTGCTTTGATCATCTCTTCGGCGCGGAGCGCATCCGGTTTTTCGACAAAGCGGCTAAGCTTTTGCGGCTCGTGGATGTTTGCTGTATTCCCGGCTTCAAGTTCGAGATATCCGTATCCCGTCTCTGCCCGTGTCGGCGTGATACCGAACGTTACCAACTGGCCATCCTGGGCTGCGGGTATCGCCGCAGATACGGCCGCGCGAAAGGCATCGCCGTCAGGGATCACGTGATCTGATGGCGCAACCAGCATCAGCGCATCCGCATCTGTCTTGGCCAGCCAGAGGGCAGCGGCAACTACTGCGGGTGCTGTATTACGGCCATCCGGTTCGATCATGATGGCCAGCGCGGCCTGCTCAATCGCAGCGAGTTGTTCGGAGACGATGAAACGGAATGCATCGGCGGTCACGATCAGAGGCGCCTCAAACATGTCGCCCGACAGCCGTTTGGCAGAGGCCTGGAAAAGGCTTTCCTCACCGATCAGTTTTGAGAATTGTTTAGGGTATGATTTGCGTGACAAGGGCCAGAGCCGCGTTCCGGAACCGCCACAGAGAAGCACAGGATGGAGGAGCGCCATCATTAATCCTTTGCGTGCAAACAATTTTAACCAAACACCAGACCGGCCATGGCTTGGGCGTCTTGTGCCGGCTGGAAAAGGTTTTTGTCAATGCCATGCCAGTGCCTGAACCGGCGGTGAAACGCACATGCTGAAATGTGCAGCATGGGTCTTTGACCGTGATAGAATGGACGGACCCATCCGGGTTTGGTTTGGGATGTCGCACCGGTCCTTTATGGCGGTCATTGCTCAGGCACCGTCGCAAGTTGCTAGGAAACCCACAGTCTCGTGATTGGCGTCGACATCTGTCCTCGCGCTATGCAAAGAGCACCCTCAGCCTCTCTGCCGGTCGGTGCGATGAAAAAGACAAAGCGGTCACAAAAGACAAAGAAACGCGCAGCATCTCAGCCAGCGCCAGCTACCGAAACGCCCGACCGGCGGACTTTTCTGAAAAATGCGCGGAACGGTGCCATTGCACTCGGCGTTTTGGGAGCGGCGAGCTATTTTACCCTGCGTTCGGTTCAGGCCCACAGCGCCGAACATGATCTCACGCGAATCGGGAAAGGTGTGCCGACCGTCGTGCAGGTGCACGATCCGGGTTGTCCCATGTGCCGTGCGTTGCAGAAAGAGGCACGTGCGGCGCTCAAAGGTATTGATGATGATCGCCTGCTGTATCTGGTCGCGGATATTAACTCCGACGCGGGACGCCGTCTTGCCCGTGACCACAGCGTGCCGCATGTGACGCTCTTGCTATTCGATGCCAGGGGCCGGGTTCGCGATGTTCTTCAAGGCGCTCGCAGCCGCGCAGACCTGCAACTGATCTTCGAGGGCCACGCACGTCCGGTTTCTTGAAAATCTAAGCGCGGCATTTGGATTAGAGGTTAGCCGACGGCACAGCACGCCTTTCACGGAATGACAGGTTTGTTTTCAGACTATTGAGCGAAGTCAGCCTCCCGCCATCACAGGGCGCATTGCCGGCAATGTCCGGTTGGTCAGTCTAAAGTTTGATTTATCACACAAGTCTTAGAGACTCTGAACCAGAATCCTGAAACTTCGCATCTAGACTGCCTTTTGTGACAAACACCGTGCTGCGCGACGGCACTAAATGTCGATTGTCCCCTCGGGCGCGCGAAGTGGGACGTACGCGGGTGAGGTACAGAGATTTGGAACGAAACCAAAGCATAGCATTTGCGGCGCTCTTGGTCGCAGCGTTGTTTTATCTGTTTGAATTCGTGGCTCGAATTGAACCAAGCCTTTCATCAAGTGGCATCAGCAAGGATCTAGAATTATCGAACGCCGGGTTCGGGCTGTTCTCAAGCGTATTCTTTTGGATATACGCCCCCATGCAAATTGTGGTTGGGATCCTCCTCGACCGCTACGGTGTTCGGCGGATGGTTTTGCCCGCCATATTGGTCTGTGCCAGCGGTGTCCTTATCACTGGGCTGTCGGAGTCGGTCTATGTCGCCATTCTTGGTCGGCTTTTTACGGGTCTTGGAGCCTCGTTTGCTTTTGTCGGCGCACTCTATGTCGTCAATCACCTGTTCAGCCCAAACCGGTTTGCGGTGTTGTCGGGCAGCGTCAATGCCCTCGGAATGATTGGCACAGCAGTTGGGGCAGTGTTGCTGGTCCAAGTTGTTGACGCCATTGGATGGCGCACGACATTCATTGCGACGTCGATCGTTGGTGCGGCATTGTTTGTATTGGCTTGGCTGGTTTTGCCGAAATCACCAGAATCAGACAACGGTGGTGCGCAGGCACCTATCCTTGCGCCAGTGCTGGAAGTGGCAAGCAGTCGTTCGATCTGGCTGATCGCGGTGATTGGGTCTTTGATGTACGTACCAGTCAATGTCTTTGGCGGATTGTGGGGAAATGCCGAATTGTTGGCCGACCATCACCTTTCCAAGGTTGGCGCTGAAACTGCGGTTTCCATGATCTTCTGGGGGATGGCCTTGGGCAGTGTTGGCGCTGGTGCTTTATCAGACAGGCTTGGACACAGAAAGTGGATCATCTGTCTAGCCTCCTGGGCAGCCGCGCCGGTCTGGCTGGCCATCTTGCTTTCGCCCACACAGTCAATCGCTGTTCTTTCGGTGTTGCTGTTCGTCGCTGGCGCGTTGGGGGGCGCACAGATGTTGACCTTTGCCGTGGCAAAAGATGGTCAGGACGCCGCCCATGTGGGCACGGTCGTCGCATTTGTGAACATGATCGGGATTGGGTCGGCTTTGGTCTTTCAACCACTGGTGGGCGGGCTGCTTGATGCTACAGCGCAGGACTATTCCAGCGCGTTGAGCGTGTTGCCGATCTGTCTAGCGCTTGCCGGTGTGTTGGCGTTTTTCATATCTGAGGGTTCCAGGCGAAACGGCCACGAAGAGGAATGAACTAGATCCCGCTGCTTCATTCTGCGCTTAGGCAGACCGAACAATGGTTATGCCGTAGGTAACCTTAACGACTTACGCTCCGAGGACCGGAGGCGCTGTGGGCTCTGCGAAGCGTGAAGCTTGCTTCTCTAATTGGGTTTATCGGTCTAGCTCAATTCTTTCAATTCGTGGACGGCGCGATCGCTTGTCCGGGTCACGCTTCTCTTCGCAGTCTGATTTGGCGTTTCAAGGGCGACGCTGCCTGTATGTGTCGGATTGGTTGTGGAGAGCCCTGCTTCCCGGCGCGCTTCATGTGGCGCAGCAGACATGTTCGTCTTCATCCACAGACCTCGTCTGGATTGGAACATCCCGTCAGGTTGATTGGTTGGCCTTTTAGGTCATGCCGTGCCCCCCACCTGTTCCTGACAGAATTCTGTGCCGTCGATTGGCCGCAAGGTCTGCTTTCAAGTGCAGGCTTGTCACAGCCTCGGTCCATTCCAGCGCCGCTTTTCCTGCGTCGGTGAAATCATTCACTTGGTCCCAGGCAATTACCCTATCCAGACGTTCGCTGGTCTCGCCGTTTTGCCGAGCCTCTTTCATGTGCATTTTGATGCAGAAACCGCAGCGATTAGTCTGAGATGCTTGAAGTTGAACTGGATGGTGGATCTTTAGATCAAGTTCATGGTTGTCGAGCACCTGATGCATGCCAGCCATCGATTGGAGTGCGGCCGGAATCGTCTATTCATATTTGGGAGCGGTTGAAGCGTTCATCGGAACATTCCTTAGTTTGTCCGTCCTGTGCCATAGTGACAATTGTCAGACGGATTTTGCGACATACTGATCGGTGATATTGTCTAAGATATTGCTTTATAAATATTATCTATCCGAAACTCCTCGTCGCGATTTAGTGTTAGGTCTATTGTCATCGCGCTGACCCGGATCTTGCGCTTTCGTTTTCGCGCGTCGGTCAGGCGCATGAACTGGGTCGTAAGACTATTCGCCGCGACCTTAGTGGAGTGTCATGCAACAAAGGAAAGGCATGGCAATGAAACTCAAAAACAAGACGATCATCATAACCGGAGCGAGCAGCGGGATTGGTGCGGCGGCGGCATCTTTGTTTGCAAAAAGCGGTGCAAACGTCGTTCTCGGCGCACGCCGGGAAGCTCAACTCGAAGAAATCGTCGGACAGATCAAGCATAGAAATGGACACGCCGTTTCGCTCGCGGGCGACGTCGCTGACGAAGCATATGCTTGTGCGCTCGTCCAATTGGCCGAGAAGAGCTTTGGTGGCCTTGATGGGGCCTTCAATAATGCAGGTTTCACGGGTGACATGGGTTCAATCGAGGATATGGAGAGCGACAACTGGCAAAAGGTGATTGCGGTAAACTTGAACAGCGGCTTCTTTGCAGCAAAGTTCCAGATCCCAGCTCTACGCAAGCGAGGTGGCGGCTCGATCGTGTTCACCGCGTCCTTCGTTGGGCACACAGTTGGTCTGCCTGGAATGGGAGCTTACGCTGCGGCGAAGTCAGGCTTGATCGGCATGACCCAAGTCTTGGCTGCCGAACATGGATCGGAGAACATCCGGGTAAATGCACTTCTGCCGGGTGGAACAATGACTCCGATGGCAGGTGACGACGCCAATTTCCATGAAGTTATCAAAGGTCTTCATGCGCTCAAACGCATGGCCGAACCCACCGAAATCGCAGCGGCAGCTCAGTTCCTTCTCTCGGACGACGCGTCATTTGTGACCGGAAGTGCGATGCTGGCCGATGGAGGCAACTCCATCAGCAAGTTCTGAGGACAACGCGCAGACATTGCTTCAGCACCGATCAATGTCTGCTCAAGTCCAGCGATCTTTCAATCTACCTTTCTCACAATTCTGCACTTGCCTAGAATGTCAGTAAAGCGGGTTGCGGACACAGCATCACGACAGCGGAGTGTCCGCTTCTCCACACGCCATGCTCTCCACCTTTTCCAGACGGAACTCCGGGCCGTATGAACACATACGGTGAAGCAAGACGGCCAATTTGCGCGCAATAGCCACGACGGCGCAGCGCCGGCCCTTGGTTCGTATCAAGCGCATGCGGATCTTATCCTGACTAGCCGGGCTTTTCACAAGTCGATCCAGTTCCAAAAAGTGTTGATGCGGAACCAAGCGAGCGTCGAAGCCAGCAGCTTTCAAACCGTAGAACAGATGCTGGTTCAATGTGTCGGATTTAGAACCGAGGCGTTGGATCGGAATAGCAAGGTCGGTGTGATATCCCGCGATGTCCTCGACCTCGCGGCGTAGGTATTGTTCTTTCAAAACCTGCCCCTCGCCATCGACAACGCAAACTGCGCACGAACGCAGAGACATCCAAGCCTGAAAAATGCTCCATTCAAAATCTCCGGGGTTCACAGATGTCCCATGATCCTATCGGGAGCTACATCTTAGTTTTGGGTCAACCCAATTGTGCATGCTTTGGGCCGCCCATGAATGCGACCGCGCTGATTAGATTTCAATTTCTTCTGCGATAGCCAAGGCATCATCGAGCTCGACGCCAACGGTTTAGTCGCGCCAAGAGCTTTCTTCGATCGAGTAGGTCGCGCCCTTCCGGGTTATGTGTCTTCTCAATACCCTTCGCCCGGTTTCGAGCCACACTGGTTGCAAGGCAATACTTTCACAGCAGCGCCCCATCAAATGTCACGTCACTCCCGAACTCTGCGCCCATGGGTATCAGAGTTCCCATTTTTGTGCTTTTGAGGGGACTTGAGGAGATAAGCCGATCGCGATCTATGACCTGTCTCGGGTCGAGGACGGAAAGGTTGCCGAACACTGGGATGGGTTGCAAGAGATTCCGGCGGATATGGCCCATGATAACGGGATGTTCTGACATGATCGTACAGCGGTCCGACGGTTATGTGCCTGCGTCGGTTTGATCGGCATCGCAAACTCCTTGGCGTCAGGAGCTTGCGTTGTCGACGCAAAGCAGGCCCTATTGCCTGATTGCGCGATAAGCGCAGCATCCGGCACTGCAATGCAGCCAGGGGGATAGAATGATGCTTCAATCGACCATTCGGATGGGTGCGACTTTTTTGGCGTTGGCACTGATGCTGTGCACGCCGATGCTCGCGCCCGCGGTGCAAGCCCAGGAGGTCAGTGTTGATCTGTCTGCCGACCTCACTGAAGCCGAATTTCAAGCGATGTTGGGGCGGCTGAGCGATGAGCAGGTGCGAGACATCCTGATCGCCGAGTTTGCCGAACGCCGGATCGAGGAGAGTGCGCAAGGCGCGGGGTTGCTGACCAACAGCCGCGATATTGGCGAAACCCTGACGACCAATGCCGCGGCCGTCTTTGCCAAACTGCCGGAACTTGGGGCAGGAATCGGCGCCGTCTTCACGCGCCTGTCTGACGCAGGTGGCGTCGGGCTGGCGTTCGTTGCACTCGCCATAAGCCTCCTGGCAGGCGGCATCGTCCGCTACTACTGGCGCAAGCGGGGTGAAGCCCGCCAGATTTCCATCGGTGAACGCAACATTGGCAAGGGCGCATACGGTTCCGTGTCGACAATCGTTGATGCGATCTTCGTTCTGCTCATAGCCCTATCAGGCTCTGCGGCCTTTGCCCTGACGGCGATGGCGGTGCTCTACCTGTTCTTCCATCATCCCGACATTCGTTTCTTTGTCTCAAGCTACGTGGCTGTTGTGACAGTGGTGTTGATCGTTCGATCTGTCGTCGACATTTTGTTCCCTCGGTCTTGGCCGATGTACCGCCTGGTCGCGCTCAGAGATCAGGCCACGCAGCGCGTCCACTGGGTGGTAATCGGGCTTGCGGCGCTGTGGATGTTCGAAACGATCACATCCGATGTGATGGCCCAGTTCGGCGCGCCTGCAGGTACACCGGACCTGCTGACCCTACTGCTTGGCTTGCTATGGATCACCATGGCGCTGTCTGGGGTCTACTGGATCCACCGGGCGACGACCGACCTACTGCCGCCACTCGAGAACCGCTCGTTCATCGCCATGCTATCGCGCAACTGGGCCGCGATTACCGGGTTATCGTTTCTGATCACGTGGATCGTCTTCACTGGCGGCGCGCTGCTCAGTGGTGATGTGGATGTGGTCGCCGCAAACATCTTTGTTACGATGCTCGTGTTCCTTGGCCTCTGGGTTAGCTACCGCGTGCTGGTCCATTACTTGCGGGCGCAAGACATGAACGAGGCCGTCAAACTCGCAATCAGCAACGCCGTGCGTGCGCTCCTGTTTGCGGCAGGACTGATCATCATCCTGTCGACCTGGGGACTTGACCCCGCCACGCTTGCCGCAAGCGGCACAACGGGGCGGACACTGCAAACCATCATAAATGTCCTACTGACAGCCATCATCGGCTGGGCCATCTGGGACTTTCTGCGCACAATAATCGACGTCCGCGTCGCCGCCGAAAAACCGGAAGAAGACGAAGAGGAAAGCGGCGACGCCGAAGGTGGCCTCGGCGCAAGCCGGACTGCGACGCTTCTCCCGCTGCTGCGGTCAACGGCGCTCGTGGTCATCGGCGTGACCTGCCTCTTTGCCGCGCTTTCCAGCCTTGGCGTCAATGTCGGCCCGCTGGTCGCCGGTGCGGGCGTGATCGGCCTGGCCATCGGGTTCGGCGCGCAGACTCTGGTCAAGGATGTGGTCTCGGGCGTGTTCTTCCTGATCGATGACGCCTTTCGCCGCGGCGAATACATAGACCTCGGCACGGTCAAGGGCACCGTGGAGCGCATATCAGTCCGCAGTCTTCAATTGCGCCATCACCTTGGCGCGGTTCATACCATCCCCTTCGGCGACATTGCCGCGCTGACAAACTATTCGCGCGACTGGGTCATTATGAAATTGCCGCTGCGCCTGACCTTCGACACCGATCCACAGCAGGTCAAAAAGATCATTAAGCGCATCGGCGCCGAATTTATGGAGGACGAGTTGGTGGGCGATGGCCTGCTGGAACCGCCCAAATCCCAAGGTGTGATCCAGATGGAAGACAGCGCAATGATCCTGCGGGTTAAGTTCAAAGCGATCCCGGGAAGGCAGTTTGTTATCCGACGAGAGTTG
This sequence comes from uncultured Shimia sp., assembly GCA_937897325.1. Taxonomy (GTDB): domain Bacteria; phylum Pseudomonadota; class Alphaproteobacteria; order Rhodobacterales; family Rhodobacteraceae; genus CALCOY01. Next base: position 30,747 of record CALCOY010000001.1, read on the forward strand.
CTGCACCGCATCCGCGCCGCTTTCGAAGAAGCCGGCATCCGCTTTGCCAACCGCGAGGTCACTGTCCGTGTCAACGAAACCGCAACGCCCGCCGAGCGACAGGACGCCATCAACGCAGCCGCATCCGAGACCGCATCCGCAGAGCAACCTGCGACCTGAAGCACAAAATGCCAAAGGCAGGACCAACAAATACAAGTGTCACTCTGTCCTTCTGTATATTTTAAGGAGTTTGAGTTGCTCTTTGGTAGTTTTTTGCT
>CALCOY010000002.1 GCA_937897325.1 uncultured Shimia sp.
CCCTCATGTGACACCAAAATAGTGGCACAGTTCTAAGCGGCTAAGACACCGGTGCTCCATCAGAATTCGCATTACTTTGACTGCGTAGTTTGCGAAATACGGTTTCGCCGCGTTCTGGCGGCGCAGCCGGACAACATCTTTTCGCCGCAGGTAAGCCGGTCTTAGCGGCCCAAACCGCTCGTCAATAAATGCGGTGTACTTATCATAGTCTAGAACTGTCCTAGGCTTAAGTCTCTTGTAGCGTGGGGACTTTTGGTAGCTTTGGATCAGCGTTGAAAAGCTGCGGGACGCCAAACCAGTTTTCTGCTCTCCCTTCAAAATATTTGCGTATTCAGCCCAACCCGCCATTGCTCGATCAGGATTTGGGCCCCTTTCAGATTGTAGAATACTTCGCCGTTTGATAGCTGGTGTCGGAACCGTGTATTGAAGCTTTCACAGTATCCGTTTTCCTAGGGTGACCCAGGTTCGATGTAAGCAGTCTTGGCGCGGACAGCGGCGATCCAGTCGCGCAATTTCTGGGCAATAAATTCCGGCCCGTTGTCGGACCTTATGTATTCTGGCGGGCCACGCAGGATGAACAGATCGGTAAGCGCATCCAATACGTCCGTGGAATTGAGCTTGCGATCGACGCGGATCATCAGTGCCTCTCTTGCGTATTCATCGATGATGTTGAGCGTCCGATAGACGCGCCCGTCAGCGATGCGATCCTGAACAAAGTCGTAAGACCAGGCACGGTTGGGCCGTTCCGGGCAAAGCCGACAAAATGCAGTGGGCCATCGAGTGCATGGAGAGAATGCCCAAGCGTCGGTTTTTCTGCTTTGGGACGCTCGGTCGGAGGGTCATGTGCCCTGTTGCGGCATCCTGCATCAGTTAAGAGTTCGCTTCTGCATCATAGGGGTCACACCGAAGGCGTTCCTGTAGACACGTGCGAAGTGCCCCGGACTGGCAAAGCCACATGCAATAGCCACGTCTGTAGCGGACATTTCCGTTTGAACAAGCAGCTTCCGCGCACGTTCCAAGCGAAGCTCCATATAGTATCGCTTTGGAGAGGTATTCAGATGCTTGCCAAAAACGCGCTCTAGCTGTCTCACGGAGATGCCAAGTTGCTGCGCGATGTTTGAAGGCTGTAGTGGCTCGTCTATATTCTCTTTCATGATCGCGACAGCCCGTGAAAGGTGCGGGTTTCGCATCCCATTCCGTGACTGCAAGGAGACCTTCTGCGCTGCAGTCTGCGTGCGCACTGCGTTGTAGACCAACTGATCTGCGATCGCGATGGATAGGTCCTCTCCATGGGTCTCTTCAATGATGTGCAAAATAAGGTCGGCGGTCGCGGTGCCACCCGAAGCCGTTGGATATTTCTCATCCGCTACAAACACACTGTTTTGAAGATGAACCTCGGGAAACTCCTCCGCGAAACTGTCGTGATACTCCCAATGGAGTGCCGCGTTGCGTGCGTTCAGAAATCCGCCTTTCGCCAGTATCCATGCTCCAGAATCCAGTGCACCGATTTGCGTCTGACTATGGCGATCCTTTCGTCGAAGAGCTCTAAGCAAGGTCGCATGATCAAGTTCTTGAACCTGCAAACCAGCCAAAACAAACAAACGATCACAGTCCGGCAAGCTGCTGAAGACGTCTTCAACTTTCACAATTGTACCATCGGAGCTTCGCTCGGTATCCCCATTGAGCGAGGCATAGGACCAAGTATAGAGAACCTTTTCCGATACAAGGTTTGCCAGTCGCAAAGGATCAACCGCACAGGCAAGTGCTATGTGGGTAAAGTCTTCAACGAGTGCGAAGACGAAATGCTGAGCCTCGGTTTCCTTCTCTTTCATCTCTACGCTTTCAGTCCAATGACGCTCCGTTGAATTCACGGAGGCGTTGCCACGGTAGATGTGGCTGGGCTCAATGAATTGTAGACATCTTGTATTATGACCGGTATGCAAAGGGCAATTCAAGTGCCAATCCATGCGGGGGTGATGCGGTGGCAAAAGATGGAATTTCCAAAAAAGCTCTTTGCTTTGACGACTTACAACGTCGAATTCTAACGCAAGACCTCGACCCAGGGTTGGACTTGGATGAGGTCGACCTCGCCAAGACCTATGGAATCTCTCGGCCACCAGTTCGTGAAGTGCTCAATCAGCTCGCGGGTGAGGGCTACGTTGTCCTGCGAAAAAACCGGGGCGCTCAGGTGGCTCCGATGAGCCATAAGACACTCCGCAACTTCTTCTTGGCAGCGCCGATGCTCTACGCAGCTGTAGCGAAACTGGCGGCTCAGAACGCGACGGAAGCGCAAATCATGCGTCTCAAGGACGCGCAGACCCTATTTCGTAAGGCGATACGCGATGGCATCACATCTGATCGCGCACTCACCAACCAAAGGTTTCACGCGATCATTGGGGACATGGCGGATAATGAGTTTTTGACGCCGAGTTACCGCCGCCTCCTCATCGACCACACGCGGATCGGGATGTCTTTCTACGATCCTCGAAATCAAGCGCTTTGGGAGCAGCGCAGCGTAGCGGCCGATCAGCATGACCTGTTCATATCCATGATCGAGCAGCGAGACGATGAAGCCTGCGGGCAGCTTGCCATCGACCATTGGGAGCTGTCGCGCGCCGAGATTGAGAGTTTTGTCTCACCTGATGGGATTCAGTTCCCTCTTGGCGGGACCATTGGTGTACTGAAAGGAGCGCATATGTGATGAAGTTTGAGGGAATTTATACGCCGGTCATCACCCCCCACGCCGAGGATGGCTCGATTGATCGTGACGCGTTTGCTGCCCAGATTGACCACCTCATATCGCAAGGTGTCCATGGGATCATCAACGGTGGCTCCACTGGGGAGTACTATGCTCAATCCATGGCCGAGCGGCGCGAGCTGGCGACGCTTTCAAATGAGGTCATTGGGGATCGCGCCGCCCTAATCGTTGGCACAGGCTCAATGCAACTGGGTGACTCTATCGACATGGCAGAACATGCCGCAACCATTGGCGCCGATGCGATCCTTATCGGTAGCCCGCCCTACTCTGTTCCAACGGAACGAGAAAATGCCCTGAATGCGCTGGCAATTGACCGCGCCGCTGACCTGCCAATCATGCTCTACAACTACCCGGGCCGCATGGGCGTTGAAATGGGAGAAGAGTTTCTAGATCGGGTTGGTCGAAGTCGCAACTTCTGCGCCATCAAGGAAAGCTCGGGCGACATCAACCGTGTCCATCTCCTTACGCGGGATTACCCCCATATCCAAATGTCCTGTGGCATGGATGATCAGGCATTGGAGTTCTTCGCCTGGGGCGCGCGGAGCTGGGTTTGCGGTGGGTCGAACTTTTTGCCAAGGGAACATCTCGCGCTTTGGCGTGCCTGCGCCGTCGAAGGCAACTTCGACAAAGGCCGACGCATCATGTCGGCCTTGATGCCGTTGATGCGCGTTTTGGAGCAAGGCGGCAAGTTTATCCAATGCATCAAGCATGGCTGCGAGATCGCTGGAAATCATGCAGGGCCGCCGCGCCCGCCGCTCAGACCGCTGAATAAGGACGACAAACGCCAGCTTGAGCAAGTCGTCCGGATACTGAAACGCACTGTCGCTGAAATTGAATTTGAAACTGGACCACTCGCGGAGGCGGCGGAATGAGCGATCTTCTCACTGCAGCAGAATACAAGGCCATTGCTGCAAAGCTCTTGCTGCCGACCCAGTCGTTTATCGACGGCAGTTTCCGCCCAGCGAAGTCAGGAAAGACCTTTGACACGATCAACCCAGCAACTGGGGAGATCTTGGCTAAAGTTGCATCCTGCGCGGCTGACGACGTGGACTTTGCCGTTGAGAAAGCACGGGATGCTTTTGAAGAGGGTCGCTGGTCGCGCCTGCATCCGTCCGAACGCAAGGATGTTCTGATTAAACTGTCAAAACTCATGACGCGAAACGCCCGCGAATTGGCTGTGATGGAAAGTCTCGATTCCGGCAAAACAATCTACGACTGCGAGACGGTTGATGTCCCCGAAACAATCCATTGCCTGAAATGGCACGCCGAACTGATCGACAAAATTTATGATCAAGTCTCTCCCGCCTCCGATGATCACATCGCCATGGTGGTGCGCGAACCGGTGGGCGTCGTCGGACTGGTCCTGCCATGGAACTTCCCCCTACTGATGCTGGCCTGGAAGATTGGGCCTGCCTTAGCCGCTGGATGCTCTGTAGTTATAAAGCCCGCTGAAGAAACCTCGCTCACAGCGCTGCGCGTAGCCGAGCTCGCCATGGAAGCAGGCGTCCCTGCTGGTGTTTTCAATGTTGTCACGGGACTGGGCCCAGACGTTGGCGAGCCCCTCGGTCGGCATATGGATGTTGATGCTGTAAGTTTCACAGGCTCCACAGAAACAGGCCGTTGCTTCTTGCGATATGCAGCAGATTCAAACCTCAAAGAAGTCACGCTTGAGATGGGCGGCAAAAATCCCGCCGTGGTTCTGGACGACGCGGAAAATCTGGACCTTGTCGCAACGCACATCGTCAACGGTGCGTTTTGGAACATGGGCGAGAATTGTTCGGCCTCTTCTCGCCTGATTGTTCAGAAGGGCGTCAAGGATGAGTTGGTCAAGCGCATGGCCGCGCATATGCGGGAATGGCCAATGGGCGACCCACTTGATCCGGTCAATCGCGTGGGCGCGCTCGTGTCAGAAGCCCACTACACGAAAGTCTGTTCCTATCTCGGCAAAGGAACGAAAGTGCTGACCGGCGGGACGATGCAAGATGGCTTTGTTGAGCCGACGATTGTCGAGGCCGATCCAAACTCAACCCAGAGCCGGGAAGAGATTTTTGGACCTATTCTGTCAGTGTTAGAGGTCGCCAGCTTCGATGAGGCCATCGCGTTGGCCAATGATACCGAATACGGGCTGGCGGCTTCGATATTCACATCGGATGTGAAGAAAGCGATCAGGGGCGCGCGAAGCGTTCGAGCCGGCACCGTGACGGTCAACTGCTTTGGTGAAGGTGACAGCGCAACACCCTTTGGTGGGTTCAAGGCCAGTGGTTTTGGCGGACGGGACAACGGCGTTCATGCCCATGACCAGTATACGCAGATCAAAACCATCTGGGTTGATCTGGCAGACAATGCGAGTGAAGCCGTCCAATGATGCACCAGCGGGTAGATAGGTTGCCCGCGTTGCCTGGGCCTGCAGCTTGGAACTCAATATTGGGGGGCAGTCCAGAACGTACCCGGCTAGAAGGAAAGCAAGTTTCCGACTTTGTCGTCGTGGGGGCTGGCTTCGCGGGTCTCTCGGCTGCCCGACGCCTTCGTCAGTTGCAACCGACGGCAACGATCATGGTCCTGGAAGCAACTCGGGTTGCTGAAGGCTCGGCAGGGCGAAACTCCGGCTTCATGATCGACCTGCCCCACGATCTCGCCTCAGAGGATTATGCTGGGTCTGGCGATGACAGGGCAGTCATTGCTTTGAACCGGATGGCCATCGCTTTTGCCGAAGAAGCTGTCTCCGAGTATCAGATCAACACTAACTACTTCGACAAAGCCGGGAAGGTAAACGGGGCTGCGAGCGCTCCGGCGGAAGCGAACAACACCAGCTATGCCCGTCATTTGGCGTCTCTGGATGAACCTTCCGAGGCTCTGGATGCCCAATCCATGACTGAGCTGACCGGTTGCGGATACTACCGTTCGGGTCTCTATACACCGGGCACGGTGATGCTTCAGCCCGCCGGATACATCAACGGGCTTGCGACGGGGTTGGAACGCCAAGATGTGACGATCCATGAGAATAGCCCAGTTACAGCTCTGACCCGACAGGGCGATACCTGGATGTTGCAGACGCCAAACGGCTCGGTCAGCGCTGGTCAGGTTATTCTCACAGTGAATGGCCATCTGGATAGCTTCGGCTTTGCAAAGCGCAAGCTGATGCAGCTTTTTCTCTATGCCGTCATGACGCCCGAACTTGACACGGAGACGCTCAAGCAACTTGGAGGTCAGGCCCGTTGGGGGATCACGCCGTCTGATCCGATGGGCACAACCATCCGCAAGATAGATACCGGTCAAGGCGGCAACAGGATCGTTACGAGGACCTGCGCCACTCTTGCGCCCGATTGCCATGTGGGCGGAAAGCACGTCGCGCGTGCCGCGAAGGTCATGCAGACGAAATTTGAGGATCGGTTCCCGCAACTGCGAGGGATCAAGATGGAACATACCTGGGCCGGGCATCTGTGCCTGACGCGCAATGTTGTGTCCCTGATGCGTGAGCTCGATACCGGGCTCTATTGCGGCTGTGTCCAAAATGGACTGGGTACAGTCCGCGGAACGCTCACAGGGATCGGGGCCGCTGAACTCGCTTGTGGCGTCACAAGCAAGATCACGGAAACCTTCGGCAGCAGTGAGGAGCCAGTCACGCTTCCCCCGCGGCCGTTTTTGGAGATCGGCGCAAACGCCGTGCTTCGCTGGAAAGAATTTAGAGCAAGAACTGAATGAAGAGAGGTGGCGACAAGTTCACCCGCTGAACGGCGCGATCGCGCCAGCCAACAAGGAGAAAACTGAAATGTCTATCAAACCGCCCTTTACGGACTTGGAGATTGCGAAAGCTCCAAGCGGTTTCTACGAGGGGCATAGTTTACCTATCGCGCTCATCAGCAAGTGTATTATGGTTGCCCTGGTCCTTTGGGCCCTTGTCTTTCCGCTCAACGCAAGTGGCGTCCTATCCGCCGTGAACTCCGCCCTATTGGAAGGCTTCAACACCTTCTACGTCCTGTCCGTTGGGGCATTCTTCTTTGTCATGGTGGGTGTAGCTGCTGTGCCTTCCATAGGGCGGCGTGTGTTGGGAAAACCCGGAGAAGCGCCCGAGTTCTCCACCTTCTCCTGGTTCTCGATGATGTTTGGTGCCGGTCTCGGCGTGGGCTTGATGGTCTATGCGACGGCCGAACCCATGAGCCTTTGGGGGTCCAACCCGGAAATCGTCGCGGGCAACGTTGCCGGAAGCAGCGAAGGCGCTGTTCAATCGGCCTTCCGCTACACTTTCCTACACTACGGCTTCCACGCCTGGGCGATCTATGTCGTCACCGGTCTGTCTCTGGCCTATTACGCCTATACACGTGACATGCCGCTCACGATCCGCTCCGCCCTGACCCCGATCATGGGCCGTTTCGCGAATGGATTCTTTGGCCATGTTGTCGATGTGCTCGGCGTTGTGGCAACGATACTTGGTGTATCGGTCACAATCGGCTTCGGCGTCTCACAGTTCGTCGATGGGGTCTATGCGATCTCTGGGATGGAATGGCTTGTCAAAGCGGGCGAAGAAACGCCGAAGCCAAGCACGGTCGGTCTGATTGCGGGTCTGTTGGTCATTATGGCCCTGTCGATCATCTCAGCCGTTTCGGGTGTTGGCCGCGGGGTCAAGTACCTTTCCAACTTGAACATGGTGCTGTCATTGATCCTGCTGTTGGTCTTCGTGATCTTCGGGTCGTTCTTGTTCGCGATGTCGACCTATGTCACGGCGTTCATCGACTACATCATCAACTTCCTGCCACTGTCCTTTGAAGCTTACTCACCCCTGACAGAAGCTGAGTTCGCCTCGAACCTTCCGGTATCAGCTGCACCGCTGGCGAATGAGCTCTATGCTGGCGCAACCAACCCTTGGGGGTCGCTGAGCGGGTTCACCGAAGGTCTTGAAGGTGATGCAGCCGCGCTGCCTACGGACGTTCAAGCAGCCGTCTACGAAGCTGGTGCGCAGGGCCGTCTCTTCGGATGGCAGTCCGGTTGGACGACGTTCTACTGGGCCTGGTGGATTGCATTCTCGCCGTTCGTTGGTCTGTTCCTTGCGCGTATTTCGCGCGGTCGGACCATTCGTGAGTTTGTCCTCGGCTGCGTGATCTGCCCGGCTCTGGTTTGCTTTGCTTGGATGACCATCTTGGGTGGCACTGCCGTTGATCTGGAGTTGGCTGGTTCTACCGATCCGTCCATCGCGTCTTCGTCCGTGACCAACATGTTGTTCGCAAACTTGCAGAACATCCTGTCGGACGGATTCCTGTCGATGATCACAGTGATGTGCGTAGTTCTCATCCTCACCTTCCTGGTCACATCAGCCGACTCCGGCATTCTTGTGATGAACACCATCATGTCGGGCGGCTCTCAGGAAACTGGCGTGAAGCACCGTATAGTTTGGGGTCTGATCCTGACCGCGGTGATCGGCACACTGATTGTGGCAGGAAGCTCCGGTGCTGCAGCTGATCCACTGCTGGCATTGCGCAACGCGATGATCATTGGTGCCCTCCCGTTCACCATGGTCATGGTCGCAATGTGCGTATCCCTCGTGAAAGCGGTGATCCGCGACGGCATGCGTACTCAGTCTGAAGAAGCGCAAGCAGCTCCAGCTGAGTGACGTCACAGTCAGCAATGAGTTGATTTGAGTTGAAGAGGTGGGCACCGATCTCTTCCTACGGTGCCCACTCATTTTGTTGTGCTAGTGATCTTGGTTTAACGCATCTGAGGCTGGTATCTCTTTTTCCCGGCGCGCAATGTAAGCCAACAACTCTTCGTTCTTAGCTTCATCTAACTTCGGTTCTTCGTAGTCAGACAAAAGAGACTTGGCGTGCTCCAAAGCGCGTTCCGTGATTTCCTTTGAGCCGTCTGCCTCCCATTGCTCGATGGAATTGTTGTCGAAGAGCTCCGGCATGAAGAACGCTGTTTGAAAGTTCTCTTGTGTGTGAGGATGCCCCAAATAGTGCCCTCCGGGTCCGACGTCGGGGACGGCAGCGAGCGCTGTGGCGAAGTCGCCCCACTTTGGCCCTTCTGCCATACGATAGGCCATTGCGCATTGCTCCGCATCGACAACGAACTTGGCGACCGAACAATGCATGCCTGCTTCATTCCAACCAGCTGAGTGCCAAATGTAGTTTGCCCCAGCATGGATGACTGCGGACAACGTGGTCGCACTTTCATAGCCAGATTGTGCATCAAACGTTTTAGCTCCGCCGAGCGTATTCGATGTGCGCCACGGAACGCCATAATGACGCGCCATCTGACCGATCATAAAGTTCATCAAGCTGATCTCGGGCGTCCCAGCCATCGGTGCACCGGATTTCATGGATACGGTCGATAGGTAGTGGCCGTAGATTGCCGGGCAGCCGCGTCGGATGACCTGTGTATACGCAAGGGCTGACAACGCTTCGGCGTTAAGCTGTGCGACGGTTGCAGGGACAGAAGCAGGTGTATTTGCGCCGCCGAGTACGAAAGGAGAGCAAAGTACCGGCTGGTTCTTGCGGCAGAAGGCGCGCATCGCGCCCAGCATGGTCTCGTCCCACACCAGCGGAGAGTTGCCATTGCAATTTCCGGTTGTCACCGGGTTTTGCTCCATGAAGTCTTCGCCAAACAAGATTGCACACATGTCCATGACGTCTTCTGCATTCTTCGGACTTGTGGTCATGCCCATGAATGTTTTGTCGGAGTACTTCATCGACGAATATGTGATCCGCAAATGCCGCTGACTGATTGGGTGGTCGTAAGGCTCAACGATATGATGCGCCGAGGAGTGGAGCGCGGGCATCATATGGCTCAGCTTGTGGAACGTCGCCAGATCCTCAAGCGTCGGGTTGCGGCGCTCATTATCTAAGCCACGGACATAGGGCGCGCCAGTCATCGGAACAAAAATCGAATGGGGTCCACCTAGCCTCACATTGTTTGTGGGGTTGCGTGCGGAGTAGGTGAAGTCTGATGGAATTGTTGCTATCAAATCGCACACGAGGCCACGATCAAGATAGACCATTTCACCGTCAACTTTGGCCCCAACCTTCCGCCAATCTTCCAAAGCAATCTCGTCGCGAAACTGAACGCCAACATTCTCGAGGATGTCCATAGATGCCGCATCGATCTGTTCGACTTGAGCGCCATCCATCACTTCGCAGAGCGGAATGTTCCGCCGAAGGTTAGGCAACATCGCAAACTCGCGTGTCGTCCGCAAAGTGCGCCGTGCCGCCCGGCCCCCCGCGCGCGTTCGTGTGGCTGTTCTTGCGTCTGACATTGCTAACCCTCCGTTAGATTAGAGGGTATTGTTGCGGAGAGTGGATTCTCTCGTTTCCAAAATTGCGTAACTTTTTTGCAAGAAACGACAAGTCTGCCTTGGCATTGCACCAAACGTCCCGGCGCTTAGCGACGAGCGATGGTGATGAACCAGTTCGGCCTTCCGGCAATCCAGACCTGCTTCTTGCAATCCGTGCTGGATGCGTCGAAGCGTCCGTATGGACCGCGCACAAGAACCTCGCCGCCAAGCTCTAGCTCTTCGCGTACTTTACGCTTCCAGTCCCCCAGAACCTTCATGGTGAAGCTCAAGCGATCTTCGGTACCCTCAGCCAGCAGGCCAAACCTGGTCGTGGCGAATTGTTGAAAAATCTTCATTGGTTTTCTCCTCAAGCGTTTTTGGGTCTGCGCTCAGGATGCAGAGGTTCGTTCGATGAAATTCATCGGTCAGCCTTGATAAGGTTGCGGGATGTAGGCGTTCAGATCAGTGCCGGAGGGGGGTGATCTAAAGTGCTACGCTTCTATTCGATCTGTTTGTTCAGTTGTCGTCTGTAGTCGGACGGTGTTTGCCTGGTCCATCTTTGGAACGCGCCGGAAGGCGCGTTCTTCGGAGTAGGCTAAATCGAGCGGGTTATCAGTCATTCGACCACCGCGCAGCAATTGTCGGTAAGGGCTCTTGGAGAGCCTTAGCTGCGCCCTGCATGAGCGTCTCAGTGCAGCCCTAAAGCGGACGCCGGATTGCGTGACCCAATACATCGAACAGATAGACATAATGCTTCAGTTATTTTGCTCGCAGAACTAGTTTTAGCGCGCGAGATGCTAGGAGAACGTTAGAAACGGCATGATTTTCAAAATACCTCTATCGAAGTTTGGAGCCGTCAAAGAACTTGCTGAAGAGCTCAGGGAAGACCTAGCCGTTTTGAGGCACCATGTTGGTGAACCGAATGATCTGCCCAACCCTGCTTTTATCAGGGCAACGCTGTCACCAATCCTCAGAAAATGGATATGCGATGATGGATTAGGGCCCATACACCGCGCAGCAAGCGAACAGTCGGTGTTCACCGTACAAAATACCGATCACATAGTGAAAAAGAAAGATCTCGTTGCTTATGAGCTCTGGCACTGTGAAATGCCAATTGCGGGCAATGGCATAGCTCAAATCCGACCTAAAGACGCGAATAATGATCCCCTTGGTTCAGTTGAGACAGGAGGAGAGGTCAAACGAAAGTTCAGAACTTTCCGACAACAGAAAATTGCCTACCTAAATGGCAAATCTCTTACCAGGGACATGTGCCTACGTTACTTTGCTGACCAGATGGGCGGAACTCATACAATTGATCAGGCCAAGAAGAAGGATGGTCCGGCTGCAACATTTATTGAAATGGCGGGCTTTGCATTTGACCCGGAGACGCGTGACTCAAAAATGTTTTGGCCTGGAGAATTTCAGAACGCTGCCAGGCTTCGTGCCGACGGCAAGTGGATCTTTAACTTCATGCACATCTGCGCCCTAGATACGGCGAGGCGGTTTCATGAGGGACTTGTGGGCAAAACTTGAGGGTGTGAGCCAGACTTTCCAAAGGCCGCTTCCTGCGCTTCTCCGACGTTTGGGTTCAGTGCAGCATTCGGAGCTCTGGGCTCCTGTCAGCTTTCTCTGCGCTCCGCCTGAACGGCTGCTGTCATCTCGGCGCGATAGGATCACCCTATCGACGGCCCATCTCGATTGCGCATGTGTGTGGGCCGGTTGCGTGGTTCATGACCAATCGCCCATTTCGGTCGATCTTTGTTGTTAACGAACACCTGCATGTCTTCGCGGTGGCGGGTCATGGCGACGTATGCGAGATGGCGGTCCATGGAGCGGGAGGCGAGGACATAGGATTGGTCGACGGTCGCGCCCTGAGACTTGTGGATGGTGACGGCGTATCCGTGGTCGAAGCTGCGGAAACCTTGCGGGTTGAAGCGGACGAGGCGGTCTTTTTCGCCGTCGAGGGCTACGGCGATCCGACCATCTTCGGCGGTTACCACCGTCCCCAACATGCCGTTTTTGACACCGATGTCTTTGTCGTTGCGCGTGAAGACGATGCGGTCGTCGGCTGCAAAGGCGCGGCGCATTTTGACGTTCTGTGATGCGATTGCTTGTTTGATATGCGTGGTGTTGACGGCAAAGCCACCTTTGGCCGACATCGACGCCGCCGCGCGCTCCAGTGAATGCTCGGCGTCTTGGAAATCCTTTGTTGTAAAGACGTGCGTTGATCCATCATCCGCCAAGCGCAGCAGTTGCGGCGACTGCATCGCTTGATCCGCTGCCTTTTGCAGCACCATTGGATCGTCAATCCTCTGCGCCAGTGCGCGCAATACATCGACGCGTTTGAACGCTGCTTTGGATTGAGAGACGTGATCCAACACCAGTTCTGGCGATTTGAGCAGTTGAGTGGCGGAATGGGGTAACCCTTCGTCCTTCAGAACCAGCGCTTGTTTGGGGTCACCCTGGGTTTGCCCCTGAAATGCGGAGGACAGCCCCTGTTTCTGACCGTCTCGCGCAAGTGCCTGCCGTTCGCCGAGGTGTTTGGTAATCAGAGCGTGTTGTTCTGCATGGTCACGGCGCTCCGCCGCCTGTGCCTCGGCCTCAATCTGGCGCAGCTTTGTCTGATATTGACCCGTTGCGCGCGACAAGAGCCCGCGTAGCCCCTTCGGCAGACTGGCTTGCCGCGCTTTTATCTCTTCAAGGCGCTGGGTTTCTTGCCGCTTGAGCAGATTGGCGCGTTCTTTGCGCTGTGCGTCCACCAGTTGCGCGCGTCGGGCTTCGAAAGCGGTGTTTTCAGGATCAACGGGTTGCTTGGGCAGGTCGCGCAAACGATCTGCGACCTGTTCGACGGACGGCAAGTCCATCTCCGACCCAAGCCGCGCCGCGCCCGCATATCCTTCGGTTTCACCCCGCACCAGCGCGACAACGACCAGATTTTGCCGGATGCGTCGACAGCCACAAAGCCACGTCGATCCCCACGGGCGAGGACAAAACCTTGTTCTTTCAATGCAGCTTCAAACCCAGCGCGTGAACCCGACGCTTCCCAACATCCCCGAAACATCGCCTTGATGGCCTTCGGAGCGCGTTTCGCTCGCTTCGCTTGCCCCGCTTCTTCGTGGCTGTAATTCAGCGGATCGCGTTTTGCCGCGTCGCGGAAGCCCTCAGGCATTTTCCAGTCATGCGTCAAGTACAATTCACGCGCCAACCCGTTGAGCTTGCGTTTATAGAACGGCAACTCAATCGCCTTGAGCTCTTGTCCGTCAATCCGTGACCAGACCGCATGCGCGTGCCGCCGCCCGTTCTTTTCGTGGAAGACAACAGCGCGAGGTTGGCCTGTCAGACCGAGGCGTGTCTCGACCTGCGATACTGTTTGTTCAAACTCTTCGACGGAAACGTCAGCATCGAGGGGCGGATTCAGCGACAAGGAGAACAGATATTTGTCACACTGCGTCGCGCCTGAGATCGCTTCGGCCTCAGCGAAAGCACCGTAAAGGTCATCGGCAATAAAGCCGTCAATGGCGTGCACAGTGACATGATCATTATCGCGCGGATTGAGCAAATGTTGCGCGAGTTCAGACCCATAGCCGCGTTCATTGCCTTTCAGGAGCACCGAGACTGCCTTTGCTTTTTGCCGAGCGCTTCCATGAGCAACGTCCGAATGGCCGCTAGATGCGCATTCGCTTCAGCGATCTGTTCCTTCTCGACATCACCAACGAACAAGGCGCCGATGTTGGCATGATAGGCGAGCTGATTGAGATTACTGGCAATCCGCGACTGACCCAACAAAGCCAGAGCCTCTGCCGCCGCTTTCTTTTCCTCGGCCTGATCCGCTGGCCGGGTCTTCCGCAGTTTTGTATCCTCGGCAAAGACACAAGCTCGCACATAGGCACTGAGGGTCATACCCGCTGCCAATTCCTCCAGCCGTACCCTTTCCTCAGGCGTCAGGCGCAAGGTTAGCGGCGACAACGCCGTGCGTGTCTTTCCCTTGGACGCTTTTGCGAACACAGGCTTGACGTTGGCACCTTGAGGCATTGCAAGACGGGTCATGGCGCAGGCTCCTCAAAAGAAGGGCCCAATCCTGGACTATCCTCTATCTCGTCGAAAGAACCTTCTGCTGCTTCGGCAAATGCTGCCAACCTGTGGATAACGTCCGGCTCAGCCCGAATAATGCTTGTCCATTCTTCCAATTCTGTCAGGATCTGTTCGCACTCAGAAGGTTCTAGGTTGTTCCTCCCCGGTGCACCATTCTTCTCAAGTTGCGGAACCGCTTCTCACTCCTGATCCCAAGGCTCGTCAACAGGCTCAAGCCCGAAAATCGGAGAGTTAATTATAGGAAAGCGATCACGATCGGTTCCAACAGAACTCCATGCTGTATAGAGGTTCGAAACCGACTGTGCCCAAGCTTCTGCACTGGCCTTTTCTAGTTTTAGTTCTTCTGCACCTGGCTTTGACAGTAATACGTATCCAATGTTGTCGTGGGTTAGTTTCCCGTAGCTTGTGCCGCCAGATTCGGTCCAGAGTTGCAGCCGGACCTGTTCCTTCCTTAGAGCTTGAAACAACCAAAGTTGGCCAAGTTCTTCGGTGTACTCTTCGCGAATTCTTACTACTGCGACACCGTCTGGCGATCCTACAATATCGGAGCCCGGATCCAGTAAAAGCCCGATGTTTCGCCTTTCAGGTCGCACCAATCCAACGACGATATCTCGATTCTTGAGTTGATATACGTTCTTCTGCTTTCGCTCGACAATTTCCCAAGCCCTTTGGGGAAACTGCGGTGTGACCAGGCCTTCTACAGCCCTAATATCGATCCCTTCGACAAGCCTTAAATTCGCTGAAGGATCCTCTGAGATATCGAATTTCTTGTCCAAAATGTCCGCAATCTCGGACAACTTCAGATGATCTGAGGAACGAATTTTGTTGATATTTTCAATTGCTCGAACCGAAAGCCGCCTAGGCTTCATGTCAAGATTGCTATGCTGCGAGATTTGGCTATACCGCGCACCCCTCCATCTGGACCAATCCGCTTGGTTCGTGACGTCCTCCGAATACACCTTCACTTTTTCCAAGTAGCCCGAGAACCGACGCTGAGTTTCGACAAAATCTGATTCAATGACCACGCTGTTGCTTTCGTCACGAAGCTCAAGTCCTGTCTTGGGGTCGCGCGCGATGGTCGGTGAGAAGCCCGCTCCCATCTTGAACCCCACTTTCCTGATAATATCAGTGTAGATCGGATAATCTGCCTTCACACACTGCGCGAGATTTTCGTCTGACAACTTTTGTAGCACAACAATGTTGCCCCGCAGGTCGGCGTCTGACTTGGTAAAAATCCGCCGCGGCAGCTCGACTAGGGCAACAATCCTGGTATGCGTTCTAATCCATTCTCGGACATATCCGTATGATTTGGTACAGAGAAAACCTTCAGGCAAGATAATTGCAATTCGCCCGCCTTCAGCTAATGCCTTGAAACACCTCTCAATGAACAGGATGCCAAGTTGCTGCTTAGCCAAAGTACTAGATGTCTTGATCCATTCCCCCTTTTCGCTCTGTTCCCAAACATGGCCCAGATCATAGTTTCGCAGCACCTCCGGTCTCTTCTCTACACTTCTTTCGCCAAATGGTGGGTTGCAGAGGGCAACATTGATTGAGTCTTTCCACTTGTCGTGATTTTCGATGCTGTCGATGCATTCGAGGTTGCTCTGACCGTCTTTGTTCAAGATCATGTTCACAACCGCGAGGTCGTACGCCTTTTCATCACAGTCCGCTCCGAAAACACGCTGAACAATATCGTCATCACCCTGGCTGTTCCGGTACTCCATTGCAGCAGTAAGAAAGTCTGCGGTACCCATAGCTGGATCGACGATTGTATCGTTTGGGCCAATTCGGCATAGATCCACCATCGTTTCAATCAGGCCAATGGGTGTGAAATACTGATCCAACGCCTTCTTAAATACTGAAGGAACAAAGGACATAAAAACCTGCTGCATCGTTTCATTGGAAGCTGCAGTAAAATCGACCCCCTGAATGTGCTTCACTACCTCCCTCAGGGTCCGCTCAGGTAGCTCCGACCCAGGCTTTGGTGAAAACAGAGTTTTTGCCCGAGAGTAACGTGCTGCAGCAGTTTTATAGATTCCTGAAACTCTTTTGCTAAAATCAGGGTCCTTACCGGAAAGAACTTGCAAGGAAAGCTCCTTGCTCTCACTGGACTTAGCATTTCTTTCATCGCAGTAGCGCGCCAGGATTAGTTTGACTGTTTCACGATAGCGCAATGACTCGTCATTGATCCCATGAGAACGCATTATGTTCGCAATGCCAAAAAGCAAACCTACCAAGTTTGTCGGTGGTGCAAGCTTCTCAATCGTTATTAGTTCTTGCTTATACTTTGAGCCAAATTTCGGCAGGTTAGCGATGTCGTCTTCACTGATGGCGATCTGGTCAACACCTTCGATGCTTTCCATCGCTTTGGTGAATAGGATCCGATTAATGTCATCCCAATAAACACCCAACGCATCCAAACGGGGTATCTGCGCTAAGGCGGGCTTGAGCTGAGAGTTCACCCCAGATTTTGATGACTTAGAGTCTCTTTTTATCTCGGCAACTAGAATAGCTTTCTTAAGCCGCTCGCTTATCTCTTCACCTTCGACGTCAACGCGGGGGCACTCAAATACAATGACATCAGCTCTAAGTTTGTT
Source organism: uncultured Shimia sp. (assembly GCA_937897325.1). Taxonomy (GTDB): domain Bacteria; phylum Pseudomonadota; class Alphaproteobacteria; order Rhodobacterales; family Rhodobacteraceae; genus CALCOY01. The sequence goes on from CALCOY010000002.1 coordinate 16,709, forward strand.
TCGCCCGGATTCGCCCAGTTTCTTGATCACTACTGTTTCAACGGCAATATGATCCTTTGGGTATTTTCTCTTCAATAGGAAGTGTATGAAATCAATTCGGCGAGACTCTTCGGAAGGTGTCACGCCGTCCTTAGCCAAAGCAGTGGCAGAAAGTTCCCCGCGGATTGGGCAGGTTAGCAGCTTAGTTTCTTTGGATTCCGACATGACGCCCAGGCTCTTCACATTTTTACCTAAGAGTCGCACCACCGGAATTTTTGAGCAAGCGCAATTTCTCCTAAGCTAAAGTTTGAGTTAGATGACGGCTAGCACACTTGTTTTGACCTGTTTGTGGGCTTTGTAGGCGGCCTGTAGGGCGCGCTGGGCCAAAACAAACCCAGCACACGCTGCAAACCCCAACATCGGCCTCTAGAAGGCCTCACGGTCCGCTGGAGGCGAACCTACCTCCTCCACCATGTATCGCTTTGCCTTTGAAGGGTCGTCGATTGCACGGAGGACGAGCCCTCGCACAACGGTATCCTTATGACGCATCAACAGGCGGCCAATGCTCTTCGCGTTGAACGTTCGTCCATAAGTCATTTCAGCCAACATTTCGCGAAGCGCGTTGACCCTGTTACCTGGCATGCCGGCCGCCCGCTTACCTATTTCCGCAATCGTGACCGCTTCGCCGCCCAGCGCGTCTCGCCATACTTGAAGCAACTCAACGAGCTCGTTCTTCCTTGGGTCATCGGCGATGATTCTATGGCGCTTTACCGCTGGATCGTCTTGACCAAGCCAAACTATTGCTTTCCGAATTGGGTCCCAGCGCTCGAATGAGCCCATTGGAGGAAGTTCAATCTTTGCTCCTGAGCGGGCATATGCAATCAGGATTGTTAGCGCTGCAGCGACTAGGTCATGTTGACAAATGGCGGACCCAAAGGCGTATGGATGCGATGTC
>CALCOY010000003.1 GCA_937897325.1 uncultured Shimia sp.
TCCCCAAAATCCTCACAAATTCCGGGGCGTTCGGTCCCTCAAAAATCATTCATACACCATCCTTCAATATGTCGTCCGGACAATGCAAAGCGCGCCCAAGTCGGCTTTCAATGTCGAGTGCGGCGCGCAGCGTTTCGGTCGCGTCCTGCAAGCTGATCATTGGTTCGGCACGTCCTTCGACGACGTCGATAAAGTGATCAAGCTGCGCGACCAAGGGCGGCGGGTCTTCCATGATCGTTGCTGGCTGTTTCTCTGCGGGGCGGCTCCAATCCGACCCGGACCAGACGGTCAGGGAAGGGAAGGCAATCCCCCCATCCGTACCCGTGATCCAGAGCATATCCTCGCCTGTCGTGCCGATATTCGGATTCTCTCCTGTCCCCGCTTCGAACCCCCAGGGCGACGGCGCGGTGTCCGCAAAGCTGATGCTGGCCGTTGGACCAGAGACAAAGCGCAGGATGACACTGCCTGTTTCAACCCGCCCGCTACCTCGCAGAACTGGGCCCGCAAAGGCGGAAATCTCAACGATCTCACCAAAGAGATGGCGCAGCAAATCAATGTCATGAACAAGGTTGATCATCACCGGACTTCCGCCGGAGGACCGCCAATTCCCTTCAAAGTAGCTGTCGGGCTTGCGCATCGCCCAGATCAGGCTGGCCGAGAGGGATTGACCGACTGCCCCTTCCTGCAACTTCTGCCGCAGCGCTTTGACCTTGCAATGATGCCGCCGATGGAAGCCGACCAAAGCAGGCACCTTGACCCGCTGCACCAACTCCGCTGCGGTTTCAAGAGTATCAGCCAGTGGCTTTTCGACCAGCATGGGCCAACCGCGTTCAGCGACCGAAAGACAATGTGCCAGGTGCAAAGGCGTAGGCGTCGCGATCAGGACGCCATCCACATCATCTGTTTCTACATCCTGCAATGCAGCCCAACGCGGGGCCTCAAGATCCGGGGCAGCACTGGGATCCGGGTCAACCAAACCGACCAACGTCGTACTGGGATGTTCCTTGATCAGCTGCGCATGCCGCGCCCCGATCAACCCGCCCCCCATGACCAGCAGGCGGGTCACATCACCGCCCCGATCTGCCAAGGGACGAATTCGTAGTCTCCAAGCCCTTGCGCTTCGGACTTGGTGGTCTCACCACCCGCCACACGCAAGAACATCTCGTAAATCTCGCGGCCTTTCTCCTCGACGCTGACCCCTTCGGTCAGGATCGTGCCCGCATTCACATCCATATCCTCGATCATGCGCGCGAACATCTCGCCATTTGTCGCGACCTTGATCGTCGGTGCGGGTTTCGATCCAAAGGCTGACCCGCGACCCGTCGTGAAGCAAACGAGATTGCATCCACCTGCGATCTGGCCCGTGACACTGGCAGGGTCGTAGCCCGGGCTGTCCATGAAGGTGAAGCCCTTCGCCGTCACAGGTTCAGCGTATTTGTAGACACCGGTCAACGGGGTCGTTCCGCCCTTCGCTGCCGCCCCCAGAGACTTTTCCAGGATCGTCGTCAGCCCGCCCTTCTTGTTGCCTGGGCTGGGATTGTTGTCCATCGATCCTCTGTTGCGGGCGGTGTAATCCTCCCACCATTCTATCAACCCGACGAGCTTGTCTCCGGTGGCGCGGTCCGCAGCCCGGCGGGTCAGCAGATGTTCGGCCCCGTAGATCTCGGGCGTTTCGGCCAGCACACCTGTACCGCCCTGCGCCGCCAACAGATCGGTCGCATAACCCAAGGCCGGGTTGGCCGTTATACCCGACCAGGCATCCGATCCACCGCATTGCAGGGCCACCTTCAAGGCGGAGGCCGGGCATTCCGTTCGGCGCGCTTCATCTGCAAGAGGCAGCATCGCGTCGATCTTCGCAATGCCCATCTCGACTGTTCGGCGCAGACCAGCGACGTTCTGGATATTCATCGTCTGAAACAGCGGACCTTGCTTCAGCCCATAGGCGTCGAGCAGCCAGTCGATCTGGTTCATCTCGCATCCCAGACCCACCATCAGCACACCCGCATGGTTGGGGTGCTTGGCATAGCCCCACATCACACGTTGCAGCGCCTCGAACCCGTCACCATCGCCCGCCATGCCACAGCCCGTTCCGTGCACGAAAGCACAGACACCGTCGACATTGGGATAGGTCGCGAGGATATCCGGCGTAAAATGCTCCGCGATCATCCGGGCCGCCGTGGCCGAACAGTTAACCGAGGTGACAATTGCGATGTAATTACGCGTACCGACCGCGCCGCTTTCCCGCCGATATCCCATAAATGTATCGGTCGGAGCTTCTTCCACAGGACGCAAATCCGTCGAGAACTCGTAGATTCCGTCGGTTGCGCGAAACTCAACGTTCTGCGTATGAACATGATCGCCCGGCGCGATATCCTCTAGGGCGTAACCGATGATCTGCGCATATTTGCGGACGGGCGTACCCTTCGCGATGCGCGCAACAGCCACCTTGTGTCCGGACGGAATCAACGCGCCGGTGGCCACGCCATCCACGGCTGTCCCCGCCTCTAACGCCCGGGTCGCGGTGACCACATTGTCAGAGGTATCAAGGCGGACGAAGGGTTGCATCAGTTCAGCAGTATCTCAACGATGGGCGGCCAGATCAGGAGGACCGACAGCGCGATCAGCTGGATGCCGATGAATGGGAGGAAACCCTTGAAGATATCTGTAAGCGAGATGTGGGGTGGTGCGACGGATTTCAGATAGAATGCTGCGGGCCCGAAGGGCGGTGACAGGAAGCTGACCTGCATGTTCATGCAGAACAGTACCCCGAACCAGACCGACAGATAACGCGGCTCCAACTGACCGATGACTCCGATCTCTTCAATGGGCAGTCGCTGTACGATGGGCAGGAAAACCGGGATGATCAGCAGCACGATCCCAACCCAGTCCATGAATGCCCCCATAAAAAGCAGGATCAGCATCATGATCAGCAGGATACCCATCGTGGGAAGATCCGTGCCAAGGATCAGGTTGGCCACATAGGTCGGGCCGCCCGCGATCGTATAGGCCCCGGCTAGCGCCGTCGCACCAATGGTCACCCAGATGATTGTGCCGGTCGATTTCAGCGTCCGCATCAGCGCGTCCCAAAGCAGATCAAAGGAAAACTCGCCCCGCAGGATCGCCAACACCAGCACCGACAGGGCGCCCATCCCAGCGGCTTCGGTGATCCCCGTGATCCCCATGTAAATCGATCCTAGAACAACACCGATGATGACGATTGGCGGCACCAGCCCCTTGCCCATCGACCAGCCCCGCGCCGTGCGTGACGGCCCGAACACCAGGAAGATAAGGGCCAGCGCAACCGCAACCGTTCCCATAAACCACGGAAGATAATCCATCGTGCCAAAGCGGATCGGATCACCGGTCTGCGCAGCGTTCTGCCCAGTATATTCAAAGAAGAGGACTCGCATCGCGAAAAACGTCCAGGCCCCCGCGACCATCACAGACAGAAATCCGCTGAACATCATCCACTTTTCGCGACCTTCAGGCTCTCCCGGAATGGCGTCGGGCAAAGGTGCATCTTCTGGCCGCAACTGCGTACGAATGATGATATAAAGGATGATAAGCGAAGCCAGCAGGAAGCCTGGTATAAAGGCCGCCGTGAACAGTGCCTTGATCGAGGTTTCCGTGATCAGCCCATAGATAATCAGAACAATCGAGGGCGGGATCATCGTCCCCAACGATCCGGATGCGCAGATCGTGCCGATGGCGAGGTTCTGATTGTAGCCCAGCCGCAGCATTTGCGGCAGCGCGATCAGGCCCAGCAAAACGACCTCGCCCCCAATGATACCGGACATGGCCGCCATGATCACCGCCATGATCGACGTTACAATCGCGATACCGCCCCGCGTGCGGTTCAGCCAGATGTTCAGGCTGTCATACATGCTCTTGGCGATTCCGGACCGTTCAAGAAGCGCTGCCATAAAGATAAAGAGCGGGATCGAGATCAGCACATAGCTGGTCATTACGTCGCCATAGATCCGTTGCGACAGGATGTTCAGCGGCCCGCTGCCCGGTCGTCCGGTCAGAAACCCTTCGCCCCAGAGGGTGATGTCCATGAGCACCGCAGGTTCGAACTTCATGAACAGAACGACGACCGCCATGAAGGCCGAGGCAAAGCCAAGTGGCATACCGATGGCCAGCAGAACGATCAGGCCAAGCATCAGGACAAGGGAAATCGTGCCGACATCCATCAGTCGCGTCTCCCGGTGTCAGACTGGATCGACCCGCGTGTCACATCCATCTCATTCGTGCCGGATTGCCCAACCGCTTCGCGCAGGCGACGCAACTCGTCTTCGTCGATATCGTCCGCGGCGCTGTGCATTACGGGTTCCGCGTTCCAGTCCGAGATCAGATTGATCACCGACTGCACGGCCACCAGGCCGATCACGAACAGAACCGCGGGCTTGATCGTCGCCGGGATGGGCGGGTCAAAGGCCGTGCCAAACGTTTCCCAGCGGTAGAACTTATCGAAGGCCTCGCCGTAACCACCATAGATCAGGAAGAAGGCAAAGATGCAGATCAGCGCGGTCGAGATGCAGTCAAACGTCCGCTGCAGCCAGCGCGGGCAAACGTCATACAGCAGAAAAATGCGGATGTGGCTGCGCTGCTGCATCGCATAAAGCCCGGCGAAGAGGAAGATGAACCCGGCGATCCAAAGCGACAACTCATTCGCCCAAAGTGTCGCTGCGTTTAGAACGTAACGCACGAAAACCTCATAAAGCATGACGCTGCACAGCAGAACGACCAGCATCATGGTGACCCGGCCAATAAAGACTGACAAGCGGTCCGCCGCCTTCCAGCTTTCGAATTCCATCGGCGCGCGCCGCACCGTCATGATGCCCAGAACGGCGAAGATCGGCACGCCAATCAGCGCACCCCAATCGATGATATCGGCAAACCCGCCAAACACACCCGCCATGCCGGGCGATACATCATTGCGCTTGAAAAGTGCACTCAGCTTGTCGAATTGCGACGGATCATCAGGCGGCACCCAATCCAGCGTAAAGGCCGGAATGTGCCAAACCACCCAGCTTGCGCACAAGATGAAGCCAAGCGGAACGATCCACTCGACAAGGCTGCCGGATTTTTCGTGCATTGTTTTTTCCTAGTGGCGCCTGTGAAATGGCGCGGATCGGTCGGTGAAATGGCCCCGGCGACCGGGGCCATTTTAGAGGTTACTTGGAAACGAGCCCAAGTTGTTCGAGGTAAGCGAGATGCGACTCGACCAGCGCTTTGGCCTCGGGCGTGTCTGCGAATTCCGGCCATGTGGCTTGTGCCGCATTGCGGAACTTCTGCAGCTCTTCCGGTGCCCATTGCGACAGCGTCACGCCCTGCCCGCGCAGTTGCGCTGCGGCTTCTGCATTCGCCTTTTCAAACGTCAGCGCCGTTCGCAGGGCCAGCGCTTCCATCGCCACCTTCATGATCTTCTGATGATGCGCAGGCATCGCGTCAAAGACGGCTTTGTTGCAGGCCAGGTGGTCAGATGGCATCGAATGGAAACCGGGGAAGTTGGCATATTTGACGATGTCGTAAAGGCCAAGGCCCACATTGTTCGACAAGCCCGACGCGTCCGCACCGTCGATGATGCCAGTTTCAAGCGCCGTGAAGATCTCGGTAAAATCCATCACGATAGGCTTCGCACCCAGCTTTTCGAAGATCTTGGTTTCCATGCCGGGGGGCGAGCGGAACTTCCAGTCTTTGAAGTCCGCCACCTTCTCGATGGGTTTGGACGAAGCAAAGCTTTCCTGACCGTAAACCCACCAGCCGATCAATTCCATGCCATACTTGTTGTATAGCGGAGCCGCCGCCTCGCGTCCGCCACCGAAGTAAAGCCAGCTCAACTGCTGATAAGGCGTGTCGTAGCCGCCCATGATGTCGCCCACGAATTGGAAAGCAGAGTTCTTGCCGGTCTGATACCCGCCGCCAGTCATGTCGCAGTCCAAAATGCCCGTGGCCGCCGCGTCGAAAGTCTCGACCGATTTGACGACCGAAGACGAATAGAACATCTCGATCTGAATTTCGCCATTCGACATGGCCTGCACGTCTTCCATGTACTGCGCAGCCAATTTGCCGGACACGGTCTCAGGCGCGTAATGCGTCTGAATGCGCAGGGTGGTTGTCTGTGCAGACGCACTGACGGCAGCCCCAATCGCAAGCGCGGATGCGGCAGCGAGGGACGCTACCGTTTTCATTACCTTCATTTGATCCTCCCAATCTCTGTTGCGCGTTTCATTCAGATATAGGCAGCTTGGCCCTGTTCTTGTCACGCTGCGTCAAGGTTAGGCGCAACAAAGTCGATCCCACAACAAAAAAGTTGGATTTTTGGAAATTTCGTTATTTTATGGCAATATCGAAATTGCGGTTGCGCCGCGATCGTCCGGGGGGAAAGCTTGAGCCACGATCTTGATGTCTTTTATGATCTTCAGCGTCGACTAATCAGCGGAGAGTTCCCGCATGGCATGAAATTGCGAGCCGAGGTTCTCCGAAAGGATTACGGCTGCGCAGCCAGCACCGTTCGGGAAAGTCTGCTGCGTCTTTCTGCGGTAGGGCTGGTTGAATTTCAGGAACAACGCGGATTCCGGATGCCGGGACGGTCCCTGGAAAAGCAGGATGATATCACCCGCATGCGGATCATGCTGGAAAGTGAAGGTGCTTGCGCGTCGATCATCAACGGTGGCGTCGGATGGGAAGCGCGCCTGACCGCCGCCCACCACAAGCTGTCGCATATCGAAAGCCGGATGAGCGCCCTTGGCATGGTCGATGAACTTCCCCGGCTTTGGAGCGAGGCTGAGCTGGAATTTCACCAGACCCTCATCTCGGCCTGCGGCTCGGACGTGCTGATCGAAATGCATCTCATCGTCTACAACCGCTACCGTCAGATCCGCATTGAGGCCGACAAGATGCTGACGGACCTCGCTGCCAATATCAAGGAACACAATAATATCCTCGAAGCGGCCGTGAAAGGCGATCCGGGGCTAATGCGGCGGCGGATCCACGAACACTTCTCGCGCCACCTGATACCGGAACAGACGTCCGACAAGATATCAGTCGCGACCTGAAGGCATATCCTCTTCCATATAAACGCTTATGATTTCATCAAAGCTTTGTTCCGCCGTGAAGCCAAGCGACAATGCTCGCGCTGGATCGAAATCGCGCGGCCAGCCCTCGACAATCTTCATGATATCCGGATCTAGCTGCACCTTGACCCGATCGACCGCCTCTTGACCTGCAGCCCGGCGCAATGCCTCAATCTGGTCCGCCACGGTGCAACTGATCCCCGGCAGGTTCAGCGCCCGCCGCCCTTCCAGCCGCGCGGTGTCCAGCCCCGCCGCATGGATCAAAAAACCGACGGCGGCACGTGGTGAGGCATGCCAATGACGCACCGTGTCGGGCACGGGCAGGATCGCCTCCTGCCCATTCAACGGTTCCCGAATAATCCCCGAGAAGAAGGACGATGCCGCCTTGTTCGGCTTGCCGGGCCGTACACAGATCGTCGGCAGGCGCAGAGACACCCCATCGACAAATCCTTTGCGGCTGAAGTCGGCCAGCATGAGCTCTGCCGTGGCCTTCTGTGCCCCGTAACTGGTTTGCGGCGCTGACAAAAACACATCTTCTATCTGTTCGGGATATGGTCCTCCGAACACCGCGATGGACGACGTGAAAACGATGCGTGGACGATAGTCGCCGCCGCTGGCCACATGCTCTTGCCGCAGGGCTTCAAGCAGATGCCACATGGACATCATATTGATGTCCCAACCCTTTTCAAAGTCCTGCTCTGCCTCGCCAGAGACGATGGCCGCAAGGTGGTAGATGACATCGGGCCGTGTCGCTGCCAGCCGTGCGATCTGCGCGGGATTCGTCAGGCTGCCGATTGTCTGGTTGGTCATAGCAGGACTGTCCGGAGGAAAGCCAATATCGAACAGCTTCAGGTCCGCATCGCCACCCAGCCGGTGGGCCAGCTTCTGGCCAATCATTCCGCCACCGCCAAGGATCAACGTCCCGGTCATGACATCATCCCGTTGCGGGCCTTGAGTTCAAGGTAGAGTGCAGAGTGATCCAGTTCTCCACCATCCATCTTCTCCATCAGATGAACGAAGCGATCCCGCACATCCTGGGTAGAGGGCAGAGACAGCCCCAGACGGCCCGCTTCGGAGAGCGTATTGTCCAGATCCTTGATCTGGAACTTCGTCAGCCCGCCCGGTTCGAAATTCCCTTCGGTCATCCGCTCGCCATGTTGTTGCAGAATCGTGCTGTCCGCAAACCCGCCTTTGAGGGCTGCACGCACCGCAGCCGGATCCGCCCCACCTTGCTGGACCAGCAGCATCGCCTCGGCCACCGCTCCGATCGTGACGGCGACGATTGTCTGGTTGGCCAACTTGGAAAGCTGCCCGGTGCCCGATGGCCCGACATGCACCGGACGGCCCATGGCTTCCAGCACATCGCGCACCTTGGCAAAGGCTTCCTCTGTGCCACCCACCATGATGGCCAATGTCCCTGCCTCGGCCCCCTTGGTGCCGCCTGAGACGGGCGCGTCCAGATGCGCGATGCCTATCGCAGCAAGCACCGCGCCTTGTTCCCGCGCATGCTCGGGCTTTGCGCTCGACATGTCGACCCAAACCGCCCCGGGTGACACAGCCGCCTGAACCACGCTGTCCTCGATCAGCGGCCCGGTCGCAAAGCCATCCGCGAGCATCGTGACAATGACATCGGCCCCAGAGACGGCGTCCGCCGGACTTGCCGCCACCTGCGCCCCATTGCCTGCAAGCGCTTCAGCCTTGTCCGCGCTCCGGTTCCAGACCACCACCGTATGGCCCGCCTTTAGTAGATTCCGCGCCATTGGCGCCCCCATCAGCCCCGTTCCCAGAACCGCAATCTTTCGTTTTTCGGTCACGTGATCGTCCCTCTCTCCGCATGCACCTCCGCATAGCGGTGGTCAAAGTCAGCGTTGTGTCATACGCTAACGAAAAGCGAGGGGCGGGCCAGCCCATCGCAAAACTTTTTGAAGACCACAGGGAGATGCGGACAGATCTCGGGCAAAAAACCTGATTGCTATCGAAGTCCGTGAAGTGAGGGAAATCTTGACAGGTCAAAGACTTAGTGGAAAGCGTGCGCTGGTGACAGCGGCGGGTCAAGGCATCGGTCGGGCCAGCGCATTGGCCATGGCAAAAGAGGGCGCAAAGGTTTTTGCGACCGACATTAATACGGATGCGCTTTTAACGATTCGGGACCAGAATCACGAAAATATCGAAATTTTCGAACTTAATGCGCGCGACGACGACAGCATAAAAGCGGGTGTTGAACGCGCCCAACCGGACGTTTTGTTCAACTGTGCGGGCTTTGTGCATCACGGCAATGTTCTGGACGCACAGGACGACGAATGGGACTTTGCCTTCGATCTGAACGTCCGCTCTATGTTCCGCACGATCCGCGCCGCACTCCCCGGAATGCTCGAACGCGGGGGCGGTTCGATCATCAACATGTCGTCCGCCTGTTCATCGGTAATCGGCGCACCAAACCGCTTCATCTATGGCACGACCAAAGCCGCTGTTCTGGGCCTCACCAAGTCTGTGGCGGTCGACTACATCACTAATGGCATCCGCTGTAACGCGATCTGCCCCGGCACGGTCGAAAGCCCTTCGCTTGAAGATCGGCTTCATGCACTGGGCGAAAAGGTCGGTGGATATGACGAGGCTAAAAAACAATTCGTCGCCCGCCAACCCATGGGCCGCATCGCCAAGGCCGAGGAAATCGCGGCCCTCGTCGTTTACCTCGCCAGCGACGAAAGCGGCTTCACCACTGGCCAAGGCCACATTATCGATGGAGGATGGTCAGGATGACCAAGGTCAGACCCGAAAGCCTGCGGTCGCGAAAATGGTTCATGAACCCCGACAATCCGGAGATGACCGCGCTTTATCTTGAACGCTACCTGAATTACGGGCTGACAAGGGCAGAACTGCAATCGGGCAAACCCATCATCGGCATCGCCCAGACGGGCAGTGACCTCTCCCCCTGCAACCGGCACCATATTGAGCTCTCGAAACGCGTGCGTGACGGGATCATCGCTGCCGGCGGAACCTGTCTCGAGATCCCGGTCCATCCCATCCAGGAGACCGGCAAACGCCCCACCGCGATGCTGGACCGAAACCTGGCCTATCTGTCGTTGGTCGAAACACTTTTCGGGTATCCGCTTGACGGCGTTGTGCTGACCATCGGCTGCGACAAGACCACGCCCGCTCTTTTGATGGCTGCGGCGACTGTTAACATCCCTGCCATCGCTTTGTCTGTCGGCCCGATGTTGAACGGGTGGTTTCAGGGCAAACGGACGGGATCAGGATCAATCGTGTGGCAGGCCCGTGAGATGATGGCCCGAGGCGAGATCGACGATGACGGCTTTATGGAACTTGTGGCCTCGTCGGCACCCTCGGTCGGCTATTGCAACACGATGGGCACGGCCAGTACGATGAATTCGCTGGCCGAAGCCTTGGGCATGCAACTGCCGGGGTCAGCCGCGATCCCGGCCCCTTACCGCGAGCGTGGCCAGATGAGCTATGAAACCGGCAAGCGGATCGTCGACATGGTATGGGAAGATCTTCGACCCTCCGACATCATGAAGCGCGAGGCGTTCGAGAATGCGATCGTCATCAACTCTGCCATTGGTGGGTCGACCAATGCACCCATCCATTTGAACGCAATAGCAAGGCATCTTGGCGTCCCTCTGGACAACGACGACTGGCAGAAAATCGGGCACGACGTGCCGCTGATTGTAAACCTTCAGCCCGCTGGTGAATATCTGGGCGAGGATTACCAACAAGCAGGCGGAGTGCCCGCCGTGATCGGAGAGCTGATCGCGGCGGATATGTTGCCCCATCCCGACGTCATCACCGCGAATGGTCAGACGATGGCCGCCAATTGCAGGGGCGTCAGGTCCGAGGACACGAAGGTGATCAAGCAGATCTCGGATCCACTCAAGGCACAGGCGGGTTTCATCAACCTCAAGGGCAATCTGTTCGACAGCGCGATCATGAAGACCAGCGTGATCTCGGACACTTTCCGCAAGGCCTATCTGTCTAACCCCGATGATCCCGATGCGTTCGAAGGCCGCGCGGTGGTCTTTGATGGACCTGAGGACTTTCACAACCGCATCGACGATCCGGCAGAAAACATCGACGCGAACTGCATCCTTTTCATGCGGGGCGCAGGGCCCCGGGGCTATCCCGGCGGCGCCGAGGTCGTGAATATGCGGCCACCTTCATACCTCTTGAAACAGGGGGTAGAGGCCCTGCCCTGCATCGGCGACGGCCGCCAATCCGGCACGTCCGGGAGCCCTTCAATACTCAATGCCTCGCCAGAGGCGGCGGACGGCGGCGGCCTCGCGCTGCTGAGAACTGGCGACCGCGTGCGGATCGACCTTCGCAAATGCACCGCCGACATGATGCTGAGCGATGCGGAACTCGCAGAACGCCGTGCGACGCTGAATGGCGGCCTGCCCATGCCTGAAAGTCAGTCACCCTGGCAAGAGATCTTCCGCGAAAAAGTCGGGCGCTTCGACCAGGGCATGACCCTCGACGGGGCCGACAAATATCAAGACATCTCGCGGAAATTCATGCCGCGCGACAACCACTAGAAGGACAGCTCATGAAACTTGTGCGTTATGGTGAAGCGGGACAGGAAAAGCCCGGTCTGATGGATGCGGACGGCACATTGCGGGACCTGTCGGCCCATGTGACCGATATCACCGGTATGATGCTGGATGATGCAAACCTGGACCGGATCCGTGCGATGGATCCTGCCAATCTCCCTGCCGTGGACGGCAACCCGCGTCTTGGTGCCTGTGTAGGCAATATCGGCAAGTTCCTATGCATCGGGCTGAATTACTCGGACCATGCCGCTGAGACAGGCGCCGAGATCCCAAAGCACCCGATACTGTTCTTCAAGGCGAACTCCGCTATCGTCGGGGCCTATGACGATGTCATCATGCCGCGCGGCTCCGCCCATACCGATTGGGAGGTCGAGCTTGGCGTCGTCATCGGCACACCTGCGAAATACGTAAGCAAAGAAGACGCCCTCAACCACGTTGCGGGCTATTGCGTTGTCAACGACGTCTCCGAACGTCACTTCCAAACACAACTCACCGGCCAATGGACCAAGGGCAAATCCTGCGACACGTTCGGCCCTACGGGTCCGTACCTTGTGACGCGTGATGAGGTACCCGATCCCCAGAATCTTGCCATGTCGCTGGACGTGAATGGCAAGCGAATGCAGACCGGAAACACCTCGACCATGATCTTCACCGTGGCCGAGATTATAGAGCATCTCTCCTCGCTCATGACGCTGCATCCCGGCGACGTCATTACAACCGGCACGCCGCCAGGCGTCGGCATGGGCATAAAGCCCGACCCGGTCTATTTGAAATCCGGTGATGTTATGGAACTGACCATCGAGGGCCTGGGCCAGCAACGCCAAGAGGTGCGAGACGATGCCTGATCTTCTTATGATCGGCGGCGCGACGCCCGCAATGATGGAACGGTTGGAAGCCGCCTTCACCATCCACAGGCTTGCCGATACCGATTTAGGCGCCGTTGGCGACAAGATCACCCATGTCGCCACGAACGGCCATGACGGCGTTAAGCCCGAGATCATGGCTTCGCTGCCAAACCTGAAGATGATCTCTTGCTACGGCGTGGGCTACGACGCGATCGACACGGTTGAGGCGAACAAACGGGGCGTCATGGTAACGCATACGCCGAATGTCCTGAATGCCGAGGTCGCGACCACCGCCGTTTTGTTGATGCTCGCCTGCTACCGCGAGGTGTTGCGTGACGACGCTTATGTCCGGTCTGGCCAGTGGGAGAAGCAGGGCAACGCGCCGCTGACCCGCTCTGCCGACGATCAAATCGTGGGGATCCTCGGTCTTGGCCGCATTGGGCAGGCGATTGCGGACAAGCTGGCGCCTTGGGGCACCAAGATCCTGTACCATTCCCGCAGCAAGAAAGACGTCAGTTATACCTATTATGACAACCTGACCAACATGGCTCGCGACGCCGATGTGTTGATCTGCATAACGCCGGGCGGTCCGTCGACCAACAAAATCGTCAATGCTGAGGTGATCGAGGCGCTCGGTCCCGAAGGCACCCTGATCAATGTAAGCCGCGGCTCTGTCGTGGATGAGACAGCACTGATCGACGCCCTGCAATCAGGCAAACTTGGCTGGGCAGGTCTCGATGTATTCGAGGCAGAACCGCATGTGCCAGAAGCCCTGAGCAACTTGCCAAACACTGTCCTTCTGCCCCATGTCGGCAGCGGCACTGTGGAAACGCGTGCGGCCATGGGTGCGCTCACAGTCGACAATCTGCTGCAACATCTTGAAAACGGTACCGTGAAGACACCTGTACCGGAATGTCAGTGACTGCGATTAAATCGGTCAAGGCGCGGCTTTTCAACGTGCCGCTGGATGAGGTGCTGGTGGATGCCAAACACGGTAATCACAGCCACTTTCACCTCATCACCGCCACCGTGACGCTGGAAGATGGCCGCGAAGGCACGGGCTACACTTACAATGGCGGGCGTGGCGGACATGCGACCGCTGCCATGATCACCCATGACCTTGCGCCCTTTCTGATCGGGCAAGACAGCACGGATGCCGAGGCACTGAATGACGCGATGCACTGGCATATGCATTATGTGGGGCGCGGCGGTATTGTCAGCTTCGCGATTTCCGCCATCGACATCGCCCTCTGGGATCTGCGCTGCAAGGCCGCAGATCAACCGCTTTGGCAAATGGCCGGGGCGGCGGGCACGCGCTGTCGGGCCTATGGAGGCGGCATTGACCTCGCCTATCCTCTCCCGAAACTGCTGAACCACGTACAGGGCTACCTTGATGCGGGTCTCAATGCGGTCAAGATCAAAGTGGGCCAGCCTGATGAAGCGATGGATGTGGAACGCATCTGCGCAGTACGCGAACGGATCGGACCCGATGCCGGCTTCGCAATCGATGCAAATTACTCGATGACCCGAGATCAGGCGATATCACTCGCCCGCGCGGTTGCGGGCCAGAAGCTCATGTGGTTCGAAGAGCCGATCATACCTGACGACTACCAAGGATACGCTATCGTATCTTCGCAAGGTGATATTCCCGTCGCCCAGGGCGAAAACCTTCACACCATCCATGAGTTCGAGATTGCCCTTTCCAAAGGGAATCTCGCCTACATCCAACCGGACGCCTCCAATTGCGGCGGCATCACCGGCTGGCTTCAGGTGGCCGAACTGGCCAAGCAACATGAGGTGCCCATCTGCAGCCACGGGATGCAAGAGCTTCACGTCAGCCTCGTGTCGGCACAGGAAAACGCCGGTTGGCTCGAGGTGCATTCCTTCCCTATCGACCGCTACACGACGCGTCCTCTGGTTATCCGGGACGGCACGGCCATTGCCCCGGATACGCCCGGAACTGGGGTAACATTCAACTGGGAAACGCTCGAACCGTTCGAAGTGCATTGACAAGAACCTGCGCTGTTAACCAGGCGCATGTCGGTCCCATACACTTACGCAATACCGCCGTTACACCGACACAAAACAGATCTCGGTTTCCAAGCTTTTTCAAGGAATTAACTCCGATTCAGACGAACCGGAGTCAATCTTCTCAAAATCACGATTTGTGGTGCACCTCTTGCAGCGCGTAGACCGGTGTCTCCATCCCCACTTGCCGCGCCTTCAATTGCAGGGCCAGAAACTGCGAATAGTGACGTGACTGATGCAGGTTGCCGCCATGGAACCAAAGGCCCTCCTGCTGGGTGGGCTTCCACATGTTCCGCAACTCGCCTTCCCATGGGCCAGGATCCTTGGGCGTGTCCGATCCCAACCCCCACACCTTGCCGACCTTGTCCGCGACCTCCTGGCTGATCAACTGTGCTGCCCATCCGTTCATTGAGCTATAGCCCGTTGCAAAAACGATCAGATCGCCCGGCAACTCAGTCCCGTCGTCCAGTTTCAGACCGTCTGGCGTAACCTCCGTCACCTGCCCGTGCGCCAGTTTGATCTCCCCATCAGCGACCAGCTCGGACGCGCCTACATCAATGTAGTAGCCCGATCCGCGCCGGAGGTACTTCAGAAAGAGCCCTGTCTCATCAGCTCCGAAATCCAGTTGAAAACCGGCATCCTCGAGACGCTTATAGAAGTCCGCATCGCGTTTCTTCA
Organism: uncultured Shimia sp.; assembly: GCA_937897325.1. Classification (GTDB taxonomy): domain Bacteria; phylum Pseudomonadota; class Alphaproteobacteria; order Rhodobacterales; family Rhodobacteraceae; genus CALCOY01. Next base: position 15,193 of record CALCOY010000003.1, read on the forward strand.
TCTCTTCGCATTGCGGCCCATGAACCATCGGTAGAACCTTGTAAGGGATTGAAGCAAATATCAAATCCGCCGTATCCGTCGTGATCCCGTTGGCCAGCGCATCCTCTGAATAAAGCCCGCCCAGAGCCAATTCCATCAGCGTGTCGGACTTCGAGATATGGGTGGAAGACCGCTGGATCATCGTCACATCTACACCGCCTTCCCACAAAGCAGCACAGATGTCATGGGATGAATTGTTGGACCCCACGACCAAAGCCTTTTTGCCCTTGTACGCATCTGGTCCGGGGTGTTTCGATGAATGGTGCAGATCACCCTTGAAGCTGTTTATGCCCGGCAGATCAGGCATGTTGGGCACTGCGGACATGCCTGTCGCCAGCACCATCTGGCGCGGATTCAAAACGACTTCTTCACCATTTCGGTCAACGACAATCGTCCACTCGCCCGCCGCCTCATCATAGTTTGCCGATTTGCAAGTCGACTTTGTCCAGTAGTTCAGCTCCATCACCTTGGTGTACATTTCCAGCCAATCGCCCAACTTGTCCTTGGGCGCAAAGACCGGCCAATCATCGGGAAACGGCATGTAGGGGAGATGGTCGTACCAAACGGGATCATGCAGACAAAGTGATTTGTAGCGATTACGCCAACTGTCACCCGGCCGGTCGTTTTTCTCGATGATGATTGTCGGCACATCAAGCCGTTGCAGCCGCGCGCCAAGCGCTATGCCACCCTGCCCACCGCCGATGATCACAACATACGGCTGCGTCTTGTATCCGAGTTCAGCCTCTTCACGCGCGCGCCGTTCGGCCCAGGTTTCGCGGTTCTTATCAGCCCCATGTACGACCCCTTGGTCCCGCGCACGGCCCCTCTTCTCCTCATGACCTTTCAGTTCTTGCGCCGTTGTCAACAGCGTCCAGCAACCTTCGTCATTCAGCCGAATGTGCCCCTTGCCGCGAAACTTCTCCGTCTCGAAGGTGATCCACGCTTCGGTCACGCCATCGGCCTCTGTCGGTTCTCCCTCAAGCTGGAACTGGGTTGGTTTGACCTGATCCAGCATCGCCTCGGCCATTTCGCCGATTGCCTCACGACCCTCTAACGTTTTCAGGTTCCAAGTGAAGGAGACGAAATCCCGCCAATAGCATTCCTTGGCAAAGAGACCCTTGACCGCCTCAATATCACGGCCGACCAGCGCCTGTTCGAACTTGGTCAACCATGTCTGCACGCGACCCATCGGTGACGCGATATCCATATTCTATCCTCCCTGATCGAGTTTAATCCGCCCCCCTCATTACCTTACGTCACTCATGCTAGCCGCAACCGGCCCGTTCCCTAAGCGATTTTTCTGGTGCTCTGACCAAGCATGTGGCTTGGTTGATCTATGAGTAACGACACAGACTTGCGCTATGCTGCCCGCCTCAACGCCTTCAAAGTAAATGCGGACACGTATTGGCCGGGCAAGAACAAGATCAGCACATCTGATCTTTTAGCTCGCGCCGCCACGGCGGGTCTGAACGCTGCGGATCTGAACTATCCAGATCATTTCATCGACGACAGCCCGACGGATCTGGCCCGCACGCTGGACGATAACGGCATGATCCTCAATGGGTTGGCGATGCGGTACTACACCGATCCTGGCTATAAGCTTGGCGCCTTCACGCATCCCGACACCACCACACGGTGCAAAGCGATTGATGATACGAAGCGATGTGTCGATGCACTGGCTGAGATGGGTGGCAAGCTGATGACGCTCTGGATGGGGCAGGACGGCTTCGACTATTCCTTTCAGATAAACTATGCACGCGCTTGGGATGATACAATCGCGGCCATGGCGGAAGTCGCGGACCACAACCCGGACATCGACATCGCCATCGAGTACAAGCCCAACGACCCTCGCGCCTATTCTCTGATGCCTGATGCTGCCACGACCCTTCTGGCGATAAGGGAGTTGAACCGCCCCAACACAGGCGTCACGATCGATTTCGCCCATGTGCTTTATGCAGACGAAATGCCAGCCTTTGCAGCCGCCCTGATTGCTCGACATTCGCGCATCCTCGGCGTGCATCTGAATGACGGCTACGGCAAATGGGACAACGGACTGATGGTCGGCGCCGTGCATCCCATTCAAACCGTTGAGCTTTTGGTAGAGCTTGCGCGTACTGGCTATGACGGTTGCATCTATTTCGATACGTTCCCAGATCATTCCGGGCTTGATCCTGTAGCAGAAACCCGAACCAACATCGCAGCGGTTGAAAAGCTCCGCGCCTTGGCTGGGCGGCTGGTCGATAACGTGAGACTTGAGGATGCCATCAGCCGGCAGGACGCCGCCCTTGCCACACGGATCGTGCATGCCGCGATGCTGGGCTGATGAGTATTCTCGTGGTCGGATCGCTGCATCTTGACGTCGTGCTGCGTGCTCCACGTATGCCTGCGCTGGATGAGACGGTTGCGGGCAGATCGGTCAACTATGTCTTTGGCGGCAAAGGCGGCAATCAGGCCGTTGCAGCGGCGCGACATGGGGCAGACGTCAGCTTTGCCGGTCGAATTGGCGCTGATCAGTTTGGAAGCACCCTGAAGGCCCGACTGCAAGAGACGCATATCGGCCTCGACCTTCTGCAGCAGGATCCCGGACCCAGCGGGATGAGTGCCGCCATAATCGACGAGAATGGCGATTACGGGGCGGTGATTGTATCAGCCGCCAACCTGAACATTGACCCAGATGCGATCAGCATTCCAGTGGGCACGCAGCTTGTCTTGCTTCAAAATGAAATTCCCGAACCGGTAAATGAATCCGTGGCCCACAAGGCAAAGCAAGCGGGCGCAAGGGTCTGGCTGAATGCCGCCCCGGCGCGCTTCTTTGTGACCGGTCTTCTTGAGAACGTTGATCTTTTAATTCTGAATCGGCTAGAGGCAAAGACCTATGATGCGACTGAAGGCCCTGATCGAATGGTTACCCTGGGCGCAGACGGAGTGCATTATCAAGGCGCCCATCACGACGGTTTCGCTGTGCAGGTCTTATCGACCCACGGCGCGGGTGACATGTTCATCGGCGCCCTTGCGGCGCGCACCCTTGCGACGAACAGCATCGAAAGGAGCCTGCGCTACGCTCAGGCCGCTGCAGCCCTGCACGTCTCTACGGACATCGGCTACCGGCACTGCATCACACCGGGCAAAGTGCAGGCATTTCTGAAAGATCAGGCCAGACGATAGAACCGCGCAGCAGTGCCACCGAAGATATCGGCCCGCTCTTCTTCGGACAGGTGTGCCGTTAGGGCCTCGGCAACCTCGAACCATACATCATACTCGGCCCGCACGCGGCAGACCGGCCAGTCGGACCCCCACATGACCCGATCCGCTCCGAAGGCCGCCAAAACATGCAGAGCGAAGGGACGAATATCATCGATCGACCAGCCGATATCTGCCTCGGTCAACAACGCGGAAAACTTGCAGCACCCTTCCGTTTCGCCAGCCAAACGCGACATCCCGGCAGCCCATTCGCTGAACACGTCTTCGCCAGCCATCGCATCGCGGATCTGGGGTTTCATGCAGTGATCATAAACCAGCTGCAGGTCGGGATAGCGTTCGGCGAGTGTCAGAAAATTCAGGATGTGCTGCGGAAACCCAAGGGCGTCAAACGTTAGATCAAGATCGACAAGCGCGCGATACGCCCATTGCACGTCGTCCCGCAACATCCAGTCCACATCCGGGATATCCTGGATCATTGGCCGCACACCTTTGAATTTAGGGTGTTTGGCCAGACGCTTGAGGTGATGCAGGTGGCTGGGTTGTTCGAAGTTGATCCAACCCACAACCCCTTTGATGCTGTCTGTCGCATCAGCAAGGCCCAACATGTATTCGGTTTCCTCAACGCTCGCGGCAGCCTGGATCAACACCGTTCCGTCGATCCGCTGACCGTTCAGATGTGGCACCAGATCGCGGGGGGCGTATGGCCGGTTCAGAACCTCGATGTCCTTCGGCATCCAATCATAGTCACCGCGGACCGGCTGCCAAAGGTGATGATGCGCGTCGATCCTCATGTCGGGGCGTCCATACGCATGAGCCCTTCGGCTTTCAGATCTGCCCACAGCGCCTGAGGAACTATCGACTCGGCAGCTTTCAGATTGCCGTCCATCTCGGTAACGCCCTGACCGCCGGGAATGACCGACACATGCGTCGGGTGCAGCAGCGGGAACTGAAATGCCGCATCGACCATCGCGACCCCGTGCGCCGTGCACACGGTCTCGATCCGGTTGACCTTGTCGATGATGTGCTGCGGCGCGGGATCGTAATTGTAGTATGCTCCTGGCTTGGCGCCAGTCGCCAGAATGCCTGAATTGTAGGGTCCGCCAGTCACGATTCCGATTCCCTTCTCTTGGCATAAGGGAAGGAAGGTATCGAGCGCCGTCTGTTCCAACAAAGTGTAGCGCCCAGCCAGCAGGAACAAATCGAAATCACCCCGCTCGGCTAGGGTTTGGCAAACCTCCCATTCGTTGATCCCGCCGCCGATCGACTTGATCACTCCTTGATCACGTAAGCTTACCATCGCGTCATAACCGCGTTCATCGAAGAATTCTGCCACCCGCGCATCCGATGCCTCTTGGGAGCCATGGGTGAAGATGCAAAGGTCATGCACGTAAAGAATGTCGATCCGGCTGACGCCCAAACGCTCCATCGAGAACTCGACTGACCGCATCACACCGTCATAGGAATAGTCGTATTCCTCCTGTCGCTGCGGCACGTCGAACCATTTCCCAAGACCTGTCCGATCCTCAGGCGCGCAGGGCCGCATCAGCCGCCCGACCTTTGAGGACAGCACGTATTCATCTCGCGGTTTGTCTCGTAGGAACGCATTGAGCCGTGTTTCCGAAAGGCCCAGCCCATAAAGTGGTGCGGTGTCGTAATACCGCACACCGCCCGCCCAGGCCGCATCCAACGTGGCGCGTGCAGCTCGATCCGAAATTGCCTTGTAGAGATTGCCCAGAGGTGCCGTACCAAAGCCCAATTCCGTGAAGGTCAGCCCTCCATTCTTGAGGCGGTCCCAGTGACGTGTCTTGAGCATGGCATGTTCCTTTTGATTGCCCTCAACCTAACGCAGTTTCCCTTTGCCACGAAAGCACCGTGTTCCTAATCTGACCGCTGGAAGAGGGGGACCGACATGGCCTACACGCTTGGCATCGACATCGGCACTTATGAAACCAAGGGTGTGCTGGTGGATCACAACGGTGTAGTGCATGCACAGGCGGCCCGAGGCCACAAACTGATCGTGCCACAACCGGGTTGGGCCGAACACCGGGCTGAAGAGGATTGGTGGGGCGATTTCGTGCATGTTTGCCGGGACTTGCTGGGCCAAAGCGGGATCGGTCCGCGCGACATCAAAGCTGTTGGGTGCAGCGCCATCGGGCCTTGTATGCTACCCGTCAACGCTGAGGGCCAGCCCATGATGAACGCCGTGCTCTACGGCGTGGATGGCCGGGCTGAAGCAGAGGTCAACGAACTAACCGAGCGGATTGGCGAAGCGACAATGATCGCACGCTGCGGCAATGCGCTGACCTCCCAGTCTGTCGGGCCAAAAATCCTCTGGTTGCGACGTCATAGGCCAGAGATCTTCGCACAGGTCGACAAGATCTACTCCTCAAACAGTTTTCTCGTCCGGCGTCTGACAGGCGAAAGCGTGATCGACCATTTCACAGCCGCCAACTTCACACCTCTATACGATGCAGAGCGGCTCGCCTGGACGGATGATCTTGCGGATGACGTCGTTTCGCTGGACAAATTGCCCCGATTGCTCTGGTCGGATCAGATCGCAGGCCACATCACAGCCCAAGCCGCCGAAGCCACGGGGCTTGCAAAGGGCACGCCCGTGACAACCGGCACAATCGATGCCGCTGCCGAAGCCTTGTCGGTCGGCGTTCAAGAACCTGGCGACATGATGATGATGTATGGCTCAACCATCTTCACAGTTCTGCGCACACGGCAACAGGTCACAGATCCCCGGATCTGGTATGCGCCGTGGCTCTTTTCGGGCGAACACGCTTCGATGGCGGGCCTTGCAACAAGCGGCACGCTCACCCATTGGTTCCGCTACACAATTGCCCGCGATCTAGAGCCAGCAAACGCCTTCCCGATTCTCGCCGAAGAGGCTGCGACATCGCCACCCGGGGCCAATGGCCTTTTGCTTTTGCCTTACTTTTCAGGCGAGCGCACACCGATCCACGACACCCGGGCGCGAGGTACGTTCTTCGGGCTGAACCTGACCCACACGCGCGGCGATATGTATCGCGCGCTCATCGAAGGGATCGCCTATGGGACGCGCCACCTAACCGATACCTTTGGAGGTCTCGGACAAAAGCCCGTCCGGTTGTTGGCTGTTGGTGGCGGCACTCAAAATCAACTTTGGCTACAGGCCACATCAGACATAACGGGCATAGATCAGGAAGTTTGCGAAAAAACGGTCGGCGCCAGCTATGGTGATGCATTCCTCGCCGCCTGCGCAATCGGGGTCGTAAGCCGCAATCACATTGCTGACTGGAACCACGTGTCAAGGCACATCGCCGCTGAACGCCACCAGATCTATGAAGACAGGTATGACCAGTTCAAGCGGCTTTATCGCGAAACCAAAGACATCATGGCAGAACTGGCGTAAGGCGGGCGTGTCGCCCGCCCCTGTTATCAGTCTGCCCAGCTTACGCCGGTCAGATCAGTTGCCTGGGTTGGCGCGTCCTTCCAAAGACCCTGCACCTCAGCTTTGGCCACAGTTGGATTGGCAAGCTGGAACAGAAATCCGTTCACATTGTCAGCCGCGATCATGCGTTGCGCGTCGGCCAGAAGAGCGTCGCGCGTCTCGGGATCGGTGGTCCCGTTCAATTCCGTCATGATCGCCTGGAAATCTGCGTTGTCATACTGAAAGTAGTAGTCGGGATTGGCATAGATGCCGATGTCCATGGGCTCGGTGTGGCTTACGATGGTCAGGCCGAAATCCTTCCCGCGAAACACCGTTTCAAGCCACTGCGCCCATTCCACATTCGTGATCTCAGCCTTAATGCCAACCTCGGCGAGTTGTGCCGCAATGATCTCTCCACCACGCCGCGCATATGAAGGCGGCGGCAGGTGCAAAGTCGTCTCAAAGCCATCGGCCAGCCCCGCTTCGGCCAGCAATTCTTTCGCCTTTTCTGGATCATAGGCGGTGTCACCCGTCAAATCGACATAGGCCGGATTGTGCGGCGCGAAATGTGTCCCGATGGGCGTTCCATAGCCGTACATGGCGCCGTCGATGATCGCTTTGCGGTCTATGGCGTGGGCCAGCGCCTTGCGGACAAGGGGGTTGTCGAAAGGTGCGCGTGCATTGTTCGTGCTTAGGATCGTCTCGCCCTCGGTGGACCCGACAAGGACCTGAAACCGAGGATCAGCCTCGAATTGCGGCAGGTTTTCAGGGGCCGGAAAACCCGTGAACACATCCACATCCTCGGCCATGACGGCCGCGAAAGCCGCAGTCGGATCCGAGATGAACTTGAACGTTGCAGAATTCAATGCGGGCGCGTCACCCCAATACTCATCGTTGCGGGCGATACTGATACTGTCGCCCTGCTTCCATTCGACAAACTTAAACGCACCTGTTCCAACGGGGTTTTGTTTAATGTTCTCAATGCTTTCAGGCGCCACGATCACCGCATCACCCCATGCCAGGTTGAAAAGAAGGCTGCCGTTCGGCTCTGCCAATGTCATCTGAACGGTTTGGGGATCCATCACTTCAACGGCCGTAATCCCGCCATAAAGCGCCTTTTGCGCATTTGCACTGTCTTCAGCGAGGATCCGGTCAAAGGTGAACTTCACATCCTCGGCGTCCATGCCGGAACCGTCATGGAACGTAACCCCGTCGCGCAAGGTGAATGTATAGGTCAGCCCGTCATCCGATATCTCCCAGCTCTGGGCGAGCCCTGGTGCAACGGAGCCGTCGGCCATGAATCGGGTCAATCCCTCGAAAACATTGGAATAAAGCACTGAATCGATGGCCCCCGCCGCCGCCGAGGTTGGATCAAGGTGCGGCGGTTCAAGCTGCATGGCGACGGTGATATCATCCTTGGCCGACGCCCCTGCGGCCAGAAGGGCTGCGGTGGCTGTGCCGATGAGGAATGCGCGCATATGGTGCATCGGTCTCTCCCTGTTGTTGTTTGGAACCAAGGCTAGCCAAATCAAGGGGCCATGACCAGATACCAGATCGTCCAACCCACTTGCGGCACCGTGCACGCAACGGTTAGCACGCTCTTTTCGAGCAAGGTCTCGAAGCGACCTCTTAACCCGGCAAAACAAGGCAGAACCGCTATCTGTACCATATCGGTATCACGTCGGTATTGCGTCAGTGCCAATGCCAGCATGTGCCGTCTTAACGCTGCGTACCGTCGGGTTTGTTGACGATTGATAAACCCAGAGACCCGTCCGAGAAGGCAGGTCATTCAACCTGAGCCGAGCTTGGACGGCCCGCCGGCAGCGAACTAAGTCACCTTTTCGGACTCCATCAGATCCGCGAAGGACGCAAAGAACTTCGCGGCCAGCTTCTTGGCCGTTCCTTGGATCAATCGGCTGCCGAGTTGGGCAAGCTTTCCGCCCACATCGGCCTTGGCATCATATGTCAGGACCGTGGCAGTGCCATCCGCGGTCAGGGTCACATCGGCACCGCCCTTGGCATGACCCGCAGCGCCTCCGTTGCCTTGGCCAGTCAGCGAAAATGCGTCCGGTGCGCCTTCCGTGTTCAAGGTCACGTTTCCGGAAAACCGCGCTTTGACCGGGCCGACCTTCAGGACGACTTTCGCTTCAAGCTCGGTATCGGAATGCTTGATCAGTTCTTCGCAGCCCGGAATGCACTGTTTGAGCAAATCGGGATTGTTGAGGGCGGCGTAGACTTCGTCCTTTGGCGCATCGATCCTGATTTCGTCTTTGAGTTCCATTGATGTGGTCCTTTGTCAGCAACAGGGAAATCGAATGTTGTCAGCCTGCTCGGGCTTTATCGCGCATTTAAGGCGCCATCTTCTGGCAAGGCGGAGCAGACGGGTCATGTGGGCATCGTCATTTGCACGTCCGCATAGACTTCGGGTGTGTCGATATCGGCGAAAAAACCAGCGGCAGAAAGCGTCAGCCGCTGGACGTGTTCGGGATGCTTTCGGATGAAGTGCATGCAGCCGGGGCGGTCAGGGTCTTCCAGCAACCGAGGGCGAAGCCATGCCGGGATAAGTATCGGGTTGCCGCGCACATCGCCCTGAACCGGGATCGAAATCTTCGTAAGGTCCGCCGATTTATGGGCCGCAATCAGTCCTTTGATGTCGGCAGGGGTCAATTGGGGCTGATCGCCAAGTCCGATCAGCAATAGGTCGGCTTCAGGGGCGTGACGCAACCCGGCGGCGACGGAAGTGGGCTGCCCATCTGCGAAATCCGGGTTTTCGACCATGTTCAAGGGCAGATCGGAGAGAGCCGCGCGCACGGCATTGGCCTCATGTCCGACAACCACCGTCAATGTGCCATCGATAGCCGACAGATATGTTTGGGCCACATGAAGGATCATCGGCCGAGCGGCGATGGGCAACAGCAGTTTGTTCTGAGGACCCATCCTGCGCGAAAGGCCTGCGGCCAGAAGGATCGCGCCGATCTCAGCCATCGTTCTCTGCGCCGCGTGCGCCATCGCGGCGGACGCGGACAAGCTCGGCCAGAATGGAAAGTGCGATTTCTTCGGGCGTGACGGCGCCAATATCGAGGCCCGCAGGCGCTTTGACCGCAGCGATCTGATCATCGGCAAGGCCTGCATTGCGCAACCTGACCGCAAGCGTCGCAAATTTACGCCGGCTGCCCACGAACGCGATGTGGCGCGGGGCGGCGGTCAGGGCAGCCTTCAAGGCATCCAGATCGCCCTGGCCCTGGGTGGCGATCACGACAAAAGCGCGATCCGAGCCTTCGGGGACGTCATGCCCAACCGACCAGTGAAAGCCCGGTGCAAGCTGCGATAGGGCTTGCGCCACGGGCGATGCGCCGATCACGGTCAGAAGCGGGACCGGCACATAGGGCTCGATGAAGATGTCGATGCTGCCGCGCGAGGGGCAGCCGTTGCGGACAAATCGGGTGCCGTCGATCTCATCGCCTGCACGCACGCCTTTTTCTTCAAGCAGGTCTTCCGGGGCGACCGAAACGAGCTGCGGCGTGCCCTTCGACATGGCATCAAGGGCGGCGCGTTTCACTGCGCCCCGAGTGCAGCCGCCACCTAGCCAGCCTTCAAGGATCGTCCCGTCCGCCCCGATCAGGGCCTTGGCCCCGGGTTTGGCGGCGGTTGAACCAGTTGTGCGCACGATGGTGGCAAAGGCGAACGCTTCGCTTTTGGTGCGCAGGTCCTGTGCTGCATCTGCAAGGTTATCAGAAAGTATCCCGGCCGGGGTCATAGCGCTGCAAGCTCCTGTTCGAGCTTGGCCAGATCAGCCAGCGTGTTCGCCGCTGCAAAGAGATCGAGATGCGGCAGGGCCGCCGCCATGCCTTCGGCGACGGGCGCATAGTCGCGCCAGCCTTTCAGGGGGTTGAGCCAGATCACCTTGCACCCCCGTTTTTTCAAGGACGCCAGCGCATCCGAGGTCACATGCGCGGGCGTGGTGTCATAACCGTCAGAAAGGATGAGGACGACCGTCCGGCCATCGACGAAACGTTTGGCAAAAGTGGTGGCGAACCGGTGCAGGCTCGGCCCGATTTCTGAGCCACCGCCAAAACCATCGGCCATAAGCGACATGCGTCCAATCGCGCGCATGGCATCCTTGTCGCGCAGGGCTTCGGTGATGCGAACCAGCCTGGTGTGAAACAGATAGGCATCCGCATGGGGATCGCTACGCATGAGCCCGGCGAGAAAGGCGAGAAAAACCTTTGCGTAGACGGTCATCGATCCAGACACGTCGCAAAGTGCCGCGATCTTGACAGGACGTTCGGGGCGGCGTTTGTGGAGAAGGCGCACCGGTTCTCCGCCGGTGGCGAGGCTGCGGCGGATGGTCTTGCGGAAATGCAGCCGGTCTCCGCGTTTGGCCGCGATGCGACGGCGTGACCGGCGGTCGCGCAAAGCAACGCCGATCTTGCGGGCCAAGGTTTCCGCCGCATCGATATCCTCAGGGCGTACGAGTTCGCGCAGATCTGTGCGCATGAGGTTGCGCAACTCCGTCGCGATCAGCCTGCCGGTCCCATCGCTGTTCGCTTCGCCCGGATCTGCGTCGGGTGCTTGTGCTTGCCCGCTGCTGCTGGCCTCTTCCCCTTGAGCGTCGCGTGACGATCGGACATCGTCGCTCAGTGTTTGGGACGGCTTTGGCATCACCTTTTGCCGAACCCGGCCCGCATCCATCCAGTAGCTATCGAACAGCGCATCGAAACGATCCGCCTCATCCTTGCAGCCCGTGCAAACCGCCTTGAGCGCGCAGCGGGATTGATCTGGCCGTGCGGCCTCGACATGGGTCAGGGCTTTCAGCGCAAGATCCGTCTCAGCCACGCCAAGTCGCAGACCGTTTTCGCGCAGATGGGCCACAAAGCCCGCCATTCGGGCGGAAGGGCCAGGATCACGCCCGGCGAATTTGGTCGCCCGGTTCATGCGGCTTTCCCGGCGAGGCGCTGTGCGACTTCTGTCGTCACCTGCGCCTGATCGGCCTGCGTTTTCAGCAAAGTGGTCAGGGTCAATTGCAAAAGCGCCGGATCCTTTGTCAGATCCGCGACGCCTAAACCCATAAGGGCTGCCGCAAAATCAAGGGTTTCGGCTATGCCGGGAGTTTTCTCCAGTTCCTCTTTGCGCAGGGTCTGGACGAAGCCAACGATCTGGTCAGCCAGGCGGGCCTCAATCGCGGAACAGCGCGCCTTGAGGATCGACAATTCGGTCGCCCGGTCGGGATAATCGACGTAGGTGTAAAGGCAACGACGGCGCAGGGCATCCGACAGATCACGCGTTCCGTTGGATGTCAGGATCACGATGGGCCGCGCATTGGCTGCGATCGTACCCAGTTCAGGGATGGAGATCTGAAAGTCCGACAGGATTTCCAGAAGATAGGCCTCGAATTCCTCATCTGCCCGGTCGATCTCATCAATCAGAAGAACGGGCGGCGTGTCTTGGGTGATGGCAGCCAGAAGCGGACGCTCCAGCAGAAAGTCGCGGCTGAAGATGCGCGCCTCGACCGCCTTACCGGTCTCACCATCCTCGGCTGCGGCACGGATCGTCAGAAGCTGTCGCTGGTAGTTCCATTCATAGATGGCCTGCGCCGCATCAAGCCCTTCGTAGCATTGCAAACGGATGAGTTTTGTATCGCGCGCGGCCGCAAGACTGCGGGCAACCTCGGTCTTCCCCACGCCCGCCGCCCCCTCCAGCAAAAGCGGACGTTCAAGTGACAAGGCAAGATGCAGGGCGACGGCAAGGTCATCGGAGGCCACATAGTTTTGCGTGGCGAGCGAGGATTGGAGATCGGACCAGGTCATGTTCTTTGCGGTCAGGCGGGGTTAACCCCGCCCTACCCCTGCCTTCAGCCGTGCAGGCCCAAATCATTGGCGGTCTTCCAGATCCGCCAATGATCATGTGGCATGTTGCTGTGACGCAGCCCAAAGGCGCGGAATGCATCATGCACGGCATTCGAAAAACAAGGCACGCCCCCGACATGGGGGCTCTCTCCTACGCCCTTCGCCCCAATTGGATGATGCGGTGAGGGCGTGACAGTGTGATCGGTTTCATAGTTCGGCACCTCCCATGCGGTCGGCAGGAAAAAGTCCATCAGCGTACCGGTCTTGACGTTGCCAAGATCGTCGTATGCGATCTCTTGTCCCAATGCGACGGCCAGCGCTTCGGTCAGACCGCCATGCACCTGCCCTTCAATGATCATCGGATTGATCCTTGTACCGCAATCATCCAGTGCATAGAAACGGCGGATCTCAGGCACACCGGTATCCACGTCGATGTCCATCACGCAAACATAGGCCCCAAAAGGATAGGTCATGTTGGGCGGGTCGTAGTAGCTGACCGCTTCCAGCCCCGGCTCAATCCCCGGAATGGCCTGATTGTAGGCGGCAAACGCGATGTCCTTCATCGTCTTGAACCGCTCTGGCGCGCCTTTCACGACAAACCGGTCCACATCAAACTCCACGTCATCATCATGGACTTCGAGAAGATACGCCGCGATCATCTGCGCCTTGGCGCGGATCTTGCGCCCAGCCATCGCGGTCGCCGCGCCGGCCACCGGGGTAGAGCGTGAACCGTAGGTGCCAAGCCCGTAGGGCGCGGTGTCCGTGTCGCCTTCCTCAATCGTGATGCTGTCAGCAGGCAGGCCGATTTCGGAAGCGAGGATCTGCGCGAAAGTTGTCGCATGTCCCTGACCTTGTGAAATCGTGCCGAGCCGCGCAATCGCCGAACCCGTTGGATGGATCCGAATTTCGCAGCTGTCGAACATGCCAAGCCCAAGGATGTCGCAGTTTTTCACAGGGCCTGCGCCGACGATCTCGGTGAAGAAGCTGAGGCCAACGCCCATCAGTTTGCGCGTTTTGCCCGATTTGAAGTCCTCCACCCGCTGCGCCTGCTCGGCCCGCAACCCTTCATAATCGACGGCCTTCAAGGCCTTGTCCCAGGCCGTATGATAGTCGCCTGAATCGTATTCCCAACCCAGGGCGGCAGTGTAGGGGAACTGATCTTTTGTGATGAAGTTGATACGCCGCAGTTCGGCCGCGTCCATGTTCAGTTCAATCGCCAGCAATTCGATCATGCGTTCGATGAAGTAGACCGCCTCAGTCACCCTGAAGGAACAGCGGTAGCTGACCCCGCCCGGCGCCTTGTTGGTATACACCCCATCGACGCCCAGATATGCGACGGGAATATCGTAGGACCCGGTGCAGATGTTCATGAAGCCCGCGGGGAACTTTGTGGGATCCGCGCAGGCGTCAAAGCCGCCGTGGTCTGCGATAGTATGACACCAAAGGCCGGTGATTTTACCCTCTTTCGTCGCGGCGATCTTGCCTTTCATATGGTAGTCGCGGGCGAAGGCCGTGGTCATGAGGTTGTCCATCCGATCTTCGATCCACTTCACCGGCTTGCCGGTGACGATGGAAGCCACAACAGAGCAGACATAGCCCGGATAGGCGCCCACCTTGTTGCCGAAGCCGCCGCCGATATCGGGCGATATCACCCGGATGTTGTGTTCCTCGATGCCGGAGATCAGGCTGACCACGGTGCGGATCGCGTGTGGCGCCTGAAAGGTGCCGTAAAGCGTCAGCTTGCCGTTGATTTTGTCCATAGCGGCGACGCAGCCGCAGGTTTCCAAGGGACAAGGATGTGTGCGGTGGTAGTAAAGCGTTTCCTCGGCCACCACGTCCGCCTCGTCCAGCACCTGTTCGGTGGCGTCCTTGTCGCCAACTTCCCAGGTGAAGATGTGGTTGTGATGTTTCCGGGGCCCATGCGCACCATCGGGGACGGAGCCGTCTTCGACGACCAGATCTTCACGCAGCACGACATCGGATTGAATGGCTTCAAAAGGGTCGACGATGACGGGAAGCTCTTCATAGTCTACCTCGACGAGTTCGATTCCATCGGCCGCGGCATAGCGGTCCTCGGCCACGACAAAGGCGACCTCCTGACCCTGGAACAGGACCTTGCCGTCGGCCAGCACCATCTGCTTGTCGCCCGCAAGGGTCGGCATCCAGTGCAAGCCAAGCGGTTCGAGATCCTTGGCAGTGAGCACAGCCAGAACGCCCGGCACCTTGAGTGCCGCTTCAGTGTCGATACTGATGATGCGGGCATGCGCATAAGGAGAGCGCACGAAGTCGCCGAACAACATGCCATCCAGCTTGATGTCATCGACGTAATTGCCCTTGCCTTGGGTAAAGCGCGCATCCTCGACCCGCTTGCGCGAGCAGCCCATGCC
>CALCOY010000004.1 GCA_937897325.1 uncultured Shimia sp.
GGTTGGTCGTAGAGGGTTTGGGAGAGGCGATGCCGTCTCCCATTTCGATGCGCTCCGCATCGAAGGGGTCTGCCATCGGCTGGGGCTCTGTCCCAAAGAGATCGCACGCAAAGCTCGGAACCGTAGGTGGAGAGTTTGCATAAGTGCGCCCTTCACTGATCCTCAGCTCAGGGTTTGCGCTGCCGTCTGATATTTCAAGAACAGGTCGTGCACCCTGCCCTTCTTCGCGGACCTCTGCCGATCCGCGCCTTGTTATCCGCCATGTTCCGCCGAAAGGCAGACATGATTTGGATGACCCTTGTTATCTTAGATGGATGGTCGAGTCTCTCAACCCTGACGTGAATGAACACGGTTGGTTTGAGAGATGGCCGAGACGGAACTGGAACGCGCCGAGAAGCGATACGCCCAGGCCAAGGCCCGGCTTCAGGCCCTGCGCAATCGGGAAGCCACGAAACAGCGCAAGCTCGATACAAGGCGCAAGGTGATCCTCGGGGGCGCGCTGCTTGATCTTGCGGAACGGGATTCCGGGGCGGCCGCGATGGTGGACCGCCTGATCCGCAACCTCTCCCGTGACCAGGATCGGAAAGCCTTCGCCGAGTGGGGAGACACGGCCTCCGGCGGCGACGGCTCCCCTACCCCGCTCTCTAATCCTAACGGGTCCGGGTGATGCGCTCTCTCATGCTCTTCATGGGCGGGTTGGCCCGGTTCTTCTATCGCCTGATCGCGACACCTGTTTTGCTCGGATGGATGATCGGGCGCACAGCATTCGGTGCGATGATCGGCTTCCTGATCGGTGGCGTCGTCGCGCTCTCGACCTTCGGTCCTCCGCTTGGTCAGTCGACCTGGGAATGGGCGGTACTTCTGCCGCCCACCTTCATCGGTGCAGTCTTCGGTTTCCAGTATTGGCGCATGGTCTCCGGGGCCGATGACTTTTTCGGGCTGACCGGCGACAGTCATGGCTCCGCCCGCTTCGCCAATCGCAAAGAGCTGAAGAAGCACCAGGGCGGTGACGGTCTGTTGATCGGGCGCAATCCGCACACCGGGCGGTTGCTGCGCTATGACGGTCCCGCCCATCTGATCACGCTCGCCCCAACACGGGCCGGGAAAGGCGTCGGCACCGTGATCCCGAACCTTCTGGGCGTGGACCGCTCGGTTCTGGTCATCGACCCCAAGGGCGAGAACGCGCGGATCGCGGGCGAGGCCCGGCGGCGCATCGGGACAACGCACGTTCTTGATCCCTTTGAGGTCAGCGGTCACCCCTCCGCTTGCTACAACCCCCTAGACCGATTGACCCCGGACAGTCTCGATCTGGGTGAGGATGCCGCCTCTCTGACCGAGGCCCTAGTCATGGACCCGCCGGGACAGGTGACGGAGGCGCACTGGAACGAGGAGGCCAAAGCCATCCTCGGCGGGCTGATCATGTTTTGCGTTTGCCATGAGGATCGCGACCGTCGGTCTCTCGCCACCGTCCGAGAATACCTCACCCTGTCCCCGGATCGGCTGAAGGCGCTCTTGGAGCTGATGCAGGACAGCGATGCAGCGGGTGGGCTGATCGCCCGCGCTGCCAATCGCTTCCTTGGCAAGGCCGACCGGGAAGCCGCTTCCGTGCTGTCGAACGCGCAACGCCATACGCACTTCCTCGACTCACCCCGGATCGCAAAGTGTCTGGCGCGCTCGGACTTCGCGTTCGCCGATCTGCGCCATCGGATCACCTCGGTGTTTCTGGTGCTGCCTCCGAACCGAATGGACGCCTACAGCCGCTGGCTGCGCCTCCTTGTCTCTCAGGCCCTCCAGGACATCGCGCGAGATGCCGAAGTGTCGGCGACACCGGCGGGCCTGACGGCCACCACAGGCGTTCAGAGCGCCTCACAACGCCTCAGCACCCCTACCCTCTTCCTGCTCGATGAGTTCGCCGCTCTGGGCCGTCTGGAGGCCGTGGAGCGCGCCATGGGGCTCATGGCAGGCTACGGGTTGCAACTCTGGCCGGTCCTGCAGGACATGAGCCAGCTCAAGGACCTCTATGGCGACCGAGCCAACACCTTCATCGCCAATGCCGGGGTGCAACAGGTCTTCGGTGTGAATGACTTCGAGACAGCCAAATGGCTGAGCCAGATGATCGGCCAGGAAACCACGGGCTTCCAGACCGACAGCTTCAAGCCTGGCGATGGCCCCAGTTTCTCGAACCACCTGACGGGTCGCGATCTTCTGACCCCCGATGAAATCATGCAGATGCCGCCGAACGTCCAGCTCCTGCGCGTGCAGGGCCAGCCCTCGGCGCTGGCACAGAAGCTGCGTTATTACGCCGATCCAGAATTCCGGGGGCTGTTTCCGCCGCAGGCCCATTGATGAGAAAGTGACCCGCTATGTCTGACGATGCCGCCTCCCCTGCCCCGCTTTCTGACGGTGAGCTGCGCGAAACGCTCGAACGGCTTGGCAACCTTGTCCTGGACATGAACGATTACGTTCAGGAACAGACCAAGGCCGTCAATCATGCGACCACAGCGGCAAATGAGGCCCGGCGCGCTGCAAAGGCTACGCAGGATCAGACGGACCCGGACCAGTATGCGGAATATGCGGTCGAAGTGATCGACAAACGACTCGAAGAGCGGATGAAAGATATCAAACAGACGTCCAGTGATCTGCTCAAAGTATCAAGCTACACCCGAGAGGTTCTCAGCAAGGCGGATCAGGACCGGACAGAGGCTCAGCGCCAGCTTTGGGAACGGGAACAGAAGCTGAAGCAATGGAAGTCTCGGTGGCCTTTGTTTGGGCTGGGTGCGCTTGTCCTCGCCCTTGTGATGACGCTCACGCTTCCCGCTCTCTTGGGCACCACAAAGGTCTCATGCGAGCTGATGGTTGGGTATGCCTGGACCATAACAACAACCGGCACGCACATCTGCGTCCGGTACAACGAATGAAGAAAGGCGTTCGATCTGCCGCCTTAGCCATTTCTAAGCAATAGGCCGCCGCGGACGGTCAGGAGGCTCTGCCTCCTCTGCCCCGAAGGGGCATTCACCTCCGGGATATTTATGGAACAAAGATATCATGGTAGGATGTCTCTGCGGTACAGGCGGGGACGCCGATGACCGTGAACGGAGATAGCTCCGAGCGCCCTTCCCCTGCAAAGGTGAGGGGCGTGTTCTGTGAAGGAGCTTCGAGTTATGTAGGTTCTGGTTCAGTTCTGCGTGTGAAGCTGGGTGTTATATATGTGTTAGAATCTGTGTTACGTGTGCATGGAATTCGTGTAAGTACTTGAAAATGTTCTGCTTACTCTGATCTTTGGTAACTGATAACACGAATCTCGGTAACTGAAATCCTGCTTTTGGTAACTGATAACACGAATCTTGACTGCGGTAACTAAAACCACGAATGTCGACTCATGGTAACTGATAACACGAATGCTCTTGCCCCGCTCCTGCCGGATCGTCATCCGCAGCACGATCTGTTCATTTGTGATGTCGCTGACGCTGTCCTGAAGGATGTGATGCAGCACATGGAGCATCCGTTCTATTCACTCTCAAAGAAGCCGGAGACGACAGTCAAGCGCTATGAGAATGGCGATAAATGGCTTCAGATCACGCCGAGCGTTAAAGGTCTGGCGACGATTTATGACAAGGACATTCTAATCTACTGCATAAGTCAGATCATGGCGAAGCTGAAGGAAGGCGAAGCCGTTTCGCCTCGTGTCCGCATCAACTCAAGAGAGCTGCTCATCTTCACTAACCGGGGCACAAGTGGCCGGGAATATCAGTCCCTGCTCGATGCACTTGATCGTCTCGAAGGGACTAGAATCAGAACGAACATTGTCACCGGAGACGAGGAGCAAGTTGACGGTTTCGGCCTGATCGACGCGTCCTCAATCCGCCGGAAACATGGCCTTGATGGCCGTCTTCTCTGGTGTGAAGTGAAGCTGTCAGACTGGGTTTTCAACGCAA
>CALCOY010000005.1 GCA_937897325.1 uncultured Shimia sp.
AGGGCAATCAGGGTGTCCATGTTCTGGCTGGTCAGCACGCGATCATAGACTTGCAGCATGTAGAGGGGGCCGGCCAACATCAGCAGATTCAGGATCATGCTGAAGAAGCCGATGGCGACAAAGCCGCTGCGCAGCCTGCCCCATGCGGATTTGACGGTGGATTTTTTCTGAAACATTTGAGTGATCTCTTTTCAGCGTGAAGAGGTGGCGACATGTGCCGCCACCTAGATGTGCTTTGATCAGGTGACGAAGTCGTCGTCAGAGAAGTCGCGGCTGTTGACACCTTCGAGGCGCACAGAGGCGTCCGAAGAGAAGGTCAGCAGGGCGTCTTCGCCGTCCTGCGACACAACGAGGCTCTGGGCGAAGTCCGGGCCGAAATCGGAGAAGTCCAACCGGTCCACACCAACCTCAAAGTCGCCAACCGTGTCTTTGCCGAACAGCCCTTCGAAGGTGAACGTGTCAGATCCTTCGCCACCAAGCAGCAGGTCGTCCCCTTGGCCACCATCCAGCAGGTCATCACCGTCTTCACCCGACAAGGTGTTGTCGGCATTTGACCCGATAATGACGTCGCCATCGTCCGATCCGATCACATTCTCGATCGAGCTGAGGATGTCTGTCTCGACCACTTCGTCGATGACATCCAGACCCGACACACCCGTGGGCGCATCTGCGTCAATGGTTGCACCGGCATCCACCAGCGTGTCCTGCGCAATGGGGCCGTTGATCCCGGCAGGTGCGTTGTGCAGGTGGATGGCCGACACGACGCCCGGAACCGGCGTTTGCAGGTCCGCTTCGTTCAGGCCCGTCACGGTCAGTTCCGAGGAGTAGACAACCTGACCTGTGGCTTCATCGACCGAGATGGTCAGTGTCGCCGTGCCTGTCGCATCGCTGTCCGAGGTCGGACCAGGTTCCTGGCTTGCGTCGAGTGTCGCCACCAGTTCGATGACACGCCCGTGCCCGTCGCCCTGATCGCTGACAACTTCGAACTGGCCGCGGATTTCGCCGCCGGGGAAGTCTGCCGTGTGGATGTTGTAGTAGAGGTTCCCGGCGATGGCTTCTGAGACAAATCCGGCGGCGTCGTTGATGTTCTGGGTGGGCTGCAAGGATGCCCCGACCACAACATTCTCGACGGACACCGCGAACCCGGTTTCGCGGGTCGCCGTGCCATTGCCGTTGGCGCCAAGGTTGACAGTGACCGCAACATCCTGGTCCGAGAAGTCGGCAGTATCGATGCCGTCACCACCTTCGATGAAGTCGTTGCCCAGGCCACCGACAATCACGTTGTCGCCTTGACCGGCAATCAGAACGTCATCGCCAGCGCCGCCGTCGAAGACACCGTTGATTTGACCAAGGTCCACAACGATGTCGTCTCCGGCACCAAGTAACACGTTACCATTCACCACACCTTCATCGTCATTGACGAATGTCACGTCGCCTGCTTCGCGGGCATCAATGGCGTTGACCGTGCCGGTGATTTCACCGTCGTTTAGGATCGCGCCGAGCAGGTTCAGACCACCGTCGATGCGGATACCGGCGGCGGCGTCGCTGTCTTCGGACCCGGCAATGACGCCTTCGTTCTGCACCAAGCCGGCAAAGCTTGCGTCTTCCTGGTTGCTGAAGAGGCGCAGGCCGTCACCGATCGTGTTGCCCTCCACCGCATCACCGCGGCCTTGGAACAGATCGTCGTTGAAGATGGCCGCCGACACGACATCACCATCCACGTCGCCGGTTTGCAGCGACACGGCAGAGCCGTTGTTGCCCAGCCCCGCGTCAACGGTGCCCGTGTTGGTAAAGGTGTAATTGTCAGCGGTGCCATCGGCGTACACGGTACCGTTGCGCTGATCGCCTGTGCCGAGGATCGTGCCTTCGTTCACAACTTCCAGCCCGTCACCATCGATGTTCAGCGCGCGGCTTCCAGAAGAGACCACGCCGCCCGCTTCGTTCACAAACGAGCCACCGTTATGATCGCCCGTGCCGAAGTAGACACCGTTCTGCACGCCGGAAATCGTCCCGGCGTTGTTCAACTCACCTTTGAAGTCGATCCCGTTCACGACGCGAACACCGGCAACAGTGCCGTTGGCACCTTCAGATGTGATGGTACCGGAGTTGGTTATGACGGCATCGGTTACACCGACATTGCCAACATTGCCGATCCGGACCCCGTCGCCTGCCAGCGGCGTGCCTGCGGCTGCATTTCCGCGGCCCTGGATCGTCCCGGCGTTGTCGAGGGTGAAGCTGTTCGCCCCATCGGCGGCACCGCCAATCTCGGCACCAAAACCAGAGCCCTGGTTACCTTCCCCGGCATCGATTGTGCCGCTTGCGAGGTTGCGCACGCTGAAATCATCCGCCGTACCATCGGCATAGACGGTGCCGTTGCGCTGATCGCCGGTCCCAAGGATGTCGCCGGCGTTGGTCAGATCAACGCCCGTACCATCGATGTTAAAAGCGCGGCTGTCCGACTGGATCGTCCCGAAGTTCAGAACATCAAGGTCATGCTCGGCCTCGCCGATGTACAGACCATTGCGCACGCCTTCGATTACACCGGTGGATGTGTTCAGGATACGACCTTCGGCTGCGGCGCCGTCGGCGATGCGGATACCTGCCGCTGTGCCGTTGTTGCTTTCCGAAGAGATGAGGCCGGAGTTCACGATGTCCGTGTCAGACACTGTGCCTTCCGCGCCATTGTTGATGCGGATGCCGTCGCCCGCACCGCCGGTGTTCGAGGCCGCTTGGCCGCGTCCTTGAATGGTGGCCCCAAACCCGTTGAAGACGGAGTTCGATACCACGTCGCCCACTTCGTCACCAACCTGGAACGAAATTCCAGCGCCGTCGTTGCCTTCACCTGCGTCAATTGTGCCGCCCGTGAAGTTCGAGATGCTGACATCTTCTGCGGTCGCGTTGGTGTAGATGGTACCATTGCGCTGGTTGTTGGTGCCGACAATGTCACCAAAGTTGCGAACGCTGATGCCTTCGCCTTCGATCTCGACCGCTCGGCTGTCGGACGAAATGACGCCACCGCGGAAGTTGTCGAGCGTGCCCGAGTTGTTCAGGCCACTGAATTCAACACCATTCAACTCACCCGCAATACTGCCAAAGTTGCGAATGTCGGCGCTGGAGCCGTCGGTCACTTCGATGCCTGTGGCGTCCACGCCATTGGCTTCAATACTGCCCGTGCGAAAGTTAAAGACCTGAACGTCCTCAGCCTCGACCGATACGGCGGACGTTGCGCCGTTGGTTTCGACCTTGCCAAAGTTCAGGAACCGGGAAAGGTCATTGTTCAGTACGAAAGCAGGCGTGTTATCGACAACGGTATTTTGGAAAAAGCCATTGGTCAGTGTCTGTCCGTCGCGAACAGTTTCCTGGGCCACTGACGAGGTCGTCAGCAATCTGGCACGCAGGCTAGCAAGTAGTTCGGAAAGCATGGGTGATCTCCGCTTGAGATTTGGTTGCCGCGGAGATCAGACCAAGACTGAGGCCTCTCCGCTGTTCAACCAAGTGCGGATGCGTGGGTATATTGGAAATTCTTGGTCCGAATACCGCGTATAAGCTTGGGAAATAGTCACGAACTCTGTGAGGCACGCCAAATTTTTTGCATTTGTAAGCAACGCTTTAAAACAAGTTTCGGTCCGGCTTGAGTTATTCGCTGACGGCTTTTCACGAAACTGTTCACGGAGTTCATCGAAAAAGTCCGAGCCGGGCCTGTCAGACAATGCAATTCGTGACGGGCGGTTCGGAACGGACCTTTCATTCCGACTCTGTCAAGAAAACATCAGCAATTCACTCATCACAATTCTCAAACTGTTCTCGACATGCCGTTCGATTTCCAGCGAACACTTGTCTTCAAAAAGACTGTTCCAGACAGCGCCATAGACATGCGAACCAACCAGTGCAAATGGATCAATGTCGGCCACTTCCGGTCTAAACTCCTTATTTTCCGCCCCCTTTCGGAGAATGGACTTATCAGTTCCAGTCGCTACTGACCGACACGAGCGTGGAAAATCTCAATTGTGTGGCGGTGCTTGAGATAGAGGTCAAGTACGACTCCCACGCCAGGAACTACGGCGATACGCACCTCAAACTCTTCCGTGGTTCCGCCACAAACAGGCTGCCCGACTGCGCATTTCAGGCTTGCAATCAACGCCCTTCTCTTTCACGCGCCCTTACTGAGCGCGGTCAGATCGTGGACATGGGCCGGCTGATGGAAGCTGAAGGCGAAGGCTGGACCGAAGAGAACTATACCGATGCCATACTCGGCCTGGGCCGCATCGACGGGCTGCGGTATGACGTGCCGTTCAACGCCCGCGTGATCCAGCGATATTACAACGCTGATCTCTTCCGTGAGGCAGGGCTCGACCCGGACAACTTCTTCCTCACCGACTGGAACGGGCTGATCAGTGCCGCCCAGAAGATCTACGCGTTGGGGGAGGATATTCTCCCGATGTTCATTTGGCTCATCAACGGGGACGACTGGGGCTTTCAGACCCTGATCCTACAGCAAGGGGGGCCGAATGATGTCAGGCCGTCGCCTTTCACGAAAACGGGCATGCGGTTGCGGCCATGAAGATGGCCAAGCGTCTGCATTACGAAGGTGGCCTCCGCACCGATCTGGACCGCGAAACCCAGTTCGCCGCCTTTACCGAGGGCCGCATGGGGCTTTGGGGTTTGTTACCAGCGGGTGCGCGCAACATGCAGGAACGTGTGGGGGACGCCTTTGATCTGCACTCACACCCATTCACCGTTTGGAATGATGCGGAAGATAAGCTGCCGACAGGTGGCAACGCGGCCATCATCACCACGCAGGATGCTGAGAAGATCGCAGCGGCTTGGGAATATATCAAATTCGTGAGCGGTCCACGCGGCCAGCAGGTCACCGCCGAGATCACAGGCAATTTGCCGACCAACGTACAGGTGTTAGGAACCGAGTACATGGGCGCCTTCTATGAGGCGGAACCCTACTACGCGACTCCCGCAATGCAATATCACCGCGCAGGCCCCTGGTCAGGTTATCATGGTACGCAGTCTGAGAAAATCTGGCGCGAACAGGCCTCCACTATCCGTGTGGCGATCGAAGGTGATGCAACGCCGGAAGATGGTGCAGTCGAGCTCAAAGCCATCGCCGAAAAGCTGATGACCCGCTAAGTGTTTTCGCTCGAGGGCAAAAGTGGCCCTGGGGCATTCCATTCCCAGATCAGAGACCTCTCATGGCCCGTCTTGAGCTTAGAGACATCAAGAGGTCCTTCGGCGACACTTTGCTACCGCTCAAATCCAGCTAGTTTAGGCCCGCTTTCGCTCGAACTCTTGTTCGATAACCTCGGTGCCCCACTGCTTGCCGCGATTTTCACGAATGAGTTCGAACCCGTGCTTTTGATATAGGTGGCGCGCCGCATCAAGCCCTTTGAAAGTCCAGAGACGCGTCCGTTCGAAACCTGCCGCATCAACAAATGACGTTACCTTTTCAAGAAGCACATTACCGATACCCATGCCTTGGGCCTCGGGACTAACGATGAACCACCTGAGATGGCAGACACCTTCTCCAAGGTCCTCTCCATCAAGCGATACCGATCCAACAAGTGTATCGCCAAGAAAAGCAGAGAATGTCGTGTTCGCAGGGCTATCTATGCGCCCCATGAACTCTGACATTTCGGTTGCAACCTTCCTCTCGAAGACGGCACCAAACCCATAGTTGGTCGCGTAATACGAGGCGTGAAGGCCAACTACATAAGCAATCACACCCGGGCAATAACCTTGGCGAATTTCCATGGCTCTAGAGCGCGAAGCGTGGCTTTCATCTCGTCTCAGTGCCTTGGCGAAGAGCGTCAAACCTATTTCGACCTTTGTAAGCTCATCCTTCGCAAGATGTTCAGAGGCGGACCTCATTTGCCGGCGTCCGAAGTCTTCAAGTGTTTTCAGGAGAACCTTGCCGTCCTCAGTCAGAGCAAGATTCCGAGATCGCCGGTCGGCGGGGTTTGAATTAGCCTCAATCAATCCGTCTTCAGTGAGTTTCCGAACAAGACGACTGATCGACGACTTCTCCAAACGAAGCATATCGCCCAGATCACCCGCATTTGTGACTGTGCCGTAGCCCAATTCTATGATTGTGTGTACGGCTGACGGAGATAGCCCGGTTCCAGCTATTCCTTTCTGCATAAACCCAAGTGTCCGCACGATGTCACGTGAAGCTGACCGAAGAATGTCGACGCGCTGCATAGAAACTGTCTGGCTCATAGTTGTACCATACAACTAATTTGTTATCTGTCTACCAATAGCTGGCTTTCGTTTTGGCGCGACAATGCGGAAGTATGACTTCTCTGCAGTCATTGGATCGAAGGCGGTATATCGCAAGGAGCGCAAAACTCCCCCAAGTCAGGATGACCTACTCCGCAGCTTTATCGAGTACGGCAATGCCGCAGTGCAGATTTGCCAACTCTGCCATTTGCTGCACCTGCGAGATCAATGGTGTGCCCAAAGTCGGCACATCGGGCCTTGTTGCGGGTCGCTGAAAGTCCGATCGCCGCTTAAGGTTTGCCTTAGACAATCCATCCGAAGACATACCCCGCGCCGAGTGATCCTAAGACCGCAAGCAGCAGATAAAGCATGAACGGTTTCAATTTGAGAATCGGTGCGATGGCCATCGCGCCCCAGATACTGACCACGCCGCCCGAGACGAGGAATGCCATCGCCGCGCCTTCGGACATGCCGTTGTCGATCAACCCTCGCGTGAGCGGCAGTGCGGCGTAACCGTCGATGTAAGCAGGCGCGCCGACGAAGACAGCGGCGGGTATGGCCCACCATTTGTCTTCGCCAACATATGCTGCCAGTGCGCCCGGCGTGAGTACGGCGTTCAGGGCATACTCGGCGGCAAAGGCCGGGATCAGGCAGACCAGGATCAGACGCGTGGTCGCCCCGAATTGTCTGCTGAAGGACTGCCGTCGCGCCTCAGACCGCCAAACCCTTGGATCGAACGGTCGATCCGCGCTGCATCTTGCAGCACTTAGTTGGCGCGCCAAGCTATTGTCTCGGAGCGCATTCATCGCCCAGGGTGTCTTGACAAAAAGCCCGGTGATCGCGCCGCCGAATAGTCCCAATCCGAAGGCGGACAGCGTCTTGCCAATCGCGAAGCTCAGACCAAGGGTTGCAGCGGTTGTCGCGAGCATTGCCGGGTCCGTTACCGGTGAGGACAGCCAAAATGCCATGATTGGAGCAAGTGGCACGCCCGCTGCCAGCAATCCGGCCATCAAAGGCAGTACCGTCACACCGCAAACAGGCGTAATGGCTCCGATGAGCGACGCCGCCAACACAGTTCGCATCGTCCTGCCGTCGAATGCGCCAGCGATGTGGGCATCCGCGCCGCTGGCAATGATCCAAGCCGCAAGAACAATACCTGGAACGACGATAGGGGCGACGACGATCAGGCTCCACATGACGAACCTTGCGGCGTCCGCTGCGTGGTCCGGCCATCCGACGCCGATTCCTACCAAAAGCGTCAGAGATACGCCCCACACCAAGAGTTTCCGGTTGGATGTTCGGTGGGCAGCGGTCTGATCAGACATGGGATGCTCCTTTGACCTTGAAAAATAGCCATCGAACAGGCATCTGTGAAACGGGTAGTTTCAATTTCTGTTATTGAAAAAACAGATGGAAAATTTGGACAGCGATCTTCTGCGAACCTTCGTCGCCGTGGCTGAGGCCGGTAGCGTTACGGAGGGTGCTGCTCGCATCCATCGGTCTCAGTCTGCGACGAGTCTTCAGATCAAACGTCTCGAAGCCATCCTGAGTCAGCCCGTATTTGACCGGCATGGTCGCGGGGTGGTTCTGAGCGACGCGGGACGAAAGCTTTTCCCTGTCGCGCAGGAGGTAACGGCTCGTCTCGACGCGACGCTACAAGAGATCTCCCAAAACTCTTTAAGTGGGAAGTTACGCTTGGGCATACCCGACGATCATGGACGGACCAAACTCGCTGCGATCATTGCGACCTTTACCCGCCAGCATCCGAAAGTCGATTTGGATGTGACCTGCGCGTTGAGCACAAGTTTTCCCGAGGACCTCAACAGGGGTTTGTTGGATCTTGCGATTTATGAGGTCGAAGACCCATCAATGCACGAGGAAGTTCTGTACGAAGACCCGACTTGTTGGGTGTCGTCGGCACATCGCAGTTTTCCGGTCGATGAAAGCCTTCCGGTAGCCTTGTTCGATCATGCGTGCTGGTGGCGGGATGCTGCAAGCATATCATTGCAAGCGCGCGGAAAACCATATCGCGTTGTTTACTCCAGCCAAAGCGTCTCTGGCGTGCTTGCAGCGGTAGAAGCCGGGATCGCAGTAGGTCTGCTTGGCCGCTCATCGCTTCATGCCGGTTTGTCGGTAGTGAGCGAGGCATTGGGCTTTGGCAGCACGCCTGCCTCCAAGCTGGTGATGGCATCGCGCAAGCCGAGTAAGGACGAGCCTCAAGGTTCCATGAAAGCCGCGATACGTGACGCGTTTAAGGCCAAGGTATGAAAGCTGACCTGCGCTGCGCTCTAAAAGGAGCAGTCTGGGTTCTGAGCCTTCAGTCGATTGCAACGCGTGCCGCTCATGGAAAGCCCGTCCCGGAAATGACGGCCTATACCGGTCACTCAGCACAGCATCGACTTTCTGCGTTTGCATCCCGCTTTGCGGTCATTCGCTGCGCCACGCGGACTTTGCCGACAATGAGTTGACGCAGCAACTCTCATGGTGAAACCCAAGCAGTTGCCGCATGAGAATTTTGCTGATGCAGCGGGTTTTGCCGATCTGGCCATGCCATACCCGCTGGCCTGATCAAAGGTGATCTGGTTGGGCCCTATAGCGACATTTTGGGCTATATTTCTAAGGCGGCCCCTAAGATGATAGGGGTCACTCGTCAGCCCGTGGGTGAGGCGTTTTTTGACATGGTGCGTTAGGACAGATCGCCGATGAGCATTTCAGCCCCACCCAGTTGGTAGTGATGGACATGAAATCTCTGACCTTGTCCAAAAACGTTGTGCGGTTTGCTGAGGCGCTTTCGGTTGAGCACTTTATGCACGGGCGCGATTTGAACGCGGCAAAGACGTATGGTGATCTGTGCGACAAGCTGAATTTGCCGCGCCTCAACACGGCAGAGATTTTTCATGGCAACCCAAGATCATCCGATGATCGCGCAGACTTATCATGACGTGCGGGATCTGGGCGTGACCTCTTATCCGACGCCCCTAATCTGGGACAATGCAGGTCAAAATCGCGGGGTCATTACTCAGCCTGTCTTGGCTGTGGGACGCCGCTATGGCCCTCTGCGCAATTGTCACGGTAGAGAACGTCACGTGACGCACTGAGTGGCACCTCGACTGCGGGTTTAGTGCCCATTGAGAGTTATTGGAATCGCGCTGACGCGCGCTGATCCATCTTTCGGGCAACTTCTTCTGACACATGCGTTTCCCAAGTTCCTGCATGTCCAATACGGCCCGGCTGGGAGGAAATACTCGCGGTGCGCAATAGGCGCATCTTCGAGATCAAGTCGCCGATCGTTCTGCAGCCGGGTCCCGCCGCTTTGACAAATGGATTGGACGCAATACTTGCCGCTTTGTCCGCGGAAAAATGTCGAGGCCTGAACGATGAATATCGCAAGTCCCTGTGTTGGCACCTGCAAACTGGATGACGCGACGGGTTGGTGCTTCGGCTGCGCGCGGACCGGAGATGAGATCGCGGATTGGCGCTTGCGAAGCGAGGCCGAACGGATGTCCGTCTGGGAGGAGCTACCTGGAAGGTTCGCAAAGCTCGGCTTGGCTTGCCGGAGGCTGCCCTGGACCACAGAAGACATACGCAAATTCGTCGTCGAAAGCCTCTCTCGGGCGTCCGGCACATGGGTCGTTGGCGTCGTTGGCGCTGTTGCCGAATTCAAAGCAAAGCCCGGTGAAACGGTCGAATTGAGGCGCGAAGGTACACAGGTTGTCGCCCTGACCGACGGCGGTGCTCTGCGTTTCGACATCGATGACGACCTGCGGGCGCTCACGTTCGATACAGCCGACACGCCACCTGCGCGGCAACGCGTCGTTCTTGCCGTTAAACGCGAGCGCGGACGTGTGTCGGTGACCAATAACATTGCCGATCTTGGACATGACATAGGAGCGGTTTCAACCGCTGATCGGCAGAAGCATCTTTTTGACCTGGGGCTTGACCGAAAAGAGGCGCGCTTCTGCGTGCGCGTTGAACCCGGCGCTGTCAGAGACGCTTTGACTTCTGTCGCCGGGCATTCACTATCCGCGGCCTTGCCACAGATCGGGCCGGATCTCTTGCGCGAAAGCCCCATTCGGGTCGTGGAAAGCGCGCTTGGACGCATCGAAGTGTCGACACCGATCCCCGCGCCCGGAGGAGCCTCTCCGGCAGGCCCGCATACCCATCTTTTGCCGGATCATTTGGCAACGGGTCGCGCGCTGCCTGCGGGCATGGACCTCCCGCGCGCTTATCTTCCCGGTGCGATCTACTACCCAACTACCTGAGACTGCAGCGGCCGTGCCAAGCCGATTCTCTCTCCGGCAATTTGAATGCCGAGCAAAACCAAGAAGGCCAACGCGTTCGTCCAAAAGATGAACCAGACGACGGAGGCTGTGAAGGCACTCGCAGTTCCGCCAAGCACGAGGCTTGCAAGGAGCACGACGCCCTGTTGCGCCGCCCAGGCCGCCAGGAATGCGATTGCAGGCCGAATGAGTGAATTGGCAACACGCAGCTGACGTGCAGCAAGGCGCGCGGCACCGACCGCGGCTAGCGCGGACAGACCGAGCGCGATCCCCCATGCCAGGGTCATGACGTCAAGTGGATACCCGAGAAAGCCGAACCCGATCACCTGATTGGCAAGCCAGCCGAGCACCGCCAAAGCCAGCGCATCCCGGGTGGGCGACGTCAGTACGGCCAAGGCGCCGAGAGCCGCGAACGGCATGCCGCAGGCCAAGGCAAAGCTGAAAAGGATGGCGGCCGCCACGAGAACACCCATCCATAGTTGAGATTGTACTGGCATTTGATCAGACATCGTCGCTCTCCGCCCGGTTCGCGCAAATTATCACACGTCGACAGACACTTTGCCAATAGGGTTCGAGCAGCAGGCGAGGATGTAACCCCCGGCAATATCGTCCTCTGAAATGCCGCCATTGTGGACCATATGCACTTCGCCGTCTGTCTTACGGATCTTGCATGTCCCGCAGACGCCAAAGGTGCATCCCGAGGGGATGTTGAGCCCGTTCGCCTTGGCCGCCGCCAAAATGGTCTCTGTCTCCAGGACCTTTGCGGTCACGCCAGAGGCGGAGAACGTGACTTCCGCCCGCGTGTCCTCATCCGGAACCACATCGTCCAGTGTCGGTGCATCGGCCTCAGTTTCTACAGGCGCGTGGAAGCTTTCTTGATGGTAGCGATCCAAATCGAAGCCCAGCCCCTGCAAGGCTTCGCGGACCGCTTGCATGAAGGGTTCAGGCCCGCAGCAGAACACTTCGCGCTCAAGGTAATCCGGCGCTATCAGGCCCAGCATCAGCTGGTTGAACTGCCCCTGAAACCCGGTCCACGGCGCATAGCGGTCTGGGGTTTCCACCACCCATTTTAGGTCGATGCCCGGCACACGCGAGGCCATGTGTTCCAAACGTTCGCGGAAGATGATCTCGCCCGGTTTGCGCGCGCAGTTGACGAAGACGACATCCGGTTCGCTGCCCAGATCGAACATAAATGTGGTCATAGACATCATAGGTGTGATGCCGGACCCGGCCGAGATGAAGAAGTACTTTTCAGCCGGATGGTTAAGATGCGAAAACAGCCCGGCGGGCCCAAGCGCCTTGATCCGAACACCCGGAGCGAGGTTGTCTAGCATCCAGCGCGTCCCGACGCTGTCCACCTGCGCCTTCGCGGTGATCGAGATCGACCGGGGTCGCGACGGTGAGGACGAGATCGTATAGGTGCGATGCACGACAGCGCCCGGCGCGGGGATTTCCAGTGTCAGGAACTGCCCTGGCAGGAAGTCGAAGAGCGCCCCGGACGGGGCTCGGAACGTGAAGGTCGCTGTATTCGGTACCTCCGGGATGACCGAGACGCATTCCAGCATCTCATCATCCGACCAAATTGCGCGTGCCGGAACGTCGGACATGTCGTTCATAAGCCTATTCCGCCGCAACAGCGACGGGGTGGAGCCGCCGTGTCAAGGTGTTGCAATACCAATCAACAAACCCCATCACGCCGGTTTCGTGGATAGGCGAATAGGGACCCGGCTCATAGGCGGGGGAGTTGATCCCTTTCTGATTGTCCTCGACGACCTGCCGGTCTTCGTCATTGGTCGCGATCCACACCTCGGTCAGGCGCTTGAGGTCATAGTCCACACCCTCAACGGCATCCTCGTGTACCAGCCATTTCGTCGTGACTTCAGTGGTCATCGGCGTCAACGGCGTCACCCGGAAGACGATCGAGTGATCCGGCAGGAAGTGGTTCCAGGTTGTGGGATAGTGATATTTCAGGAGTGTCCCGGCGGTGTCGTCGCGCACCCGACCGAGGATTTTGGCGGTGGCGGGCTTGAGGTCCATCGTGAAACTCTTTGCGCCCGGCAATAGTGGCATCCGTGCAAATCGGTATTGCAGATCCTCCGACATGCGGAACTGGGACGGATACCCCTGCGCCTCCATCTTGTCGAAATGTGCCTGCAGATGCGGCGGGCTCACCCCTTCCTCAATGCCCGTGATTGTCGGATCATCCGTGAAGGACCGGCAAAGGCCTGGGTGGTTGCCCCCGCAATGATAGCATTCGCGGTTGTTCTCCCAAACGAGCTTCCAGTTGCCGTTCTCAATAATGGTTATTTCATGTGCGACTTTGGCGTCGCTCAGGTCGTGCACCGCCAGATAGGGCGCCGCCATATCTGCAAAGCTGTTAAAATCCGGTGCAACAGGAGCCAGACAAATGTAGATGAGCCCCGCAAGCTCGCGGCAATGTACCGGCTTCAGCCCATGTTGGCTGCGGTCAAAATCATCCCCCATCTCGCGGGCCCAAAGGAGCCGACCGTCAAGCTCATAGGTCCACTGGTGATAGGGGCAGACGATCTTGGGGTTCGTTCCTTTTGAAGCTTTGCACAGAACCGATCCTCGGTGTCGGCAGGAGTTGTGAAACGCGCGGATGGCGCCGTCCTGACCGCGCACGACGATCACGCCGCAATCGCCCACCTGGTGGGTGATGTAACTTCCGGGTTTCGGAAGATCACAGGTCGGCGCGACAAAGAGCCAATCCCGATAGAAGATCCTCTCCATATCCGTCCGGAACACGTCCGGGTCGGTGTAGAATGCCTGCTCAAGTGCATAGCCCGGCTTGCGCCGCGCCAGCAATTCGCTGATCGGAGTGGTGGTCATATCTGGCCTCCTGCCGCGCCCCGCGGCGTGCTGGTGCGGGAGGCAGCATGAACGACAGACCAAGGCCGAAAAAAAGAGGAGCCGGACCCAAACCTGCGCCCGCACCGCCACCCGCGGTTTGACGTTATGCGAAGGCTGGTTTCCGGACTTTGGCGCGACCCTATCGGGCCAGGGCGCAACACCTTCCCGGGGCTCCTCCACCCCAGTGGCTTTCGTTGCGCCCCTTGCAACGCCATTACCGTTGCGGGGGCAGTGCCGGACTTTCACCGGCTTCCCAATTCTCCGCTCCCGTCGGCTCGCTCGACACGAATCTCAGGGGGCGGCACCTTGCCCTTTTCGAGTAGGTGACGGATCGCTGTTCGACTGCCCGGAAAACGACATTGGTTGATGCAATCGCGAATTGGGCACACCGCAATTGAGCCAATCCCAACATGAAACCAGCTCATGATAATCCCGCCTAACTATCATTTTACCTCAAGTACTGCCGGGACTATGTTACTTGTTGATACACCCCATCGGATTGATGTCTCATGTTGAATTTTGCACTGCCCGAAACACCCGCGCTGGCCACGCTCCGCACACTCGCGGCGGAACGGATACTGATACTCGATGGCGCGATGGGAACAATGATCCAGACCCTTGGGCTATCCGAAGACGATTTCACGGGGCATGGCCACATTCACGGACCAGGTTGCCGCCACCACTACCATCCCGATCACCCGCAGCAGGGCAACAACGACCTGCTGGTTCTCACGCAGCCTAAGGCAGTCGAAGATATTCAGTACACCTTTGCCATTGCAGGGGCCGATATCCTGGAAACCAACACATTCTCTGCCACAACAATCGCCCAAGCTGACTACGGCATGGAGGAGGCGGTTCATGACCTGAATGTTGCAGGTGCGCAGGTTGCACGTCGCGCTGCAGATCGAGCGACGGCTGAGGACGGCAAACCTCGTTTTGTCGCCGGCGCCGTAGGCCCGACCAATCGCACGGCCAGCATCAGCCCGGATGTGAACGATCCGGGATACCGTGCCGTCAGCTTCGATGATCTGCGCGCGGCCTATGGCCAGCAGATGGACGGGCTGATCGAAGGTGGATCCGACCTTATCCTGATCGAGACGATCTTTGACACGCTGAACGCCAAGGCCGCGATCTTCGCCGCGTTTGAGGCTTTCACGCGGGCTGGAAAGCGCCTGCCGATCATGATTTCGGGGACGATAACCGACGCGTCAGGCCGTACGCTCTCGGGGCAAACGCCAACCGCATTTTGGCATTCCGTTGCCCACGCCCGTCCCTTCACGGTCGGCCTGAACTGCGCGCTTGGTGCCGAAGCGATGCGCCCGCATATGGCCGAGGTCGCGGGCGTGGCTACGTCATTGACCTGTGCCTATCCCAACGCGGGCCTGCCAAATGCCTTTGGCGCTTATGATGAGACACCCGACCAGACCGCGGCGCAGGTCGAGGAGTTTGCCCGCGACGGCATCGTCAATGTCGTTGGTGGATGCTGTGGCACAACGCCCGACCATATCCGCGCGATTGCCGATTCCGTCGCGCCCTTCGCCCCGCGGGCGGTCGCGGGCAAGGTCGCCGCATGACGGAGAGATATCTGCGCCTTTCAGGCCTGGAGCCTTTTGTCCTGACGCCCGACATCCCGTTCGTGAACGTGGGCGAACGGACGAATGTCACGGGCTCTGCCCGGTTCCGTAAGCTGATCGTGAACCGCGACTACGCGGCGGCGTTGGAGGTTGCGCGCGATCAGGTCGAGAATGGCGCACAAATTATCGACGTGAACATGGACGAAGGGCTGATTGACTCGAAACAGGCGATGATCGAGTTCCTGAACCTGATCGCGTCAGAGCCCGACATCGCCCGCGTGCCGATCATGATCGACAGCTCCAAGTGGGAGGTGATCGAGGCAGGTCTGCAATGCGTTCAGGGCAAGCCGGTCGTGAACTCGATCAGCCTGAAAGAGGGCGAGGATGCCTTCCGCCATCACGCGGGGCTCTGCCTCGCCTATGGTGCGGCGGTCGTTGTGATGGCCTTTGATGAGGAAGGCCAAGCCGACACCTGCGCGCGCAAGACCGAGATCTGCGCCCGCGCCTATCGCATCCTTATCGAAGAGATGGGCTTTCCTCCGGAAGATATCATCTTTGATCCGAATATCTTCGCTGTCGCGACTGGCATCGACGAGCATGACAATTACGGTGTCGATTTCATCGAGGCGACCCGCTGGATCCGGCAGAACCTGCCGCACGCCCATGTGTCGGGCGGTGTGTCGAACCTTTCCTTCTCATTCCGGGGCAACGAGCCTGTGCGGGAGGCGATGCACGCTGTGTTTCTTTACCACGCTATCCAGGCGGGGATGGATATGGGCATCGTCAATGCAGGCCAGCTTGCTGTCTACGACCAGATCGACCCAGAGCTGCGTGAGGCCTGCGAGGATGTGGTCCTGAACCGCACACCCAAATCCGGCACGGCGACGGAGAACCTTCTTGAACTCGCCGAGCGTTTCAAAGGCGACAAACGCGAGGAGAAGGTGCGCGATCTGACATGGCGCACTTGGACGGTAGAGAAACGGTTGGAACACGCGCTGGTCAACGGTATCACGGAATTCATCGAAGATGACACCGAAGAGGCGCGTGTCGCAGCAGACCGCCCGCTACACGTCATCGAAGGACCGCTCATGGCGGGGATGA
This sequence comes from uncultured Shimia sp., assembly GCA_937897325.1. Classification (GTDB taxonomy): domain Bacteria; phylum Pseudomonadota; class Alphaproteobacteria; order Rhodobacterales; family Rhodobacteraceae; genus CALCOY01. Next base: position 16,052 of record CALCOY010000005.1, read on the forward strand.
ATGTCGTGGGCGACCTCTTCGGGGCGGGCAAGATGTTCCTGCCCCAGGTGGTCAAGTCTGCTCGCGTGATGAAACAGGCCGTGGCGGTGCTACTGCCTTACATGGAAGAGGAAAAACGCCAGAACGGTGGTGATGGTCGAGAGGCCGCGGGCAAAATCTTGATGGCCACGGTCAAAGGCGACGTGCATGACATCGGCAAGAACATCGTCGGAGTCGTCCTGGCTTGTAACAATTACGAGATTGTGGACCTCGGCGTAATGGTCCAGCCACAGAAGGTTCTGGAGGTGGCGCGGGAAGAAAACGTCGACGTCATTGGGCTGTCGGGCCTTATCACACCGTCGCTCGACGAGATGGTGCATCTCGCCTCTGAAATGGAACGGGAGGGGTTCGACATTCCGCTGCTTATCGGGGGCGCGACCACGTCTAAGGTCCACACCGCGGTCAAGATCGCGCCGCGCTATACCAAGGGCCAAACAGTCTATGTCACGGATGCCAGCCGCGCGGTGGGCGTCGTCGGCGCACTACTCAGCCCGACGCAGAAACTCGACTATGTCGCCGCCATTCAGGCGGAATACACCGACGTCGCCGAGAAGCACGAACGCGGTGAGCGTGCCAAGAACCGTCTACCCATTGCCGCCGCACGCGCAAATGCCCTGACGCTGGATTGGGACGCCTATGCGCCCGTTGCCCCGTCCTTCACGGGCACGCGCACCGTCGACGAATGGGACCTCGCAGAAATAGCCCGTTACATCGACTGGACGCCCTTCTTCCAGACCTGGGAGATGCGCGGGGTTTACCCCAAGATCCTCGATGATGAGCGGCAGGGCGAAGCCGCCCGGGCGCTCTTTGCCGACGCCCAAGCGATGCTGAAGCAGATCATTTCGGAACGCTGGTTTACGCCCTGCGCCGTGGTCGGGTTCTGGCCCGCAAATGCGGTAGGTGATGACATTCGCCTTTTCACAGGCGATGACCGATCCGAAAAGCTCGCCACCCTGCATTCGCTGCGCCAGCAAACATCGAAACGCCGCGACCGTCCCAACCTTGCCTTGTCGGACTTTGTCGCACCTATGGGTCGCGGCGCGGATCACGTCGGCGGCTTTGTTGTGACCGCTGGCCCCGAAGAGATCGACATCGCCGAGCGGCTCGACAAAGCAAACGACAATTACGGATCTATCCTGGTGAAGGCGCTGGCCGATCGCTTTGCCGAAGCGATGGCAGAGATGCTACACGAACGCGTCCGGCGTGAATTCTGGGGCTATGCCAGAGACGAGGCGTTCGACCCCTCTGCTCTGATCGGTGAGCCCTATAACGGCATCCGTCCTGCCCCAGGGTACCCCGCGCAACCCGATCATACCGAGAAGCGCACGCTTTTCTCGCTGCTTGACGCCGAAGCAGCCACCGGCGTCACGCTGACCGAAAGCATGGCTATGTGGCCGGGTTCTTCGGTGTCGGGGCTCTATATCGGCCATCCGGAGAGCTATTACTTCGGTGTTGGCAAGGTCGAACGCGATCAAGTCGCCGATTATGCGGCCCGCAAAGGGATGGATATGGACGAGGCTGAGCGCTGGTTGGCACCCGTGCTGAACTACATCCCTACCGCAACATCTCGTAACGCTGCTGCTTGAGCGCACTACATATTGACAGCTCACACGATTCGATTACTACTATTCAGGTCATGGTTTTCCGGGGAAACTCGGGAGGGCAACAGGGAAGCCGGTGCGGACATACCTCCAAATCCGGCGCTGCCCCCGCAACTGTGAGCGGTAAGCAAAGCTGAAGATGTCACTGGGTTAGCACCCGGGAAGGCCAGCTGAGCCAGGACCGGCGAGCCAGGAGACCTGCCGTGACGGACAACGACAACCAAAGGCGGAGGGCCTTGGAGTGCGTACGTGATCCGTCGCCTTTCTTGTGCGCGGTCCCTTCGTGTCCCTTTGCCCGCAAAGAAACGGCAGAAAGAGGAAAGACCATGGGCATCACCGTTTACTCCAAACCGGCCTGCGTGCAGTGCACAGCCACAACCCGCGCGCTTGAGGCCCGCGCGCTTGAGGCCCGCGGTCTTGACTACGAGGTCATCGACCTGACCTAGGACGACGCCGCAATGACCCAAGTGTCGGAGCTCGGCTATCGTCAGGTCCCCGTAGTGATCGCCGGCGAGGATCACTGGGCGGGTTTCCGGCCTGACCTGATCGGCCGGCTGGTCTGACTGCGTGGCGGGGCCTATCTATTTCTCATCCCGGTCGGGCAACACCGCGCGGTTCGTGGCTGGCCTCGGCCTGCCCGCGCTGCGCATCCCGATTGCGGGAGACGACGTGCCGTGCCCCGAAGATCCCTTCGTGCTGGTCTGCCCGACCTTTGCGGACGGCGACGGACGCGGTGCGGTTCCCAAACATGTGATCCGTTTTCTCAACGGTTCTGACTGCTGTGCGCTCCTGCGCGGCGTCACTACCGGGGGCAACTTCTGGCTGCCCGAGAAGGTGCCGCTGTCCAATGACATGCAAAGCTGGGCGACGCTGACGCCGGAAGAGCAGCAGCTCACCATCCGGGTCTTCACCGGCTTGACACTGCTCGATACGATCCCGGGCGCGGTTGGCGCGCCCGCGATGATGAAGGACGTAAAGACCCCGCACGAAGAAGCCGTGCTGACAAACGTCGCGTTCATGGAGGCTGTTCATGCGCGCAGCTATTCCTCTGTCTTCTCGACGCTCTGCCAGACCAAGGAGGTGGATGAGGCCTTCCGCTGGTCCGAGGAAAACCCGCATCTCCAGGAAAAGGCCCGGCTGATCCTTGAAAAATACGACGCAAGCGGCGACCCGCTAAAGCGCAACATCGCGAGCGTTTTCCTCGAAAGCTTCCTGTTCTACTCGGGCTTCTACATGCCGATGTACTGGTCGAGCCGCGCCAAGCTGACCAACACCGCAGATCTGATCCGCCTGATCATCCGCGACGAAGCCATCCACGGTTACTATATCGGCTATAAATTCCAGCGCGCGCAGGAACGCCTATCCGAGGCAGATCGCACCGAACTGAAAGAATTTGCCTTTGCCCTGATGTTCGACCTCTATGAGATCGAAGCGCGCTATACCGAAGAGCTCTATGACGGGCTGGGCCTGACAGAAGATGTCAAAGCCTTCTTGCACTATAATGCCAACAAGGCGCTTCAGAACCTTGACTATGAGGCGCTGTTCCCGGATGCCGCATGCGAGGTGAACCCCGCCATCCTCGCAGCACTCAGCCCCGACAGCGAGAACCACGACTTCCTCTCGGACTCAGGCTCGTCCTATGTCATCGGCAAAGCAGTCGCTACCGAAGACGAGGGTTGGGACTTTTGATGGCACACGATACGCTTGCGATTGTCCGCGAATGGCATGAGGCGTTTGACGTGCCCGTCGAGAACGCCCCAAAGATCCCCAAACAGCGCGCGCGGATGCGCATCGATATTCTTGAGGAGGAGGTTGCCGAACTGCGTGCAGCGGTCGAGGCGGGCGATCTTGTTGAAGTTCTCGATGCGCTTTACGACATCCAGTATGTCCTCGACGGCACGTTCCTCGAGTTCGGCCTGTACCAGCTTAAGCAAGACGAAATGGCGGAGGTGCATTCCTCCAATATGTCCAAGCTCGCTGCAGATGGTCGCCCCGTTCTGAGGGACGATGGAAAGGTATTGAAGGGTCCGGGATTTCGGCAGCCCGACCTCGCAAGCTTGCTTCAGGTGGAAGTGGCAGGATGACGCGGCGCCTGTAAGTTTTGCTTTATACACCTGAGTTCTGGTTCATACTAACCACGATGGTGTGCAGGCTTCGTGTCTTGGAGTCTACCTTAAAAGAGAACCCGGTGGGCTTATCTGACAAACCTGCGGCGGTCCCCGCAACCGTAAGCGGCGAGTGACACCGGCAAAGCCACTGGGCGGGATGTCCGGGAAGGTCCGGAGAAACGTCGACCCGCGAGCCAGGAGACCTGCGATCTAACACGTTTGACAGGGCAAGGTGCACCGGTGGGCTTGAGACCTGCGCGCTGCCAATCCCACGGCTGCATTCGTCAACGGACCTGCTGCCTCCGGCCACCCGATGAGGGGCCGCGGATGGAACACGTCAAGTTATAGGTGCCGGACGACGGCCGTGTGTTCCGATTGGCCTATGCAAGTCGTCCCGTTCGGAAGATAACCCACCGGTCGGTTGTTTCTCTGATCGCCGCCGCCGTTGCAAGCAACCGGAGGCGTCACGTCTCTGGGGTTCTGTTCTCGGGGGAAAGCGTTTTCCTACAATGGTTGGAAGGTCCCGCAGCTGATGTCTGCGGTCTCATGTCGAGGATTTCGCAGGACGCTCGGCGCACCGATGCCACAGTACTCAGTGCCGGTTGATGCCAAAGCGCCGGTTCCCCCACTGGCCAATGCAACTTTCCGAGCAGACACTCCCAAGAATGCCCTTTGCGCAGTTGGCAGGTTCGCCGCCCGGTAGCATGGAACGCGCAACGATGGCCTTTGATCAAGCAGCCGAGAGCTACCGAAAGACCGCGTTCGATATCAAAACCTGACCCTACCAGTCCATCGGTTTGGCAGAAAGACTGATTGCCGGAGAACTGGATGTATTGCATGTTCTGCCGGACTGAGCAAAGACAGACTGCGACACCGCGCGCAGTTGGTCGACGATGTATGCCAAGCCTTCTCGCAGGGGTGGCGGCAATACATCTGGTCTTCAGCCCAGATATCTATCGGACTTGCTTTGCGCCGCGGGAACCAAAGTCAATTTGGTTCTGGAAAGAGACGTTGAAGCGGCTTTTACGGCACTTTCCCGATCCGCACCCACGACCATTATAGTTACCGGTTCGCGAGCTGGCCTCGCCGGTGAGCAAGAGCGATCAATTGCGTTTGCGGAACCATGTCTATCCCTCTCGTTCAGTCTCACGAATTTGGGGTTTCTCTAATAAGGTTTC
>CALCOY010000006.1 GCA_937897325.1 uncultured Shimia sp.
CCGGCGTTAAGTTATTGAGGCAGGTTTCATACAGGCAAGAAACCTATCGAGCAGTAATATTGTTATAAGCAATCCCAGGCCCCAGTCCAAGGGAAAAGTTTCATAATGCGTAGACCCTTAGAACGGTCTATCGTCCAATGGAAAAAGGGGTGAGAGGCTTTGCAGTGAAAATCCCAGTTAAATTTTTCGAAATTCTGTGGCCCATTTGCACAGCCTTGGTCCTGATTCTCCGGGCCTCGGGGGCCGGGGCCGAGGAGCGGCATGGCATAGCTATGTATGGGCCCCCTGCTCTGCCACCGGATTTTGTGTCCTTGCCTTATGTGAATGCCGATGCGGCCAAGGGTGGATCAATCGTCCTCGGCAATACCGGCGGCTTCAACTCGCTCAACCCATTCGTGTTGAAGGGCACGGTGCCCTGGCAATTGTCGGTCTTCACGCATGAATCGCTTATGGGCCGGTCGCAGGACGAACCGTTCGCGCTCTATGGTCTGTTGGCCGAATCGGTCGAGACGACCGAGGATCGATCATGGGTTGAGTTTACCCTGCGCCCAGATACACGTTTCTCCGATGGCAGTCCCGTCACGGTCGAAGATGTTATCTGGTCCTACGAAGTTCTCGGGACCGAGGGGCATCCGCGCTATCACGCGCTTTGGGCGCAGATCGAAAGCATCGAGGCGGTCGGGCCGCGCAGCGTTCGGCTGACATTTTCGTCTGACAATCGCGAACTGGCGCTGCTGGCCGGGCTGCGACCAATCCTGAAAAAGGCGCAATGGGCGGATAAGTCCTTTGCCGATGCGCCACTGTCCGAGATCCCCATTGGCTCTGGCCCCTATACGATTACCGACTTCGAAGCAGGTCGTTTCGTGCAATTGCAACGCAACCCGGACTATTGGGGCACGGATGTGCCGGTGCGACGCGGCACGCATAACCTTAATGCGATCCGGCTGGACTTCTACGCAGACGCGGATGTCTTGTTGGAGGCGTTCAAGGCGGGCGCCGTATCTGCCGTACGGGAATTCAATGTGGAAACCTGGAACAGCCAATACAACTTTCCCCGCATCGAAACAGGCGAAGTCATCAAGACCGAAATACCGCATCAGAAACCTTCGGGTATGACGGGTTTTGCCATGAACACCCGACGTCCGCCTTTTGACGATTGGCGCATACGCGAGGCGCTGCTGCAGGCCTTCAACTTCGAATACATCAATGACACGTTGACAGGGGGAGCGCAGTCGCGGATCACGTCCTACTTTTCGAACTCCGTTCTGGCGATGCAGGAAGGCCCCGCCTCCGGGCGGGTGGCAGAACTGCTTGCGCCCTTCGCCGAAGACCTGCTGCCCAAGACGCTTGACGGCTACACACTGCCGCAATCGGATGGCTCGCTGCGCAATCGCAAAGGGCTCAGGCGGGCGACGTTGCTGCTAAAGGAAGCGGGCTGGGCCGCAGATGAGGGCGTGCTTAGGAATGCAGATGGCACCGCATTCGAAATGGAAATCCTTCTGCCCCAAGGCAGCACCGAATATAGGGCGATTGCAGATATCTACATCCAGACGCTTGAGCGGCTGGGTATCGCCGCAACGGTTAGCCTAGTTGACGACGCGCAATTTACATCACGCACCGGGAATTTCGACTTCGATCTGGCCTACTACCGCCGAGCGCTTTCGCTATCGCCGGGCACCGAGCAGCGGCTGTATTGGGGGTCCGCATCGGCGGATGAACCGGGTAGCCGCAACCTGATGGGAGTCAAATCGACGGCCGTGGATGCAATGATCGACGAGATGCTGCGCGCCGAGACGCCGGATGACTTCCGGGCGGCCACACGAGCGCTGGACAGAGTGATGACAGCGGGCCGCTATGTTATCCCGTTCTGGCAATTCACCAGCGGTCGGATCGCGCATGTGGCGCAGATGAGGCACCCAGGCACCTGGCCCATCTATGGGGACGGGCCGAACTACATGCCCGAAGTCTGGTGGTGGGAAGATTGAGCGGCCAGAAAACGTCATCAATCCGTTACAAAAGGCCCTTAACCGGCCTGAACATGACTATTTCTGTCTTGTTTACCAGCAATTCCGCTCGGTCGATTGCTCTGGAACATATCGTAAATAAACGCAGCTACGGTTGGGTTCGCACCTATTCTGCAGGCAGTCAGCCTGCTGGTCCGGTACATCCGTACGCGCAGAAGCTGTTGGAAGCCGAAGACCGTGACACCGACAGCACACGTCCCGGAAGCTAGGACGGGTTTGCAACCGATGACGGGCCAATGATGGATGCGGTGATCAAAGCTTGCGGATCGGCATCGGAAGAAACCTGCCCGATCTGGCCCGGCATGCCCATGCGACAGCACTGGCGCGACGACGATACAGCTGTCGCGGAAGAGGTCGAGCGGGACAGCGCCTTCCGTCCAGCCTGCACCATTCTGATGAAAAGGGCCGAAGTGTTCCTGGCGCATTCGGTTCAGGCGGTGGAGGCGCACGAATTGCCGCTTCATCTCAATCGCGTCGGCAAAGTCACATGATCCAGAAACTTGTCGCCGAAGGTCTGGGCACGGCGATGTTGCTCATTGCTGTTATCGGATCTGGCATAATGGGCCAGACCCTCAGTGACGGCAACACAGCCATAGCGCTTCTAGGCAATGCCATCGCGACGTGCTGCATGCTTTATGTGATCATCACCGTCCTCGGGCCGATCTCGGGGGCGCATTTCAACCCAGCTGTCACGCTGGCCTTCTTTCTGCGCGGGCAGATCAACGCAAGATCTGCCTGGGGTTATGTCATTCTGCAGATTGTCGGCGGAATACTCGGGGTCTGGGCCACGCATCTGATGTTCGACCTTCCGGTCCTCCAAAGCTCGACCACCATGCACCGCACCGGTCCGGCGCAATGGTGGTCAGAGATCCTTGCCACATGCGGCTTGCTTTTCGTCATTTTCGGCGGTCTTAGGTCACGGCCCGAGACCGTGCCGACGCTTGTTGCGCTTTACATCACCGGCGCTTATTGGTTCACGGCTTCCACCAGCTTTGCAAATCCCGCTGTGACCATTGCCCGGGGCTTTTCCGACACTTTTGCAGGCATCTTTCCTGGCCATATTGCTGCTTTTATCATCGCACAGCTGCTTGCCGTAGGTTTCTCGCATATCGGACTTAAGGCGTTGCTAAAACAACCTTGACTAGAATGTGACCTTACGTCATCTTCGGTTCGTGCCAGCGAGTCCGTCAGGGCGCCCGCCATACATGATCACAGGAGGAGGTGACATGAACTGGACTGAACTCACCAAGCATCTGGCCGAGGAAGAACTAATGCGACACTTCCCGGATCTGGATGACACGGCTGTCGGGTTTCTCAAGGATGACAAAGCGCGCCTCGCGCGGCATATCTCGGAGAAGCACGGCCTGACCGAGACCGAGGCGACCGAGGCCATTGATGACGTAATCCTGACGCGCAGCGTCGGGCAGCCGTTGCGTGCAGTGTCTTAGGCGAGCGATGTTACCCAGAGGATATTGGCGTCTTCAGGGCTGACCGACACGACATTGTGGCCCATCGTAGCGTCATAGTAAGCGCTGTCGCCGCGGCGCATCTCGATGGGTTCGTAGAACTCCGTGTATAGACAAATCACCCCGGTCAGCACGTAGAGGAACTCTTCCCCATCGTGGCGCACCCAGCCGTCGAATTCATCAAGCTTGCGGGCGCGGATCCGAGCGCGGTATGGCAGCATCTGTTTTTTGGTCAGGTTTTCCGCCAACAACTCGTGTTCATAGGTCGTCGTGGCCTGTGCGGCGCCATCGCCTGATTTGGTCACGACCATGCGGCCGTTGACCTGTTCCTTTTGTGGTGGCGTAAAAAGCTGAGGTACAGAGATCTCAAGCCCAGTCGCCAGCTTTTTCAATGCGTCATAGGTTGGCGACATCTGGCCGTTTTCGATTTTTGACAGGGTCGAACGGGCCAACCCGGCCTGACCTGCCGCCTGTTCCAGTGTCCACGCGCGCGCTTTACGCAGTTCCCGCACACGGGCGCCAAGATCGAGCGGTTCTGCCGCATCTGTTGGCCCTGCTGCGCGGGCCAAACGTATGAGGGTCTTTGGGTCTTTGCTCTCCATCTACGTTCTATAGGATGCAGGCGGCATGCTTGCAACGCATGGCCCGCCGGGCTAGCGAATGGCATGGTTTCGATCTTTGACGAAGGGCCTTTTCCGCCCTGCCCTGCACCGTTCAATCTTTGCAGTCATGTTTTGAATGCCGGTGCCAAGACACCTGCCAAGGTCGCACTGGCGGTTCTGTCCGAAGACGGCGCGGAAGAGATGACTTATGCGCAACTTAAAGGGGCCGTTCTGGGTTTGGCGCGTGGGCTTCAGGATCTGGGCCTGCCCGCGCAAAGCCGCATCCTGCTTCGACTGGGCAATACGATCGACTTTCCGCTGGCCTATCTGGGCGCTTTGGCTTCGGGAATGGTTCCGGTGCCGACCTCGTCAACGCTGACGGAACATGAAGTGGCGGGCATGATCGAGATGATATCCCCCGCTTTGATCCTACATGACCCCAGCGTCGCTTGCCCCGCGGACCCGCGATGCCTGAACCTTGAAGCCTGTCGGCGGATGCAGCGCCTGCCTCCGGCGGATTTCCACATGGGTGATCCGGAAAGGCCCGGCTACATCGTCTTCACCTCGGGCACATCGGCCCGGCCGCGTGCGGTTCTGCATGCCCATCGGGCCATCTGGGCGCGACAGATGATGTTTGACGGCTGGTATGGTCTGGGCCCGGACGACCGGCTTCTGCATGCGGGCGCGTTCAACTGGACCTATACGCTGGGCACGGGACTGATGGATCCTTGGACGGTTGGGGCCACCACCCTGATCCCGGAGCCCGGCACAAAACCGCAGGATCTTCCGGCTTTGCTGGCTGAACATCAGGCGACCATCTTTGCCGCTGCACCCGGCGTTTATCGTCAGATGCTGCGCGCGGAAGACATGCCCGACCTGCCTCGCCTGCGCCACGGTCTCAGTGCGGGCGAAAAGTTACCTGAAAGGATTCGGCGCGACTGGAACGCGGCGACCGGAACGCAGATCTTCGAGGCTTACGGCATGTCGGAATGTTCGACCTTCATCTCCGGCGCGCCCGCCGCCGCAGCGCAAGGCGAGGCCTTGGGCAGACCGCAAATCGGGCGCAAGGTTGCTATTGTCGGGCCGGAAGGACCCGTACCGCGCGGAGAACAAGGCACGATCGCGGTCCACCGCGACGATCCAGGGTTGATGTTGGGATATCTGGACGATGCAAAGGCAACTTCAGCACGCATGCAAGGAGACTGGTTTTGCACAGGCGATCAGGGAGAGATGGCCGCTGACGGACAGATCACCTATCTGGGGCGGGACGATGACATCATGAATGCAGGTGGCTTTCGTGTCTCACCGCTAGAAGTCGAGGCCGCCTTGCACGACTTCCCCGGCCTGACAGGTGTCGGGGCCGCAGAGGTCGCTAAGAAGGCCGATGCGACGATCATTGCGGCTTTCTACACTGGACCCGCCCCCCTCGACGCAGATGCACTTGATGCCTATGTCCAATCCAGACTGGCGCGCTACAAGCAACCTCGCGCCTACATTCATGTGCCGGAACTGCCACTTGGCGCGAACGGAAAACTTCTGCGCAAGAAACTGCGCGATCATTGGAAAGACACGTCATGATCAAGCTCGACATAATGTCCGATCCGATCTGCCCCTGGTGCTATATCGGCAAAAGCTATCTGGACCGCGCGCTTGAGGCGCATCCCGACCATCCGTTTGAAATCGAATGGCACCCGTTTCAGCTAAACCCCGACATGCCCCCGGATGGTATGGACCGCCGCGCCTATCTCGAAGGCAAGTTCGGCGGTAAGGAGGGGGCCATCAAGGCCTATACGCCCGTGGTCGAACACGCGCAGAAGGCTGGCCTCAAGATCGATTTCGAAGCCATGAAGCGCACCCCAAACACGCTTGATGCGCATCGCCTGATCCACTGGGCCGGGATCGAGGGCCGCCAAACCGCTGCAGTGTCGACGTTGTTCAGGGCCTATTTCGTAGACGGGCGCGATATCGGGGACCATGACGTACTAGCAGATGTGGCAGATTCGATCGAGATGGATGCCTCAGTCGTGCGCCGCCTGCTGTCATCCGATGCGGATGCGGAGGACATCAAGGCCCGCGATTCGCACAGCCGCGAGATGGGTGTGTCGTCGGTGCCAACCTTCATCGTGGGCGGGCGGCATGCAGTCCCCGGCGCTCAACCGCCCGAATTATGGGCAAAAGTCATTGAGGATCTGCGCGAAGGCGCACAGGCAGACCCAAATTGACACACACTCGTATTCCGCTGATCCCCATTTGATATTCCCGCATAAGCAGCATAGGTTCGGCGTCAGTGCGAGTATTGCGCCTGGGGCAGTTTGAGTAGGTAAATTTGGCCATTGCGGCAAATCAGTCCATTGGAAGGACAGAATTCATAACGATGATGGCGATGATGTTTGCCACCATCGCTTTTTCGGTTGACGCAATGCTGCCGGTGCTTCCGGACATCGCGACAGACCTGAAGCTCAGCGATCCGCAGCAGGCGCCCTTGATTCTGACGCTGTTCCTTGTGGGGCTTGGGGTCGGCACGTTCTTTGCGGGGCCACTTTCGGACAGGTTCGGTCGTAAGAACCTGGTCTATGGCGGCCTTGCGATTTACGTGCTGGGCGCGGTCATTGCCTGGGCCACCGAAACGATCGAATGGATGCTGTTCGGACGCTTGGTCCAGGGGCTGGGCGCTGCAGGTCCACGCATCGTTTCGCTGGCGATCATAAGGGATCTCTTTAGCGGGCGAGATATGGCGAGGATTATGTCGCTCGCCATGATGATATTCCTGATTTTCCCCGCAATCGCCCCGGCGATAGGCGCCCTGATCGCAGATGCCTTTCATTGGCGTTTGATCTTTGCAGCCTTCGTAATGTTCGCGCTTATCCTGATCATCTGGTTCGGCCTGCGGCTGAAGGAAACACTGCCAGAAGACAAGCGTCGCCCGCTCAGGCTGCGCAGCATCGGTGCGGCTGTGGCAGAGATGCTGGGACACCGCATAGTTCGGCTGTCGATTTTCGCACAGACCATGATGCTGGCCACGCTGTTTGGCGTTTTGACGATGGTAGAGCCGATATTCAGCGAAACATTCCAACGCCCCGAAAGCTTCCCTTACTGGTTCGGTGCCATTGCGCTGGCTTCCGGTTTTTCCAGCCTTGCAAATGCAGCATTGGTCGGGCGTTTCGGTATGCGCAAGCTGGTCACCCTTGCACTTGTCGCGCAGCTTATCATTTCAAGCAGTGCGCTGATCCTGTTGTGGGAGCCTTCGAGCATCGCCTTTCCCGTCTATATCTTCTGGCAGTTTGGCGTGCTCTTCCAGGCGGGCATGACGGTGGCCAACCTGAATGCGATCGCAATGCAACCGATGGGGCATATTGCGGGGATTGCTGCCTCGGTGATCGGGGCAATCTCGACGGTCATGGGTGCCGTTATTGCCTCGCCCCTTGCGATGCTGTTTGATGGAACGCCACGCCCTCTTATTGCCGCCGTCCTGATGATGACACTGATCTCGACGATCTTGATGCACCGAATGCGGCAATTGGAACTGGCTTAACCGGCCTTCTTCTTTTTCCGCGCAATGACTTTTTCAGCCAGATCGCGGGCAATTGCAAAGGCGCCCTTGATCTTATCCGCATCCGTTTTCCAATCGCGTCGGACGACGATCTTGTTTTCCTTGACCTTTGCCATACCCCGCTGGTCTTGGATGAACCCGACCAACCCCTCGGGCGAGGCGAACTTGTCGTTGTGAAACTGGATCACGGCGCCTTTCGGCCCACCATCGAGCTTTGCGATCCCTGCACGTTTGCACATCGCTTTAATCCGCACGACCAGCATGAGCGTGTTAACCTCCTTGGGCAGTTTGCCAAAACGGTCGATCAGCTCGGCCGCGAAACCCTCAAGTTCAACTTTGGTCGTCAACCCACTGAGACGGCGGTACAACCCTAGACGCACATCCAGATCTGGAACGTATTCTTCGGGGATCAGGACAGGCACACCCAGATTGATCTGTGGCGCCCATTGATCGTCCGCTTCAGTCAGACCTTCCATCTGACCTGACTTGATCTTGGCAATCGCCTCTTCCAACATCGATTGGTAAAGCTCAAAGCCGACATCACGCATCTGTCCTGATTGTTCCTCACCCAGAAGGTTTCCTGCGCCCCGAATATCAAGATCCTGGCTGGCCAGCGTGAAGCCGGCACCGAGTGTGTCGAGGCTGCCCAGAACACGCAGGCGTTTTTCAGCAGTCGCTGTCAGCTTTGCGCGCGGTTTGGTCGTCAGATACGCGTAGGCGCGCGTTTTGGAGCGCCCCACCCGCCCACGGATTTGGTAAAGCTGCGCCAGGCCAAACATGTCTGCGCGATGGACAATCATGGTGTTTGCCGTCGGGATATCGAGTCCGGATTCGACAATTGTCGTGGCCAACAACACGTCGTACCTGCCATCATAAAACGCATTCATTCGCTCATCGAGCTCGCCCGCCGCGAGCTGTCCGTGGCCTATGACGTAGCTGACCTCTGGTACATGCTCCTTCAGGAATTCCTCGATCTCGGGCAGATCGCTGATCCGCGGCACGACGTAGAACGACTGTCCGCCGCGATAATGCTCCCGCAAAAGCGCCTCGCGAAGCGTAATCGTGTCGAATTCGCTGACATAGGTCCGGATCGCCAAGCGGTCGACAGGAGGCGTTCCGATGATGCTCAGGTCCCGCACGCCTGTAAGGCTCAGTTGAAGCGTTCGTGGGATCGGCGTGGCCGTCAGGGTCAGCACGTGCACATCCGAGCGCAACTGCTTTAGCCGCTCTTTGTGAGCCACACCGAAATGCTGTTCTTCGTCGATGATCAGCAAACCAAGGTTCTGAAACCGCACAGCTTTGGCAAGCAGCGCGTGGGTGCCAATCACGATGTCCGCACTGCCGCGTGACATCGCCTCACGGGTGTCGTTGGCGTCCTTGCTGCTGACAAACCGACTAAGCTGGCGCACATTGATCGGAAAGCCCCGGAAGCGTTCCGCAAATGACTTGTAGTGCTGCCGCGCCAGCAGCGTCGTCGGCGCGATCACGGCCACCTGCACACCTGACATCGCCGCCACGAAGGCCGCGCGCATGGCGACCTCGGTCTTACCGAAACCAACATCGCCGCAAACAAGCCGGTCCATCGGGTTGCCGCTGGTCAGATCGTCGATCACCTCGCCAATAGCGCGCAACTGATCGTCGGTTTCCTGGTAGGGGAAGCGCGCGGAAAAAGCATCCCACGCCCCAGGCGGCGGCTCAAGCACCGGCGCTTTGCGCAAAGCGCGTTCCGCCGCAATCCGGATAAGCTTGTCCGCCATCTCGCGGATACGTTCTTTGAGCTTGGCTTTCTTGGCCTGCCACGCACCGCCGCCAAGCCGATCAAGCAGGCCTTCTTCATGCCCGTATTTCGACAGAAGCTCGATATTTTCCACCGGCATATAAAGCTTTGATTTCTCGGCGTATTCCAACAGCAGGCATTCATGTGCCGCTCCGGCGGCCGTGATCACCTCCATGCCCTGATAACGCCCGATCCCGTGATCCACGTGCACAACCAGATCGCCGGGGCTGAGGCTTTGCGTTTCGGTCAGGAAGTTCTCGGCCCGCCGTTTCTTGCGCGGTTGCCGGATCAGCCGATCGCCGAGGACATCCTGTTCCGAGATCACCGTAAGGCCGGGTGCCTCAAACCCGTGCTCCAGCGCCCAGACCGCCAAATGCAGACCCGACTTGCCGATACGGGTCGCGTCCGAGATCGGAACCGTTTCGACCAATCCTTCATCCTCGATCAGACCGCTCAACCGTTCGCGCGCGCCCTCGGAATAGCTCGCGATGACAACCGGACCAGTTTCCATACGCTTGCGCACGTGACTGGCCAGCGCGGCAAACAGGCTGACGCTTTCCTGCTGGCGTTCTGGTGCGAAGTTGCGACCGATCCGCCCATCCGCATCCAACACACCCGGCCCCGGCGCTTGCGCAAGCGGGAAGAACTGGATGACACGGCGACCCTCAAGCGCGTCGGACCAAGCCGCGTCATCCAAGTAAAGCCCACCTGGCGGTGCGGGTTTGTAAACACTGTCCAACTTGCTGCGATTTTGCATGGCAAGACGGCGCGTTTCATGCTGATCGGCGACACTGTCCCAGCGGGCCAGACGCGCAGGGGTCACCTGATCATCCAGCGTCACGGACGCATCGGGCACGTAGTTGAAGAGCGTATCGAGACTGCTATGAAAAAACGCCAGCCAGTGTTCGGCCCCCTGATGCTTACGGCCAGCACTGATCGCCTCGTACAATGGGTCGTCGGTGCCAGCAGCGCCAAATTCCAGCCGGTAATTCTGCCGAAAGCGCGTTACGGCAGCCTCATCCAGAATGACTTCTGAAACCGGCGCAAGCTCAACTCGGCTCAGTTTTTCTGTGGTGCGCTGCGTGGCTGGATCAAAGCGCCGAGCGCCATCCAGAACATCCCCAAACAGATCAAGACGCACAGGCCCCAAATCACCGGGCGGATAAATGTCAATGATACCACCGCGTACCGCATAGTCGCCCGGTTCCATCACCGTAGGGCTTTGGACGAAGCCCATGCGGACGAGGAATGCGCGCAGAGCCGACTCATCGATCCGGCTGCCGACATCTGCCGAAAACGCAGCCTCGCGCAAGAGATCGCGGGCCGGCACGCGCTGTGTCGCTGCGTTCAGCGTCGTCAGCAGCACAAACCGGTTGGGCATTCCATGAACGAGAGCAGCCAGTGTCGCCATGCGCTGCGCCGAAACATCCGCGTTGGGCGACACGCGGTCATAGGGCAAACAATCCCAACCCGGAAAAACGACAACTGGCAGGTTCGGCGCAAAAAAGCGCAGAGCTGATTGCATCGCCGCCAGTCGCTTGTCATCGCGTGCGACATGACAGACCGGTTTTCCGCCTGCCTCAAGCTCTTTGAGGATAAGCCGGGCGTCAAAACCTTCCGGCGCACCGCCAAGTGTTATGTGGGTCTGGCCTGACATCAGGCCGCTTCAATTGGCCCTCGGGCCGTCCCTGTCAACCGCCAAGCGCGCCGATCGAGAGGTTTTGGTACATCCCCCAGATAGACGTGACAAAGATCGACACCATGCCGATGCCTTGAATCCATGTCCGATGCCGCGACAGGCTTTTCCACAGCAGCTCTCCTGTAAGATCATTGTCCTTGATCTTGCGCGCTTGCATAAGATTGAGCGCTCCGACGATTGTCATCGGGAAAGACAAAAGAAAAACCGCTTGGGCAAATTCGACCCGGTAGAAAAACCCCAGGATCACAAGCACGGACAGAACGAAACAGACACCGCTGAGCAGCCACAAACCGGCCAGTTGGTCAATGTAGAGGAGCCGGTTGATGTTCACACGCACCATGTCCTCCAGATCCACATTGGCCTGCCCGCCATGACGCCTCGCCCGCGTGACCATGTCGTAAGGCACGCCCAGCACCCAATGGCTGGCAGTTGACCAGAGAACGGCCAGGGCGATCCAGAACCACAGGTTCGAGAACGAGCGCATATCAATCAATTCAAAGACGGTTTCGTGCCAATCCAAGGCCGTGCCCTTTTCGCGTTTCGGCAGTCATATCCGGGCTTTGGCCCCTTGCCCAGACTTGCCTGCACCAAAAAAGCGTGGCAGCAATCGGCTGTCAGACAAAGGTGACACCATGAGGCCCGTCCAGGCACCCTACCCCACGACGCGGCTGCGCCGCCCCCGCCAGAACCAGCAAATTCGGGATCTGGTGCGGCAGAACACTTTGACGGTCAAGGATCTCATTTGGCCGGTTTTCGTCCGCTCTGGTGAAGGCATAGAAGAGCCTTTGACCTCAATGCCGGGGGTTATCCGACGCAGCGTCGACCGGATTGTCCATGCTGCCGAGGAGGCCGCTGATCTGGGGATTCCGGCCATCTGCATTTTTCCCTATACCCGGCTTGAAGACCGTACGGAGGATTGCGCGGGTGCGTGGGATCCCGAGAACAACACCAACCGGGCCATTCGGGCAATCAAAGCGGCGGTGCCGGACCTACTGGTGATGACCGACGTGGCCTTGGATACCTACAACATCAACGGCCATGATGGTTTTGTTGAAGGGGAAGAGATCGTCAATGACCGAACGGTCGAAGCGCTGGTCAAGATGACGCTCGCGCAGGCGGATGCTGGTGCCGATATTATCGGGCCTTCGGACATGATGGACGGGCGGATCGGTGCCATGCGTGCGGGCCTTGAAGCGGCCGGCCATCAACGCGTCATGATCCTGAGCTATGCGGCCAAGTATTCCAGCGCTTTCTATGGCCCGTTCCGCGATGCGGTGGGGGCTTCCGGCGCGCTGAAAGGGGACAAGGCAACCTACCAGATGGATCCAGGCAATTCTGACGAAGCGCTACGACTTGTCGAACGCGACCTGCGCGAAGGCGCTGACATGATCATGGTCAAACCCGGCCTGCCCTATCTCGATATCTGTCGGCGTGTGAAAGATGCCTTCGGCGCACCGACCTTTGCCTACCAGGTCTCGGGCGAGTATTCGATGATCAAGGCGGCGGCGGACAATGGCTGGGTGGACGAGGACAAGACCATGATGGAAAGCCTAATGGCCTTTAAACGCGCGGGTTGCGACGGGATCTTGACGTACTTCGCGCCCGCCGCCGCGCGGCTTTTGCAAGGGTGAGGCGCCGCTGGTCCGGATCCTGCCATTGCGGCTTTGTCCGGTTCGAGATCACCGCCGACATCGATCACGTGCGCATCTGCGATTGCAGCATTTGCCATGCGAGGGGCGCCCTTATCTTCCGCATCCCTGAAAGTGATATGCGGCTTCTCACACCGCTTGCGGATCTAACGCTTTATGAATGGGGATCACGAACAGCAAAGGACTACTTTTGCCCGCGTTGCGGGATCTTGCCCTTCCGCCGCCCCAGTCATCCGTCAGAACAGGAACTGAGTGAAGGGGTTCGGCGATTTGATGGCTGGGCTGTCAACACCCGCTGCCTTGATGGGTTTGATCCGGCGGCTGTTCCGGCCCAGGCCATCCATGGCAGCAAGATCAAGCACACGTGAGCAAATGATTTAGCGATTTGCCGCCCAACAGGCGCGTTGCTGCGTGACAGGGCAACGCGATAGGCGTATATTTGCGCACAAGTCCGGGAAAACGGGCAGCAACCAGAGCAAATACAGGCGGTTCATAATGACCACACATGCGATCACGCGGCGCAGCTTTGCGCTCGGAGCACTGGCAGGCACGGGCGTATTGGCGGCGTGCGGAAACGGTATTGGAAACAACAACGGCACACGGATCGATGCGCGGGTCGATGCGACGCTGTCAGAGATGTACAGCGGCTTTCCCAATACGGTCGATCTGGCAAACAAAGCCAATGGGCTTCTTGTGATGCCTCTCGTGACCGAAGCAGGCCTTGGGCTGGGCGGGGCCTTCGGACGTGGCGCCCTAAGAGTTGGCGGCGCGACGGTCGACTATTATTCGGTGGCCAAAGCCTCGGGCGGGCTGCAGATCGGCGCGCAGCAATATGCCCACGTGCTGTTCTTCATGACCGATCAGGCGCTCGGTGATTTTCGCAGATCGTCCGGTTGGGCTGCGGGTGCGGACATCGAATACGTTGTCTCGGATCGAGGCGACAGCGTGGCGGCAGATACAACGACGGTACTGTCCCCTGTTCTGGCAGCAGTCTTTGGGCGCGCAGGTCTGCGGGTGGGCGCGACACTGGAAGGCACCAAGTATACGCGGATCATCCCGTAAGCTGAAAAAGCTCTCGGGTTTGTTGGCGAAAACCGGACTGAAAGGCCCGGTTTGCCTCATCGATACGCAGAACGATGTCCTCGATCTCATCGACTGCGATGGCAAGTTCGCTGTGGCTGCTGTCGAGGATCGAAGAGATGCTCGCCAGGCCATCCGTCGAACCCGGCAGCTTTGATCGCTCCATTTCGCACATCATTCTGGTCAGAGATAGCGCCGACATCTGTCGCCGGATGGCCGTGCAGATCTTACGCAACTGATTGGCACCGTTCTCGATCCGCGCAGCAATCTCAAGATTGCGGGACCGAAAATGCTTTGCAGCGTTGTTCAAAAGCGCGCCGTCCACCACTTGGCCGCGCTTTGCGGACATGGGCGTCGGGAGCATGTGGTGCGCGCTGACTCCGTCAATCAGATCACGGACCAATCGCTCTGCCCCGCCAAAAATTGCCGCCCGACTGACCTCTTCTGTGCTCAGAAAAGTGTTGGTATTCAGTTCCGCCGCCAGCGCAGACAAATCATGCGACATCATTCGGTGATTGTCCGCAATCGCGCCGATCGGGCCTTTCTGCCCCTCAAGCCTCAAAGCCTGAAGCCGCATATTGTTCGTGACGCTTTCGGCCCGCTTCAACACGTCACACAGACTCTTGACCGGCGCGTCCAACGCCAGAACCCCACGATAAATCCGCCGGATCGCATCGATACGACTGTCGACCTCCTGATCGAGACGAATGCAGCGAGCCTGGATCTCGCGCCAAAGCGAAACCGCCATGAACTGAGTGATGTGCAGGAAGTTGATCTTGGCCAAACCATCGGTGAATTTGTCGATCGCCTCCTCATCCGGCAGGCCCGCTGTCGTCCTAGAAAGCTCCGCATAAAGCTCGGCAATATGAATCTGAAGATCCGTGCCGGGGCAGAAATTGATGGCGATGACATGTTCGCCATATGGCAGAAGAACCCCGATCATCCAGACCTCGGTCCCGTCGGGCCGCGTCCGGCACAGATAAGCCGAGGCAGGCTCACCCCGCTTCAGCGCCTGATCCACCAGGGTATTGATAAGGGTCGGCATGCGCGGATGATTGCGTTGCGACCGCGGCGTGCCGATCATCTCGTCCTTGGTGCGCCCATTGATCTTTTCGAAGGCCTCATTGCAGTTTTGCAGGACCCCCGCCAGATCGAGCCGCGCATAAAAAAGCTCTTCGCTTTCCGGCAAAAAACCGGTTAGCGGCTCGCCCAAGATTGGTTTCCCCGTGGCGCTCATGCGCTGCACCTCCGTCTGGTGCCACCCGGACTAGGCAAAAGTGCTTAGGAATGTCTTAAAAGGCGTCAGATCTGACCCAAGCCATCTAACCCATGGCGCGCAAGCGTTTGATCAGGCTGGAGGTGTCCCAACGTCCGCCGCCCAGCTTCTGCACATCCATGTAAAACTGATCAACCAGCGCAGTGACGGGTAGCGACGCGCCCACCTCGTTCGCTGTGGCCAGACAAATGCCAAGATCCTTTCGCATCCAATCCACAGCAAAGCCGTGATCAAAATGATCATCCAGCATCGTCTCATACCGGTTCGACATTTGCCAACTGCCCGCCGCCCCCTGGCTGATCACTGCAACAACGTCCCGACCGTTAAGCCCCGATTTCTCGGCAAAGTGCAGCGCTTCGCTCAGGCCTTGCACCAGCCCTGCAATGGCGATCTGATTGCACATCTTCGTCATCTGACCCGCCCCGGACGGCCCGAGACGCCGACACATCTTCGAATAAACCTGCAGGATTGGTTCGGCCCGCGCATATGCTCCCTCATCGCCACCACACATGATGGAAAGCTGACCATTTTCAGCCCCCGCCTGCCCACCCGAGACGGGCGCGTCCACGAAACTGATCTGCGCCTTGTCGGCCGCGGCATAAAGCTCTGTCGTGACCTTGGCCGATACCGTTGTGTGATCCACGAACACGCTTGCCTTGTCCATGCCCGCAAAGGCACCGTCCTCCCCCAGACAGACCGCGCGCAAGTCGTCATCATTGCCCACGCATGCCATGACGAACTCTGCCCCCTCTGCAGCCGCTTTGGGGGTGCGGGCCATAGCGCCACCGTAAGTCGAAACCCAGTCCTGAGCTTTTGCGGCGGTTCGGTTGTAAACGGCTACCTCGTGCCCCGCCTTTTGCAGATGGCCCGCCATCGGTGCACCCATGACCCCCAAACCCAAAAATGCCAGCTTTGTCATGTCGCTTTCCCTTCCGGTGACGTTAAACTTGTGGCGACATTAGCGGCACCCTATCAACCGCCTCAAGGCGATAAACGAAAGCGCAGATGGATTAGTGATGGCTCGTGTTTTTCAATGGCTTGTTCGGTTGGTTGCCGGTCTGATCGCGCTTTGTGTGCTGGGGGTTCTGCTGGTCTATTACCTCGGCTCGCGCTCATTGCCTGACTACGACGATACGCTTCAGGTTCCAGGCATCGGGTCCGAGGTCGAAATCGTGCGCGACAATGCCAATGTACCGCATATCTTTGGACAAAGTGACGAAGATGTGCTGTTCGCCCTCGGCTTTGCCCATGCGCAGGACCGACTTTGGCAGATGACGATGCTGCGGCGTACCGCCCAAGGTCGCTTGTCCGAAGTCTTTGGCCGCACGACACTGGAGATAGACACATTCGTCCGCCGACTGGATCTTTATGGGCTCGCGGTCAGATCCGTGGAGGCGCAGGACGAAGAGGCGATGCGCCTGCTCAAGGCATACGCCTCCGGGGTTAATTCACGGCTTGATCAGATCAACGCCCAGGCGCTTGGGCGGGGTGCGTTTGAACTCTTCATTTTCAACACGCCGATTTCCCCGTGGCAGCCAGCAGATTCGCTCGCCGTGGCCAAGCTGATGGGGGTGCAGCTTTCCGGTCACCTGGATGAGGAGATCTTGCGAGCCCGTGTCTCTCTAGAACTACCGGATCCAGACCGGCTGATCGACATCCTGCCCGACACGCCGGGCCAGGGTGTGGCGAGCCTGCCGGAATACGCTCGGCTTGTGCCGGGAACCACCCGTCAGGTATCTCTGCCAGATAGAAGCCTACATCCCCTGTCGCCTTTCCGCCCGCGCGGGTTTTCTGGAGCGTCGAATGCCTGGGCCGCGGCGCCCTCACGCTCAGCCTCTGGCGGCACGCTTCTGGCCAATGACCCTCATCTGGGCTTTTCGGCGCCGGCCATCTGGTATCTCGCCCGGCTTGAACTTCAAACAGGTGGCGTAATCGGCGGAACGATCCCGGGCCTGCCCGTCGTGCTGACCGGGCGCAGCGATGCGCTTGGCTGGGGTCTGACCACCGCCTATGTCGACGATCAGGATCTGCGGATGGAGGAGCTGAATCCCGACAACCCGCAGGAATATCGCACGCCAAGTGGTTACAGACCTTTTGAAAACCGCGACTCCATCATCCGGATCAAAGATGAAGCCCCGGTCACGCTGACCCTGCGCTGGACAGACAACGGCCCCGTCCTGCCAGCCTCCACAAAAAATGTAGGCACCATAACTCCGCCCGGCCATGTAGCCGCCCTGTCCTGGACCTTGCTCAGCGCCGAGGACACAACCGTCGCCGCGGGCTTTGATCTCATGCGCGCCAAGACAGTGGAAGACGCCATCGCCGCAGGTGAACGGCATATCGCGCCCGCCCAAAATCTGACCATTGTTGATCAGGAAAGCATTGCGCTGAAAACCATCGGCTACGTGCCGCGCCGGGATCCCAGGCACCAAAGCAAGGGGCGCCTGCCCGCTTTGGGGTGGAAACAGGAAAACCGTTGGCAGGGTCGGATGCCGTATACCGCCAACCCAGAATTCGTGGCACCAACGGGTGGTATTCTTGGCAATACCAACAACAAGACAGTCGAACGACCGTTCCCCAATCACATCAGCTTTGACTGGGGCGATACGCAACGAATCCAGCGCTGGACACGCCTAATGCAGGCGCGTGAGGTTCACACCCGTGACAGCTTCATCGAGGCGCAGCTTGACACGGTCAGCTTCACCGCGCGCTCGCTCCTCCCTCTCATTGGGGCGGAGCTTTGGTTTACCGGTGAGGCCGCCCCCCAAGGCACCCAAGACCGCCAGCGGCAACGTGCACTGACCCTCCTAGCCGACTGGAACGGTGAGATGAACGAACATCTGCCCGAACCATTGATCTATTCGGCTTGGCTGCGCGCCCTGCAGGAACGGCTGATCCGCGACGATTTGGGGCCACTGGGCGACGCCTTCACCCACCCAGAGCCCTTGTTCATCGAGCGCGTCTTCCGCGATGTGGACGGGGCTGGTATCTGGTGCGACGTGCGCCAATCCGCGCCAGTCGAGACCTGCCCGCAGATGTCTCTTCTGGCGCTTGACGATGCGCTTTTGTGGATCGAGGAAACCTGGGGAACCCAGCTTGAATCGCTCCGTTGGGGAGATGCACACCAGGCCACGCATGACCATCAGGTTCTCGGCGAGGTGCCGCTTTTGCGCTACTTTGTGAATATACGTCAGTCGACATCCGGCGGGGACAACACACTGCTACGCGGTCGCACCAAAGGCGAAGGCTCTGATCCGTTCCACAACGTGCATGGCGCAGGCTATCGGGGTGTCTACGACTTTGCCGATCCCGACAGTTCGGTCTTCATTATCTCGACCGGACAATCCGGGCACTTCCTGTCTCGCCACTATGACGACATGGCCCAGCTTTGGCGAAGGGGCGAATACATCCCCATGTCGCTCGACGCGAACCTCGCCCGCGCGGGGGCGGTGGGTGTGACCCGCCTGATCCCCCGGGACTAGATGATCGTTCTGTTCAACAAGCCCTTCGGAGTTCTGTCGCAATTCACCGACGACGGCAGCGGCCATCCAACGCTGGCCCACTACATAGATCAGAAAGGTGTGTATGCAGCAGGACGGCTGGACCGCGATAGCGAGGGACTGATGGTTCTGACCAATGACGGCGCTTTGCAGGCCAGGATCGCCCATCCGAGATACAAGGCGCCCAAGGTCTATTGGGCGCAGGTCGAAGGCCTGCCGGACGAAGCAGCCCTCGAGAAACTGCGCAAAGGTGTTACGCTCAAGGATGGTCCGACCAAGCCAGCCAAGGCCCGTCTCATCGACACACCGCCCAACCTCTGGCCACGCACGCCGCCGATAAGGGTGCGCAAATCCATCCCCGATTGCTGGATAGAACTTACACTTACCGAAGGCCGCAACCGCCAGATCAGGCGCATGACAGCCGCAGTGGGTCATCCCACCCTCCGCCTGATCCGGGCACGGATCGGTAACTGGACGCTTGACGGGCTTGCGCCGGGGAGTTGGACAGAGCTCATCTTATGACTTTTCTCGTCTCCATGCGAAGATGGAGCCTTTGCCAGCAGGGCTATTTATGGCGGGCAGAGGCGGTGTGTGGATCAAGACGTGCTTAGTCGAGGGCCGTTCTAAAGTGTGATCACACACCGTCTTCTCATGAGGCCCGAAGGGAGACCCAGGATTGCCGACCCAGATGACAAGCATAGGACATAACGAAGATCGTCGACGATAGCATTGGCATAGACATTTCCAAAGACAAACTCGATTGCCATTGATTGAGCGATGGGGTTTTCGAGCAGTTCCCCAACACCAAACCCGGTTTCCAGAAGCTGCGGCGACGGATCGGACCAGGCCTTCCTGCCCGCGTCGTTTATGAGCCAACGGGCGCTTATCATGGAGCGTTCGAAACGGCGTTGGCCGACCACTTGCCTCCGGTCAAGGTGAGCCCAAAACACGCTCGCCGTTTTGCCGAGAGCCGGGGACAATTGGCCAAGACAGATCGTCCCGACGCGCGCGTTCTGGATCAGGTGGGTGCAGCACATGACGTCGAGCCATATACGCCAGTTGCCAAAGACCGTCCTATTCTCGGAGAGTTACAAGCTGCCCGTGCCGCGCTGATCAAGGATAAGGTGCGCTCTTGCAGAACCAGTTGGATAAGCAGCGCCACAAACTGATGCAGAGACTGACACGGCGCCGCTTGCGCCAGGTGGTGACCGATCTGGCGCGGTTGGAAAGCTGCCCGATCCGCAAGCGCGCCGCATCTGATTCAAAGCATTAAGGGTATCGGCGCAGTCGCGTCCACGACGATCCTGATTGAAATGCCCGAGATTGGAAAATTGCGCAAAACCGAGAGTGGTCAGAAATCAGGGCTTCATCAAAAGGGATGATTTAGACGTTTGCGTCTTTCAAAAGCCGCCGGTGACGGCGCATCGCCGCCAAGACATCGCCCATCGTTGACAGCCCCTGCGCCTCAAGGATCGGCAAAAGGCGCAGGAACACCTCCGCCGTCGCCCGCGCATCGCCCATCGCCGTATGCCTGTCTTCCGCCACGATCTCGACCCCCAAACGCTCACAAAGTGCGTCGAGCGTGTGGATCTCTTGCATGCCATATACAATGGCCGAAAGCAGCACCGTGTCGAGCACCGGATGATCGAAAGCGCCTCCGTTTTGCCCCGCGTGACGGCGCAGAAAGGCCAGATCGAAGGGCGCGTTATGGGCAATCAAACAGGCATCCGCACAAAAGTCGTGAAAGTCACCGCATGCCGCGACAGGATCCGGAGCGCCCTGCACCATGTCCGTGCTGATCCCGTGCACCCTGAACGATGCCTGCGGAATCTTTCGTCCCGGATCGACAAGTGTATCAAACGCCTCACCACAGACGATCTGGCCATTGACGATGCGAAGACCGGCCAGCTGCACAAGCTCGTCCCTTTCGGGATCGAGGCCAGTGGTTTCGCTATCAAAGACGACAAACGGCATGGCGCGCAACGGCGTCTTTTCATCCATAGCACCCGGCGCGCTGTCTAAAAGCGAGAAGTCGAAGGTCATCGGTCGCTCAGCCTCCACGTCGAGCGGTTCGAGGATCAAGTTATAGCCTGCATCGTCCTCCAGCCGCCGGATGAAGCCGGAATAAACCTGACCCGACAATGACGTCACCACGATCTCCTTGCGGGCTCGATCGGTTTCCTCCAGCCTTTTCAAGGCGCTTAGAACCGCATCTTCATTCAGATAGTCGAACAGGCTGCCCATTAGGCGTGGCGGCGCCTCTTTTTCCATGAGCTGCGCCGCCTGCCCGTCATACAGAACGATCTGATGCGAGGTGTTTACAAGGATCACCGCGAAAGGAATGTCCGACAAAAGCCGTAAGAGGTATTCCCGCTCGGTCGCTAGGGTCGCTGTCCTTGCCTCTGCCACATCCTCCGCCTGCGTCACGCTCCGCCTCAAACGACGCGCCATCTCGGCAGCCGCGGGCCCCAGATCGCCGAGGTACTTGACCTTGTTGTGATCAAACGCTGTGTCGATGCCGCCATGCACCCTCGCTCGCAGCTCGGCCGACAGGGCCTGCAGCGGCTTGGCCACGTTCTCATCAAAAAGCAGCCAGATGCCCGCGACCAGAACCAGAAGACCGAACGACATTGCGATGAAGCTGGTCATGAAAGCCGACAGGATTTCAGGGTCGGCCGCCTGCCTGTATCCCAGCCACAATCCCACAGCCCCCACCGCGATGCCGCCAAAAGCGATCAGGGCAAAAAACAGAACGATACGCGTGCGAAGTCCAAGCTGTTCCATCTATGCCTCCTTGCAGATCGTCTGCAGCACGGGATCACTGTCCGGCACGTCGCGCCAAGCTGCCTCTTCCACCGTGCCCTTCGCATCCAGTTCCAGACCGTCCATCAGATCGGCCCGCCGCCCTTCAACGCAATCGTAAAGGACCGGCACCTTGGCCGTCCGCGCCCAGCGACCATAAAGCACCAGATCCACCATGCGCTGGCCCGGATGATTGGGATGGGTTCGGGCGGACAGTTGATCGACCACCACGAAACGCGTGATATAGGGCCGCAGATAGGTCCAGGGTCGATAAATTGCCGTCGCCTCCACGGTTTGCGCCACTTCGAAGCCTTCGGGCATCAGTCCCGCCGTGCGGTCATACCAGCCATATTCATTGCTGATCGTCGTGGCCAGCATCGCAAGCCCCGCCGCGACCGGTACCAGCCAACCCGGGAGTCGCCGTCCAAGCGCACGTTTAAGCGCCCAAACAACGATACCCGTCACAAGGCCCACGACCAGCGTGCCGACAAGTTCCAGAAACATATCTCCTCCCGTCCGGGCCTCCTACCCGAGCACGCCGCGCCCCTGCATCAGCGCCGATTGCATCGTTTTGACCACAACAAATGCGTCTCGTAAGTGACTTCGCTCAAAGTCAGACAGCATTTGCGGGTTCAGGAAATTGTCGATCTGATCTCCCCGCCGGATCTGACGGACCTGATGGGCCAGACGCGTCTCTGCGATCAGGTCATAGGCATCCAAAAGATCGCGCCCACCGCTTTTGCTGACAAGTCCCGCCTCTATCGCGGCTTTTAGTCTTGCGCGGGTGTTGACTTCGGTTAACTGCCCTTGCAGCGCATACATCCGCGCCAGATCCACGACCGGCACGACACCATTGTGCTTCAGATCAATGGTATTGCGATGCTCTCCGCTTCGGATGGTGGCAAAGCCGCGCAGGAGACCAAGCGGCGTCTGATGCGTCAGCGCGTTCGAGGCCATATGCGCGGCGAAGATCGAATTGCCCGCTGCCATACGCAACGTCTCAGCCTGCAGATCGGCAAACAGGCTTTGATCCCCACCGATCGGGCGCAGGTCGAACATGACGCTGGCCAGCATCTGCGCCTCTTTGCCCGGCCGCGCGATCCAGTCGGCAAAGTAGCCCTTCCAGACCGACAGCGGCTGACACCAGCGCGGGTTGGTCGCCATCATATCACCAGGGCAATAGACATAGCCGCTGGCATCGAGGCCATCGCTGACGAACTTTGCGAGGTCCGGGAAATACACATCCGGGTCAAGCCCGTCCTCCAGGATCACACAATTGTCCTGATCGGACACGCCCGTCTGCTCGCGCCGCCCCTGGCTGCCGCAGGCCAGCCACAGATAGCGGCCTGGCGGCGGACCCAGCTTTTCCTTGGCGAGTGTCAGCAAACGACGCGTAACCACGTCTGCAATATCCGTGACCATCCTGGTAGCAACGTCATGCCGTTGCCCCGCCGCGATCAGATAATCAAGCAGACGTGGGATTCGCGCTGTTATCTTCGGCAGATCCTCTGACTTACGAGCGCTGGCCGCGTCACTTACGAATTGGGCGGAACTTGTCGCCTGAAAGCGGGTCAGATCGGTTTGCGTCACTATCCCCACCAGCCTGCCCGCTTCCAGCACAGGAAGATGACCGATCCGGTGTTCCATCATCAGATGCAGCACGTCCGACCCGATGGCCGAAGGCTCTAGCGTCATTGGGTTGGCTGTCATGACCTGCGAAACGGGCGTACTCTCGCGCAACCCCGCAGCCAGTACACGCCCCACGAGATCCCGCTGGGTCAAAACACCGACAAGTTTGTCTTCATCGGTCACGCAAAGGCATGAAATCCGATGGTCGCGCATCAATCGGGCGGCCGTTGCCGACTTGGCGTTTACGCTGCACGTGATCGGATCAGGATACATGATCGCCTCGACCCGCGCCGCTGCAAGGTCGGAGATGTCAGTCCTTTGATGCACCTTTGAAGCGCGTTCAAAGAAGCGGCGGAACACGTCATGCTCTTTCACGAAGCGCGCAAATGCTGCCGCGGAAAGGCAAATCAGTCGCGCTTCGCTAATGGCTTCTGCTGAGGTGACGGCAAGCCCCTCACGCAAGAGTCCCCGCTCACCGAAAGAATTGCCGCGATGCAAATGTGACAGAATACTACCGACTGCGTCCTTGACCTCAATCTCGCCCTCGAAGACGACGTAAAGCCCGGCCAGCGTCTGGCCTATTTCATAAACGCTCTCCCCCTGTCCAAGATCGACCAGCGCGACATCGTCCCGCGCCGCCTCAAGAGCTTCCTCGGGCATCTGATCGTAGGGGTGCAGGCGCGCCAGGAACCCAAGCACATCCGACATCGCGGCGGCAGCATCTGCTTGGTTGGGCGGTCTGCTCATCGTGGACCTTTCGAACGATGCGCCTGCCCCGAATGCCGGGACAGGATCTTAATAGGCGCGAGGCGTGAATTCGGTCACGCCTCGGAAGAATCAATGATCGACGGCCATGCCAGCCCCGCGCGGAGTGCGCACGCTTTCGACCAGATCCTTGATCTCTTGCGGCGTCTCTTTGGTCATGCTCGATACGATGTACGCCATCCCGAAGTTGATCGCAGCTCCGACCGCCCCGAACGAGGTCGACTTAATTGTTCCGAGCAACGGGTTGTCATCCGTGAACATGTTGGTGTCGGGGATGAAAAACCAGCCTTTGTGCAGGAAGATGTAGACCAAGGTGGTGATCAGACCCGCCAGCATACCGGCAACAGCGCCGGTGTTGTTGATGCGCTTGGAGAAGATGCCCATCATCAGCGCGGGGAAGATCGAGGCCGCCGCAAGACCGAAGGCCAAAGCCACCGTCTGTGCCGCAAATCCCGGCGGATTGAGCCCCAAGATCACCGCCACCACGATCGCTGCGGCCATCGAGATACGCGCGGCCAAAAGCTCACTGCTTTCCGACATGTTCGGCGTCAGCTGTCCTTTCAGCAAGTCATGACTGACCGCCGACGAAATTGCCAGCAACAGACCCGCCGCTGTCGACAAGGCCGCCGCAAGACCACCTGCGGCCACAAGGCCGATGACCCAGCCCGGCAGGTTCGCGATCTCCGGATTGGCCAGAACCAAGATATCACGGTTGAAGTTGGTCAGCTCATTGCCTTCCCAACCGGCTGCTTCGGCGCGTTCCTGCATCTCTTCAGATGCATCGTTGTAGTACTGGATCTTGCCGTCACCGTTCTTGTCTTCCCAATCGAGAAGACCGGTCTTCTGCCACGTCGCCATCCAATCGTAGTTCGGATCTTCTGCGATTGTCTGAACCGAAACTGCTTCGCCTTGCGTGCCATCTGGCCACATCATCTCGGTGATGTTGAGGCGCGCCATGGCGCCAACGGCAGGGGCGGTAAGGTAGAGCAACGCAATAAAGACAAGCGTCCAGCCCGCCGACCAGCGCGCATCCGACACCCGCGGCACAGTAAAAAAGCGCATGATGACGTGGGGCAGTCCCGCCGTACCGATCATCAACGACAGCGTGAAGAGCATCATGTTGAACGTGTCGCCATGATGGGCTGTGTACTCATTGAAACCCAGATCGGTCACAAGTCCATCCAGCTTCTGCAACAAAGGCTCACCAGATCCAGCATGTTCCCCGAAAAGGCCAAGCGCCGGGACCGGATTGCCTGTCAGTTGCAACGAGATGAAAATCGCGGGGATCGTGTAGGCCGTGATCAGAACGCAGTATTGCGCCACCTGTGTGTAGGTCACGCCTTTCATACCGCCGAAAACCGCATAGGCAAAAACCACACAAGCCCCGATCAAAAGGCCCCAGAAGGCGTCAATCTCAAGGAACCGTCCGAAGGCGATACCGACCCCCTGCATCTGGCCAATCACGTAGGTGATGGAGGCAACCAACAAACAGATGACAGCAACCATACGCGCTGTAGAGGAATAAAACCGGTCACCGATGAATTCCGACACAGTAAACTTGCCGAACTTCCGAAGATAGGGCGCGAGCAGCAGGGCCAGTAGAACGTAGCCGCCCGTCCAGCCCATCAGAAAGCTGGAATTGTCGTAGCCTGTAAAGGCAATCAGACCGGCCATCGAAATGAATGATGCGGCCGACATCCAGTCCGCCGCCGTGGCCATCCCGTTGGTGACTGGGTGCACTCCCCGTCCCGCCGCATAAAATTCAGAGGTCGAGCCAGCGCGAGCCCAGATTGCGATGCCGATGTAGAGAGCAAAAGACGCGCCAACAAACAGCAGATTGAGCGTGAACTGGTCCATGATCAATCCTCCTCAACGCCGTGTTGACGGTCGATCTGGTTCATCCGCCACGCGTAGAAAAAGATGATCACGAGAAACACCAGGATCGATCCCTGCTGAGCAAACCAAAAGCCCAGATCGCTGCCGCCGATCTCAATCCCGCTCAGCATCGGGCGCAGCAGAATGCCGAAGCCGAATGAAACAAGCGCCCAGATGACCAGAGACAAAATGATGAGCCGCAGATTGGCGGACCAATAGGCCGTGTCCTCTTTCGTCACTGAATGCACGCGATCTGTTTGGTCTGTCATATCTGTTCTCCTCTCTGTCGCGACCGGACGGTCCGACTGTCCCGGCGGGCCACAGCGCGCCTTTCGCAGTAACGATCATCTACTGGGGCTGCGCACTGATCTGGCTCAATGCGCAGATCGATCCTCCTGCCCGCAAAAATGAAATGGTGGAAACCGCAAACCTGATCTATCGCAAATGGGGCCCACCAGACCTTGCAGGTGCAGGTGTAGCGCCGTTCTGAAAACTTTTCTCTATATGTCTTTAAAATATGAATTTTTTTGTAAATTGATTTCTTCAGATCTGGATATCTTGTAAATTTTTTCAACTTTCGTTGGCGCAAAACTGGGTGGGATCAATGGCTTGTGTGTTAGGTTCGAACAGCAAGGCAAATACCAGATGACCCGCAAATTCTCACCACTATAGGACGAAAGTCGTACGTGGCTCTCGGCCGGGCCCATGATCGTCGTGGACTTTTGCGAAGCGTACGGCATGGTGCGCGCATGACAGATGACAGCATCATTCCCGGCTTCCGCGACGGTGAAAGCAATCTCGGGGGCCAGACAATCGCCTGGTCCAAAGGCGGCGAAGGTCCGCCCGTTCTGCTACTGCACGGTTTTCCACAGACGCGGGCCATGTGGCGGCATGTGGCCCCTGCCCTTGCCGGGGCGCACACCGTGATCACCCCAGATCTGCGCGGCTATGGCCAAAGCGGCAAACCTGCAGAGATGGCGAGCATGAGCTTTCGACTGATGGCCGGTGACCAGATCGCTTTGATGCAAAGCCTCGGTTTTTCGCAGTTCCATCTGGTTGGTCATGACCGCGGCGCACGCACGGCACATCGTCTGGCACTTGATGCGCCAGATGCCGTTCTGAGCATGACACTCATGGACATCGTGCCCACACACCTTCTTCTGGATGACCTCACCCAACAGGTCGCGCGGGCCTACTACCACTGGTTTTTTCTCGCCCAGCCTGCGCCGTTTCCAGAGACTATGATTGCCTATGATCCGGACGCCTATTTCCAAAGCTGTCTGCTTGGTTGGGGCAAGGCCACACTTGCGGATTTCGACCTCGCGGCGTTGGAAGACTACCGCGCTGCCTGGAGCAATCCAGACACCATCCGGAGCATGTGCAATGACTATCGCGCCGCCATAGACGTCGATTTCGCCCTGGATGCTGCAGATCTGCATCGAAAAATCGCCTGCCCCGCGCTGGTGCTCTATGGCGCGGACGGGCTCATGGCGCGGGACTATGACGTGCCCGCGACCTGGGCCGACCGACTAAGCAATATTCAGGCGAAAGGCATCGCAGGCGGACATTTCTTCCCCGACACAAATCCGCGCGATACGCTCGACGCGTTGCGCAACTTCCTCGCGGCCGCGCCCGAATGACCCGCACCTAGCGGTGATTTAGAACGTAGTCGACCAAGGCAGATGTTGAGCCATCCTTGCCTTCTGCGGGTTCTTGCCCGGTCACCACGGGGCCGAGAGCCGTGGCTAGTTCCTTGCCCAACTCAACGCCCCATTGATCGAATGAGTTGATGCCCAAAAGCACTCCTTCGACGAAGACCCGGTGTTCGTAAAGCGCGATGATCGCGCCCAGCGTATGCGGATCCAGCTTGGGATAGATCAGCGTCGTAGACGGTCGGTTGCCTGGAAAGACGCGATGCGCCGACTGCCGGTCAAGCTCTTCTCCGTCGAACTTGTCCGCCATCTTCGCGCGGGCTTCGTCCAGCGACCGCCCCCGCAGCAATGCCTCGGATTGCGCCAAGCAATTGGCCACCAAAAGATCGTGATGATGTGCCAGATCGCCTTCATGCCCTTTTGCGGCAACCAGAAACTCGCAAGGGATGACATTTGTGCCCTGATGGATCAGCTGATAAAACGCATGTTGACCATTCGTGCCCGGCGCACCCCAGACGATCGGCCCGCTGTCAGGCTGCAGCGCTACGCCATCCATCGCCACGGACTTGCCGTTCGATTCCATCTCAAGCTGTTGCAGGTATGAGGGAAGCAGCACCAGCCGCTGGTCGTATGGCAAAACAGCCCGGCTGGAATAGCCACAGCCCTGGCGGTGCCAGACGCCCACAAGCGCGAGCATGACAGGCATGTTCGCCTCGCCCTTGGCAGTTTGAAAGTGCCGGTCCATCGCCTGACCGCCCCTAAGGAAGTCGCGGAAGGCTTGCGGCCCGATGGCGATCATAAGGCTCAAGCCTATGGGTCCCCACAAGGAATAGCGCCCGCCAACCCAATCCTCGAAACCGAAAACGCGGGCGGGCGAGATACCGAATTCGCCGGTTTTCTCAAGGTTCGTTGACAACGCGGCCAGGTGCTTTTCCGGCTCCGCCCCGCCATCGACCAACCAATTCCGTGCGGTGCGCGCGTTGGTCATGGTCTCGATTGTGGTAAAGGTCTTTGAGGCCACAATCACCAGCGTCTTTTTAGGGTTAAGTCCTTTCAGCGTGTCGTGGATATGCGCACCGTCCACATTTGAAACGAAATGGCAACGCGGTCCGTCATGATATGGTGCCAAGGCCGCCACCGCCATCGCCGGGCCCAGATCCGACCCGCCAATCCCGATATTGACCACATCCGTGAAGATCCCCGCCCGCGCCAGCACCGCAAATTGCTGCATCCTTTCCAGCGTCGCCAGAACTCCGGGCATCACGTCTGCGCCGCCCACCAAGACCGGATGCCCCTCTAGGTTCCGCAAGGCGGTGTGCAGAACCGCGCGGCCTTCCGTGTCATTGATCGGTGCGCCCGAGAACATCGCGTCGCGCCGCGTATTCAGATCGACATCATTCACCATCTTCAAAAGAAAGGCGCGTGTGGCCGGATCGATATTCGTCTTGGAATAGTCGAACAGCATGTCCTCGAAGCGGCACGAGAAATCCTCGGCCCGGTTGCCGTTCGCGAAGAGTTTCAGGATTTTGCGATCTTCGGCCGATGCGGCCCGGTCTTTGAGTTCTTTCCACATGGCTCTTACTCTGCCCAGTGTATGTTCATATCCTGCAAAACCGCACCCACAGGTGCCTCTTCGGGTGGCAGAGCCATAGCACGCTCAAGGGCCGCGCGCTTCTCCGAGCCGAAAATCACCAGATGCTGTGTCATTGCCCCGTTCAGGGCTGGTAGGGTCAGCGTGACCCGCGGCTCCTGTCCTTCGGCTCTGATGGGCATAACGGCTGCCGCGTCGGGGGCAAGTGCTTCGGTAAGGCCTTTCGCACCCGGGAAAAGCGAGGCTGTGTGCATGTCCGTCCCCATACCCAAGAGCAAAAGCGAGATCGGCATTTCCGGTGCCAATCGCTCGGAGAGCTCAGCCACTGCCTGATCGGGCGCTTTGCCATCTACATAGAACGGCAGAAAAGTAGCCGCTGCCGCCCGTTCGGTCAGCAGCCGTTCTTTTAGCAATCCCGCATTCGATCTTTCATGCCCTTCGGGCACCCAGCGTTCATCCGTCAGCATGACATGCACCCGCGCCCAATCCAGATCGGCAGCGCAAAGAACGTCGTATATCGGCCCGGGCGTCGTCCCGCCCGGCACCGCGAAGGACGCCCATTCATGACGCAAGAGGCAGTTCTTGAGATCCCCAGCCAGCGTGTTGCCCACATCCATCGCCAGAAGATCGCGATCTGGATATTCGATCACGTTCATGCCTTTACCTCACGCCAGACCCGCCGGTCCCGCGCCAAAAGCTGAACCGCATCTCCCGGCCCTTCTGAGCCCGACATGTAGGGCTTTGGCACCTCGCCCCGTGCTTCCCAGCCCGCGATGATCGGATCCGTCCAAGACCAGGCGGCTTCGACCTCGTCCCCGCGCATAAAAAGCGTCTGATTGCCCCGGATAACATCCATGATCAGCCGCTCATAAGCGTCGGGCGGGTCCTCACCCTCGGGTCCAAGCGCATCCGCGAATGTCATGTCAAGCGGCACATCGACCAGACGCATTCCTCCTGGTCCCGGCTCCTTGATCGTCACCCTCAGCGTTATTCCTTCATTGGGCTGCAGCCGGATCGACAGCACATTCTGATGATCCTTCCCGTCCCCAAAAATCGAATGATTGAGTTCCTTGAACACAACGACAATCTCGCTCATCCGCGCGCGCAGCCGCTTGCCCGTGCGCACATAGAACGGCGTGCCCGCCCACCGCCAATTTGACACGCCGACTTTGAGCGCCACGTAGCTTTCCGTGCGCGACCGGGCGTCCTCTACAGCCTCACGATAGCCGGCCCCTTCCACGCCCGGCTCATACTGGCCTCGAACGATATGGTGCGGCTCGACCGGATCCAATGCCCGAATTACCTTCAAC
Source organism: uncultured Shimia sp. (assembly GCA_937897325.1). Classification (GTDB taxonomy): domain Bacteria; phylum Pseudomonadota; class Alphaproteobacteria; order Rhodobacterales; family Rhodobacteraceae; genus CALCOY01. The sequence continues at coordinate 30,248 of CALCOY010000006.1, forward strand.
TTTTCATCCCGCACAGCGTCATGTTCGAAACGCGAAGGCGGCTCCATCGCGATCAGACATAAAAGCTGCATTAGGTGGTTCTGCACCATGTCCCGCATCGCACCGGACCTGTCATAGTATTCGCCGCGTCCACCCACACCGACCGTCTCGGCCACGGTGATCTGGATGTGATCGACATACTGGCTATTCCAAAGTGGCTCGAAGAGCATGTTGCCAAAGCGCACCGCCATAAGGTTCTGGACCGTTTCCTTGCCAAGATAATGATCGATCCGATAGATCTGGCTTTCGTCAAAAAACGCCGCCAGATCCCGGTTGAGCTGCCGTGCCGTGCCAAGATCCCGCCCAAATGGCTTTTCGACGACGATGCGGCTGCCATCGTCAGTCAACCCATGCGTGTTGAGCCGCTCTGCCAGATCACCAAAAAGGCTTGGTCCAACCGAAAAGTAAAAAGCCCGCACCACCTTGGGACGCATTCGTTTGGCCAAATCACGCCAGCCGCCTTCACCCTTGGCATCGATCGCCACGTAGTCGAGCCGTTTCAGGAAATCGGCCAGTGTCCCGTCCTCGCAGGCGCGCCCGCCGCCGAATTCGCGGATCGCCTCGGCTACAAAGTTCCGATAGTCCGCCGTATCCATCTCTGACCGGGCGGCACCGATCACCCGCGCCTCGTCGGGCATCTGTCCTGCACAATATCGTCGAAAAAGTCCTGGGAGGATCTTCCGGCGCGCCAGATCACCTGTGCCGCCAAAAATGACAAGGTCGAAGGGATCCACCGGAATAACGCGCGAAACCATTGAGCCTCCTTGGTCTTTTGCGCGCATCCTTAACAGATGTGATCGCTATCACAATCCTGTCGCGCCGCTTTTGTCAGATCCCTGCCGATCCCTTGCCCCGCTTGCCACTCCATCAGGCAAGCTTCAGATTTGTCGATAAACCACATCACCTGGTCGAAACGACGTTCAGCCAGATCTTGTGATTTGATGAGAATCTGCGCAACCTGCTCTTCACTTTCCCGCCAAGTCGCAGAGCTGCTTTCGGCCCGACATTGGCGAAGTCGAACGCGACTTGTTACGTCCCGATCGTTTCGCCATGTTCTGCTTGTTAAAAGGTGCGAACCAGTCGACCGCAGAAAAAGAAGTTTAGATCTGCGGATGGTTTGGATTGCATCTACACCTAACGGTCGCGGTATCCGGCATGTTGCGGACGTCATCTTCTGTTGGGAAAGAAGCCCGATCATAGAAGTTACCACGATGGGATTGTATGCTGGTAGGGATGTTGCTCAAATCCAGGGCATTTCGATCGGCGGTACCTTTGTCTTCAATGGTTCAATCGGGTGGAGTCGATTGCTCCAGTTTTTCGAAACGCTGCAAAACTGTCTCGTTAACGTAGAGGCCTTCACTCGCCCAGGCATGCGGTTTGTGGCGCACAAGGCTTTGTGGATCATCTGGGTGGCTCTCACTCGCAACGAGCCCTA
>CALCOY010000007.1 GCA_937897325.1 uncultured Shimia sp.
ATCCAGGCGCGGCATTCCTTGTCCCGACAGAACCTCAACCTGCCGTAACTTCGTGGTGATATTCGACGATCTCAAACGGTTTGCCCGCGATACCGTCTTCCACCTGAAGCTCCGCCAAGAATTCAAGGCGCGCGGGGCAACAGTCGAATGTCTGAACTTTACCTTTGAGGACACGCCCGAAGGTGCGTTCGTCGAGACAATCCTTGCCGCACAAGGCGAGCTGGAGCGAGAGCAAAACCGCCGCCAGGTAATCCAGAAAATGAAAGCGCGCGTTGAGAAAGGTTACTACGTCTGGAACGTGCCACCGCGCGGGTACTGGTATGAAACCAAACGCGGCGAAGGACGTGTACTTGTGCAGGATGAACTACTCGCCTCAATCATCCAAGAGGCTCTAGAGGGCTTTGCGACTGGGCGGTTTGAGACCCAGGTCGAAGTGAAGGGGTTTCTGGCAAGCAAGCCTGATTATCCGAAGTGCCGGTCAAGCGGAAATATCCGCAACCAGCATGTGAACGACATGCTCACCAACGTCACCTATGCGGGATATGTCGAGGCCAAGTGCTGGGATGTACCCCTACGAGAGGGGCAGCACGAAGGCCTGATCTCGCTCACCACCGTCGAGAAAATCCAGGAACGCCTGAAAGCGAAAGCCAAGGCCCCAGCGCGCAAAGATATCAGCGAAGACTTTCCGCTGCGTGGCTTCATTCTGTGCGATGATTGTGATCATCCCCTGACAGCTTGCTGGTCAAAATCCAAGACCGGTAAACGCCACCGGTACTACATGTGCGCTCAAAAGGTGTGTGAGAGTTATCGTAAGTCCATCAGACGGGACCAACTGGAAGGTGACTTTGAGGCCGTTCTGCAGAGCCTTACACCCGCGAAGGGTGTGTTCGAGATCGCGAAAGCGATGTTTGCCGATGCCTGGAACCAACGCCTTGAAAAAGCTAATCAAACCGCTGAAACCCTTCAACGGAAACTCGGCGAGATTGAAACGAAGATCGGGAGCCTGTTGGAGCGCATCCTGGATGCTTCCAACCCGCGTGTCATTTAGGCCTATGAAAACAAGATCAGCGAGCTGGAACGGCAAAAGCTTCTCACACAGGATCAAGTCGAACAAAGCAACGGGCAAAAGTACGCATTCGAAGAGTCGTTCGAACTCGCCTGTAAATTCCTGGCCAATCCCATTGATCTTTGGAAAAACAATGACTTAGGCGGCTTCATCTCAAAGCGTGTGGTCCTTCGCCTCGTGTTTTTGGAGGGTTTGGCCTATTCCCGAAAAGAGGGCGTTCGAACCCCGCAAGTATCTGAACCATTTAGGTTTTTTCAGGGTTTTGGCCAAAATGGGGAAATGGCGGACCGAGGAGGATTCGAACCCCCGACCCCTTGATTCGTAGTCAAGTACTCTATCCAGCTGAGCTATCGGTCCGCTTCGGCGGATGTACGATCACTTGTAACGGTTTGCAACCCCAAACGAAGGGAACCAGTGCTGGTGCCATCAAAGCGCTCCATCACCTTTTGGAAGGTTGATGCGGAAAATAGTGCCGTCTATGCCTGTTTGCTGCAGAGTGAGCCCCCCGCCATGGCCGCGCACGAGTTCGGAGGCGATCGCGAGGCCAAGACCTGAGCCACCCTTTCGGGCACTTCCTTGGAACGGTCTGAAGAGGTGTTCCTGAGCTTTAGGGGGCAGCCCCGGCCCGGTGTCGCGCACTTCTATGTACCAGTTTTCCGCATCGTCAAATGCCGTCACCGCGATTTCACCGGTTTGCGAAGAGGCGACGAGCGCCTGTCTTGCATTGCGAACGAGGTTCGAAATCACGCGAAACAACTGTTCAGCATCTGCACGCACTTTCATGGTCGCCGGGACATCCTCGGCAAAGCTTACGTCGGCATCCTCAACCGCAAGCCGTTCGCTTTCGATGACATCGCCCACGATTGTTGCGAGCGTTACAACACCCAGTGTCGGGCTGGGTTCCTCAGCTTTGCCAAATGCGAGCGTGCTTTCGCACAAATGCACTGCGCGCGTTATGGAATTCACAAGCTTCGGCGCCATACGGCGCACCAAAGGATCTTCGCTGGCCTCGATCCGGTCGGTAAATAGCTGGGCCGAAGTCAAGATGTTGCGCAGATCGTGGCTGATCTTTGAGACGGCGCTGCCCAATTGGGCAAGACGTTCTTTCTGGCGCAGGGCCTGGGTTAGTTCGGTTTGAAGCGACCTGAGAGCCTCTTCCGCCTCTCGCAACTCAGTCACGCCAGCCCTAGGCGAAATGATCAAGCGCGCGTCTTCGGGTGCCTCGGCGTAGCGCTGCATGTGGCCAACGACGCCCTTGATCGGTTTTACCAGGATTGCGCGCACCGCAAGAAACAAGAGAACAGCGGTGAATATCGAGATAACGGCCGACAAGATCAGAATACGGACACCATAGTCGATCATGGCCATCCGCATTGGGGCCGTCTCCATCGTCACCTCGATAAGAAGACCGGCATCCTGAACGGGTGCTCCGATAACACGTATGACCTCATTCTCGGGCGAAAGCAGTCGCTGCAGCGCGTCGCGGATCAATACGGGAGCTGCATTGTTGCGCAGGTCATAGGTTGTCGAAATGGGCTGCGGCATCTCGGAGTTGAGCGCCAGCTGCCTGATCTCGTTCCGGCGCAGCACAACATTGAAGACCCCTGCATTCTTCAAGAGCTCTTCTTCCAGATCCATGTCGATCATGTCATCGGCCAGCAAGGCCAGAGATGCGATCTGCGCGCGTTCAAGCCGGTTTAGAAGATATTCTTCACGAAACCGCGCAATAGAGGGTACGAAGATCAAGATCTCGGCCAGCATCACGAAGATGGTGGTCAGGATCAGAAATCTGCCGGAAAGCGAATTCAGCATGGATCTTCAAATGTCAGGGGATCCACTTTTGCACAAGTCCCACCAAGCGTTTCACAGTCGGGTTCTCGAACAGTCGGGGGCTGAAATAGGCGCCCGCTGCGCGTTTGTTGACCTCGCCAATCGTCGGATAGGGTGCCACCATTCCGGCAATCTGGCTCATCTTCATCTTGTTCGCGAGCGCCAAAGCCCAAAGATTGACAAGCTCACCGGCCTGGTGACCGACAATCGTCGCACCAACGGGACGACCCTTGTAGACAATGACTTTGATAAAGCCCTTCGTCTTGCGCTCGGCAATGGCGCGGTCGTTGTGATGGTAGTCGAAGCGCACGACTTCGCTGTAGATTCCATGCTCTTTCTTGGCTTGGGCTTCGGTTAGGCCAACCTGAGCAAGCTCAGGATCCGTGTATGTAACCCATGGAATATGCTCGGTTTTGGCCTTCGCCGGAAGCGCAAACAGAAGCGACCGGATGATGACCGAGGCATGATATCCCGCGACATGTGTGAATTGCAGGCCACCGGCAACATCGCCGATCGCGTAGACGCGCTTGTTAGTGGTGCGCAGGCCGGCATCGACCTTGATACCGGTGCGCGTTGTCTCAATGCCAGCCTTGTTCAGGTCGAGGACATCGGTATTGCTTTTGCGCCCGACAGCCATCAGCAGATGGCTGCCTTCGAACACGCGGCCATCTGCTGTTTCGACCCTGATGGCACCCTCTTGGCCGCTGATCTGAGAGGCCTTGGCATCCTCTATAATTTCAACGCCTTCATCGCGCAGGGCCTCCAGAACTACAGCTGCGGCTTCGGGATCATCCTTGCCAAGCGCCTTTGCGCCTTCTAAGACCGTGACCCTGCTGCCCAACCGAATATGAGCCTGCGCCATCTCAATCCCGATCGGACCGCCACCAATGATCAACAAATGATCTGGTCTGTCGCGCAAATCAAAAAGCGTCTCATTGGTCAGATACGGGACATTATCAAGGCCGGGAATTGGCGGAACCAAGGGTGAAGAGCCGGTCGCGATCACGATCCGTCTAGCGACAATTTTGGTATCACCGGCCTGAACTTCCGTCTCAGATATGAAGCGCCCGAATTCGCGAATGACCTCAACACCAAGGCCCTCAAAGCGTTCTTCGCTGTCAACGGGTGCAATCTGCGCGATGACATCATGCACGTGGTCTTTTGCAGCGGCGTAATCGACATGCGGAACCTGATTGGCGACCCCATAAGGGAAGGCATGAGCTTGCCCGTAAGCCGATTTGGCCGACGCGATCAGGGCTTTTGATGGAACGCAGCCATAATTCAGGCAATCCCCCCCCATCTTGTGCCCTTCGAGCAGGACGACCTTTGCACCCATCTGAACTGCGCCCGCCGCTACCGAAAGACCGGCAGAGCCGGCGCCGATCACGAGTATATCCGTCTTGATCCACTTCATTTCAGAAGGTCCTTCTTGCCGGTCAGAGTTTTGTAGGCAACGGGCATAAGCGACAAGGCAGCCAGGCCGAGGATCGGCAGCAGCACATGGGGTTCAAAGATAATCCCAAGATCTGGCGTTTCACCCCGGGCAAAGACTTCACCCAAGCCAGCGCCAACCGACGTATAGACGAGCGTGCCTGGAATGATTCCGACGAAGGTCGAGATCATGTAGCGCGACAGCGGCACATGCATGAAGGCGGGTACAAGATTGGCCACGAAAAACGGGACGACCGGAACAAGACGGATGATGAACAGCATCGACCATTGGTTCTCGTCGATGCCATCTTTGATCTTCTTTACCGTCCCGGTCGAGCTTTCCATCCGTTGCGCAAGCGTGTCGCCAAATCCATGTCGGGCGGCCAGAAAAATCAGCGTGGCCCCGATCGTCGCAGCAGTCACATTGAAGATCGTCCCAAGCATAGTGCCGAAAAGAAAGCCGCCAGTCAGCGTTGCGACGGTCGCACCCGGCAATGAAAAGCCGACAATCAACACGTATGCCACAATGAAGACAAAGGCGGTGAGGATCAGGTTTTCGTCGCGAAATGCCAATAGCGCTTCGCGGTTGTTGGCAAGCGTCTCGAAATTCAGGTAATCCCGCAAGGCAAATGCACCGATGGCCGCGACAAGCAGAATGCCCAGTAAGGGCAAGTTGCGGACAAGTGCGGGCTTTCTCGTATCGGTCATGTCGGTCATGTGTCTCATCTTTCGGGCCAGTGCTGCAATGACCGCAAAATGTTGATCGGGAAAGAAATTAAACACCGTTTTCACAGCACGGTGATGCGGAGTGACCAGATCGGTCCTCTCAACACTCCGCTTGGCGTCGTTCTGAAACAATGAACGCCGATGGCGTGGTTTTTGTTGCATTGATCTCAAGAAAGCCTTTCACAGGGTTTGACTTGATGAGGCGGGGCAAGTAAATGGCAGCCTTCAAATGCTGTTGAGGTAGCGAATCCGCGTGCCTCGCGAAAATACCGGAGCCGATGCGATGAAACGCACCTTTCAACCGTCCAACCTCGTGCGCAAACGGCGCCACGGCTTTCGTGCACGTATGGCGACCAAAGCAGGTCGCAAGATCCTGAATGCACGCCGCGCCCGCGGTCGCAAGTCTCTGAGCGCCTGAGGGATAAAATTTGGTTGCGGCAGATCAGCTGTCAGCCGTCCCAAAGCATCCAGTCGGCACGATGATCATGAGTGCAACCGTATGGATTTGTGGCCATGGACATCCTAAAAAAGCGCAAGCATTTCCTGGAAGCAGCGCGTGGGAAACGCGAAGTGCGCCAATCGTTTGTCCTGCAAGCCTACCGCCGCGGGGACGATGCTCCGCTCCGCGTTGGCTTCACGTGCTCCAAAAAGGTTGGCAATGCTGTAGCCCGCAACCGCGCCAAGCGCCGGTTACGGGAGATTGCGCGCCGCGTTCTTCCGGCGGAGGGGCAACCCGGGACGGACTACGTTTTGATCGGACGTCAAGCAGAGACCGCCGCGCGTCCCTTTGACCTTTTGCTTGCTGATTTGCGCTCAGCTTTAAAAGATATCTCTCAATGACTTTTCTCGCGCATATCTTTGCCCTCCCGGTGCGCTTCTATCGTTTGGTTTTCACTCCTTGGATGCCGTGGGTGGGCTTTAACCGCAGATATCAGCCGACCTGTAGTGCCTATGCCCCGGATGCCATTGAAACGCACGGCGCGATCAAAGGGAACTTGCTGGCGATCCGGCGCATTGCGCGCTGCCACCCTCGGGGCGGAGGCGGATACGACCCAATGTCCAAGCGCTAGCGCAGCTTTTCGAAGGTGATGATCACCTCACCGATATCGACGCCGAAACGTTTCATGTAGGCCCGGTTCAGAAGTCGCGTCTCACCCAGCAGCCACATCCAATCGTCAAAGGTCACACGCAAGGTGCCATCGGGGACAGGCAGGTCAATCTCGTAGCGCCAGTTGAATGTATCGCCTCGCTCTTCGCCTGTCGCGACGCCGATCACACCAGGAGCCGTGCCTTTCCAGGTCTCGGGGCCGGTTTTCTCCAATGACCAGATACGGCGTTCGGTGGATTGATCTTCGTAGACGAAATCCTCAATCAATCGCAGTGTTTCGCCATCCCAGGTGCCCTCTATATCGACAATAAAGCGGCGACGCACCGTCCCGAAGACATCCTGAAACTGACCATATGCCTTGAGGCGTCCATCAAAGAACTCTTCAAGGTTTAGTTCCTGATCAGACAGCAACACGTCGTTGGGCCCTGGCTTGCCGGTACAGGCGACAAGCAGCACGAAAGCAATCAGCAAAGCCGCAACACGCATCTTGGTTTCCCTTTGGTTTGAAATGTCTACGCCCGATATCGTCTTTCGGTTCACATCCGATCTGCGCTAGAACAAAGGACGAAGCCCGGAAAGGATCCACAATGCTGGACGATAGTGAAGACATCCACCCGCTCTTTTCCGGTGCCCCCGCCACGACCGAATTCAAGAAACTGCGCAAACGCATCGTGCGCAATGTCCGCGAAGCGATAGACCAATACGGTATGGTCAACCGTCGAAACACAGAAGTTGATCCAGCACGTTGGCTGGTTTGTCTGTCCGGTGGCAAGGATAGCTACACGCTCCTTGCAGTACTTTATGAGTTGAAGTGGCGGGGCCTACTGCCCGTCGACATTTTGGCCTGCAATCTCGATCAAGGGCAGCCAGGCTTTCCCGCGACTGTGCTGCCAGAGTTCCTGAAACGAATGCAAGTGCCTCACCGGATCGAATATCAGGACACATACTCCGTCGTGGTCGACAAGGTCCCGGAAGGGCGAACATATTGCGCACTCTGCTCCAGGCTTCGGCGCGGCAATCTCTACAGAATCGCACGGGAGGAAGGCTGTTCAGCCGTTGTTCTGGGGCATCACCGGGAAGATATATTGGAGACGTTTTTCATGAACCTCTTCCACGGCGGACGGCTGGCTACGATGCCCCCCAAACTGGTGAATGAGCAGGGTGATCTATTTGTCTTCCGCCCTCTCGCCCACGTAGCTGAGGCAGATTGCGACAGGTTTGCGAGAGCAATGAACTATCCGATCATCCCATGCGATCTCTGCGGATCGCAGGATGGTTTGCAGCGCCAACAGGTCAAGGCGATCCTAGATGGCTGGGAAAAAAACAGCCCCGGACGCAGACAGGTGATGTTCCGGGCTTTGATGAACGCACGCCCCTCCCATCTGCTTGACCCGGAATTATTCGATTTTGCTGGCCTTGCATGTCAGCCGGAACAATTTGAGGAAAAGCCACCGAACATTACCGGAACGTGTTAACATACCACTTACGCTAGTAACGCTATATCAACCCGAGCTTCCTTGAAGCCGTCATTTTGGTGTGGGTGAGAAAGAGGGTTGTGGCGTGGGCGTATCATTGACTTCAATTCGTAAGCAGGTCGTGCGGGCGGTTCGAGGGCCGCAATCGCTGGCCTTTGTGCCAGCCGTTTCGCTCAGCGCGTATTGGCTGGGCGGTGAGATCACGCTGTTGATCGTTGCGGGAACCATTCCGCTGCTTTGGATGGCCTTCGGCGGTCAGTTTTTCGAACGCACTGGCAATCCGCGTCGGTTAGCTACGCCCGGTCTCCTGCCTCGGGACGCATTTGAAGACGTGTGTGAAACGGTCCGTGAAGAAACGGAAAAAAGCGATTTCAGCTCTGCTGTGTTGATGGTGGAATTCGATGAATATCACCAGTTGCTTGACAGATATGGCCAGTCCGCAGCCGATCTTGTCGTCAGGACAGCAGCGCAGCGCATCATCGATGTGGTTCGCGACAGCGATGTGGTCAGCCAATTGGGTGATTGCCGTTTCGGTATCGTTTTGGGCGCAACATCGAAGGTTGATCTCGAAGCGACGATCCAGCTTTCTGGACGTTTGCAGTCTTCTCTGGAAGAGCCGATCTCAGTCGACGGCACAACCATCCTTATGTCGGCATGTGTGGGCTTTTGTATCGGAACACGTGCGCCTGACGGTGGCGGGGCGGAATGGGCACAAGCCGCAGGAACTGCCCTCCTCGAAGCGCAGCGTCGGGGCCCCGGTTCGATCCGCGCGTACTCGACCGAGATGCACCGCGTGAAACAGGCGCGGGCAAGCCTAAGGGCAGACGTCACCGATGCGCTTGAGAACGGGCAGATCCAACCCTGGTATCAACCGCAGGTCTCGACGGACACCGGCAGGGTCACTGGCTTCGAAACGCTTGCGCGCTGGTCGCACCCGGAACGTGGGCTGATCTCTCCGGCTGAATTCCTGCCCGCTGTCGAAGAGGCTGGTCAATTGGAACGCCTGGCCGAGGTCATGCTGTATCAGGGCCTCAATGCGTTAAAATCATGGGACGTAGCAGGCTTGGATGTGCCCCATGTAGGCGTAAACTTCAGCGGCTCTGAGCTCAACAATCCGAAACTTGTGTCCAAAGTCCAATGGGAGCTTGACCGTTTCGAACTGGCGCCCGAACGGCTTGCCGTCGAGATACTTGAAACCGTCGTTGCGGGGGCGGCCGATGATACGATCACGCGTAATATACACGGGTTTACAGAGCTTGGGTGCCGGGTGGATCTGGATGATTTCGGAACAGGTCATGCCTCGATCGCATCAATCCGCCGCTTTGGTGTCGGGCGCATTAAGATCGACCGATCCTTCGTGATGAAATGCGACAAAGATCCGGAACAGCAACGCCTCGTCTCCGCAATCCTCACAATGGCAGAACGCTTGGGTATTGAGACACTGGCTGAAGGCGTCGAAACTGCGGGCGAACACGCGCTCTTGTCGCAACTGGGCTGTGACCATGTGCAAGGTTTCCGCATCGCCCGCCCGATGCCGTTTGATGACACACTTACCTGGATCAAATCGCATGAAAAAAGTATCGAACGAACACCCGCAATTGATGGACGCCGCGCATAGCCGCGGCATCCATCACATTGCAAGCCTGGCAGCATGAAACCCGGGAAATAAAGGGAGACAGCACTTTTTTAGCGCGCAAAACCGCTTGACCTTTGGCAGCAGTCACGATTGAACCCACCTTTAAGTTTTCAGCGACAGCAGGTGGCAGTCCCTATGGACGAACAGAACAAGAATCTCATTCTTGCGACAGCGCTCAGCCTTCTTGTGATCCTGGTTTGGTTCGCTCTATTCCCGCCACCCGAACCTGATGTCCGTCCAGACAACACGGCGGTTGAACAGACCCAAAGCGATGACGGGATCGCCAAGACGCCCGAAGCGGCCGAAAGCGCGACAACGACCGGTCCCGAAGAAACAACCGAGACCTCATTGGAAAATGCGCCGCGGGTTGATCTTTTGACGGATCGTTTGTCGGGCTCAATCTCTCTCATTGGCGGTCGCATCGATGATCTGCGACTGACCGATTATCGGGTGGCGAATGATCCAGAAGCGGAAATTGTCACCTTGCTGTCCCCCGTAGGAACACGTGGCGCGTATTATGCTTTGCATGGTTGGGCAGCTGCCAGCGGCGTTGATCCAGCCGACGTGCCCGGACCGAATACCGAATGGGATCTCGCCGATGGCGACACGCTGCGTGTAGGGAGCCCAATTAAACTCCAATGGGACAATGGTGTCGGACTCTTATTCCGAAGAACAATCTCGATTGATGAAGACTTCATGTTCACGATCGAGCAATCCGTGGAAAACACGTCCGGCAAAGAAATCGATGTGGCACCATACGGCCTTGTCGCGCGCCACGGCCAACCTGAAGACCTGCGCAACTTCTTCATCCTGCATGAAGGCGTCATCGCCATGGCGGACGGCGAGTTGCAGGAAGTCGATTGGGACGACGTTGCAGATTTCGAGGTTGATCCAAGGCAAGGCGCGCGCGCGGAAACCACAGCCGTCCAAAACAACGGTTGGATTGGCTTCACCGATCACTACTGGATGACGACGCTTGTCCCAACACCCGGCTCCGCGTTCCGGCAGGTCGCAAAGTATGATGAGCGTCGGGATATCTACCAAACCGAAGCGGTTCTGCCCACTCAAACCGTAGCGGCTGGCGCGTCGCTCAGCGTGACGACGCAGTTTTTTGCGGGCGCCAAAGAGTGGGAAGCGATCAGCAATTACCAATCCGCTGGCGTAGAGGGCTTTATCGACTCCATCGACTGGGGCTGGTTCTTCTTTCTGACAAAGCCGATCTTCTGGCTGTTGCACGAGTTGAACCTTCTGATCGGCAACATGGGTTGGGCCATCATCGGACTAACACTGATCATCAAGGCAGTCCTCTTTCCGCTGGCCTACAAATCCTATGTCTCAATGGCCAAAATGAAAGAGCTTCAGCCGCAAATGGAAGCGCTGAAAGAACAGGCGGGAGATGACAGGCAAAAACTCCAGCAGGGCATGATGGAGTTGTACAAAAAAGAAAGGGTGAACCCTGCGGCGGGTTGTCTGCCGATCCTGCTTCAGATTCCGATCTTCTTTTCACTCTATAAGGTGATCTTCGTCACCATCGAGTTGCGCCATGCACCTTGGTTCGGCCCGTTCCAGGATCTGAGTGCGCCAGACCCGACATCGATTATGAATTTTTTCGGCCTTCTGCCCTTCGCAGGACCAGAACCCGGATCAATCATGTCTTTCGTCTTCCTCGGCATCCTGCCCCTGCTTCTGGGCATATCAATGTGGCTTCAGCAAAAGCTCAACCCCGCACCGACAGACCCCACTCAGCAGATGATTTTCGCCTGGATGCCATGGGTATTCATGTTCATGTTGGGTGGATTTGCAAGCGGTCTGGTCGTCTACTGGATCGCCAACAACACGATCACGTTCACGCAACAATACATCATCATGCGCAGCCAGGGGTACACACCTGATCTGTTGGGCAATATCCGCCAGAGCTTCAAGAAACGGTCCGCGTCGGATTCAAAGGAATGACGGGCCGGCTTGCGCATATCTTTCGACACCCAATCAAAGGGATCGGCTCGGAAAGCTGCGAGACAATCCGTTTGAGACCCGAATCGGGTGTCGAAGGCGACAGGGCTTGGGCGCTTCTGAACGAAGCCGCCGAAGACACCGACGATTGGCAGCCGCGACGGAACTTCCTGCAAGTGGCATCGGGCCCATCGCTAGCAGCGATCCGCGCGACAACGACGAAAAACGGGATCTTACTCAGCCATCCCGACAGGGATCCGAAAGAGATCAAGCCTGACACCGACGGCGCTGTCCTGACAAACTGGATAGGTGATCTTTGGCCAGCGGAGAGACCCAGCCCAGCGCGGCTTGTCAAAGCACCGCCGCAGGGCATGACCGATGTGCCGTTTGCGTCGGTTTCTATTGGCAATCTCTCATCGCTGAAATGCCTGAGCCGGAAGGTTGGCTTCGACGTGGACATGCGCCGGTTCCGCATCAACCTGTGGCTGGACGGTTTGGCACCCTGGGAAGAAATTGATCTGCTCAAAGGCGATCTTAGGCTTGGATCTGCGACGCTCAGCCCTGTGGAACCCATCGAAAGATGCCGCGCCCCCGACGCAAATCCCGTCAGCGGTCAGCGCGACATCGGCATGCTCGGCCTATTGTCGGACGAATGGGACACGCGTGATTTCGGAGTCTACTTCAAGGTCAGCCAAGCGGGCGAAGTTGCCATCGGCGACACGATCGGATGAAGCTCGACTTTCCTCTTGTACAAGATCCTTCCGAAGATGAGGCCGAGGCGGGACGCAAGCTGTTTGCGGGCGAAACGGAGTTTTTGAAGGGCGTCGTCGCTATGTCTGGCTTGCCACCTGCGGACCGTGTCGAGGTCTGTTTCGCAGGCCGATCCAATGTGGGAAAATCCACGCTGATCAACGCACTGACGGGCCGCAAAGCGCTCGCGCGAGCATCGAATACACCCGGACGGACCCAGGAGATCAACTATTTTACCTGCGGGCCCTCTCTCTACCTCGTCGATCTGCCGGGGTACGGCTACGCCAATGCGCCCTTGGCCGTGGTGAAGAAATGGCAGGCCCTCCTGAAACGCTACCTGTCGGGGCGTTCGACTCTGCGTCGTGCCTTTGTGCTTATCGACGCACGGCACGGCATCAAGGCTGTAGACGAAGAGATCCTATCGCTACTCGACAGTAGCGCGGTGACGTTCCAATGCGTTCTGACCAAAGCCGACAAGGTGAAAGTTACCCAAATGGAACATATGCTCGCAATTGCCCGTGAAAAGCTTAGCAAGCATCCCGCCGCCTTTCCGGAAATCGTTATGACATCGAGCGAGAAGGGTTCCGGGATCCCTACCCTGCGCAACGTCATTGCTGATCTGATCTAGTGCCGCCTTGCCTTGCGTCCGACCGCACAATTCTTGATAACCGCCGGAACCTGAGAACAGAATGAAGACGCGGGACATGAACAGGGATTGGATTGGCACAGCCCGGACCCTCAGCCAGGCCCTGCCCTATCTTCAGCGCTACAAGGACGCGACGGTAGTCATAAAGCTTGGCGGCCACGCCATGGGTAGCGCCGAAGCCATGACCGGTTTTGCCCGCGACGTGGTTCTCATGCGGCAGGTAGGGGTGAACCCCATTGTCGTGCATGGCGGTGGGCCGATGATCAACGCGATGCTGGACCGTCTGTCGATCAAGTCGAATTTCGTCAACGGCAAGCGCGTCACAGATGCCGCAACAATGGAAGTGGTCGAGATGGTCCTGTCCGGTCTCGTCAACAAACGCATCGTTCAGGCCATCGGTGATCAGGGCGGACGAGCCGTGGGCCTCTCCGGCAAGGATTCGCAACTGATACATTGCCAACCCACCCATCCGGATCTGGGTCTGGTGGGAACGCCTTCCCAAGTTGATCCGTATCTGCTGCGCACCCTGACCGAGAAAGAGATCATCCCCGTCATCGCACCTTTGGGCTGTGGTCCTGATGGGAAAAGCTACAATATCAACGGTGATACGGCCGCGGGTGCCATCGCCGGGGCGCTGATGGCAGACCGCCTGCTTCTTTTGACCGATGTTGACGGCGTCAAAGACACCGATGGCAATGTGGTGACAGAGCTAACCGCCGATCAGATCCGCAAAATGACGGAAGACGGCACGATTGCCGGTGGTATGATCCCCAAGACAGAGACGGCTCTGGACGCTATCGCCAGCGGTGTTCGGGCGGTCGTCATACTGGATGGACGTGCGCCCAATGCCTGCTTGCTGGAGCTTTTTACCGATCACGGTGCAGGGTCACTTATTAGACCCAGTTAGACGTGTCGCTTTGCGCAATTGCATCGGTCAACCATCGGACTAATTTTTGGATCGTGGAACACGAAACGGTCATACGCCTCGGTATCTTTCTGGGCATTTTTGTTGTGATAGCCTCACTTGAAACAGTTGCACCCCGCCGGGTCCGCCAGCAATCCCGGAAGTCCCGCTGGTTCACCAATTGGAGCATTACTGTCGCCAACGCATTGACGCTGCGGGCTTTCGCCTTCGCTATGCCACTTCTGGCCGTTGGGGCAGCGATTGATGCGCAGAGCCACGGGTTTGGCCTTTTTAACAACCTAGACTGGCCAGCCTGGTTTGAGGTTTTTTTCGCCATCCTTATTCTGGATTTCGCAATCTGGGCGCAACATCTGATCACACACAAGGTGCCGATCCTCTGGCGGCTGCATTGGGTGCATCACACTGATGTCGATATGGATGTGACAACGGCTATCCGCTTTCATCCCGTTGAAATAGCGCTGTCGATGGCGCTGAAGATCGGGCTTGTCGATGTTTTTGGGGCTGCGGCCATCGCGGTTATCATGTTCGAGATACTGCTGAACGGCACGGCGATGTTCAACCACGCCAACATTCGCCTTCCGCTTTGGCTGGATGCGATTGTGCGCCGGGTTTTGGTTACGCCCGACATGCACCGGGTTCATCACTCTGTTCATAGGGAAGAGCATGACAGCAATTACGGCTTTGCGCTGTCGATCTGGGATCGTCTGTTTGGCACCTACATTGCGCAACCCAAAGCGGGTCATGATCAGATGCAGGTTGGGCTCGAGTGGCGAGATGATCGGCCCAGCAGACTGGGCTGGGCGCTCGGACTGCCCTTCCGAAAGCCATGATGGAACTTGCCGCACTCAAGGTGCAGGCTCGCGAGCGCTGCCTTTCAATCCTTGGCGGGTTTCATTCAAATTCGGATGACAAGACACCGGAGGGGTGCAAGACCCTGCTGCTTCTCGGTCCCGATGAGCCACATTTCTGGTCCCATCTCAAGACCAGTCCGGAGGGTGTGGACGGGGCGTCAGACCCTGTTGATCGTTGGTCAAAGCGGGTGATTGATGATTGGGCCAGGCATCTGAACGCATCTGCCGTTTACCCATTTGGCGGGCCGCCCTACGCACCCTTCTTTTCATGGGCCTTACGATCAGGTCGGATCGAAGCTTCCCCCATTCAGCTACTTGTGCACGACGTCGCGGGGCTGTTCGTATCGTTCCGTGGCGCTCTGGCGCTTCCGGTCCACGTCGATTTGTCTGAACCAGAGCCGGGTCCCTGCATGAGTTGCTCTGACACCCCATGCAAAAACGCCTGCCCCGTCGACGCCTTTGCCAGAAAAAGCTACGATGTCGAAACCTGCAAAACCTATCTGCAAACCCGAGCCGGGCAGGATTGCATGGACAACGGATGCAAAGCCCGGCGGGCTTGTCCAGTCAGCCAGCGGTTCGGCAGACTGCCTGAGCAATCAGCCTATCACATGCGACAATTCTTAGGCGCATGATGCTGACACTGATCCTCATGCGGCATGCGAAATCAAGCTGGGATGATCCCTCGCTCAGCGATCATGATAGGCCGCTCAACACACGGGGAAAACGATCTGCCATTGCCATGGGGGGCTGGTTGCGTGCCCAAGGCCACCTACCCGATGCGGCGCTTGTGTCCTCATCAGAAAGGACCACTCAGACCTTTTACGGCCTCGCTACCGACGTTCCAGTCAGATTCACGTCCCGGCTTTATCACGCCTCGGACCACGACATGCTGTCCGCCTTGCAAACTGCCGACAGCCATACAATTCTGATGCTGGGACACAATCCGGGCATCTCAATCTTCGCCCGACGCATCGTGGTCGCCAGACCTCGCCACCCAAGGTTTGACGACTACCCCACCGGCGCGACACTTGTAGCGCAGTTTTATCTATACCGGTGGGCCGATGTGGAGTGGGGCACGGGCGAGGCGATTGATTTCGCCATTCCTCGCGAGGTGTTGGCGCAAGCGGGCCTGTAGCCCGCCCCGCCTCAATGTCCGAGGATCTGGCTCAGGAACAGCTTTGTCCGAGGTGATTGCGGATTGTTGAAGAACTCTTCGGGTTCGTTCTGCTCAACGATCTGTCCTTCATCCATGAAGATCACGCGGTTCGCGACTTGGCGGGCAAAGCCCATCTCGTGCGTGACGCAGAGCATGGTCATCCCCTCTTCGGCAAGCTCGACCATCGTGTCGAGCACCTCTTTAATCATCTCGGGATCAAGCGCCGAGGTCGGTTCATCGAACAACATGATGCGTGGACGCATGCAAAGCGACCGCGCGATGGCCACACGCTGCTGCTGACCACCAGAAAGCTGGCCCGGATACTTGTCGGCCTGGTCCGGGATCTTAACCTTCTCAAGGAAATGCATCGCAGTCTGCTCGGCCTCTTTCTTGGGCGTCTTGCGCACCCAGATCGGGGCCAACGTGCAATTCTCAAGGATCGTCAGATGCGGGAACAGGTTGAAGTGCTGAAAGCACATCCCAACCTCGGACCGGATCTTGTCGATGTTTTTCAGATCAGAGGACAGAACCGTGCCGTCGACGGTGATCTTGCCTTTCTGGTGCTCTTCCAACGCGTTGATACAGCGGATGAGGGTCGATTTGCCAGAACCGGACGGCCCCGCAATCACGATCCGTTCTCCGCGATAGACCGTCAGATCGATGTCGCGCAGTACGTGGAAAGTTCCGTACCATTTGTTCATCTGCTCAATCGAAATAGCGACCTCGTCCGAAACTTTCATGTCGACGTCGTGTGTTTCCGGAACAACTTCATTCATGATCCCACTCCTTATCGGTGGTCAGTCGCAAGCTGGCGCTCAAGCCATTGCGAATATTGCGAAATACCGTAGCAGACGACGAAAAAGAGGAGGATGGCAAAAGCCCAAAGCTCCCAATAGACGCCGTTCCAATCGGTCGAGGACAGTATCGGTCCCCTGATCATACCCACGAGGTCGAACATCGAGATGACAGAAACGAGTGTCGTATCCTTGAAGAGCCCCACCGCCACGTTCACGATCCCGGGGATCGAGATTTTAAGCGCCTGTGGCAAAATGATCAGGCGCATGGCCTGTGGATAATCAAGACCAAGACTGTCCGCAGCCTCGTACTGGCCGCGCGGCAACGCTGCGAGGCCACCCCGGATCACCTCGGCGATGTAGGCCGCCGAGAACATCGTGATCATGATGATCACGCGCAGGATCAGGTCGAAATTCGTGCCTGGAGGCATGAAGTATGCCAAGACCACACTCGCGACGAAGAGCAAAGTGATCAGGGGCACGCCCCGGACGAACTCAATGAAAATCACGCAGATCCATTTGATGATCGGCATGTCAGACTGGCGTCCAAGCGCCAAAGCGATCCCGATGGGTAGCGATAGCGACACGCAGACCACCCCGAGGATCATGTTGAGCATGAAGCCCCCCATCTCGCGGGACGGCACCGCCGACAGCATCGTTTGTTCCGGCGCGATAGCCCCGACAATGTACCCGCCGACCCACCACGTGACGACCGCTGCCGCGAACCCGCCAAAGAAGCCTGCTGCGAAGGATCCAGAGACCAGTCGGCTATAAACGAGATATCCGACAATGCAGCCGACCAACACCATGATTGGGGCCAGAATGGTTCCCCCCCAGATCAGGTAGAAAGCCAGGAACGGATACAAGCCAGTAAAGATCAGCATCTGCCGAGGAAGTGCGGGAAAAAGCACCGGGGCCGCAGCAATAAACAGCAAGATAAAGGCCAGAGTCGGACGCCAATATTGGCTTTGGTCATAGGCGACGCCGAATATCAGCTGGTTCCAACGTTCTGACAGAACTGAAAAGCATCCGCCCGTAGCTCCCTCGAGTATCTCACGGCATTCGCGAATATTTGCTGTGTTCCAGACACCGTTCATTGCCCATGGCAAGAAGCCTGAAAGGATGAGGTAGATGCAATAAAGCGCCAGCATCGTAAGGATCGAATACGGAATGCTCGAAAACAGGTTCTCGCGTACCCACTTGACCGGACCAACCGCTGCTGCAGGTGGTGCCTGAGGGGCCAGTTGCTCTGTCCGTACAAATGCAAAGGAGGATGTTTGATCACTCATATCAACGCTCCTTCAGGCTTACGGATTGGTTGTAGACGTTCATCACAGCCGAAATCAGCAGGCTGATCGTCAGATAGAACAGCATGAGAAGCAGGATGCACTCGAGCGCGCGACCTGTCTGATTCAGCGTGATGCCACCCAAGGTGGCGGTCACATCTGCGTATCCCACCGCAATCGCCAGGGATGAGTTCTTGGTGATGTTGAGATATTGCGAGATCAGTGGCGGAATGATGACCCGCAAAGCTTGCGGCAGTACGACAAGGTTCATCACTCTGTTCGGGCGCAAGCCAAGCGAAAATGCCGCCTCGGTCTGGCCTTTGCTCACAGCTTGGATACCCGCCCGGACGTTCTCGGCAATGAAAGCGCCGGTGTAGACCGACAGGGCCAACCACAATGCAATCAGCGGCCTGCCAATCTGTGTCCCGCCCTGAAAGTTAAAGCCCTGCAACGCGGGCACTTCGATACCGACCGGACGCCCCATGATAAAGTAGACCAGCAATGTCGGTACAAAGAGGATCGCCAGAGACGGCCAGAAGGTCGGCAGATCACGACCGCGGTCGTAAAGCTGCCTAACAGCATAGCGGCGGTACATGAAAATCGCCGCGATCGATGCCAGAAACACAAGCGCAACAAAACCCGAACCGGGACCCCAGGTTGGCGCGGGAATGTAGACGCCGCGATTGGTATAAGCGATGAGGCCCAGGAACATTTCGGCATCCGGCGTCTCACCGCGATAGGCGCGAGGGGCTGGCATCGTTATAACGATCGTGTTGATCACCAGGATCCAGATCAGCACGGGAACATTCCGGAAGGCTTCGACATATGCCGACATCAGCTTGGAAACCAACCAATTGTTCGACAGTCTTAGAACGCCCGCAATCACGCCAAGGACAGTGGCCGTCAGACAAGCCAGAAACGCAACCAGCAGAGTGTTGAGGATACCGACCCAAGCGGCTCGAAGGTGACTGGACTGGCTTGTGTATTCGATCAGCGTTTGCTGGACATCATACCCTGCCGGTTCATGCAGAAAGCCGTATGAAATATTCAGGCCTGCCGCCGCCAGATTGGCGAAGAGATTGCTGAGCAGGTAAGCAATGGCCCCGATCAAAACGATCAGCGCGATGAACTGAAACGTGTAAGATCTGTACCGCGTGTCGTTGATCAGCATCGACGGGCGGAACGACTCCTGTGGGGGGTCGGTCAATGTCGTCATGAAGATAGTCCCCGTATTCCGATCCTTTTCGAAAGTGCGTCGTTGCGCGGCGGATCGGGTTTTCGTTGCCTATTGGATACGCATTTGGAGGTATCTGAATGCCGCCCAATTTCGGGTCTGTGCATCCCCAAAAGCGTGAGGGGCGCAGGTTTGACCCTGCGCCCCTGCCTTACGATATCCTACCGGAAGGGTGGTGAGTAGATGAGCCCCCCATCTGTCCACTGCGCGTTCAGACCGCGCGCAAGACCGATCGGTGTAGATTCACCAATGTTCTTCTCGAAGATTTCGCCGTAATTGCCTTCGGATGAGACTGCGCGCATGGCCCAGTCCGCATCAAGGCCGAGCATCTCGCCGAGGGTACCTTCGGTGCCGAGGATCCGATTGATCTCTGGGTTCTCGGTCCCGGCTTTCATTTCGGCGATATTGGCGGATGTAATGCCCAGCTCTTCGGCCGAGATCAGCGCGTTCAACGTCCAGCGGACCACGTCACCCCATTCGTTGTCGCCGTGGCGCACAAGCGGACCGAGAGGCTCTTTCGAGATGATCTCGGGCAACAGCACGTGATCACCTGGGTTTTCGAAGGTCGCACGTGTCGCGGCCAGACCGGATGCGTCAGTTGTGTAGACGTCGCAGGCACCTGCAAGGTACTGCTGCTGAGCCTCTGCGTTGGTTTCGATCGGAACTGGTTCGTAGCTGATTTCGTTGGCGCGGAAGAAATCCGCAAGGTTCAGCTCTGTTGTTGTGCCGGTTTGAATGCAGACGGTCGCGCCATCAAGATCCTTGGCCGAAGCCACGCCCAAGTCTTTCGGCACCATAAAACCTTGGCCGTCGTAGTAGTTCACGCCGACGAAGGTGAACTTCAGGTCCACGTCACGGCTGAAGGTCCAGGTCGTGTTGCGGGCCAGCATGTCGATCTCACCAGACGCCAGGGCCGTGAAGCGAGTCTTGCCGGTTGTTGGCACGAATTCGACCGCTGTTGGATCGTTCAGAACAGCTGCGGCCACTGCGCGGCACACCGCCACGTCAAAGCCTTTCCATTCACCATTCGCGTCTGGCGCCGCAAAGCCGACCAGACCGGTGGTCACCCCGCAGTTCAGCTTGCCGCGCGCTTTGACGTCGTCAAGCGTGCCAGCCGCCGCCGAACCGGCCGCCAGACCAGCCACTGTCAGCGCGCCAAAAATTACCGTTTTTTTCATTTTTACCTCTTCCTGAGTTTTACCGCACCGTATCGCGGTTAATCCGACGCTGTGACGCCGAAGCCAGTATTGACGGGTCCCGCCCATCTGATGCGCCATACTGTGGGCGAATTCTTCTTGAAACGTCAAGGGCGTGATCATCAAATTAGGACCTGGATGGAGCGGGGATTAGGCCTCCGCCAGATGATCTTGCGTCAATTCAACTGCGCGCTGTCGAAAAAGGCCTTTGCGTGAAGAAAAGCGGCTTCTCTATAAGATGCCGTTTGCTCGGCTTCCTCGTCCTGGCCCCATTGTTCCGCTTGCCAGATTTCATCCAAACGAGAGGCGCTCCAAATATCTTTCGGATTCTGAAAATCCCGCGCTGCCGCCAAGCCCAAAACAAGCGAGCCTGTCAAACTGACGAGATCATGCATCGCCGCCATCTCAAATGCGGACATCTGATCAAGCGGTGCTTTCAGTCGTTCCAAAGCGGCTTTTGGCTGCGGTTCATGCATTAGGCCTGCTCGTTCAAAGAGCCGCGCATCATAAATCTCTGCAGCCCAGTCGAGATATGGGTCCCAAATCTCCTTTTGCCGTGCGATCAGGCTGTCCGGCTGCCCGGCCCGGTAGCACAACAAATCGCTATCGCCATACGCCGCGATCATTTCCGTGACTTCGATCTGCTGTGGGATCACCTTATCAATCGCGGCGTTCGCGCTGCGGGTAAAAGGCATGGTTAGCGGATTAACGACGTCTTCCTGCGCCTGCCATTCGCCAGCCAAAGCCTCTGCCATCAACGCCGTCGGCACGACAAGTGCGGCTTTGGCAGGCGTCTTCACCGCGCGACCATCCAGAAGGATACTGAACCCGCTCGCCAATTGCTCCACAGAGGCGTCTTTCCAAAAGCGCTTTTGTTTCCATTCGCTCATGCGGATTTCCAGATGCCGTTCAGAACGTCGGGAAGCGTTGCTATCTCTTCGATGATCGCCCGCGCCCCTTTCAATGATGATATCGGATGGTAGCCCCAACTGACACCGATGAAAGGCACACCAGCAGCAGTGGCCATATCAAGATCAAAGGTCGTGTCCCCGATCATGATCGTATCTGACGGGGAAACACCCGCCTCATCCATCGCCGCCTGCAGCATGGACGGATGGGGTTTTGAGGGGTGATAATCGGCAACCTGCTGGGTCACAAAAAAATGGCGTAAGTCATGGGCATCGACCAACGCATCCAAGCCCCGGCGGCTTTTCCCCGTGGCAATCCCCATCAGCCAATGCGGGATGCTATGCAACTGATCCAGAACGCACCGCACGCCAGGAAAAAGCGGCGATGATCCGGACGATCCGAAAGTCTCGCGCTGTGCTACGAAACTATCCTTGTAAGTTTGAACAATTCGGTCACGGGTCACCGCGTCCAATTCGGGTGCGAGTTGCTCAACGGCCCGATTCAGCGACAGGCCAACAATGGACAGGATGCGCGCTCGATCCGGAGGGGCTTGATCAACCGCGGCAAATCCTGCCTGCATACAGCCCACAATTGTTGCCTGACTGTCCACAAGCGTTCCGTCCATGTCGAAGACGATCAGACGCTGCGGATCACTCATCCCCAATCCTCCTCAAACGGATCTGCGGGCACATCAGACGCCGACCATTGGAAGGTGTCCCAGGTGTGCAACATATGATCGGGAAGTGGCGCGGTGAGGTTTAGCGTGGCCTTGGTAGCCGGATGTTCCAACCGCAGGGAGCGGGCGTGCAGGTGCAGCTTGCGGCTCAGCTCCCCGCCCAAACCGGCACCCCAGCCATCGCCCAGATTTTCCTGACCTGATCCCCCATACTTGCCGTCGCCGATGATTGGGTGCCCGATCTCGGCCATATGGGCGCGCAGTTGATGTGTCCGGCCCGTAACAGGAATCAGCGCCATCCACGCGCAGCGTTTGGCGGCCATCGCGAGGGTCGCGTAATCGGTCGTGGCCCTCTTGGCCCCTTCGGTTTCATCGATGGCACGCGGATGGATGCAGTGCATCTTTTCACCCTCACCCCGCTTACCGTGACCAGGTGCCTTCACCAGACCGAATTTTATGATCCCGTTCTTTGGATGTGGGACCCCGGCAACAGCGGCCCAGTAGATCTTGCGCGTCTCGCGGTGACGAAAGCTCGCCGTCAACGCCGCCGCCACGGCCCGCGTCCGCGCCATCAGAAGGACGCCCGACGTGTCCTTGTCCAATCGGTGCACCAGGCGTGGCTTTTCCTCCAGATCGAACATCAGCGCCTCGGCCAGACCATCCAAATGGCGGCTTTGGCCCGATCCACCCTGAACAGGCAAACCGTGGGGCTTGTTCAACGCCAGCACATGGTCGTCTCGATAAATCACACAGGACCGGATCATTTCTGCATCCGCTTTCGAAACATGCGACTTCGGCTTAGGTGGCGGGGCGTCGCCATCCGGCAACGGCGGGACACGAACCTCCTGGCCGATCTCGAGCCGGGTCGAGGCTTTGACCCGGCTGCCATCGACACGGCACTCGCCCTTGCGGCACATCTTCTCTATGCGGCCTTGGCTGATCTGCGGGAAGCGGCGCTTGATCCAGCGATCAAGACGCTGATCCTCTTCCCCTTGATCAACAGTCAGGATCTGCACCCCGCTCATGCAAAAAGCCCCCGCGCAACAAAAAGCCCAAGCGCCAGCCCAGCAATCGACAGCCCCACCGATAGCGCGACATACAGCATCGCGGCACTCACCAATCCCCTTTCGAACAGCGTAATCGTCTCAAGCGAAAACGCCGAAAAGGTTGTGAATCCGCCCAAAAGACCCGTCATGACAAAGGGGCTCAGATGCGTCAGACCACGATGCGCCGCGACGATCACGAAGACTCCCATCAGAAAAGAGCCGATGACGTTGACAGCGATGATAGCAAGCGGGAAATCGGTTGGACCCAACAGTCGCATGACCCCCACGCCCACCAAATAGCGGAAACCGGCGCCAATCGCCCCACCAAGGGCCACGAGGGAAAGCGTTGAAATCATGCGGGGTCTGTCGCGCCTTGACCCGCCGGTGTCAAGTTGTCCGCTTGGCCCTGAGCCGCGTGAAATAGTCCAGTCGCTTGCGCAAGTCGCGCTCAAAGCCGCGTTCCACCGGATCGTAGAAGCCCTGTCGCTCCATTCCGTCAGGGAAATAATGCTGGCCCGAAAACCCGTCCTCAGCGTCATGATCATAGGCGTAGTTCTCACCATACCCAATTTCCTTCATCAGCTCGGTCGGCGCGTTCAGGATGTGTTTGGGCGGCGGATGCGAACCGGTCGATTTGGCCGCTCTGCGCGCGGCCTTGTAGGCGACGTAGGCTGCATTCGATTTTGGAGCCAGAGCCAGATAAACAAGCGCTTGTGCGAGGGCCAGCTCTCCTTCCGGGCTGCCCAGCCTTTCATAGGTCTGCCAGCCTTGCAGGCATACCGCCTGTGCCTGCGGGTCAGCGAGACCAATGTCCTCCACAGCCATACGGGTGATCCGTCGGGCAAGGTAACGCGGGTCCTCCCCCCCTTCCAGCATCCGCGCAAACCAATAAAGCGACGCGTCCGGATCGGATCCGCGCACCGACTTGTGCAGGGCCGAAATCAGATTGTAATGCGCGTCGCCGGACTTGTCGTACTGTGCCGCCCGCTGCATGAGCCGGGTCTTGAGCCGAGAGACATCCAGCGGATCCTGCAAACCCCAAGACATCACCTGCTCAATCAGGTTCAAAAGCGCCCGCC
The DNA here is from genome assembly GCA_937897325.1 of uncultured Shimia sp. GTDB lineage: Bacteria > Pseudomonadota > Alphaproteobacteria > Rhodobacterales > Rhodobacteraceae > CALCOY01. The sequence goes on from CALCOY010000007.1 coordinate 23,771, forward strand.
CATCCCCATCTGCCATCTCCAGCAGCCCGCGACGGGCCTCCGGATCCAGCGGCAAAACTTGGTCAAGCTGCGCCTCAGCCCTTAGAGCAAGGTTTTCGAGATCGTCATGACCCAACCTTTCCAGAACCAGCACCTGCGCCCGGCTCAGGACAGCGGCGTTCAACTCAAAGGAGGGGTTTTCCGTCGTCGCCCCGACGAGGACGATCGTGCCGTCCTCCATATGCGGCAGAAATCCGTCCTGCTGGGCCTTGTTGAAACGGTGGATCTCATCGACGAAAAGTAATGTCCCCTTTCCTGTCTGGCGGCGCAGCTTTGCGGCCTCAAAGACTTTCCTCAAGTCTGGAACACCCGTGAAGATCGCACTGATCTGCACAAAATGCAGATCAGTTTCTTCGGCCAGCAGACGTGCGATGGTTGTCTTGCCCACGCCGGGCGGACCCCAAAAAATCAGAGATCCAAGGGACCCGGCGGCCAGCATCACGCTCAGTGGGGCCTCGGGCCCAATCACTTGCGTCTGACCGATCACCTCATCCAGCTTCTGCGGACGCAAACGATCTGCAAGCGGTCGATGATTGGTATCTGGCATCTCACCAGTGTCGAAGAGATCAGCCAAAGTCAGAACCGCAATGTGATGCGGCGTTGGCCCCGCAGAAGTGTCATTCGGATGGCCCGATTGTTTCGCCGCACAAGGGACTGTTCCACGTCCGCGGGCACATCGACTGTACCACCATCCACGCGCTGGATAACATCACCGCGCCGCAGCCCGACACGCGTACCATAAGGGCCGGGATCGGCCACGACCACGCCGGTGGACTCAATCGGCAGGCCCAGCTCTGCAAGGACGGCGGGATTGATCTGCTCAACCGAAAGGCCGGGCAGAACTGTCTGCTCAGTCATGACTGTCGTGTTTCGAGACGGATCATCCGGCGCCCGCATCAGGGAAACCTGCACAATTTCAGGTGTGCCGTCACGGACCCGCATAACCCGCACCTCTTCTCCCTCACCCGCGACGCTCATGTGATAGACCATTTCGGAGGGCGAATTCACCGTCACGCCATCGACCTCGATGATAACGTCGCCAACGGCAAAGCCCGACTGCGCAAACGGGCTGGCCTCATGCACGCCCGAAATGATGATCCCACCGGGCCGTGGCAGGGCCAGCATGGCGGCCATTTCGGCATCCACTGTTTGCCCCGCGAGGCCGGCCCATGGCCGTTCGAAGACCGTGTTGCCTTGCTGGGCTTGATCGACAAAGGCAGCAACCAGGTTCGCGGGAATCGCAAAACCAATGCCATTCGACCCGCCGGATCGCGACAGAATGCGGGTGTTGATGCCGATCAACTCACCCGTCACGTCAATCAGCGCACCACCTGAATTTCCAGGGTTGATAGGTGCATCGGTCTGGATGAAATAGCCGCGCCCACCGCCATTTGTCCCACCGGAGCGGGCCAGGCCAGACACAATGCCCGATGATACCGTTTGACCGACACCGAACGGATTGCCGATGGCCAGTACCAGCTCTCCAACCTCGACGGTATCGCTGTTGCGCAGGGAGAGGTGAGGCAAATCTTGAACGCCCTCAAGCTGGAGAATAGCGAGATCGCTGTCTTCGTCACCCAGCAATACGCGGGCGGAGTATTCACGTCTGTCGGTCAGAACCACGCTGATCTCTGTCGCCATACCGACGACGTGATAGTTTGACACGACAATACCGTCGGATGACAGGATCACGCCCGATCCCAGGGAGTTCTGAACGCGGGGCTCGGGCTGACCGAAATTCTCGAAGAACCGGTCAAAGAACGGATCGTTCATGAAAGGCGTCCTGCGGCTGACCCGCGTGATCCGCTTAGCGTAGATGTTGACGACAGCGGGCGCCGCCTCCTTCACCAAGGGGGCAAAGCTAAGACTTATTTCGGCCTGGGAGGCAGGCACGCGGGTATCGGCCCAAAGCGTTGTCGCGAAGAAAAGGCAGCTGAGAAGTAGGCGTCTCATGCAGCGGGATATGGCGACTTATTGCGGCGCTGGCAAGGTCAGCTTGGGGCTTGGCGAAAAGCCCGACTGCTGATCGAAATGCTGTTTCTTGCAGGATCCTTCGCGTTAGCGAATTGATAGCCGTCGGCCTGATGGATCGCGCCGAACACCAGCCCTTTTTCCCTCGCCCATTCAGAGAATTCAGGAACGTTGGCGACATCGAAGGTCAGCTTCACGCTCACCTGTCCCTCTTTCTGGCCTTTGCTCATCGGGTGAAGCTGGAGAACAACACCGTGGCCGGGCGGTACCAGTTCGAGAATGCGGTCAGCGGGATCGTGATGCGCCGTGTAGCCGAAATAGTGGGCGTAAAAAGTGGCCAGCGCATCCATCTTCTTGGTGTAGATGGTGAGGCGGTTGAGGTGAGCGTCCATATCCAGACCTTACCGCAAACCCTTAAAAAGCAAAGGCCCCCGCGAATGGCGGAGGCCAGTTTCGGCAAGATATACCAATAACTTAATCTTCGGCAGCTTCTTCGGCCTCAAGACGCGCTCTGTCTGCGGCACCTTTCGCATCGCGGTCGCGGTCGACAAATTCGATGATCGCCATGGGCGCCATGTCGCCGTAGCGGAAACCGGCCTTTAGGACGCGGACATAGCCGCCTTGGCGTTCGGCGTAACGCGGGCCCAGAACTTCAAAAAGTTTCGTAACGTACTGATCTTCCTTCAGCCGTGCCGCGGCCTGACGGCGGGCATGCAGATCACCGCGCTTGGCCAATGTGACCAGCTTTTCAACGATGGGTCGCAGTTCTTTCGCCTTAGGCAATGTGGTCTTGATCTGCTCGTGCTCGATGAGCGATCCAGCCATGTTCGCGAACAGCGCCTTGCGGTGTTCATGGGTTCGGTTTAGGCGGCGATAGCCTCGTGCGTGACGCATTTTCTTTCTCCTTATGATTTATGCATTGTCTGGCGGCCGATGCGTGTCAGCCGCTCTCCTTGGGGCAGGATCGCCCGAGTTTTCCCCGCACAGAGCGGGCATTGCCCAAAAACGCGCTTAAAACGCGTCTTCGAATTTCTTGGCAAGATCTTCGATATTGTCCGGTGGCCAGTCTTCGACGTCCATGCCGAGATGCAGACCCATGCCAGACAGGACCTCTTTGATCTCGTTGAGCGACTTGCGGCCGAAGTTCGGCGTACGCAACATCTCTGCTTCGGTCTTCTGGATAAGGTCTCCGATGTAAACGATGTTGTCGTTCTTGAGACAGTTTGCAGACCGCACCGAAAGCTCCAACTCGTCCACTTTCTTGAGCAGCAGCGGGTTGAATTCCAGACCGTCATCTTCGTCAGCACGGCTGGCGCTTTCAGGTTCATCGAAGTTGACGAAGATCCCCAATTGATCTTGCAGAATACGCGCCGCGAACGCGACAGCATCGTCCGGCGTGATGGAACCGTCCGTTTCGATCTTCATCGTCAGCTTGTCATAGTCCAGAACCTGCCCCTCACGGGTTGGTTGCACATCGTAGCTGACTTTCTTGATTGGCGAATAGATCGCATCGATCGGGATCAAACCGATGGGCGCATCCTCCGGCTTGTTCTTTTCAGACGCGACATAGCCTTTGCCCGTGTTGACGGTTAGTTCCATATAAACATCGGCCCCATCGTCGAGGTGGCAGATCACGTGGTCGCGGTTCAGAACGTCGATTCCGGCGCTTTCGCTGATATCACCAGCGGTGACGACACCCGGCCCCTTGGCCGAGATCGACAAACGCTTGGGCCCTTCGACTTCCATCCGCAGGCTGACACCTTTGAGGTTCAGGATAATGTCGGTGACATCTTCACGCACACCGGCGACGCTCGAAAACTCATGCAGGACATTGTCGATCTGCACCGAAGTAATCGCGGCACCTTGCAGGCTGCTCATCAACACGCGGCGCAGCGCGTTGCCCATTGTCAGGCCAAAGCCACGCTCAAGCGGTTCGGCGGTCACAACAGCCTGACGCGCCGGATCGTTGCCTGGTTTGACGTCGAGTTGCTGGGGCTTGATCAGTTCTGCCCAGTTCTTGTGGATCATGCGTCCCTCCATTCCTGTTCCTGCCCCATGTCCAAAGGCGGGAACGCCCGAGGTTTCAAAATGCGTATAAAGGCCGCGATCGGATCACGGCCTTCGAAATCTTGGTATCGGCTTAGACGCGGCGACGCTTGGGGGGGCGACAGCCATTGTGGGCAATCGGCGTCACATCGCGGATCGATGTGATGTTAAACCCAACAGCAGCCAGCGCCCTCAGCGCGCTCTCACGGCCGGAACCGGGGCCCTGCACTTCGACTTCCAGTGTTTTGACACCGTGTTCCTGTGCTTTTTTGCCTGCATCCTCTGCTGCCATCTGCGCGGCGTATGGTGTCGACTTCCGCGAGCCCTTGAAGCCCATGGTGCCTGCAGAAGACCACGCGATCGCGTTGCCCTGCACATCCGAGATCAAGATTTTGGTGTTGTTGAAAGAAGAATTTACGTGGGCCACGCCCGCCGCGATATTCTTGGAGACCTTGCGCTTGCCGCGCCGTACATCACGTGCCATTGGTGCGCGCCCCCTACTTCTTCTTGCCGGCAATGGCCTTTGCGGGGCCTTTGCGAGTGCGTGCGTTAGTGTGGGTGCGCTGGCCGCGCACTGGCAGATTCCGCCGGTGGCGCAAACCGCGATAGCAGCCCAGATCCATCAGACGCTTAACGTTCATCTGCACTTCACGACGCAGGTCGCCTTCGACTGTGAAATTGGAATCGATGTGTTCCCGGATCGACAGAACCTCAGCATCGCTGAGCTCATTAACACGGCGACTGGCGTCGATTCCGACAGCTTCACAAATCCGCTTGGCTGAAGCGTGGCCAATCCCGGTGATGTAAGTGAGGGCGATTGGAATCCGCTTGGATGTGGGGATATTCACCCCGGCGATACGTGCCACGTGGCATAATCCTTTTTCGTTGCGAGCCCGTTACTCCAGGCCCTTTTTTCACAACATAAGGCCCAAAGATTTACGCCCTGGGCCGTCGCTGATCAGGTGATCCGGTCAAACATGTTTCGACCGTTGATTCTCGACAGAGATGCGATGCAATAGGAGTTGCCGAACTGGCCGTCAACCCCTTATTTACTTGTCTCTGCTGGCGCTATCAGGCGCAGGTGCTGATGCCCCTTTGGACCAGGCGTTCCCAGTTTGGCCCAAGGGCGGCACGCGCATCAATGGCACCGGTGTAGCCCGGATTGCCGGGGCGCAACATGCGTACTGTCAATGTCCGGTCGAATGAGCCGTAGCGATCAAATCCGAGACTGACCGAGTTGGTTTCGCCGGCCAGCCGGTCAATATCGAATGTCGGCAGAAGCAGGGTGTTATCGGACGAGCTGATACCATCGACCATGTAGCGGTCATAGCCTTGGCGCAGGGTCTCAACGGCGGCCATGCGCGTAGCGACGGAAGCCGCGCCGGTGCTGCCACATTCGGCATCGGCACTGACATCTAGCAGAAACGACTGGTCACCAATGGGCGTAACCGACGTGGTTGCACAAGCCGACAGGCCCAAAAGGGCCACGACCACAAGGGATGCGAATTTCATGATCTATCCTTCTCTGAAGAAGCGAGCGGTAATGTCCGTCGCTCGGTCAGAGGTGTGATGCTACCTTAGGTTATACAAGATCACGGGGACGTCATCGGATAACAAAGCGCGTTACCCCTCAAGAATGGCGGATATTTCACCCTTCACCTGGTCGATGTCGCCAAGGCCGTCGACAGATTTCAGAAGACCCTTGGCATGGTAGTAACCCAGCAAAGGTGACGTCTTCTTGTAGTATTCCATAAGCCGGATCTTGAGGCTTTCCGCATTGTCGTCAGAGCGGACAGGTTGGCCGGCAGCGCGCGCTTCCTCCGCCCTTCCCACGATACGAGAGACGAGTACGTCGTCATTCACTTCAAGCGCGATGACCGAAGCAAGTGATTGACCGAATTCGCTCAGCAGATCATTCAAAGCGTCAGCCTGCGCTAACGTGCGGGGGAAGCCGTCGAAAACAAAACCGTTCGCCTTGACGGTCTCTAGCTGCTCCCGGATCAGGCCGATAACGATTTCATCGGTCACGAGATCCCCTCGCGCCATCACCTCGGCCACAATCTTGCCCATCTCGGTCCCACTGTCTTTGGCCGCACGCAACATGTCACCGGTGCTCAGTTGAACCATACCGCGACCGTCAACAAGATGCCGCGCCTGCGTACCTTTGCCCGCACCCGGCGGGCCCAGAAGAATTATGTTCATCGACGGACCGGCGACCTTTTGGTTTTGCGTTTGCCGCCCTTGCCGCGCAGCTGCGATTTTTCGATGAGCCCTTCATATTGATGCGCCAGAAGATGGCTTTGCACGCGCTCCATCGTATCCATTGTGACCGAGACAACGATCAGAACCGATGTGCCCCCGAAATAGAATGGAATCGCAAACTCACCCCGCAGAATTTCGGGCAGCAGACAGACCAGCGCCAGATAGCCGGAGCCCAGCACCAGAATGCGGTTCACAACGTATTCCAGGTATTCCTCGGTCTTCTTGCCGGGCCGAATACCGGGAATAAAACCGTTCTGATTTTTGAGGTTTTCAGCCACGTCCTCCGGTTTGAACGAGACGTTGAACGTGTAAAAATAGGCGAAGAAGACGATCATCAAGGTAAAGAAACCCAGATAAAGCGGTTGACCCGGTCCAAAATTCGCCAGCAGCCACGACATGATCGGACTGGTCGAATTGCCAGAGAAAGTGCTGATCGTGACCGGTAGAAGTAGTAGCGAGCTTGCGAAAATCGCCGGAATCACGCCTGACGGGTTAACCTTGACGGGCAGGTGGCTCGACCCACCGTCATAGACTTTCATCCCCACTTGGCGGCGCGGGTACTGGATATGGATCTTGCGCAGCGCACGCTCCATGAACACCACGAAGGTGATCGTCGCAATCACCATGACAATCACGCCGATGATGATGGCAGGGCTGATCGCGCCGCTGCGGCCGCTTTCAAAGAACTGAACCAGCGCTGCGGGCACTTCGGCTATGATACCGACAAAGATGATCAGCGAAATTCCGTTGCCGATGCCGCGCGCAGTGATCTGTTCACCCAGCCACATTAGGAACATCGTGCCACCCACAAGGGTGATCAGGCAGGATATGCGGAAGTACCAACCAGGATCCGTCACGATATCCCCTGCCTCAAGCGAGATGGCGAGCCCGTAGGCCTGCAATGTCGCCAACAGAACTGTTCCGTAGCGGGTGTATTGGTTGATCTTCTTGCGACCCTGTTCGCCCTCTTTCTTCAGCTGCTCAAGGCTGGGCACCATTGACGTCAGAAGCTGCACGATAATCGACGCGGAAATGTAGGGCATGATCCCGAGGGCGAAGATACCCATCCGCCCCAATGCACCTCCCGTGAACATCGAGACCATACCGCCGATACCCTGCCCGGCCTGATCCATGAATTCGCGCAAGGCCACGCCATCAATGCCCGGTACCGGGATAAAGGTGCCAAGTCGGTAGACGATCAGAAGGCCAAGCGTGAAGAAAATCCGGTTTCGCAGGTCGGTCGCCTTGCCCAGAGCACTCCAGGACGTGTTGGCGGCCATGCTTTCAACGGCAGATACCATATGGGTCTTCTTCCTTAAGACGACGCCGCCCGAACCGTTCTCCGGCAGGGCGGCGTTTGGAAAACGTGTGGACTATCTAAGCCGACAGGCGGCTTGCCACAAGGTTTACTCAGCCGCAACCGCCGCGATTGTAAGCGACCCGCCAGCTTTCTCAACCGCCTCGATGGCGGATTTCGAAGCGCCAGTGACGGTAATCGTGGCTTTGGTCGTGATATCACCCTTCGCCAGAACACGTACACCATCCAGCTTGCGACGGACCAAGCCGCTTTCTACAAGTGTGTCTTCAGTGATGTTGCCCGCGTCGATCTTCTTGGCATCGATAAACTTTTGGATCAGGCCCAGGTTCACTACAGCAAAAGACTTGCGGTTTGGCTTGTTAAAGCCGCGCTTTGGTAGGCGTTGATAGAGCGGCATCTGGCCGCCTTCGTATCCATTGATCGCCACGCCCGAGCGGGACTTCTGGCCTTTGATCCCGCGACCACCCATCTTGCCTTTACCCGAACCCGGGCCACGGCCGACGCGTTTGCGGCGATGTGTTGCGCCTTCATTGTCGCGCAGTTCATTCAGTTTCATGTCGCTTCTCCTAAGCCGGATGTGACCCCCGAAGCGTAACGGGCCAACCACGGCATTTCTTG
>CALCOY010000008.1 GCA_937897325.1 uncultured Shimia sp.
CCGTCAATTACCACAAGCACCGATACAAGCAGCGCAACCGCCCCTCTCGGGACATCCGCGCTGCAAACAGTTCCGTCGGAAATACTCTGATCCCAATCGCGGCAGGGATATCTACGACATCTCCAAACGAGGAAGCCAGTATCTCCGCACCTGGCGCGTCCACGGAGCAAGGGCAGTCGTCCGGACGGCCCCTGACAGGAACAACCGCTGAACATCTGGGGCAATAACCTTCGAGAGCTTCGCGGCTACAACCGGGCCACGGTCGCGGTCGCCGACAAGAATGCAAGGACCATCCGGGCCGCACAGCGCTCTGGGCTACCGCCCGCCCGCGCCAGAAAGCCTCGTTCCGATGGACCAAAGGCCAACGATGCACTAACGATCAAACCGGACCACCCGATGGGGGCACGCCACGGGCGCGACGCGCCTGAGTTTTATAGAGGCCTTCGAGGGCTGCCGGATGTAGAGGTGCGCGCATGCGGATACCATCAGAGGCAATAGGAACGCAGTTCAGGTATGGCTCACCAGGGCTTTTCTTAGAAAGCTGATGCGGTTGTAGTCAGTTTGCCAAGGATCACGGAAGCGCACGGTCCAAAGGCATTCACACCGAAATCACATCAGTTGTCTTGTAGTCTTTGGGCCACTTGATGACGAGGAACTTCCACAATTTTCGCACGTCAATGACGCTTGCTAATGGCTGAGCACCTGATCCAGGAAAGTCTTGGTCCGTTCGTTTTTTGGAGCATTGAAGAAGCTCTCAGGGTCGTCCTCTTCGATGATCTCACCTGCATCCATAAAGATCACGCGATCCGCGACCTGGCGGGCGAAGCCCATTTCATGCGTCACACAGATCATCGTAATGCCCTCCTGCGCCAACGTCGCCATAACGTCCAGAACCTCTCCGATCATTTCTGGGTCGAGTGCTGATGTTGGTTCGTCGAAGAGCAGGATTTCAGGCTTCATGCAAAGCGCCCGTGCAATCGCCACGCGCTGCTGCTGGCCGCCCGATAGCCCGCCGGGGTACTTGTCGGCCTGGTTCGCGATCTGTACCTTGGACAGATGATGCATCGCCGTTTACTTGGCGTCTTCCTTACTGATCTTGCGCGCCAGCATCGGCGCCAGCGTGCAGTTCTCCATGATCGTAAGGTGCGGGAAGAGGTTGAAATGCTGGAAGCACATGCCAAGCTTGCGCCGCATCTCTTCGATGTTTGTCGCGTCCGCGCTTATCTCATCGCCATTGATCAGAATCTGACCCGACTGATGCTCTTCAAGCTGATTGATCGTTCTAGTCATAGTTGACTCGCCTGAGCCAGACGGGCCGCAAATAACAAGCACTTCGCCCGTCTTTACAGAAAGATTTACGTCTCGCAGCGCATGATACTATCCGTACCACTTATTGACTTGTTTCATTTAGACGGCCGGTTGCATGGTGCTATCTCTCCGTGATCACTTATTTATCGCCGCAGTGACAATGATTTCAACTTTCAATACATCTCTGGCGAGCTTTGCCTCGCCGCATGCGCGCGCAGGCGCATGACCTTTTGGCATCCAGGCATCCCAAATGTCATTCATTTCCGCGAAGCAGGCCATATCCGACAGCCAAACAATCGCTTGCAGAATATGTTCCCGATCCGAACCTGTCTCCTTAAGAAGTCTGTCGACTCGCTTTAGGCAATCAATGGTTTGCTCGGTGACCATCTCTCCGGTACCAACCTGCCCGCACAAATAGGCAACGCCGTTGTGCTTCACGCGATTTTGCTCATCCTGTCTGATGTGTGCAGGCGTTCGATCATGTTTTATCCAATCAGGTCGCGCGCTTTGAGCGCGTCTGCTTTTCCGACAACTGCAAACTCGGCAATGTTGGGGTGTGAGGCGATCACCTCTTCCATTGTACCGGTCGATAGCTGGTGACCTGCTACATTGATGATGTCATCGGTGCGCGCCATGATGAAAACCTATCCGTCCTCATCAATGATCCCAGCGTCCGATGTCTCGTAGTAGCCCGGGAACTCTTCCATGTAGGACAAAAAAGAGTTCTGACGCATTCCACAGCGTGGGGAATCCTGACAGCGGCAGTGGCAACTTGCACTCGGTTTTGCCCAGCGTGCCCAGCAGAACCCGGTTGCCGTCATCGTTTAGAACGTGGATGTCATAGCCTGGCATCGGTTTGCCGGATGAGCCGAGCCCGATCGGAAAAGCGCCGAAGCCCACCGGATTGCCTGACGTCGCCCATCCGGTCTGCCACCAATGGTCGATCACAGGATCATTGAGTTTTTCTTGCGCCTATTCGATCATTGCCGGGTCCGATAGCTCGTCCTTGGGCTCTTCTTTCTTGATCGCGCGGAAGGCTGTCGGCGCGGTGAAGAGAACGGTGACTTTGTGGTCCTGAATGACGCGCCAAAACCCACAGGCATCGGTTGTTCCCACAGGTTTGCCCTCGTACATCACCGTTGCGCAACCATGAAGAGGCGGCCCACAGCAAATGTAGGAATGCCCAACGACCCAACCGACATCAAAGGCCGCCCAGAAAACTTCGCCGAGCTTCAAGTCGTAGTGGTTTTCCATAGTCCATTTCAGCGCCACCATATCTCCGCCAGTGTCGCGCACGACGCCTTTCGGCTGACCGGTCGCGCCGCAGCTGTAGAGGATGTAGAGCGGATCTGTCGTCGCGATCTGCACGCATTCCGTGCCCTGCCTGGCGGATTTGGCGGCAAGACCAATTCGCTACAATCGTGATCGCGCGCTTCATGCAGGTCGCAAAGATACGTCTCGCGCTGCAAGATCAAACACGCCTCAGGCGTCGCGTTCGCAACACTGATCGCCTCGTCCAGAAGCGGTTTGTATGCAACGGTCCAGCCCGGCGCGATCCCGGAGAAGGCCAACACGATGACCTTGGGTACAGCGCCATCGAACCAGCGTCCGTAGACTCCGAGCGCCGGGTTGAATACGCTTCTTGCAGGCTCAAACCGGTCGATGTTGCGGGCAGCACCTTCTCAGAAGCCGACTGGATCGGCTTGCAAAGCGGCGTATGTCACTTCGTAGTTCATGACATAACGTAGTTGAGACCCAGACGCCCCCCGTCGACGTATATTGTCTCGCCGGTCACGTAGCTCGACTTCTTCGAGCAAAGGAAAGCGACCACATCCCCGATCTCTCGCGCCGAACCAGCGCGGCCAAGCGGCGTGCGTGACATCGCCATTTTGAAGGCCTCTGGGTTTGCGTTCACGCCGGCCATCATCTCGGTGTCGATAGAGCCGGGGCCGACCGCGTTGACGCGGATATTGTTCTTGGCGAGCGCCAGCGCGGCCACCTTGGTCAACTGCATGACCCCACCTTTCGAGGCGCAATAGGCCGGGATCGCCGGGATTGCGACCTGCGCATTGATCGACGACATGTTGACGATGGCCCCTTCGATGCCGTTGTCGACCATTGCTTTCGCTGCACGTTGCATCGCCACGAAAACCCCGCGAAGGTTGACGCCGAGCACTGTGTCAAAGGCTTCCAAGTCGTAGCTGAGGAAGTCGCCCGGCATTGCGATCCCCGCGTTGTTGACAAGAGCCGAAACCGCCCCGTGTTCCGTCTCTATCGCGTCGAAGAGCTTCAGGATCGCGTTGGCGTCACCGAAATCGCAGACGTATCCGACCCCGCCAAGCTTTTCGGCGGCATCGATCACGCTGTCCTGAATATCTGCGAGGATAACTTTGAAGCCGTCCTCGGCAAGCGCTTCGGCGCAGCCATACCCAATGCCCTGTGCGGCACCTGAGACGAGTGCAATCGGTGAGTCAGTCATATCAGATATCCTGTCCGTAGTCGGATTTTGCTTGGTCTTTAGTGATCAGGCCGGCGTCGAGATCCGCCGCAACCATTGCTGGGTCACGATCAGAAGGTGAGCCATAGCCGCCGCCGCCCGGCAGGCTCAAGACGAGGCGTTGACCGTTCTTGATCAACTGCCGTCCTTTCGCGCGAAGTTGCGTGCCATCGGCCAATTCCACACGCCCCTCGCCGCCCGGCATCCCGCCATCGCGGCCGCGTGCCGGATTCTTTACACGATCGAACATGGCGTTGAAGTAGAAATCATAGCCCTTACGTGGTTCAATCTCGATGGTCTGGCCCAACCCACCCCTCAGCGCACCAGCGCCGCCGCTGCCTTGACGCAAGTCCTTGCGCCAAATAGTGATCGGCCCGATCTGTTCCGTTGCTTCGACGCTCATCGTTGAAACACCAGAAGGAAAGGCGGTTGCCGACAACCCGTCAAACTGCGGTCGCGCCCCTGTGCCGCCCGAGTTGAACATGAGCACCTCGCGATCCGGCAAACCGCTCTGGGGATCGGTGGCGCGCGACGAAATCTGAATGTTCCAAAGCGCCGACGCACCCTCCGCCGGAACCGTGTTTGGCAACGCCTTGTGAAGCGCCCCCAACACGACATCCGGTACCAGATGTCCCATGACGTGCCGCACCGAAACAGGTGCCGGGCGCTTGGCGGCAAGGATACACCCCTCCGGCGCGATGATGCGGAAGGGCTCAAGCGACCCGGTATTGTTCGGCACTTGCGGCGCAATCGCACATTTCAGTCCGTAACAGGCATAGGCTCGTGTATAGACCTCGGGGCAGTTTACGCCGAACTTGCTCATGCCGCTCGTTCCAGCGAAATCCGCCAGCAAGCTGTCCCCGTCAATGTCGAGGCGCACCGCCAGATGAACCGGTGCCTCATAGCCGTCGACCTGCATCGTTTTCTCGAAACTGCCGTTCGGGACTTCGGAGATGGCGGTATGCGTAGCTCTGCGGCTGGTTTCGATGATGAAGTCGGACAAACCGTCAATGTTGTCTATGTCGAACTCGTCCAGCATCGCCTGAAGCCGCCGCTCTCCCGCCTCGTTGCAGGCGGCAAGAGAATATATGTCTCCGACGGTCTGATCAGGCGTCCGCACGTTTGCACGGATCATGCGAAGCAGGTCCTTGGAGACCAGGCCCCGCTCAGCGAACTTCATGATCGGGATCAGGAGGCCTTCTTCAAAAACTTCGCTACCATCCGGCCCGAAGCCTCGCCCACCGATGTCGACAACATGGGCTGTACAGGCAAAATAACCAATATGCGTGCCCTTCCGGAAAACCGGCGACACGATGGTGATGTCATGGAGATGCCCGGTGCCCATCCAAGGGTCGTTGGTGATGAGGACATCGCCCTCAAAAATGTCCTGCACTCCAATCTCGCGCACGAAATGCGTTACACTTTCGGCCATCGCGTTGACGTGTCCCGGTGTGCCTGTCACGGCCTGCGCGATCATCCTGCCCTGCCGGTCGAACAGGCCCGCCGACAAATCACCCGCCTCCCGCACCGACGTCGAAAACGCCGTGCGGATCAGCGTTGTCGCTTGTTCTTCAACCACGGCGATCAGGCGGTTCCACATAATCTGGAAGTCGATGCTGGTTGGCTCGATCATTCTGCGCCCTCCTTCCGGCTGAGAAGGAGACTGCCATCCCCCTGCCCGGTCACGCGATACGCCGACGTTACAATTGTTGTCGTTTCCCGCTCGACGATAACCGCCGGCCCCTCGACACTGACGCCAGGTGTGAGTGTCTCGCGGGCAATTTCCTGCGCGTCGAACATTCCGCGCTTGGCGGCGTCGAAGAATTGCCGGGAACGGAGCAGCACTACAGGTTGTCCGCCGTTGTGACGCGTCGCAGGCTTCACATCAGGCAGCACCGTCGTCACGATGAGCGACCAATTGGTGATCTCGCAGGCTAGCCCGTCGATCACGCGACCGAAAAGCGCGCGGTAGGCGTCTTCGAAGGCAGCAAGAATCATATTGGCATCCCAAGCAGCAAATGTCTTGTACTCGAGCGGTACCGGGATTTCCCAGCCCTGCCCGGAATAGCGCATAAAGGCCGTCAACCGCGTCTGCATTTCAGCATCCGCCGAACCGGCGCGAACAAAGGCCGAAGCTTCGTCTTCCAACTCGACCAGCATTTCGTTCACAGCGTCCGGGTCAAATTCTGACAGGCGCTGGAACAGGCCACGCGTCGCTTCATAGCTGAACGGCGCTTTGAGGAACCCGATAGCGGAGCCAACACCCGCCCCTGGTGGGATCAGCAATTCGCGAATGCCCAGCTTCTCGCACAGCCGACAGGCGTGCAGCGGCGCGCCACCACCAAAGCCTATCATTGTGAAGTGTTCGATGTCGCGCCCGTTTTCCACCGTGTGAACACGGGCTGCGTTGGCCATGTTCTCGTCAACCATCTCGGTCACGCCAAAGGCCGCGTCTTGTGTACTAAGGCCCGTCGTCCCGGTCAGCCTTGCCGTCACGGCCTTATCAGAAAGATCGGACGAAAGTGGGATTGATCCTCCGGCAAAGTTGTCCGGGTCCAACCGCCCGAGCAGCAGATTGCAATCGGTCACCGTCGGCTCTTCACCACCGCGCCGATAGCATGCAGGTCCAGGTTCGGACGCCGCCGACTTGGGGCCAACCTGAATGCGTCCCATTGCATCGATTGAGGCGATCGAGCCACCCCCTGCCCCGATTTCGACCATCTCGACGACTGGGGTCGAGACCGTCATTCCCGACCCCTTTTTGAAGCGATAGGTCCGTGCCACCTCGAAGGTGTTCGCCGTTTTTGGGGTGCCGTCTTCGATTAGGCAAATCTTGGCCGTCGTGCCGCCCATGTCGAAGCTCAACACCTTGTCGAGCCCATGGGCCCGGGCGAAATCAGCCGCATAGATCGCGCCCCCAGCCGGACCGGATTCAAGAAGGCGCACCGGCTGCTCTGTTGCTGTTTCAACCGAAATAAGCCCGCCGCCGGAGTGGAGCATGAAGACAGGCGCACCGACGCCAGCCTTTCGCAACCGCGTGACCAACCGGCCAAGGTAATCTGCAACCTGCGGCTGCACGTAGGCGTTGGCGATCACCGTATTGAAGCGCGGCAGCTCCCGCATCTGCGGGGAAATCACCGAAGAGATCGAGACAGACAGATCGGGCGCAAGGGCCCGCAGCGCCTCGGCCATCTGCACTTCATGCGCGTCGTTGGCGTATGCGTGCATCAAACCGATCGCTACCGCCTCATAGCCACCGTCGACAATCTGCTGCGCCATCTCTGCCACCTCGTCGGCCACCAGCGGCAACAACACCTCGCCCGCTGGACCCATGCGTTCGTTCAGCGTCAGACGATCGCGGCGGGGCACCAGCGGGATCGGCAGGTTGAGGTTCAGGTCGTATTGCTCGAAACGGTTTTCCGACCGCATTTCGATCACGTCGCGGAACCCTTCCGTCGTGATGAAGGCCAGCTTGGCACCGCGCCGTTCAATCAGCGCATTCGTCACCAGCGTTGTGCCGTGGATAACCTGTCCGATTGCCGCAAGCGGCAAACCGGCTTGCTCCATGGCCTTGGCAATCCCGTCCAGAATGGCCTGTTCCGGCTGGCTATAGTTGGTCAGAACCTTGCAGGTCGATAGACCACCCGGATGGGCAAGGGCGACATCCGTGAATGTGCCGCCAATGTCGACGCCGACGCGAACAGAGCTTTGGGGCATGGGCTCAGAGACTTCTTAAAATTTGATTTGCAGTGAATGCGGTCTGGTACAGTCGCGACATGATCGGCGCCGTCGGCACCGTTGCCACATCGGTGATCGGCAGTGGCAGGTCGGACGGATCGCTGCCAGTCAGCAACCCGGCAATCGCCTCGCCAAACAGTGTACCCGTCGTGATCCCGCGCCCGTTATAACCGATGGATGTATAAAGGCCGTCATCGAGGTTGTAGATCCGCGGCAGGTGATCCGGCGTCATTGCGATCTGCCCGTGCCAGGCGGCTTCAAATGTGACGGGTCCAAGGTCGGGATACATCCGCGCCAACTTTTTGCGTGCCCAACGGTGCGACAGCCCTTGCCCCACCGAACCGACGATTGTTCCCATTGAGCCAATGATGAGACGATTTTCCATATCCCGCCGTAGCGAGAACATGATCTGACCGGTGTCCCAAAGCCCTTGTCGCTCCGGCAGAATGTGGGCGACTCGATTGCCCATCGGCTCAGTCGCGAGTTGGAAATAGTGGATCTTGGTGAAGACCCGACTCAAATTCGGCCAAAGTTCATCGGTGTAGGCGTTGGTGCCGAGCACGACGTACTTTGCCTTCACCGTTCCGCCCGTCGCTTCGATCGTCCAGCCCGTGCCATCTTTGCGCAGCTTCTTGGCCCGCACGCCAGTGACGATCTCGGCACCCGCGCCGCGCGCCGCCCGCGCCAAACCCTGGCAATAGCCCATCGGATTGATCGTGCCCGCCCGATGATCAAGCAAACCACCGTGGAACATGCTTGTGCCGACCTTCGCGGCCATTTCATCCCGGTCCAAAAGCGCAACCGGTGCCTCAAGTCGTTTCCATTCCTTGTACCGCGACCTGAGATCCTCGAACCCGGAAGGCGCGTGAGCTGCGTGAAGCGTCCCAGTCTTGGTGACTTCGCAGCGAATCTGATGTTTCTCGATCAGCGAAAAGACCTTCTCCGGTCCCTCTCCAAAACGCCGCACAAACCGGGGACCAAAGGTATCCCCGAGTTTCTCTCGCACCTTCGCGGGCGGATGCCAAACGCCAGCGTTGACAAGTCCGACATTTCGCCCCGATCCGCCAAACCCGATGTGGTTGGCTTCCAGAACCAAGGCACTCAAGCCGTTTTCCGCACAATGCAGCGCCGTCGAAAGTCCGGTAAAGCCGCCGCCGACGATTGCGACATCAACGGTGGCATCTTCGACCATAGGATTGATATAGTCCTCCTCGGCGGAAGACGTGTCCCAAAGCGAAATGGCGCCGTTTCGTGTCATCGCAATACCCATATGGCACGGCAGTCAACCAGAGCAACCTAAGAAATTGAACGGTTGCATCAACTCGCAGATTGTGTCAATATGTGAAATACTTGTTCTATATTTCGGCACAAATAGCATGGCAAAACTCAAAATTTCCGCCTCGGAAATGGTACGCTCGGCGCGTCGTCGAATCGAGGAGATCGAAACCGCCGACCTGATCGAAATGCTGAACGATCCCGACGTCGTGATCGTCGACATCCGCGACATTCGCGAGCGCCAACGCACCGGCGCGATTCCCGGTTCAGTCCACGCGCCCCGTGGCATGATTGAGTTCTGGGTCGACCCCGACAGCCCGTACCACAAGGAAGTCTTTGCGCAAGAGGGCAAGAAATACGTCTTCCACTGCGCCTCCGGCTGGCGTTCGGCTCTTACGGTCGCCACACTCCAGGACATGGGCTTTGACGCTGCTCACCTGAAAGAGGGCTTCTCCACTTGGGCAGAAAAAGGCGGCCCCATCGAACCGATTGAGAAGAAATAGTCAGGTCCGACTGATCTTGGCTGTTACACTGTTGGCGGCATGGGCAACAAGCGAACCCAGCCAGTCTGGTCCCTTCTCAGGCATATTCACATCTGGAAGAGATACCCCAAGGGCTGCGATGGCCTCTCCAGACGGGAGTGTGACCGCTGCGCCGAAGCTCAGAATACGCTCGCGAAATTCACCGCGATCGATGGCAAAGCCGCGCCGCAAGGTTTCTTCCATATCAGCATCGAGATCGGTCAGGTTCGTGCGCGTCAGCTCAGTATGCCGGCTCAACTGGCCGCTGACCTGCGGGCGCAGAACCGCGTAGTTCTTGGCCAAGATCGCCTTTCCGGTTCCGACACAATGGATCGGCGCGGAGCCGCCAATCGGGTTCCATGACCGAATAGGTTTCGGACTGTCCAGCTTGTCGATGTAGATCACCATCAGGTTTTCAGGCACGGCAAGGTAAATCGCCTCACCGGTTTCCCGCGACAGATATTTCATCTCCGGACCGGCCAGTTCACGCAGATTCAGGTTGTCCAGCAGTGCGCGCCCAATCTGCCAAGTCTTAAGCGTGGCGGCATATGTCTTGTCTGGTTTGCGTTTGACGTATCCCAGTGCCGTCAAAGACTGCAAAAGCCGAAAAGTATTCGACTTGGTCAGTTCCAATGACTTGGACAGCTCCGTGACGCCCATACTGGCGTTAGAACCCGCCAGCGTTTCAAGAATGGACAGCCCCTTCGACAGAGTTGAATCAATCTTTGGTTCCTTCGTCTCTGAAATCAGCCCGTCCTCCCGTTATTTTCGTGCTTTATGCCTTGCCATCGACCCCATTGAAAAGGGCTGGCGGTCTGTGCACGGCCACCTCCGGCGGTTGCCCTTCGAACTTCCGAACGGAAACCCGCGCCGAATGGGCCGCCGGCGATTGCGACAACGAAGAGGTGCGCTGGTCATGTGTCAAAGCTTTTGGGTTGCCGTGTCGGTCCCGCATCTGTTGCGCATCGAAATCCGGGTCCCACCAGGCGCCCGTCCACAGGAATACACAGCCCTGGCGAACCTCGTCGGTGACCCGTGCCCCGAAGAGGCATCGCCCGCGACTGTTAAACAGCTCCACAACGTCGCCATCGTGAATACCAAGTGGCGCAGCGTGACCTGGATGGATCAAGACCGGCTCACGGCCTTTGATCTTTTGGCCGAGGCTGCAGGCGCCATTGTCCAAATGGCCGTGCAGTCGGGTCTTGGGCTGGTCGAAGAGCAAATAGAAATCGCCTTCACCCGCATCCAGGTCGCGCGGCGGAGACCAAACGGTATGACCGAGGCAATCCTCAAGATCGAACGAGGCAAGCATTTCCGAAAAGATCTCGATACGTCCGCTCGGCGTTGGCAAAGGGTTTGCGTCCGGATCTGTTCGGAAATCCGACAGAAATATCTGATTGGGTGAAGGATCAGACAGCATCACCACGTCACTTGCCATGAACGCCTCCCAATCCGGAAGCGTCTGACCATAGGCCAACGCTGCTCTCCGAGTCTGCTCCCAGATCGCATCTAATCACTCTTCCGATGTACGACCTTCCGAGAAGGCCTCAAGCGCGTTCATCCGCTTTGCCAAGTTGCAATAGATGTCATACTCTACCCGCGCCTCTCCCGGCGGCTGCGTCAGTTCATGCATTAGGATCAACCCGTCGTCTGACTTGCCTGCGCCAAAATCACGCCGCTCCTGTGCCGCCGCGACCGGCAGCGCGATATCGGCATGGCGCGCGGTCACGGTCCAGTTGATGTAGTTGACGATCACGGTCTCAGGCATCTGAAAAGCCGCGTGCAAGCGGTTCAGATGCTGGTGGTGGTGAAACGGATTTCCACCCGCCCACCAGACAAGTCGCGCGTCGGGCCTCTTCAGCGTTGTGTTCCATCCGTGTGACGACGACCAGATCCGCGCCTTTATCGACGCGCTCCACCATTTTGGCATCGGCGTCAGCCGGGGTGGCTACGAAAGTATCGTCCTACCGATCAAACCTGTCCGCAGTGCAGACACCTGGAACGAAGACGGCCAGCTTGTCCGCTTCAACATCAGTCAGGAGCAGGTGCAGTCCCTCAAAGACGATCTTGCCGACGCACTGTCTCTTCTCAACACATGACCAAAACCATCGGAGCCGCTTGCTAATGCCGATCAACAAGACCGATCACATCGCAAACGGGGGCCAAACCCTTGAACAAGGCGTTGCCGCCATGTCCGATGCGCTCGGCGTCGAAGTCCCGCGCGGAGGTAAACATGATAAGATGAGCACCCACAACTGCCTTATGCAGGCCGGAAACGAGAACTTCTTTGAACTGATCGCCATCGACGCCGAAGCGTCGGCACCGGGGCGCACCCGCTGGTTCACGCTTGATGATCCGGCGACACAAGCACGACTGTCCGAGCGCCCCTGCGCTTTGTGCTGGGTAGTGAACACGGATGACCTCCATGGCGCCATCGCCGCCAGCCCGGTCGATCTGGGCGAAGTCGTCGACTTCGCACGCGGCGACCGAACGTGGCGCCTGACTGTCCCGGAGGACGGAAGCCTGCCGATGGGCGGCCTCCTCTCTGCCTTCATCGAATGGTCGCCCGGACCACACCCCAGCACGGGCCTGCAAAACCTCGGCGTCACGCTGAAGAGAGTGCATTTGTGCCACCCTGACCCGTCGACGCTCAGGGCGACTTTGGCAGCGCTCTGCATCGAACATTTGGCCCAGATCCACGAGGGCCCGGAGGCGCTATCTTTCGAGCTGGAAGCGCCCCAGGGCTATCGTCACGCTCAACTGACAGTACCGACCGCGCGAAAGGAAAGCCGACCGCTGGTTCATCTGTAGTAGGCTCTCTTTCTTTTGGCGGACTCTACTGTTCGGAGATCGCCATTCTGCCTGTCAGATACTCCCCGTACCGGCCGAGAGAGAAAATGGACCCCCGGTAAATCAGCGCCACAAAGATGTAGCCCTCCAGATAATACGATGCCCATTCGCCGGTGCCGAAGGCTGCCTTGGCAAACGCCATGATGTAAAAAACCGATGATGATCACCGTGGCCGTCTTTTTGAACGTGATGACCACTATGTTTATCGTCGATGGCAGGGCGTGACGGAAAACCTGGGACAGCACGATACGTCCGAGCGTTTGCCAATATGACAGCCCCAAAGCCGCGCCCGCTTCAAACTGCCCCTTTGGAATCGCCTGCCCCCCGGAAAACCTCCGCCTGATAGCAGGCGAAGAAAAGGGAAAAGGCAATGATCACACGCCAGATCTTATCCCCTTCCAGCCAGCTTGGCAGAATGATCGGAATGAAAACGGCAGCGGTGAAGAGCGTCACAAGCAGCGGCAGGGACCGCACGAAGTCGATCAAAACAACCGCGAAAACGTTTAAAATGGCATCTCTGACCGGCGCATCAGCGCAAGTCCACGCCCCATCGGCATCCCTATGAGGACGACGGACGAGAACAAGAACGGGGTGAGTGATAGCCCGCCCCACCCGTCGGTCATAACTTGCTGAAAGCCAAATAGGCTACCTTCCATCAAAAGGTAGTAGGTCGCGAAACCAACAATCCACAGCGTGACGATGCGGCTGGCCGTCCACATTGGTGGCGCGCAGGACAACACGACTGTTGCAATGATTTCACTGGCTACCGGCGTTGATCGAAAGGATAGAGGCCGAACAGGCGCCCGCCCGGGTTCCTTTACCGCATTGATCGACATTTTCCGCCGACCAGACTGCGCGCAGGATCGCGCAATCAAACAAGGACCACGCCAGCCAGATCAGGATGCCAAAGACAAGCACCGTCAGTGCCGTGTCGGTGGCCGAGGAAAACGCCCGTTTGCGAAGTGTCGCGCCAATGGATGCCGTTGGTCTGGGAGTTGCTGCCGCAGAGATCTCGGTCATGTCAGTGCGCCTTCAGTTTCATGCGAGCGTTTAGCCAGTTGGTAAAGGCGCCAAGGCAGCCGTCAGCTTCAGGATCGCTACAAGGCACGCAAGGTCAGCGAAGCTGTCCAGAGAGAGCTTCGGTTTTCACCACAACCCGGTGCGTTTCCAGATGCCTGCCTAAACGATTATTGCGGTGCCGCCTGTCTGAAAGCGGGTAACGCCTGACATACAGCTTCAACGGATCTAATGCGGTCGCATTGGCTGTAGTCTACGCACCAGCGATTGGCATTATATAGCTGGGGTATCAGGCAGATATCGGCGAGGCCCAAGCTTTCGCCGGTGGTGAAGGGTGCCTGTTCGAAGCGCTCAAGCGTGGTCTCAAAAGCGGCCAGCGCCGGCGCAATGAAGTGTCGCATCCAGTTGGTGCAAGCGGGGTCTTGACCGCCCGTGGCATGTCCTGTCACGGACAGATTGCAGACCGGATGCAGATCGATGGCAATGATATAGGCCAGGGCCTGCGCCTTTGCTCGTTTGATAGGATCGTCAGGCAGGAGGCTCAGACCATGCGTTGCATCGAGATAGTCGAGGATCGCCAGCGATTGCGTAAACCGCTGGCCGTCAATGTCGAGGACAGGGACAAAGCCCTGCGGATTGCGGGAAATGTGATCGGGGCGTTTGTGCTCTTTCTCAAGCAGATCGACCTGTTCAATCCGATAATCGACACCCGCGAGGTTGAGCCCGATGCGGACCCGGTAACTCGCTGAGGACTTCGGATAGTCCCAGAGAACGACCTTGCTCATTTTGCGGCCACCAAGGCAGCGCGGAGCACCTCGCGGTCGCCGATGTGGTTGGCCAGTATCAGGATCAGGCGGGCATTCAGGGCGTCGCTTTCGGCCTTGCTTAGATGCTCATGTGCTTCCAGAAGCTCCTGATAGAAGTCATCAGGGTCATGAATATTGGGATCAAGCGTTAGGCTCATACCAAGGTCTCTCCTGTCGCGGTGATCAATGCGCGTTCAATGGCTGCGGCATCGAAGGCTGGCCAGCGCGCCACGACGTGCTGGTCTGGGCGGATCAGATAGATCGCGCCCAGAGACGACCCCATGTAGCGGGCGCGCAGTTCAGGTGACAGGTCGGTGAGGTGCAACAGCCGCGTTTCAATCGCCTCAAGACGGACAGGTTCTACCGCGATCTCGCCCAATGCTAATAGCGTGAAGCCGCCGGTCAGATTACCCAGCAGAAAACCATCACCCACGGGTGCATCCGGGCACGGCGCGCCGGGCCGAGAGACCGCAGGCCCTTGGAGAGCGTCCTCACCAAACAAGGGGAAACCATCGTAAACACTTGGCACAGAAAGCCTGCCTGAGTTCACCAGCGGTCGCGCGAAAGATGCGCGAGCGGCCAAATCCAAAACAGCATTGCGGAAGATCTGGCTGATCTCCGTTTTGGGCGTCATGAAGTCCGTGGCGCGCGTGGAGTTTAGAATGTTCTCATCCGCCGCATGTTCGCGCTCGGCTGCATAGCTGTCGAGCAATGCCTGATCGCTGATGCCCTTGCACACCAGGTCCAGCTTCCAGGCGAGGTTTTCGGCATCCTGTACGCCGGAATTGGCGCCGCGCGCGCCGAAGGGGGAGACTTGGTGGGCGCTGTCGCCGGCAAAAAGCACACGGCCATGGCGAAAGCGCTGCATCCGGCGGCATTGAAAGGTGTAGATCGAAGTCCATTCCAGATCGTATTCCGGCACTGTGCCGGATTGAGACGAGAGCATGGCATCAACGCGAGAGCGGATGCGCTCTGGTTCCATCTCCCTTTCGCGGTCAATCTCCCACCCCAGTTGGAAGTCGATCCGCCAGATGTCGTCGGGTTGTTTGTGCAACAGCGCCGATTGGCCTGCGCCCTCAAAGGGCGGCTCGAACCAGAACCACCGCTCGGTCGGGAAGTCGGCCTTCATCTTGACGTCTGCGATCAGGAAGTTGTCCTCAAAAACACGCCCTTCAAAGCTAAGGCCGAGCATCTCGCGCGTGGGCGATCGTGCACCGTCACAGGCGATGAGCCAATCAGCATCCAGCCGATATAGCCCTTCAGGTGTGTCGACCTCAATCGTGACGAGATCCTCCTGCTGTGTGACGCCCGTGACCTGGTTGCGGCCGCGGATTTCGATGGGCGCGCCATTGGCCTGAGCGGTCTCTATGGCCTCGAAGAGGGACTTCTCGAAGTAGGGTTGTTGCAGGTTGATAAAAGCGGGGTTGAGGTGACCGTCTTCAGGCAGGAGATTGAACTCAAAGATCTTGCCCTGCCCATGAAACACCTTACCGACATTCCAGACCACACCCTTGTCGACCATCTTCTGCCCCGCGCCGAGCCGCGTGGCGATGTCAAGCGTGCGCTTGGCAAAACAGATCGCCTTGGAGCCGAGACCTGCACCTTCATGGTCGTCAAGAACCAATGCGGGCGTGCCGCGTTGGCCCAGATCAAGCGCCAGCGCCAGACCCACGGGGCCTCCGCCAACGATTACGACAGGGTGGCGCTGAACGGGTCCAGACTGACCAGCCACTCGGGCATAGGGGTAGAGGTCAAAGACCGTCTCGTAGCGGGTTGCGACCATCAGCTCAACCTTGCAAAGCGGCCCACATCTCAAGATCGCGTTTGTCGGTCCAGATGCGGGGATGGGCGATGCCGCAGGCCTCGTCATGGGCGCGGGCGACATTGAACGGCAGGCAATGCTCATAGATGGCGTAGTCTTTGAACTTGGGATCGCAGGCATGGCGTACCGCATCCCAGGCTTCTTTCAGAGAGCCGCCCCGGGCAGCGACGCGCGCGGCAGGCTTGTAAGTTGAGTTGACAAAGTCTCGGGTGCTTTCGATAGCGCGATCCACCGCCTCTTTGCCAATGAGGGCTCCGCCACGACCGGGGGCGATGGCGGCCACCTCATGGGCTTTGATCGCGTCGAGCGTATTGCTCCAATCGGCGAAATGCCCGTCGCCACAGTAACACGCCGAATGATCTTCGACGATGTCGCCGGTGAACATGACGTTTTCATCCGGCACATGTATCACCGCGTCTCCTGCTGTATGCGCCCGACCGATGTGTTTGATATCGACGCGGCGTTTGCCCAGGTAGACGGTCATGGCGTCAGAGAATGTTGTCGTCGGCCAGGTGAGACCAGGGATGCTCTCATGCCCTTTAAAAAGACGTGGAAAGCGCTGAAATTCGCTGTCCCAGTCCTCCTGACCCCGCTCGGCCACCATGGCGCGGGCGGCGTCCGACATGATGATCTGATCCGCACCATAGGCGCTGGCGCCCAACACGCGGACAGCATGGTAATGCGTGAGGACCAAATGGCTGATGGGCTTGTCTGTCACGGAGCGGACCTTTTCGATCACTTTTTCCGCCAAACGCGGCGTGGCCTGCGCCTCGACGATCATAACGCTGTTGTCGCCGATGATGACGCCCGAGTTGGGGTCGCCCTCGGCTGTGAAGGCCCAAATGTCACGCCCCACCTCGTCAAATGTGATTGTCTTCTCGGTCATGTCGCCTTGAGAGGCGAAGGCTTTGGTCACGGCTTTGTTCCTTCGTCTGGTGTTTTAACGGCTGGCAGGATAGTGCCGGTGCAGGTACCGAAGCCGATCTGATAGCCTTCGCCTTTGGCTGCGCCTGTCAGGGTGAGCGTGTCTCCGTCCTCAATGAAGTTGCGCGTTTCACCGGTTTTGAGCGTGAGCGGCGCCTTGCCGCCCCAGGTCAGTTCCAGAAGACTGCCCCCCTCATGTTTTTCGGGGCCCGAGATGGTACCAGAGCCCAAGAGATCGCCGGTGTTCATCCCACAACCGGAACTGGTGTGATGGGCCAGTTGCTGTGCCGCAGAATAATACATTTCTTTGTAATTGGTGCGCGCGATGGTCGTCGCAGGCTGATCCGCCGGGGCCATCGTGACCGCCAGGTCGATGTCATAGAGCATCGGACCCGGCTCATGCAGATAGGGTAAAAGGTCCTTTTCGCGCGCAGGCGTCGAAATGCGGAAGGGTTCCAGCGCTGCCTTGGTCACAATCCAGGGGCTGATCGATGTCGCGAAGGCCTTGGCCTGGAAGGGGCCAAGGGGCTGGTATTCCCAGGCTTGGATGTCGCGGGCAGACCAATCGTTAAGCAAAACATAGCCAAAAATCATGTCGTCCGCCTCGGCCACGCTGACGGGCCAACCCATTTGCGATGGCGTGCCGACAATGGCACCCATCTCCAACTCGATATCGAGCCGTTTGCAGGGACCGAAAGAGGGCATATCGGCATCGGGTGCTTTGGTCTGGCCGCAAGGCCTTGTGATCTGAGTCCCCGATACCACCACGCTGGACGCGCGCCCGTTGTAGCCAATGGGGATGTGCTGCCAATTGGGCGGCAGGGCGTTTTCGGGACCCCGGAACATCGTGCCCACATTCTTGGCGTGGTGTTTTCCAGCGTAGAAGTCAGTGAACTCAACCACCTTGAGCGGCAGGTGGAGCGTCACTTGCGCCATCGGCACCAGATGGGCGGTGATAGCGTTTTGCGTCGCCTGCTCCACGCCTTCGAGGAGCAGCCCGGCTAGCCGGGTTCGATAGGTCGCCCAGGCCGCGGGCCCCAGCGCCATGAAGTCGTTCCAGTTGGGCGCGCCGAGCACATCCGCGTCCTCGTCAGCGCGCAAGAGCCCCGCAGCCTCCAGCCCCGTTGCGTCGATGATCTGGTCGCCGAGTGCAACGCCACATCGCAGCGCGCCATGGCCAACGGAGAAAACGCCATAAGGCAAGTTGTTAAGCGGAAAGGGTGTGTCCGGCGCGTTCGCCGAGGCCACCCAGCTTTTCAGTAATGGCATTTTTGCTTCCTATTTGCGGCCGGGCGTCCCGTCGAATTTCTTTTCAAGCGAGGTCCAGCAATCGATATAATCGTCCTGAAGCGGCGCTTCCTTTGCAGCGAATGCCGTGAGGTGCTGGGGAAAACGCGTTTCGAACATAAAGGACATCGTGTTCTCCAACTTGTTTGGCCCCAGGTTTGACATGCTTGCCTTTTCAAAGGCATCGCGGTCTGGGCCATGCGGCAGCATCATGTTGTGAAGGCTCATGCCGCCGGGTACGAAACCCTCTTCCTTTGCGTCGTATTGGCCGTAGATGTTACCCATTAGCTCCGACATGACGTTTTTGTGGTACCAGGGCGGGCGGAAGGTGTCTTCCGCGACCATCCAGCGCTCGCGGAAGAGCACGAAGTCGATATTGGCCGTGCCCTCGACGCCCGAGGGCGCGGTCAACACCGTGAAGATGGAGGGGTCAGGATGATCAAAGAGGATCGCGCCGACCGGGCAAAACGTCTTTAGGTCGTATTTGCACGGCGCGTAATTGCCGTGCCAAGCAACAACATCCAGTGGGCTATGTCCAATCTGCGTTCGATGAAAGCCGCCGCACCATTTGACGGTAACAGTTGAGTTCACCTCGCGATCTTCAAAGGCTGCCACCGGCGTCTTAAAATCGCGCGGATTTGCAAGGCAGTTCGCCCCAATCGGGCCGCGCCCAGGCAAATCGAACTTTTGCCCGTAATTCTCGCAGACAAATCCACGACATGGCCCCTCCAGCACCTCGACGCGATAGACAAGGCCGCGAGGAAGGATCGCGATCTCCTGGGGCTCCAGATCGATCACCCCAAGCTCGGTCGCAAAGCGCAAGCGGCCCTGTTGAGGAACAACCAGCAGCTCACTGTCAGCGGAGTAGAAATAGCTGTCCACCATGCTTTCGGTGACCAAGTAGATATGAGACGCCATGCCAACCTGCGTGTTCACATCCCCCGCCGTGGTCATGGTGCGCATGCCGGTGATCCAATCGAGCCCCTCACCCGCTTCTAACGGGTTCCAACGGTATTGGCCCAGAGAGATGATATCCGCGTCCATATGGGGCGCCGATTTCCAGTGCGGCATGTCGATCTTTTCAAACCGATGCACGTGTTTCACTGAAGGGCGGATGCGATAGCACCACGTCCGCTCTGGCCCGGGCGCGGTAAAGGCAGTACCCGAAAGCTGCTCACCATAAAGGCCGTAGTTGCAGCGCTGCGGCGAGTTCATGCCTTCGGGCAGCGCAGCCGGCAAAGCTTCGGTCTCAAAATCGTTTCCCCAACCGGGCATATAGCCTGGATGGGTGCCAACACCCGTCGCTGCCATCTGCAAATCCAAACTGGCGATGTCCTTGTTCATGGGTTAGTCCTCTTTGAAACTATCGAAACCTTATTGGTTACTTTTGTAACTAACAACAAGAAAAGCGCCGCCGATGACAAAACCGACCAACTTCGACCTGCGCGACTTCATGCCCTATCTGCTCAACCAGGCCGCCGACGCGACCAGCCGCGAGTTTGAACCGACCTACAAAGCAAAGTATAGAATGCTGCGCACCGAATGGCGGGTGCTCTTTCACCTCGGACACTATGGTAGAATGACCGCGAAAGAGATCTGCGACCGAGCCCAGATTCACAAAACTAAAGTCAGCCGCGCCGTCTCTGCACTGGAGCAGAAGCGGTTCCTCCGCCGAAAAGAACAACCAGAGGATCGCCGCCACGAAACGTTGTCGCTCACCGCCTCCGGCCAGAGCGTATTCGCCACGCTCGTGGAAGATGCGCAACGGTTCGATGCCGCGCTGATGACCGAATTCACCGAGCAGGAAGCAAACCAGATGCGTGCGTTCCTCATTCGAATAGCGAAGCTCTGACCATCATGCCCCGAGATAGGCACGTTCCAGAATTGTACGGAATATCTTGAGTTGGCGAGTAAGCCGTCGAACCGGATGCGGCCTTGCGAGAGCAAATAGTGGCGTTCGGCGACATCCAGAGTCAATTGTGTGAACTTCTCGATCAGAAGTATACCTGTCTATGCTTCCAAACTTTTGGGACACAGCAACACACTCGTAACGCAAGATGCGTATCAACGCGCACGGCCTGCCCATGAGAACAGACATCACGCTAGGGCACCTCAAGTAGTCGGCAAGATTCGCTTGGGTTAGTTGAATGTCCAAACGCTGCTTCATTAGGCTTCGCGAAACATCTGCGACGTGTTAGATTGGTGGTGTTTTTGTTTAACTCATTTATCTTCGATGCCGCGTTGCCAGCATCCACTTTGGATTTGGAGAAATTTTATGGGTCAGGTTCTTGATAGAGTTGCAGCGGTTTCTGCAATTTGAGGAGAACGAAATGGATTACTTTGTGGGTTTGGATGTGTCACTCGGGTTAGTGGCGGTCTGTGTAATTTGTTCGTCGTCAGGGATCTTGGGACAGATTGCTGCGTGAGCTAAGAGAGGGTCTGGCGCATCTGTTTGGTTTGATTATGCGGCGGATTTGCGGTGAAGCAAGCGTCGCGTTTCGTTGGTCTTCTGTTTGATCTTTTCTCGGTGTCTCAGAATGGTTTGTCCGCGTCCGAAGTAGACCTCGGCCGGGGTGAGGTTCTGCAGGCTCTCGTGGTAGCGCCGGTGGTTGTCGTGGTCGACGAAGGCATTGATCGTTTGCCTGAGAGCGCCAGGCAGGTAGTGGTTTTCCAGCAGGATGCGGTTCTTCGGGGTCTGGTGCCAGCGCTCGATCTTGCCTTGGGTTTGCGGGTGATACCTTCCGCCCATCGATAAAGTGCAGGTCATGACGCGGCGCGGTCCGCGCTACCGACCGGTTATCGCCCGCAAAGCGCCCAAGGCGTTTGAGGAGTTCCCGCAGTATGCCACGGGAGAAGGTCTGTTCGTTGAAAAGGGGTTCACAAAATGATGCAGCTATTTGCGAGCGATCTTGCCCTTCATCAGCGCATCAATGTCGAGGTCAGGAAAACCGCGCGATGAATTCCTCGCGCAAATCTTCGCTTTCGCTCTGCATGAAAAGACTGTGTTTGTAGAGCGTCTCGGTGCCACCCTTCATGGCGGCTTCTGTGCTCAGCATACGCAGCACGTAGGCGACCGTCGCATGATCGAGGCCTGCCATAAGCGCTGTGTCTGCGCGCAGGCTCATATCGTGCAGCAATCCATTCTGAAGTTCAGTTAAATCCGGGGGTTTTGTCATGGGGTCTTTCTCCGACGAAATTGATGATAAAAAGCAACTATCTCTTGTACCAGACCACGAGAAATCGACGCAAATTTCGGATCATGATGAGATGCGTCTGCGCATCGCGGGTCTGCCGAACGAGACCGATCGGGCTGTGTGCGAGGCGCGGCTCGTCAATCTCGAAGAACATGTCGATCTATCAGCCCGCGCGTACGCAATGGCCGAAGCGCGCTACGTCGATAAGCACGTTGAACCGTTCCCGGAACTAAGGCCGGAGCTGGTTCCAGACAGCCGCACTTACGAACAACGGGTTGAGGACGCCAAAGCAGGGTTTGCGCAATCGGAGCGTGGGATAGAGCTCCAGACCATGCGTGACGAGCGCCGCGACAAGCTCTGGCAAAATCTTGAAACCTTTGTGGATAGTTTTACGCCGGAGAAAGCCGATCGTGACGAGCCCGATCAGAGCGTTGAAATCGACAAGACAACTGATCGGCTCAACGTCACGTTTGAGAGGATGACGCGGCACTAGATGTGCGCGCAAGTCATTATGAAAAAACAATAATTATTGTGAACATATTCCTATTTGTGATATGTTCATGGATTGTTCTTTTGCGCCCTTGGGGTGGCGCGAAAGAACTTCACTTCCATCACCCCAATCAGAAAGGAGGTTCAACATGGACCAACGAAGCGAAAAGAGGCAACCTCTGACCACCTTGCGCAATTGCGCGCTCAAAGCCACCATCTGGGAAAACGAAAACAATAAAGGCGCGGTGTTCCACACCGTAACTTTTGCCAGAACCTACGAAGACAAGGATGGACGTCTGCAAGACAGCCATTCTTTTTCCCGTAGCGAGCTCTTGCGGGTCGCTAAGCTCGCCGACAGGTCGGACGATCTGATCGAAGACCGCCGTCGTAAGCTGGCGGTCGAGCGCACACAGGACCAGGCACCGTCCCAGGAGGGACGGTCTGATCGGTTTCACAACCAGTCCTATGGACGCAATGGCCCGGGCCTGGAGCGCTGAACTGTGAAGACTGACAAGACGAGCGGCGCAAAGCCACGCGCCGCTCTGTCTCTCATTACATATCCGAGCCGGAAAGGATGCCGCTATGGCTGACGACAATGACGTTAAACTGCACGGGTGCGATGATCCGGACAGGCTCGTGGCGCGCTATGGTGAGTTGCTGGAGGCCTCTACGCCCGAAGATCAAAAGGCGATCATTCTGCGCGCACTCTGGGTGATAATGCAGGGTTTTGTTGATCTGGGTTTTGATGTTGGTCCTGAGGATAAGTTTCACCCGAAATGCGACAGCGGCATGAATGAGGTGATAGACTATATTTGTCGCGATGAGATCAATGCAGGTCCAGCGGCACATCCA
This sequence comes from uncultured Shimia sp., assembly GCA_937897325.1. Classification (GTDB taxonomy): domain Bacteria; phylum Pseudomonadota; class Alphaproteobacteria; order Rhodobacterales; family Rhodobacteraceae; genus CALCOY01. Next base: position 22,581 of record CALCOY010000008.1, read on the forward strand.
TCACCAACCAGCCGAAAGGAGCCGACATGACTGCACCACCAACACAATAACAAGCCGTGATCTACTGCCGTGTCAGTTCCAAAGCGCAGGAAACCGAAGGGCACGGGCTGCAAAGCCAGGAAACGCGGTGTCGTCAATATGCCGCAGCCAAAGGTTATGCTATTGCCGCTGTCTTTCCTGACATCATTACCGGCGGCGGGGACTTCATGCAGCGCCCCGGTCTGGTGGCGCTTCTATCGATTCTGGATGCGCAGCCTAACGAAGATTTTGTCGTGATCTTCGACGATCTCAAACGCTACGCGCGGGACACGGAGTTTCATCTTCGTCTGCGCCGGGAGATGGAAAAGCGCGGGGCAAAGCGTGAATGTTTGAACTTTAAGTTTGAAGACACGCCAGAGGGCGAGTTCTTCGAAACGATCATGGCGGCGCAAGGTCAGCTCGAGCGCAAGCAGAACGGCAGACAAGTGGCGCAGAAGATGAAAGCGCGAATGGAAAACGGCTACTGGATCCACAATGCGCCCGTCGGATACCGTTATGAGATCATCAAGGGGCACGGCAAGGTGCTGGTCCCGCATGCCCCCTTTGATGAAATCGTGCGCGAGGCATTCGAAGGCTACGCGTCGGGGCGGTTTCAGACGCAGGCAGAAGTGAAGCGTTTTTTGGAAGGCTTTCCGGATTTTCCGTTCAACAAGAGAGGTCTGGTTCGCCAGCAACAAGTCACACGCCTACTGAGCAACTCTGTCTACACGGGACATATTTGCTCTGAGACCTACGGGATCAGTTGGCTCAAAGGCCGCCACGACGCTTTGGTCTCGATAGATGTGTTCGACAAAGTACAGAAACGCCGTGCTGGTACGGCGAAGGCCCCCAAACGCGCGAATATCGGCGATGACTTTGCACTGCGCGGTATTGTGACGTGCGGCGGTTGTGATGTGCCCCTCCGCTCGTCTTTATCAAAGGGACGGTCTAGGTACTATGCTTACTGTCTTTGCCAATCCAAGACCTGCGATGACTATGGCAAGTCGATAGCGCGGGATCAGATCGAGGGTGAAGTGGGTGCTTTGCTGAAAGAGCTCCAGCCGACGCAAAGCCTGTTTGCAGTTGCCTGTGCGATGTTCCGAGATTTGTGGAACGCGAGAGCGGAGCAGATGAAAGAGATTCGGAAAGCGACAAAAACCCAGCTTCGCACACTCGAAAGACAAAGGGACAGTATCGTCACCAGACTCCTAGAGACGAGTGACTCTGCCGTCATATCCGCCTATGAGGAGAAACTCAGCGGGCTTGCAAGAGAGCAGCCGCGGTTACGCGATCAGATCGCCAATCAGAGCATCCCAAAAGACAGCTTTGAAGAAAAACTAGAACCGGCCCCGAAATTCCTCGCAAGCCCTTGGAAAATATGGGAAAGTGACAGTATTGATATGCGTCGTTTAGTGCTGAAACTGGTGTTTGCGGACCGTATTTCTTACCATCGGGATAAGGGAGATAGAACCGCCGAAACGACATTACTTTTCAAGGCGTTAAGGGGGTTTTTGACCCCGGAAGTCCCTTTTGGTGCGGTCGAGAAGACTCGAACTTCCACTCCGGTTAAGGAACAGCGACCTCAACGCTGCGCGTCTACCAATTCCGCCACGACCGCACGTCTAGGCTTGATGGCAGGGTCATAGCGACGTCGCAGCGCGATGCCAAGAGGCATTTGGCAACAAAAACGCCCGCGCGAAATGCGCGGGCGTTCTTTAAGGAAGCGCTGTCAGTCGTTGACAGAGAATGTTGGGATCGCCGAGACCGGCTGAATGGTCTCGGGCGCCGCGCTGGACGACGAATTCGTTCCAAGGCTCAGCGATGCCTTGCGCAGCAATTCCGTCCGTTCTGGCTGACCGGGTGCAAAGACCGCTTCGGCCCCGCTGTCAACCGCCCGCAGGCTGTCTTCATACCAGACACGCGCCATATCTGTCCGCTGCGCCGTGCCAAAGCCCTGCGCCAGATGGTGCCCCATCAGCTCTCCATACACGCCCTGACCCATTGCATGCAGCAGAAGCGCCGAACCAAGTGCGACATCCATGTCATCAGTGCGGTAGCCCACGCCAAGACAAATGCGCGCTGTACCCTTGAGCTGCGCGGGGCTCATGCCTGTGGTCAGGATGAAGTTGCTGACATCTGCTTTCACCTCATTCATAGATTTGAGCGAGAGTGCAGCCACATGTTCTTTCATCGCCGGGCCGAAACCTTCGCATTGATCGGCGACCTGGGTGGGCGTGAAGCCTGTAACTTTACCAATCAGCTTTTCACTGTCAGCGATCGCATAAGTACGGGCCAGGCAGAATTGCTCGTTGAGCGCCTGTTGCGGATCCGTCATCTGCGCCGCTGTTGTGAACCCGCCATTCGAGTTCGTTAAAAGCGAAACGGTGTTGCAGTGTGAGGCAAGCGATTGTTGCGCCCCACCACCGAGGAAGTTTGGCAGCGCGGCTTTGGCTTGCGCTGTTGGCGCAGCTGGCGTTTCGGCCACACTGGGTGCTGCAGCCACAACCGTGGTTGTCGTCGTTGTTCCGACAGGCGGGACGGCTGGCTGTGGCGTCACAACAACCGTTGTCTGGGGCACCACAGCCGTGGGTGCCTGCTGGCCAGCAAGTTCCGAACGATACGTCTTTAGCAGCCCACGCGTTCCATCGGGGTTCGCTGCGATTTGCTGGTTGGTCGCATATCCGCCAGCTTGGGCCCGGTTATAGGACGTGATCAGCAGATTTTGCTCATATGGCGTCAGCTGGCCTGTCGCAGGATACCCCATATAGGCCTGATATGTTGAAATGGCCGAGCGCGACCGCTTGCCCAACTGACCATCGACCGTGCCTGCGTTGAACCCGAAATAGTTCAAAGAGGCTTGGATCTCCCTTCCCTCCTGCGTCGATGGCAGGCGTGGACGGTAAGACTTGCGATATGTTTTGCGGTACGTCGTGCGCTGTTTTTTCCGCTGCGCCTCTTTCGTTGCGGCATGCCCCACGATGCCACCGATTAGTGCGCCCGCAATGAAATCACCTGCATCCGCCTTCACTGGCTCTACGGGAACAACGGCGACTGAAACCGCCAACACCGACACGGCAATTGATTTGTAAAACATCCTTAACCCTCCAAAAATATCTGGCTAATAGTAACTTTATCACCCATCAGCGATTTGGGTAGCAAAAACTTGGTGAATGGCTAAATATGGCGCATGGAAAATGAACCCTCCGTAGTCGAGGTCGATATTGTCTCGGACGTGATGTGCCCATGGTGCATCGTAGGCTACAAACAACTCGAACAAGCCCTTGGTTTGACAGGGTTTGGTGCCCAGGTTCGCTGGCATCCTTTCGAGCTGAACCCGAACATGTCTCGCGAAGGGCAAAATCTGGCTGAGCATATTACAGAGAAGTATGGTGCAAGCCCGGAACAATCTGCCCAGAATCGGGAACATCTCAGAACATTGGGGCAAAGTCTCGGAATCACATTCGATTTCTCGCCGGAAAGCCGCATTGTGAATACGTTTGCGGCCCACCAACTCTTGGATTTCGCACTCAGCCAGGGCAAACAGCATCCCTTAAAGCTGGCCCTGTTCGAGGCACATTTCACGCAGCAACGCGATGTCTCGGACCACACGGTACTTTTGGATGTTGCAGCCTCGGTTGATCTTCCGGTCGAGGAGGCACGCGAGGTGCTTGAGACCGGCGCACTTGCCGAAACTGTGCGCGAAAAGCAGGCATTCTGGACCGAACGAGGGATCTCTGGTGTGCCGTCCATGATCTTTGATGCGAAGTATCTCGTCACAGGTGCTCAAGGCGCCCGAAACTACGCCGAAATCCTGCGTCAAACGGTTGCCGAGGCCGCGTGACTGAATGGATCACTACGCCCGGCCTGACGGATTACCGCAAGGCAGAGGCATGGATGGAGGCGCGGGCCGAGGCGATTGCCGACGGCCAAGCAGAAGAATGTATCTGGCTCCTGGAGCATCCTCCCCTTTACACTGCTGGTACATCCGCAAAGCATGAAGATCTCATAGACGACCGGTTTCCAGTCTTTCAAACCCGGCGCGGCGGCCAATTCACGTATCACGGACCGGGACAGCGAATTATCTATGTGATGCTTGATGTGGCGCGACGCGGACGCGACGTGCGCAGGTTCGTGCACGACCTTGAGGCTTGGGTAATTGCCACGCTTGCGCAATTCAACGTGTCCGGTGAGATCCGCGAAAACCGTGTTGGCGTTTGGGTGCAACGTCCAGAAAAGCCTTTATTAAGCAATGGGCTGCCTGCAGAAGATAAAGTCGCTGCGATCGGTATCCGACTGCGCAGATGGGTGAGTTTTCATGGGATCAGCATAAATGTCGAACCGGACCTCAGCCACTTTGAAGGGATCGTCCCCTGTGGCATCCGTGACCATGGTGTCACAAGTCTGGTAGATCTGGGCTTGCCGGTCGCAATGCATGACCTGGACCTCGCCCTCCGCGAGACGTTTGATCAAGTGTTCGCTCAGCCGGTGGAAGCGCGCGGTTAAACGGGCCCACAACTTGGCCTGTACAGATTGACCTGCATCAACAAGAATGCTCGGTATATTATATTTGGATCTGAATTCTCGCATTGGACATCCGGCCTTGGCTTTATTCACAAGACCGCCGGTCATTGAGATCGGCGCCGATAGATCCAACCGATCATTCATCACCTTTTACTTCGGTTTCATGGTTTGCACTACAGCTGGCCTTGATGCAGAAATGACATGGCATAAGCCCCCGCAGTGAAGTCAAACATCTTGGCAACTTCCACGCCCAAACCACCGTACACGCCCAAACCACCGTATTAGTTGAACTTTCCGCCCATGGTCGATTGGGTTCCCACCTTTTTATCAATTGCCAAGAACATTTCTTATCTCGACGCGCCGCGACAATCTGGCCCGAGCCGCGGCGCCATCAGACATTGAAGCGTAAGTGCTATCCTTTTAAAACAAGAGAAGAATCCGAGCACGATCGGGAACCTGACGCACAGTCACTCAAGGAGGCACCCTATATGGCAGACGCAGCCATCCATGGGCACGAGCATGAGGACGAACGGGGCTTTTTCACCCGTTGGTTCATGTCCACAAACCATAAAGATATCGGGATCCTATACCTGATCACCTCGGCCTTGGTCGGGTTCATCTCGGTGGCTTTCACCGTCTACATGCGGCTCGAGCTGATGGACCCTGGCGTTCAGTACATGTGTATGGAAGGCGCGCGCCTCTTTGCAGCCGCTCCGGGTGAATGTACGCCAAACGGCCATCTTTGGAACGTTCTTATCACCGGTCACGGCATCCTGATGATGTTCTTCGTCGTGATCCCGGCCCTTTTTGGCGGGTTTGGCAATTACTTCATGCCATTGCAGATTGGTGCGCCGGACATGGCGTTCCCGCGCATGAACAACCTTTCATTCTGGATGTATGTTGCGGGCACATCGCTGGCCGTCTGCTCGGTCCTCGCCCCCGGAGGCAATGGGCAGTTAGGTTCCGGCGTTGGTTGGGTACTCTATCCTCCGCTCTCCACAAACGAACAAGGCTGGTCAATGGACCTTGCCATTTTCGCGGTTCACGTTTCGGGCGCGTCGTCGATTCTTGGCGCGATCAATATGATCACCACCTTTCTGAACATGCGCGCGCCGGGCATGACATTGTTCAAGGTGCCGCTGTTTTCCTGGTCGATCTTCGTGACCAGCTGGCTGATCTTGTTGTCCCTGCCGGTGCTGGCTGGCGCGATCACCATGCTGCTCATGGACCGCAACTTTGGCTTCACCTTTTTTGATCCGGCCGGTGGTGGCGACCCCGTGCTATACCAGCACATCCTGTGGTTCTTCGGCCATCCAGAGGTTTACATCATTATCTTGCCCGGCTTCGGCATAATCAGTCACGTGATCGCCACCTTTAGTCGCAAGCCCGTGTTCGGTTACCTGCCGATGGTCTGGGCGATCATCGCGATCGGCGTCCTCGGCTTCGTCGTTTGGGCGCACCACATGTACACCGTTGGCATGAGCCTCAACCAACAGGCCTACTTCATGTTGGCAACGATGGTCATTGCGGTGCCAACCGGCGTGAAAGTGTTCAGTTGGATTGCCACGATGTGGGGCGGCTCGATCGAATTCAAGACACCCATGCTCTGGGCCTTCGGCTTCCTGTTCCTCTTCACCGTCGGTGGTGTGACGGGTGTCGTGCTCAGCCAGGCTGCCGTAGACCGGGCTTATCACGACACCTATTACGTCGTTGCGCATTTCCATTATGTGATGAGCCTTGGTGCTGTCTTTGCCATCTTTGCAGGCATCTACTTCTATTTGCCCAAGATGACCGGCAAGATGTACCCAGAATGGGCCGGCAAAGTGCACTTCTGGACGATGTTCATCGGCGCAAACGTGACTTTTTTCCCGCAGCATTTCCTAGGTCGTCAGGGCATGCCGCGCCGTTACATCGACTATCCTGAAGCATATGCGCTTTGGAATGCGGTCTCAACATGGGGCGCCTTCCTCAGCTTCGCATCGTTCCTCTTCTTTTTCGGCGTAATGGCCTACACACTGCGCAACGGCGCCCGCGTGACCGAGCCAAACCCGTGGAATGAATATGCAGACACGCTGGAATGGACCTTGCCAAGCCCACCACCCGAACACACGTTCGAGATCCTGCCGAAGCAGGAAGAGTGGGACAAAAGCCCGGCTCACTAGGGCCCAAGTAGGGTACACCAAACAAAAAGCCCCGGCACCCACCGGGGCTTTTCTTTTGCGCCTTGGTCGATTGCAGTTGCCACCTTGTCCTTCTTAGGCTCAGGAGCCATTCATCTCTGGCCAGCGGCAAGCTTCGCGGCGACCATGCATTGATGACAGGCGCGCGCTCAACGGGTTATCTTCATCAATCGCAATGGTTTACGGTGTGATGTTGCGCCTTGGGATTACGGTCCGCAATAGACGCTCTCGAACCGCTGTAAGCGTTGGAGGTGAGTGACCGAACACCACCGGTTCAAGAGAGACCACGAACAAAGCGTCTTCGCCCGGATGATGGCCGGCCTGTCCGCCGAGCATGGAGAAAAGAAGACTATAGTGCCCCCCCCTCTTCGAAACTGCGTTTCCACTGCCGAGCAAGGGACGCCACCTATCTCAAAGCCCATCGCACGGCGTCCAGCCTCGCCGTCAAAAAGGGGGCATTGACACCTGATTGGCAGCAACCAGAGCAGTATGAATCACCGACCGGCAGGTGATTGGCACAATCAACGAGAGGGGCCAAGCTGCACGCGATCTGCGAAAGATGCGCCATGGCGCGCCATTGGTCCGAGCGACAATGATGCGCTGACCGCTCAATCCATTCGTCACTGCCTGGCAGGTTGAAAGATTGGCGGCGCGTCGCAAAGAGATACGACCGTTGCCCAAAGGTCTTTCTCTCTGTTATCGCCTGGGCTCCCCGCGTCATTTATTCGCGATGAGGCCAGACCCTAGGTGTTTGATCCCACGGTTTGATGGTGTGATCCTTTTATTGGAATGGAAGGAAGCGCTATGGAAAAAAAATCGTCATGGCAGCGCCATGCACACTTGACCGGCAGTGCATTCGCAAAGCGAATGTCACGAGAGGGGGCGCACGCCGTCAGAGTAGAAATACAGCGATCGCAAGCTTCGTTCGCGGAACTGAGCCGATAGCTTGGCAGCAACCCAAAGACAGTGGCGGAAGCGGCAAACTCTTCTGGATCAGAAGGCTGGTCCCAGAGAGCCTCGTTCAACGTTCTTAGCGAAGAAGACGAGGCCATGATCGTTGCTTTCAGGTGGCACACACTTCTGCCACTGGATGGCTGTCTTCATGCTTTGCAGCCAATGATCCCGAATCTGACGCGATCTTCTTGGCATCGTTGCTTGCATCGGCACCGTATATCTCGACTGCCGGACGTCGCGGATGACAAGTCAAACCGGCAGAAATTCAAGCGCTACCCAATTGGCTTCTTCCACATTGATATCGCTGAGTTCAGAACGGAGGAGGGAAAACTCCATCTCTTTGTCGCTATCGATCGAACCAGCAAGTTCGCGGTGGCACAGCTGGTAGGGAAGGCCAGTCGCAAAACGGCGTGGGAATTCCTCGAACACCATCTCGAAGCCGTGGCCTATCGCATTCACAGCATCCTGACATACAATGGCATTCAGTTCGCAGAGCAGCCTCGGAACCGGAACACCGCCTATTCCAGGCCAATGCGGTTCGACATGATTTGCGCAGGCGCGGATTTGTCCGCCATTGGTCCGAGGACAATGATGCGCGCTATCGAGCACAGGCTGGCAAAGCCAAACCACCCGTGGACCAACGGTCAGGTCGAACGACTGAACCGAACGACCAAAGAAACCACCCTGACGCGACACCACTACGAGCTTCGCAGGCACCTGGCCGACTTCCTCAACGCCTACAATTACGCCCGCCGTTTGAAGACGCTCAACGTCTCACACCTTACGAATGTATCTGCAAAATCTGGACATCTGAGCCAGATCGATTCATCCTAAATCCGATACACCAGATGCCGGTACTGAACACCTGAGCCGACAATGTTATCGCGCAGCGAGCTATCTTGAACGACGTTCAACGCATGATTTGATCGATTCCCATGACGATGCCTCGCGTTGGTTGCCGGGTATTCTATTTGAAGTGCTCCTCGCATTCTTTGCCTATCTTGCCTTCGCACTTTTCTCAACGACCCGTCCACAGACGCTTGAAATGTCAATCTGACAGAGATCAACAAGGATCGGTCCTCGGCGGAGGAGGATCATAGGGTCGGTGGGCGGGCGCCTTTGGCCACAGGCCAAACAGAGCCGCCCAGCGAAACCACTAGTTCAAGACCGATGGCCAGTTTGCGTCTCCAGATGCGATCCGCGCTGGAATATCTCGTTCCCAACGCCGTTGGATCCGGTGAGAATAGTTCAGATACAGCTTTCCATCCACGATCTTCCACGCATCTGGAATGGTTGAAGCCGTATACCCCTCACTGACTGCATACGCGCAATAGCCGCCATATTGGGGTGCATAGCCTGCGGGATCCGCTGCAAACGCGTCACGATTGGCAAAGGATGCAAAACGCCAAGTCGCACCATTCCAATCGTGCGTAATGGACGGATCACCGGCCACCGGCATTCCTTCGGTGAAGTACGACACAACATCGGTCCCATCCACCGCGATGCCGTCATCTGCGTAGATTGCCGGTGTCGCAGCACGGGCCGTTTTCGCAACGAGGGGCAGTGTGGCCACCATACCCAAAAACAATCTGCGTGTCGTCATATGCATCAGTTGCCTCCGTTTGGCATTCATTTAAAAAGAGACATTGGCCCTCCCCGCCATTTACGCCAGTCCCATCGCAGCGATTTGATCCACCGTCAGCAAGTCACCGCATCACGCAGCAATGGAGATGGACCCCTCTGCATAGTCAGGATGGGATGGCGTCGAACATGACTTACTTCGCGCGGGTCACTTGGGCTGATCCGCAAACCCCGATCAAAAGTCGTTTCATTGACCGGCGGCAAGGCTGTCCATCTTACGCGCCATCTTTACGTCCAACGCACTCAGACCGCCTACGTCATGCGTCGTGAGAACGACATTGACGGTCTTGTAGACATTGTCCCATTCGGGATGGTGGTCCCATTTCTCCGCCCAAATCGCCACTCGGGTCATCCAGCCAAATGCATCCACGAAGTCGTTGAAAACGAAAGTTTTGGCAATCGCATCACGTCCCTCCTGCAGGTTCCAGCCGCTTTCAACAAGGGGATCCAGAAGGGTCGCGCGGGTCTCTTCACTCAGCTTTTCAGTCATTCCTGTTCCTCGATTTGAACACGTTTGAACGGCCCGTAATCCGTTAAGACTTCGATCTCCTGCTCGACCGCCTCTCGCTCCGCTTCAAGATAGCGCCCTATGGCGTCGGCAAAACCCGGATCACCTACCCAATGCAACGAATGCGTTTGCGTCGGAAGATACCCTCGGGCAAGCTTGTGTTCACCCTGCGCGCCCGCTTCCACACGGTCCAGTCCATGCCGGATCGCGTAGTCGATAGCCTGATAGTAACAAAGTTCGAAATGCAGGCACGGATGATGTTCGGTGCAACCCCAGTACCGGCCGTAAAGAGTTGATGCACCCACGAAATTCAGCGCCCCAGCGACATAGCGACCTTCCCGCTCTGCCAGAACAAGAACCATGTCGTTCGCCAGCGTTTCATGTGCGAGATCAAAGAAGCGGCGCGTCAGATAAGGCGTACCCCATTTGCGTGCACCGGTATCCTGATAGAAGATCCAGAACGCATCCCAGTGATGGGGCCGCAAATCGGAGCCCGTCAGCACATGCAAATCACCGCCAAACTCTTGCGCCTGCCGACGCTCCTTGCGGATGTTCTTGCGCTTGCGCGAACTGAGGCCCTCCAGAAATTCATCAAACCCCCCATAACCATCATTGAGCCAATGAAACTGTTGCGTGGAGCGCGGCATAAGCCCCATCTGCACGCCCGCCACCCGCTCGGCTTCGGTACAGAAAGTTGCGTGCACCGAGGACACCTGATTGTTCGCCGCCACTTGAACAGCACCCTGAACCAGAGCCGAAAGGCCGACATCCGAAAAATCCGGATGTGTCAGGAACCGCCGTCCGGTGGCTGGTGTGTGGGGCACGGCAATCTGCAGCTTGGGATAGTACCGCCCCCCTGCCCGCTCATAGGCATGTGCCCAGTTGTGATCGAATATGTATTCGCCCTGGCTGTGCGATTTGGCATACATCGGCGCAACCGCAATGACCTGATCTTCAAGACGCGCCTCAAGATATTGCGGCTGCCAGCCCGTGCCCGCCCCGACCGAGTTGCTATCTTCAAGCACTTTCAAGAAGCGATACGTAGTGAAAGGGTCATTGGGGCGCAGGCCACGTGCGGCCTCGGGACAGGCGCAGGCATCCCAGGCGGCCTCTCCTATCTCGGAAAGTCGAGAGACGACCCGGATTTCAATAGCTTGTTCAGCGATACTGGATTGCTGCTTCATCAACATCTATCTGTGGCGATCTCGGGCGCGATCAACCGTCCAAGGAGGGCAAGTAACCCTCGAAAGTGATATTCTGTACGACCTCTCGCGCCTCTTGTTCCATACTCGGTGATCTCACAGTCCAGCAAAGCACGTCCGCGCCTGCATCGCGCAAAGCATGGACGCGCTCCCTACTCAGATCACTTACCTCATGGCTGATGAAGGACGCCCCGACACGGTCATAATCCGGTATCTCCCGCAGCCGAGCGCATGTGCCAGCATCTAGCGGCCAATCCGGCAGGCGGTAGGCGCTGGTGACAAGGCCCCGCGCCACATCCGGTGAAAGCTCAGCCATCTTGGCGACCGAATGCGGATTAAACGACATCATCGCAACCGGCCCCGCATAGGCCTGCACTTCGTCTGCGACCGCCTGTTCCAAAGGCCCGATATCGGGACCCATCGCACCATCCTGATCCTTGATCTCGATGAGAATGGGCACCTGCCCCGCGACAAGCTCAAGGATCTCAAAGAGTGTTGGGATATGGGTCTCCGCTCCAACCAGGCCAATTGCCCGCAACTCATCGCGTGTGCGCTGTCGCACGGGCCCTTCAGCATGGGTCAGCCGGCCCAGATCATAATCGTGAAACACCATCGCTGCCCCGTCGGCTGACAACTGAACATCAATCTCGATGCCGTAACCGTGTACAAGGGCCGCTCGCACCGCATCTATACTATTTTCCGGCCTGCCTTCGGCCAAATCATGCAAGGCGCGATGTGCAAGAGGCGCCGCAAGAAACGCCTTGGGCAAGCTTGGCATCATTCGATCTGAAAAATGCCTTCGATCTCGACCGCGACGCCAAATGGCAAACTTGCTGCCGAAACGGCGGACCGGGAATGCCGCCCGGCATCACCAAGCGCCTCCACCAGGAAGTCCGAGGCGCCGTTGATAACCTTGGGTTGTTCTCCGAAATCTGCGGTAGAGTTCACAAAACCAGTCAGCTTGATCACCCGCTTCAGCCGCTCGATATCACCACCACAAGCCGCCTTTACCTGGGCGAGGAGGCTGATTGCACAGGTCTTCGCCGCAGCTGCACCGGCCTCCACATCCATGGTATCGCCAAGTTTTCCGATGATCATTCCATCGGGTCCGTTCGAGATCTGCCCAGAGATGTAGACAATGTCGCCGACCTGCACATGCGGCACATAATTTGCTGCCGGTGCAGGAGCATCGGGAAGTGTCACGCCAAGTTCAGCGAGGCGAGATTCAATTGTCATGTGGTATCCTTTCGGTCGGTCTTGGCGCGACGCTAGCCTGCCCATCCCTTGCCGAAAAGACCCAATTAGGATTCTCGGAAAGCACGATTGAAGTAATCGGTCATCGGCTTGACGAGATAAACCAGCGGTGACCGATCAGCCGTGCGAATGAACGCCTCCACCGGCATGCCCGGGATCAGCGCCTGTCCGTCTGGTAGGCGGTCCACCTCACCCGCGCTCAGGATGATCTCGGCCCGGTAGTAGCTGATACCCACCGCTTCATCTTCAAACGCATCCGCTGACAGAAGGGACACTTGTCCGATCAATTCAGGCGTGGTCCGCTGATCGAGTGCGGAAAAGCGCAGGTTCACGGCCTGTCCGACGGCAATCTGATCAATGTTGATCGGGTCGACCCGCGCAGCGATCACCAATGGTCTGTCCTGTGGAATCAGATAAAGCACCGGATCCGCCCCTCGGATCACCGAACGTGGTGTCTGCACACGCATTCCATAGACAATGCCAGAAACAGGCGCGCGGATTGACAACTGGTCAAGCTCCGATGTCAGCGCTGCGCGTTGCTCTAGGAATTCAAGCTCACGATAGACCAAATCCCGTAGCTGGGTGATGGCCTGTTCCCGCTGGCTTGTTCCCAGTTTGATAATCTCGATATCTATCTCGGTGATGCGCCCCTCAGACTGGGCGTATTGCGCTTCCAGTTCGCCCAATTGGCCATCCAGGCTCGCGGCATTCCGTTCAAGGTTCAGCACGCTTGAGGCTTGGGCAAGCCCGCGATCCAGAAGCGAGCGTTGGTTGGCAAGCTCTTCCTCAATCAGCTCAAGCTGACGGCTCAGAGACACTTGTTGCGCGCGAACCCCATCGATCTGATTGGAGATCTGCGCCTTGCGTTTCTCGAGCTGTTCAGTCTCGCGTGCGATACTTTCACGACGCGCCTCGAACAGGTTCTCTTGACCGATCATCAGCCCCTGCACATCGGGATTTTCTGCGCTCATCTCGATTAAGAGTTCAGGATAGGTCAGCGTGTCGGTTCCATCCCGCTCCGCCTCAAGCCGACCACGACGGGCCATCAATTCAAAAAGCTGTCCCTCCACGATGGCAAGTCGGCTCGCAAGTTGTTCGGCATCAAGCTCGATCAACACGTCACCTGCCTCTACCACATCGCCCTCCTTGACGGCGATGGAATCGACGACCCCTCCAATCGGATGCTGAACGACCTGACGGTTCTGATCGACTTCGATACGCCCAGGTGCGATGATCGCCCCGGCGATCTGCGTCATGGTGGCCCATAGCATGAAGCCTCCCAAAAGCCCGATCAGCCCGATCATTCCGATCAGGACGGGGCGGAATGCGGACCAGCGCCCTTCTTTCATCGCACACCTCCTGTCCCGGCTGGCACAGCCTGGATCTGCTTGTGGTTCTTGACCATGCTTTTCAATATTTCATCCTTTGGTCCAAAGGCCGTCGCGGTGCCATTGTCGATGACGAGAAGTGTGTCGCACTCCTGAATCGCCGCTGGCCTGTGCGCCATTATGATGACGGACCGTTTCTCGGTTTTCATGGACTTGATCGCTGCGTTCAGCGCCATGTTGCCGTCGTTGTCTAGGTTCGAATTCGGCTCATCCAGCACCATGATCACGGGATCGTCATAAAGCGCCCGCGCCAGGCCGATCCGTTGGATCTGACCACCTGACAAGCGCTGCTTGCCGCTGTCGATGCGGGTATCATAACCTTCCGGGAATTCGAGGATCATCTCATGCGCCGCCGCCTTCTTGGAGGCCGCAACCACCTTCGCATCATCCGGTTGCCCCGCCAGTCGGGCAATGTTTTCGGCAATGGTCCCATCAAAAAGTTGCACGCGTTGTGGCAGATACCCGATATGGCGTCCCAGCACTGCGGGTTCGTATTGATCAAGGGCCGCCGCATCCAGCCGCAGACTGCCGCCTGCCGGACGCCACACGCCAGTGATCGCTCGGGCCAGCGTCGATTTGCCTGCACCAGACGGCCCGATGACACCCATGGCCTCGCCCGGCCGCAATTCGAAATTCACGTTGCGCAGGGCCGCCTGGCGTTCCCCCGGCGGTACGACAGTCAGGCCCTTGGCGACCAGCTGCGCCTTGGGGTCGGGTAAGGAGGTGCGGCGCTGCTCGGGCGGGACCGTGCCCAAAAGCTCTGCCAGCGTGTCCCAGCCCTTCTTGGCGCGCTGCACAAGTGGCCATTGGTTCAACATCATCTCGACCGGCGCGAGCGCGCGGCCAAGAAGGATCGAGCCCGCGATCATCGCACCCGGCGTCATTTCATTCTGCAGCACCAGATAGGCACCAAGGCCCAGCATCGCGCTTTGCAGAAACAGTCGGATCGTCTTTGTGGCCGAAGTAAAGCTGCCGCCGACGTCGGTCGCGGCGATCTGTTCTTCCAGCGCCTTGCCCCGCGCGGTGTTCCAGCGGTCAAAGGCTGCGTCGCGCATGCCCATGGCTTGCACCATCTCGGCTTCAATCCGAAGCTGGTCCGACATCGCATTGGCTTGCTGGCCAGCCATACCGGCCCGCGCTTGAGGCAAGCGCGACAGCCACTGGTTGGCCAGGGCGATCCCGATCAGAACAACGGCCCCAGCGACCGCCAACCACCCAAGCATCGGATGAAAGATGAAAATCCCGGCAATGAAGATCGGTGTCCAGGGCAGATCGAAAAACGCCATCAAAACGGGCGAGGTCATAAGGCGCTGAATTGACTCAAGATCGGCAAGACCCGACTGTGTGTTGTCATCGGGCGCAATGGCAGATTTGCGCACGACTGCATCAAAAACACGACGGTCCAGTGCCGATTGAAACCGCGCACCCACACGTGCCATGATCCGGCCACGCGTGTAGTCCAGAATACCCATGATGCCGTAAAGGAACACAACCAGCAGCGACAATGCGATAAGCGTTTCTTCACTGCGGCTGCCCAGCACGCGGTCGTAGACCTGTAGCATGTAAATCGGACCCGTCAGCATCAGCAGGTTTGCAAACATACTGAAGATGCCAACAACCCAATAAAGCGTCCGGCTTTCGCTGCGGGCTTTGCGCAATTCGGCGCTGCCCCTCATCATTATCTTGTCTTGCATTGGCACCTTTTCGCTCGCGCGAACTTATTCTATGTCACTGACGTGCTTCATTCGATGTTCTTGTGCCACAACCCCGATGCTATGGCGAGTCCGGCACTGGGCATAAGCGTTATGTGTATTAACTATCGCCTAAAGGTGGCGAGCGAGGACTTCAATTGACGATTTCCATTCTGGATTCTTGGGCCAAAAGGGTCGGAACTGCCGCAATAATGAGCCTTAGTCTGACCGCCTGCGCGGGAAATGACCGCGATCCGACAGACGGCATCCACGATCCCTACGAGACACGAAACCGGGCGTTGCATGGCTTCAACAAGGGTCTTGATACGGCCATCGTTCGGCCTGTCGCCCGCGGCTATTCGGCCGTTCTGCCGGACCCCATTGAAGACAGTGTCAGCAACTTTGCCGAAAATTTCGGCCAACCCGCAAATGTCGTCAACAGCCTGCTCCAGGCCGATTTTCGCGGCGCCGGCATCTCGTTTTCGCGGTTTTTCTTCAACTCGACTATTGGGATCGGGGGCCTTCTGGATCCAGCGACCGAAATGGCCATACCCGAACATGACACTGATTTTGGCGAAACACTTTATGTCTGGGGTGTGGGTGAAGGCGCCTATGCAGAGGCGCCGCTTCTCGGGCCGACCACGACGCGGCGCAGCGTCGGGCGGATCGTAGATCTCTTTACCAACCCCCTTGGCGATGCTTTGCCCGAGCCCGAACGCTATAGCGGGACCCTCGCGAACGTGGGCGCGCGCCTGACCGACAGGAGCAGGTTCTCGAACACGATCGATTCTGTTCTCTATGACAGCGCAGACAGCTACAGCCAGTCGCGCCTGATCTACCTGCAATCACGACGTTTTGAACTTGGGGATCGGTCGGATGACTCGTCACTTGACCCTTATTCCGATCCCTATGGCGACCCTTACGAGGATCCATATGCTGAATGAATTGAACCGACGTCATTTTCTGTTTGGGGCTGCGGCCACGGCCTTCGCGGGTCCAGCCCTGGCTTTGACCGAAGCGCAAGCACGCGGCATGGTCGACACGCTTGTTGCGGACATCAACAAAGTTATCGCCTCCGGCAAATCTGAGCAGGCCATCATCCGCGATTTCGAACGGATCTTCGGACGTTACGCGGATGTGCCGACCATGGCACGATACACACTTGGCGCAGATGCCCGCAGGGTCAGCCGGTCGGAACTGCGCGCTTTCACGGATGCGTTTGCGGGCTACATCGCCCGGAAGTACGGAAAACGGTTCCGCGAATTCATCGGTGGCAAGATCGAAGTGAATACCGCCCGCGCCATCCGCTCGGGCTATGAAATACGCACGACGGCGTTTCTGCGCGGCGAAGCCCCTTTCGAAGTGATCTTCCTCGTCTCGGATCGCTCGGGCAGAAATCTCTTCTTCAATATGTTCATAGAAGGAGTGAACCTGCTCTTGACCGAACGCTCTGAAATTGGCGCGATGCTTGACCGCTCGGGCGGAGACATCAACGCGCTGATCAGCACGGTTTCACGATCAGGCTGACGTGATTGGAGGCGTCTGGCCAGCGTCAGCGATTGCCGCCGCCTGCCCCACTGCCGCCTGCGCCACCAGAGGCGCCGGTGCCGCCGCCTCCGAACAGACCATCCAACAAGCGATCAAGTCCGTTGCGATCGTCCCCTTGCAGAACAGGTCCGCCGCGCGGCTCAAGTTGATTGCCAAAACCGCGCCCGTCCAATGGTTCCATCATCGGCAACGGTTTCGTGGGCAATCCTTCGTGCACGCGCATCATCGCTTCATGCCAGATCTCAGCGGGCAGGCCACTGCCCGTAACCCCTTTGAGCGGCGTGTTGTCGTCGTAACCTATCCAGACACCAGCGACGTAGTCGGCGGTAAATCCGATGAACCACGCGTCTCTCGCGGCTTGGGTTGTACCCGTTTTCCCCGCCACCTGCCGTCCTTGAAGACTGGCACGTCCGCCTGTTCCATCGCGAACGACCTTTTCCATCATCCAGATCAACTGGCGCGCCGCTTCTTCTTGCACAACTCGCTCACCTATGCCCCCGCCCACGCCCATCAGCGGCTCTTCATCACCGAGAAGCCGCAATTCGATCAAACCATAAGGTTCAACGGACGAGCCACCGTTGAGAATACCCGCATACGCGCCCGTCATCTCCAGCAGCGTACTCTCCGACGCGCCAAGTGCCAAAGCGGGTCCGGCTGCCAGGTCGCTTTGCAGGCCAAACTGCCCCGCCACATTGCGCACCAGATCGCGCCCCACACTTTCCGAGATCTTGACCGCTGGTACGTTGAGCGACCGTTTCAGCGCATCGGTGAGTGTGACCTGCCCATAATGCTTGCGCGTGTAATTGTCCGGGCACCACCGACCCGAACCCGGAATATCGAGGCAGTAAGGCTCATCGAGCACGAGGTCGTTTGGGCCGTATCCAAGATCGAGAGCGGCCGCGAACACGAAAGGTTTGAAAGCGGAACCCGTCTGGCGCTTGGCCTGGATTGCCCGGTTGAAGGCGCCTGCAACCTTGGTATCGCGCCCGCCGACCATGGCCCGGACGGCGCCATCTGCGCTCATCACAACAATTGCGGCCTGCGCCTTGGACCCCGGGCTGACTTTGTCATCGAATACCTTGCGCATACCTTCTTCGGCAGCCTGTTGGATGAGCGGATCCAGCGTCGTGCGGATGACAACGTCTTCTGTGGTCTTGCGCGTGAAGAATTCAGGACCCGAAGACATGATCCAGTCTGCGAAGTATCCGCCAGCCTTTGCCGCAGCTGCTTCGCTTAACTGTGCGGGATTTGCGGTTGCCGCGGCACGGTCCACATCACTGAGATAGCGTTGTTCGGTCATCAGCCGCAGGATAGTCGCTGCCCGGCCTTGCGAGCGTTCCAGATTGTTTGTGGGTGCAAACCGGGTGGGTGCTACCAGAAGACCAGCAAGCATCGCCGCCTCGGCCGGGTTCACCTCATTCGCTGACTTTCCGAAATATCGTTGCGATGCCGCCTCAAAGCCCCGCGCCCCAGCCCCAAGAAACGCCCTGTTCATGTAGATCGTCAGGATTTCGTTCTTGGTGTATTTCAGCTCCATCGCTAGAGCATAAAGCGCCTCATGGGCCTTGCGCTGGATGGTGCCGCGTCGGCACTCTGCCTCATACTCCGCTTCGGTCAAACCGCTCGACGGGTCGTAGTTCCGCCCAAGACACAACAGCTTAGCTGTCTGCTGCGTGATCGTTGACCCGCCATGGCCCGACAAAGGCCCCCGCCCTTCACGCAGGTTGATCCGAACGGCGCTGGCGACACCGCGCGGGCTGATCCCGAAATGCCTATAAAACCGCTTGTCTTCGGTCGCAACGATCGCGTTTTTAAGATGCGGAGAAACGGTTTCGGTCGTAACCACGCCCCCGAACTGATCACCCCGCCAGGCGAAGACCTTGCCGTCACGGTCCAGCATCGTGACCGAGCCGCGCGCACGTCCGTCCAAAAGCTCATCAACCGGGGGCAGCGTGGTCCAGATATACCCGACCGCCAGTCCAAGGATCGCGGCAGCAATCAGCGAAACCCGCCACGTAACGCCCCAGATCATCCGCATGACCCAACGAATAAAACGACCAAGGAGGCTGCCCTTCGCCGCCGGTTTACGCCGCTTGCGCTGTGACGTCTTTGTCGAACGTGCCTTGGCGGCTGCCCCCTTTTTGGGCGCTGTCTTTTTCTTGACGGGCCTCTTGGGATATCTGCGATCAGCCACAAGAGGCCGTCTACCGCGTGTCGATTTACTCATACGGACACCTGCTCGCGCCTAATGTTTTGGACGTCATAAACTGTTCTGTTCCAAGATACACGCCAAACACAAAACGAAGCCAAAGTTTTCATTAGGCACAAATTTTAGGCTTTTTTAATATTTAGCATAAATTTTAGGCAAGTTAAATGGGCCACGCTGTGCAAACGCAGCGCCCGTCTTTGACCTTATCCTCCGATAGCCTCTGTTGCGAACCACAACGCAGGGGGGCCTGCCAGAAAAGGGGACATGTGGTGAAACTCATCATTGCAACAATCAAACCGTTCAAGCTTGAGGAGGTCCGCGAGGCGCTGACCGATGCAGGCGTGCGCGGCATGATGGTGACCGAGATCAAGGGCTTCGGCTCCCAGTCCGGCCACACCGAAATCTATAGGGGCGCCGAATACGCGGTCAACTTTGTACCAAAGGTGAAGATCGAAATCGTAGTGGCCTCCTCCATGGCAGATCAAATCGTCGAGACGATCGCCAAGACTGCCCAGACGGGCAAGATCGGCGATGGCAAGATTTTCGTTCTGGACGTCAGTCAGGCAGTGCGCGTCCGCACCGGCGAAACCAATGAAGACGCGCTTTAACGCGCGCACCAATCAAGGGAAACAACGGACAATGAAGCTTATCAAATCACTTCCCGTCGCCGCAGCGCTTATCGCGATACCGACGCTGGGCTTGGCACAGGACGCCGAAGCGCCTGACATCAACCCGTACATCTTCACAACCCTTCTGTTCCTGATCGGTGGTTTCCTTGTTTTCTGGATGGCCGCTGGTTTCGCCATGCTAGAAGCGGGCCTCGTGCGCTCCAAGAATGTCACGATGCAGCTGACGAAGAACATCGCGCTCTTTTCGCTGGCTGCGATCATGTATTGGCTCGTGGGCTACTCGATCATGTATCCGGGCGACGGCTGGATGATCGAAGGGTACTTCGGCGCCTTCGGCACCGCATCGCTTGAGCCTGTCGGCGCTGGCGCAGACATAGTCGACACGGGTTATGCCTCTGTAGGATCAGACTTTTTCTTCCAGTTGATGTTCTGTGCGACAACAGCCTCCATTGTTTCGGGAACGCTCGCTGAGCGTATCAAGCTTTGGCCCTTCCTGATCTTTGTGATCGTCTTGACGGGTGTCATCTACCCGATTGAGGCGTCTTGGCAGTGGGGTGGCGGCTGGCTGTCCGAAGCAGGTTTCAGCGATTTTGCAGGCTCGACCCTCGTTCACGCGGCTGGCGGTTTCGCAGCCCTTGCGGGCGCCATCGTACTTGGCCCGCGGATCGGCAAATACAAGGATGGTCGGGTGGTGCCGATGCCTGGTTCGAACCTGGCGCTGGCCACACTCGGCACATTCATCCTGTGGCTCGGCTGGTTCGGCTTTAACGGCGGTTCGCAGCTTGCCATGGGTACTCTTGGTGATGTGACCGATGTCAGCCGCATCTTTGCCAACACCAACATGGCAGCCGCATCCGGTGCCGTTACGGCTCTGATCCTGACACAGGTGCTCTACAAGAAACCCGATCTTACCATGATCTTGAACGGTGCCTTGGCCGGTCTTGTATCGATCACCGCCGAACCGCTTGCGCCGTCGCTGTTTGGTGCACTTTGGATCGGTGCGATCGGCGGGATCATTGTGGTCTTTACGGTCCCAATGCTCGACAAGATGAAGATCGACGACGTCGTCGGCGCGATCCCGGTTCACCTTATCGCAGGCGTCTGGGGCACATTCGCCGTGCCCTTCTACAACAGCGATGCAAGCTTCGGCACGCAAATCGTCGGCATCGTCGCTATCGGCGCTTTCGTCTTTGTCGCCTCGCTGGTGGTCTGGTTTATCCTCAATGCTGTTATGGGCATCCGTGTCACCGAAGAGGATGAGATCAACGGCCTCGACATGTCGGAACTTGGCATGGAAGCCTATCCGGAGTTTTCAAAGGGCTAACTGGGCTTCCGTCTGGCAACCTAACGAAGAAGCCCCGCCCAAGGCGGGGCTTTTTTACTGGGCCTGTTTGGTCAAGCGCTAAATCTGTTAGCAATCTGGTCCGGTCTATGAATCACTTTGCTCTTGGTCGCGGATCATCAAAATACTGATCTGGGCCAAGGTGTTTTCGCTCGTTGAGTTCTAAGGTTTCGAGCAATGGGAAGTCGATCCTAGCAACCTTGGCCAAGCAACCCGGATATAGCCGTTGATAACCGTGCCAGTACTTCGACAGCAGGTTCTTCCTGAATGAATGCCCGGGAAAGTCAACGGCCAACTCACCGTTGGCGACATACAGATGGGTTCCGCTGAAACCTTCTGACGGGCTGATACATTCCCCATAGAAGCCTTCCAACGGAAGATGCTCCAAGAATACGCCAGCCAAAATGTGGCAAGCACCAAAGCGGAAGAAAGCCCGGTCTCGTTGGAGCCAGCGTTTCTCACGCCCATTCTTTATACGACGTCTTGGGCGGAACATGCCTTCCAAAGCATCACAGTTCGCGCCAGTTCTCAGCGCAAATCCGGCAAGGCTCTTGCTTCTCGTCGAAGTCAGCACCGGGCCGCTTCATGATGGGGTCGGTAGGAGAGGTATCCCAATCCTTTTTTGCGGAATACGACGGAAACCGCGTTTAACCCCGCCAAGCGCTGAGCGACAGCAATCGATGCTCGCATCCGTCCTCCGCATTTTGCGATCGCCTGGCCCCACACCTTCGAAAAGGAGCGTCTCGTGTTTTTGCGCATGATCGCGCCGGTGGCTTGAACCAATGCCCATCGCACCCCGGCCTCCCCGCATTTGGAGATACCGCACCCGCGATCCAGCTGGCCTGATTATAACGCATGGGCGTCAGCCCGAAATGAGCGGGCACGGATCGCGCGGTTCTGAAACGGACGACTTCATCCGCCCCAGTGCGGAACGTGAAGGCAATCAAAGGGCCAACGCCGGGTGCCGTCAGGAGCAGCTGACACACACAATCTTCAGCGGCAAACCGTTACATCGCCTTACGCAATTTCCGATATTTGCACCAAACTTCATACCAAAGTTCCGCAATAACCCAAGCAGATCATTCTTAATATCAATGATCGTGGATTGCAGGAATGTGCAGGGCGTCAGCAGCATTCTGATCTCCTGGCTGCGCTCTGTCTTTGTATGCACGGGACGAAACAGACCGAAACGTATCATTTGCGCGATCCCGCGTGCATCATTCTGGTCGATCTTGTTGATTTGGGCAGAGAGAGCCGCCTTCATGTGGCGTGTCTCCACGCTGGAGACTGAATAGCCCGCAGCAGCCAGATCGCTGTAAATTACTGAGGCAGTGGATCGGCTTCGAGCCCAACGCGCCGATATCGCCCCTTGATCTTGCCCGGCAGATTGGCGATGGATGACGACGTATTCCGTTGAAAAACTCTTTCTTGCCCGCCGCCTAATTGGCTGATTCAATTCCCGTATTGATTGGGAGATTTTGCGATGATGGGACCGAAGCATGAAGCACAAGCGGCTCTGTTTTACGAGTTCTCTCTGGAAGACCACGTCCCGCAAGATCACCCGCTGCGTTCGATTGACCGGTTCGTCGATCTGAGCGACATCCGCCAATACCTAGCCGAGGCTTACAGCCATACAGGCGCCCTTCGATTGATCCTGAGCTGCTGATCCGGATGCTGTTGGTCGGGTATTGCTTTGGCATTAGGTCAGAGCGCCGTTTGTGTGAAGAGGTACATTTGAACTTGGCTTATCGCTGGTTCTGTCTTCTCGATTTGTCTGATCCGGTGCCCAATCATTCGACATTCTCCGAGAACCGCCATGGGCGCTTTCGGGAAAGTAAACTGCTGAGGCATCTGTTTGAGAAGACAGTCGCCCGGTGCATTGCAGATGGCCTGGTGAGCGGCCAGCGCCTTGCGGCAGATGCCAGTTTGATTGAGGCTGATACAAACAAACAAAACTCCACACCGAAGGAAGATTAGGATCACAGCACCATTGATCCAAACGATGCGCCGCGCGCGGTGAAGGAGTACCTGGATGTCTTGGACGATGCAGCTTTTGGTGCAGCATCGGAGGTTCAGCCCAAGTTCACGTCCCATTCCGATCCGGCAAGCCAGTGGACGGCAGCCCGTAAAGGCCCGGCATTCTTCAGCTATTCGACCAACTATCTGATCGACACCGATCACAGTGTCATCGTCGATGTGGAAGGCACCAGATCAATCCGGCAGGCCGAAGTCGGATCCGTGCGCACCATGTTGGATCGGATCAAGGAACAACATGAGATTGATCCGGAGCGATTGATTGCGGACAGTGCCTATGGATCAGGGCCAATGTTGGGATGGCTCATAGATCGCGACATCAAACCTCACATTCCTGTGCTGGATAAAGCAGGGCGAACAGATGGCACTTGGTCCCGGACCGACTTCGAATGGGACCCCGAAAACAACCAGTACATTTGCCCTGAAGGTGAGCCGCTCAAGCAGTTCCGGCGCAATTATTCCGACCCGAACCGAGGCCCCAGCGGCAAGGGTGTCGCTAAGTACCAAGCTCTAAAACATACATGCCAAGCTTGCCCATCAAAGATGAAGTGCTGCCCAAATGCCGACGCCCGCAAGATCACCCGCGAAGAACATGAAGATGCCCGTCAGGTCGCCCGCGACATTGTCAAAACAAAGCAATATGCGATCTCAATGCGCCTGCGAAAGAAGGTGGAAATACTCTTCGACCACCTCAAACGCATTCTCGGGTTGGGACGATTGCGGTTACGCGGCCCATGCAGTGCAAATGATGAATTCCTACTCGCCGCCACCGCCCAAAACCTCCGCAAACTAGCCAAGATCTTTCCTGCACCGCAGAAACCGTGCAAAGCCTGACAAGAAAGGCGCACGCGCTCCGTTTGAAGCCACACTTTCTGCGCTCGCAACACGTTGTTTTTCCACAGAACCGGCTCGCTACCGACCTTGGCCGCGCTACGGCAACGACCCTGTTGCCAGTCGCTCTGGTCACACACCTCATCACAAATGTGATGCAACAGATCATCGACGCGATGCCAAACTATACGGGTGGATTCGAAATCCCAGACGAATGAGAGCGACTTTCCCAAAGGCAGAGCTTATCGGGGCATTGTACCCACTGATCGTGGCCGTGCAGATAATCACTGATGCGCTCAACCTCGCTGCTGGGATTGTTCTGATCCATGGCGCTGAGACTGGTAGAATTGACAATGCCGAATTGACGGCGACGGCAGCGCGGTTGTTCAATGGGAAGCGCCGATAAGCTAGCGGGATGCGCCATTGCGACGGCTCAAACAGTCCCTAGGTTGAATGCATCTGAGAAAACGCCTCGTCGGCCCGTCGATGCAAAATTGAACCGAGCCGTGTTTTCCGGAAGTTCCAGCTCTTGATTGTAGTGGCGCATAATGAGCGAGACCGCGAACAGATATTCATTGGAAGTGCGCGCAGATGCCGTTCGGATGGTATTGGATGGCACAGGTCAGCATGAAAGCCGCTGGTCGACGGCCCCGCAGGGCCTCATGCCGTACTGTCCCGAGAGGGACGATTGTGTCGATTGCATCAAAGATCGGTTGCGCGCCAGCGACGCTGGACGAACGGTCAAGAAGGTCGAGATTGACACTGGCCAGCGCGGCAGCGTCACGACTGAGCGGACCCAGAGGAGCGAGCCTTGTCAGCCATTGGTGGGGGGACAATGGCGAGCGCCATTAAGCGTGATATGGGTGATGTGCATGAGGTGCATGAGGTGCATGAATGCAAGCAGGTGATGAACGAGAGCCTCTGCAAAGCGTCCGTATAGTTTACCCGGGCGGAGCTCGACCGCCCCTTCAAACGATGATCCGGTTCATAGAAGACCACCGGGGGGTCACGGGGTCGGGCCAACCTGCCGCGCCATGCCGATTGCCCCCGCAACTTTCTATGACCATTTGGCCAAGCGCGCTGACCCGTCACGCCCGTCAGATCGCGTCAGTCGTGACGCGGAATTGACGGTCGGCAGCGTTGGCGACAGCTTTGACACTGCCCTGGCCCGGACGATAAACGGCCTCTTCAAGGCAGGGGTCATTCACCGGCGCAGACCCTTGCGCGGTTTCGATGCAGTGGAATACGCCACATTGGGATGCGCGGACCGGTTCAGCACTCGCCACACGCCTGAACCCATCGTGAGCATCCCCCCGGGAGAGGCCGAGACATACGTCCACACCGCTCCCCAAAGATCACAAAGCGCCGCCGAACCAAGACAAACCAACCTCCACCAAAACCGACAAAGTTCATTTCATCCGGATGACTTTTTCTTCACGAGTTGACGAAAAAGCGCAGACATCTGACGTAAGTCCGTCAGCACTTCCGTGTCGGGCCGAAACACAATCCGGTCAAATGCCATGAGATGAGCAAAGAACACGGCTTTGGCCGCCGCATGACCTACTTGAAAACGGGCGCCCGCTTTTGCATGGCGGCGGCCACAACCTCCATCTGGTCGGGTTTGCCCATAAGGTTTGCCTGCTCGCGGCTTTCGGCCAGCAAGACCTCTGCTACACGCTCTTTTTCCGCCAAGGAAATCAATCGCTTGGCCGCTCTGATGGCAGAGGGCGACTTACCAGCGATCGTCCGTGCCATGCCCATCGCGGCCTCCAACGGCTCATCGGCCAGTTCTGTCACCAACCCCCAGTCAAGCGCCTGTTGCGCGCCCACGGGCTCGGCCGTGTAGGTCATCCGCCGCAACACATCACCCCGCACGAGAAGGGGCAGAAGCACCATACCCCCCATGTCCGGGACAATGCCCCATTTCATCTCCATTACAGCGATTTCAACGTCTTGGCCCGCGATCCTGACGTCAGCCCCAAGCGCCAGCTGACATCCGGCGCCATAGACCGGCCCGTGCAAGGCTGCGATCACCGGCACCGGCACGCGTGTCCAGATCATCGCGACCTCTTGCCACTGGTTCGTCAGACCGTCCCCATGGGTGCGCGGCATCAAAAGATCCCCGGGATCCTTACCAATCATCCCAGACAGGCCGGAAATGTCGATGCCCGCGCAGAACGCCTTGCCTTCGCCCGAAATCACGACAGC
The DNA here is from genome assembly GCA_937897325.1 of uncultured Shimia sp. GTDB lineage: Bacteria > Pseudomonadota > Alphaproteobacteria > Rhodobacterales > Rhodobacteraceae > CALCOY01. The sequence continues at coordinate 48,739 of CALCOY010000008.1, forward strand.
CCGTGGGTCCGAGGCCATAACCTCTTCTCCTGCCGCGATAATTCCATCGATCATCGCCTGATCGACCGCATTCATCTTATCGGCCCGCGTCAGACGCACATGGGCGACATGTTCTTTGTACGTTACAGCGACACGTGTCATAGGAGCCTCCCTTTTCATCCACCAAAACCTGTTCACGCTCAACTGACCAGCAAAACGTGAGGGCACTTTTGATGCCAGCCCCACAACAACGTGATATGCGCCCCCCATGCCAGAGCCGCCAACCCGTTCCGCAGCGATACGAATTCTCTGGGTCTCAGCAGGGATCTGGGCCCTGATCTTGGGCGGGATCGGGGTGTTTCTGCCTCTGCTGCCCACAACGCCCTTCATCATTCTGGCCGCGTTCTGCTTTGGCAAGGGCTCGAAACGGTTGCGCAACTGGCTTGTGACGCACCGCACATTCGGCCCACTGATTACGGATTGGGAGATGCATGGTGCGATACCGCGCTACGCCAAGATCCTCGCATGCACATTGATGGCCGCTACGTTTCTCGGCAGCCTGCTGGCCGGGTTGGCGCCGATGCTCCTGATGATCCAGGCCGTTTTCATGGGAAGTGCGGCGCTTTACGTCCTGACCCGCCCAAGCGGGCCCTCCTGACTTGCGATGCACTGCGCCGCACGGTAGCCAACCTCATGACCAAATTCGCCCTGACCCCGCTGGCCGCAACCTTGCCTTCAACTGTGCCCTTTGTCGGACCCGAGACCCAGGAACGCGCAATGGACCGGGCCTTTGATGCCCGACTGGGGGCCAATGAAAGCGTGTTCGGCCCGTCCCCCAAAGCGCTGGCCGCCATGAAAGCTGCTGAGATTTGGATGTATGGCGACCCGGAGAACTACGATTTGCGTCTGGCGCTTGCCGGCCATCACGGCATCAGCGCCGATCACATCATCGTGGGCGAAGGGATTGACGGGCTCCTGGGCTATCTCGTGCGTCTGTTCGTCGGACAGGGCGATGCTGTCGTAACTTCAGACGGGGCATATCCAACGTTCAATTATCATGCGGTAGGCTTTGGCGGGACACTTCATAAAGTGCCTTACAAGGACGACCACGAAGACCCCGTAGCGCTCTTTTTCAAGGCAAAGGAAGTGGGCGCGAAACTGGTCTATTTGGCCAACCCCGACAATCCGATGGGCAGTTGGCATGATGGCGCGACGATCAAGGCCGCGCTGGATGATTTGCCCGATGGAACGTTATTGATCTTGGACGAGGCTTACATCGACTGCGCGCCCGTCGGGACCGCACCCAACATCGCCGCCGATGATCCTCGGGTGATCCGCTTGCGCACCTTTTCAAAGGCTTACGGATTGGCCGGTGCGCGCGTTGGCTATGCGATCGGGGCACCGGATCTCATCGCGGCCTTCAACAAAGTCCGCAATCATTTCGGCATGAACCGCGCCGCCCAGTCAGGGGCCCTGGCTGCCCTGGCGGACCAGACGTATCTGCAAACCGTTGTGTCTAAGATCGAAACGGCCCGGCAGACAATCAGTGAGATTGGGCGAGAGAATGGTCTGATACCCCTGCCCTCGGCCACGAACTTCGTTGCCCTCGATTGTGGGCGGGACGGGGCCCATGCCAAGGCGGTCCTAGGGGGGCTGGTTGCCCGGGGCATCTTCGTGCGCATGCCGTTTTCCGCCCCACAAAACCGCTGCATTCGCGTGTCGTGTGGAACGGATCTTAACCTTTCGACCCTACGACGGATCCTGCCGGATGCAATTGCTGCGGCAGAAAAGGGCTGACATACGCATCTTCCGCATTATTGTCAGTCGCACAGGCAGAACGGAACAGGTCATGAGACATCAGCCACTGGATCGCGCCCCCGACTTCACGCAAGCCTTCATCGTTATGTTCGGTGTCAATCTCAGCTGGATCCTCGTGGCGCTCTGGGCCATCTGGGGACTTTTTGCGGCAATCCTCTTTGCGCTGACGCTCAACCACGTGATGACCCGGATCGAAGCCCGCGTCCGCACCCGCCGGGCGGTCACCTCCCCGCGATAATGTCAGCGGCCGCCTCGACCGCCCCATCTCCATGCGGTAGCACAATGGCGCGCAGACCCGTCTCGATACCGCCCAACATCCCCATGATCATCTGGCCGTTTACATGGCCCATATGGCCCAGCCGGAAAAAGCCGTGCCATGCCGGATCACCCGGTGGGGCCATACCCAGCCCGATACCAAGCGTCAGGCCCAGATTGTGCTGCAACCAGTCGCGCAAAGCCGTCCCGTGCGGCGCCCCGATCCGCAATGACGTCACCGCGTGACTGCGATTCTGCGGATCCGCCACGTTCAACTCAAGCGGACCGTTTTGCGCCCAGACATCGCAGGCGGCCCAAATCGCACGAGCCAAACGTTCATGCCGCGCCCAGACATTTTCGAGCCCCTCGCCGTGAATGATGTCGAGGGCCGCCCGCAAACCGTAGATGTGATGGGTCGGCGCTGTCCCGTTCCAATACTGATAGAACTCCTCCGGATTGGCCCGCGGTGCCCAATCCCAGTAGCGGCTGACCCGCGGCATCGCCGCACGCGCCGCTGAAGCCCTTTCATTGAAAAAGACAAAGCCCATGCCCGGCGGCACCATCAGCCCCTTTTGGCAGCCTGTTACCACCACATCGACGCCCCACTCATCCATCTCAAAAGCGTCGCAGCCCAGCGAGGCGATGCAATCGGCCATCAGCAGCGCGGGGTGCCCGACCTCGTCCAGCACCTTGCGCAGCAGGGACACATCCGTCTTGATCGAAGTCGACGTATCCACAAAAACACCGAGTACCGCCTTGATCTTGTGGCCCGTATCCGCCCGCAATGCCTCGGCCACACGCCCCATATCCATCGGGTCGCGAAGGCCAAAATCGATGACCTGCGCCTCGGCTCCAATGCCCTGCGCCATCTCACCCCAACCATGCGCGAAACGCCCCGTCGCCGGCACCAGCACCGTCTCACCAGGCGCCACAACATTCGAAAGGGCCGCCTCCCAGACGCCGTGCCCATTGGCGATGTAAATCGCGCAATGATGCTTGGTGCGCGCCACGCGGCACAGATCCGGGATCAGGCTGGCCGTAATATCAATCAGCTCTCCTGAATAGATGTTCGGCGCGGGCCGGTGCATGGCTTGCAGGACAGCATCCGGCATGACCGACGGGCCCGGAATCGCAAGATAATCACGGCCGAACCCGGCCATTGGCTGTTGTGGCATGACACCCCCACTAAGACGCAACATCCGCCACCCTACAAATGCCGACGCCAGCGTCAATCGCCGTTAGGCTTGCCCCCGCACGTCGCTGCGACTAAACCTCTGGAAACGCTCACAAGGCGCGCAGTCTGACACTGCGCGAGGCCGGACACAGGTGACATCTCCCGAAAATCAGCCCGACCTGACGGTCAACACACGCTCTAGCGTTTTGCTGTCTTGGCTCTGGCGCGGATACCTTCGCAAACACGCTGCTCTGATGGGTGTCGCCGTGATCTTCATGGTCCTCGAAGGTTCCATGCTGGGCGCGTTGAGTTGGCTCATGCAGCCCATGTTCGACAATGTCTTTGTGGAAGGTGACGGGCAGATGCTGATCTGGGTGGGCTTTGTGGTGGTAGGCATCTTTATCGTGCGCGCCGTCTCCAGTGTGATCCAGAAGGTGATCCTGACCCGCGTGGCCCAACGCACGGCCGCAGCCCTGCGCATGGATCTTCTGGCCCGCATGATGCTGCAGGACGGTGCTTTCCATCAGACCCACCCACCCGGTTTTCTGATTCAGCGGGTGCAAACAGATGTAGAAGCTGTGGGCGTGGTCTGGAAGGCCATAATCACAGGTGCAGGCCGCGATTTCATCGGGCTGTTTGTGCTGATGGGCGTCGCGATCAGTGTTGACCCGGTCTGGGCAGCTCTGGCCGTTCTGGGCGGCCCGCTCTTGATCCTGCCCGCCGCCGCCGCCCAGCGATATGTACGGCGCAAGGCCAGCCAGGCGCGCGATCTCGGGGCAAATCTGGCCACGCGTTTGGACGAGGTCTTTCACGGTATCGTTCAGATCAAGCTCAATGCGTTGGAAGACTACCAATCTCGCCGATACCGCGATCTGACCCAGAATTTCGTGCGCACGGAGGTCAAAACCGCCTTCGGAAGTGCTGCCATCCCCGGCATGATCGACATAATGTCCGGCCTCGGATTCATGGCGGTCATACTTTATGGCGGAGCCGAGATCATCTCGGGCGAGAAAACAATCGGTCAGTTTATGACGTTTTTTACAGCAATGGGCTTTGCCTTCGATCCATTGCGGCGCCTGGGCAATATCTCGGGGCTCTGGCAGGTCGCGGCGGCAGCCATCGAACGTTTAAAAGAACTGATGGAAGCGCCCATCGCGCTAACTTCACCGGCCGCCCCAGTCGCGCGCCCTGAAGGTGTCCCGGAAATCGTCCTCGACGACGTGCATCTGTCCTACGGGGACACGAACGTCTTGCGGGGCGTCACCCTGCGCGCCGAACCCGGTCAGACGACCGCGCTGGTCGGGGCGTCCGGTGCAGGAAAATCAACTATTTTCAATGTTTTGACACGGCTTGTTGATCCAGTTTCCGGGCGGGTGGAAGTGGGCGGCGCGCCAACAACCGAACTGGCCCTTGAAGATTTGCGCAGCCTTTACTCCGTTGTCACACAAGAGGCTTTGCTTTTTGATGAAACCCTGCGTGAAAACATTCTGCTGGGCCGCACAGATGTGAGTGATGCGCGGCTTCAAGAGGTGCTGGAGGCGGCGCATGTTGCCGATTTCCTGCCCAACCTTCCGGAGGGGCTTGAAACGCCAGTCGGTCCGCGGGGGTCGGCCCTCTCGGGCGGTCAGCGGCAGCGCGTCGTGATCGCGCGGGCGCTCCTGCGCGACACCCCCATCCTTCTCCTGGACGAAGCGACGAGCGCGCTTGATGCGCAGTCCGAGCAGGTCGTGCAAGCCGCCCTCGACCGCCTCTCGACCGGCCGGACGACGCTGGTTATTGCGCACCGTCTCTCGACCATTCGCGAGGCTGACAAGATCATCGTCATGGATCGCGGGCAGGTTGTCGATGAAGGCAACCATGATGCATTGCTCGAACGCGGCGGGCTTTATGCGGATCTTTATCGCCTGCAATTCCAGGACGGCAAAACAGTTGTAGATTTGGAGGGCACCCGCGCCATCCACGGCGAAGAAGGCACGGAACGCCCCGGCCTTCTCGCCCGCCTGCGCGAACGGCTTTTTAGTTAGGAGCGAAAGACTGCAGCAATGTCCAGCACCTGCGCGCGTCCGGGATCATCAGCGCGGTCGCGCCGAACCAACAAGGGGTGTCGCGCGCTCAATCGCCCAAGCCGACCAGCCAGATTGATGAGACCCGCCCGGATCAAACCGCCACGTTGGAAACGGATCGGCAGCCACGCTGATCGCTCTCCTCGAATATGCTCCATGACGGGCCGCGTCCAACCGGTCTCGAGGACCGCACCTGGATCCACGATCAGCAACCAATCCCCCTTGGCTGCCTTCCACCCAAGCCGCACCCGATCTGCGCGGGTGACACCGCCAGTGACAATCTCGGCGCCCCATTCCCGGGCGAGCGCGCCAGTATCATCACGCGAACCTGCATCGCTCACGATCAATTCGCGGATCAGGCCAATCTCCAGCCCTTCCGTCAATGCTCCCAGACAGCTGGGTAGCGCTCCCGCCGCATCCCGCGTCGGCACAATGATCGAGATCGGTGCGCGCATAAGCCCTTCCGGTTTTTTCCGCCGCCGCTATATGACAAGGCAAACCATCAAGGACCAGACCCCATGAACCTTCGCCGCATACTGCGCATTTCCGGCTCCGACGCCCGCGATTTCCTGCAAGGTCTTGTCACCAATGATGTCGGGGGGGTCGATACAGGTCTCGTCTACGCGGCGATGCTGACCCCGCAGGGCAAATACATCGCGGATTTTTTTCTGCTGGCCGATAGCGAAGATATCCTGCTGGATGTCGATGACACGCTGGCAGACTCTCTGATCCAACGGCTTTCAATGTACAAACTCCGCGCCGATATCACTATCGCAACCGCCACCCTGCATGTCCATCGCGGTACTGGACCGGCGCCGGATGACGGACATGCCGACCCCCGCCACAAAGAGCTTGGTTGGCGGGCCTATCGCGCAACCATTCCTGAAGATGAGCCAGACCTGACCGCGCTGCGCGTCGCCCACCTGATCCCTGAAACCGGCATTGAGCTGACCCCGGATACATTCATTCTCGAGGCGGGCTTCGAACGGCTGAACGGCGTGGATTTCAAGAAGGGATGCTATGTTGGCCAAGAGGTCACGGCCCGGATGAAGCACAAGACCGAGTTGCGCAAGGGCCTGGCCCGCGTCTCACTGGACGGCACGGCCGAACCGGGGGCGCCAATCACCGCAGATGGAAAACCGGCCGGGACACTGCATTCGGTCGCGGGCAATCAGGCCATCGCATATCTGCGTTTTGACCGGGCAAAAGGCGAAATGATGGCCGGCGACGCCAAGGTGTCACGCGCCTGACCACCAATCTGCGATCTCATCGCGGGTGATCCGCCCCTTGAGACCGATGCCGACCAATTGACCCACCCCCTCCGCGGGGTGTGTCTTGATCGACCAGTTTGCACCAACCACATGCAGTTCGAATGACCCGCCACCTTTTGCGGGCACCCGCCCCTTGAGGCGCAAAAGATCAGGTGACCGCACCATCAATCTCGCCTCGATCTCCTCGCGCGAGAACGGGAGATCGACCGTGTCGGACCAAGAGGCGTAATCCGCATGTAGCAATCCGGCCTTCGGCACCTGATCTGGACGCAGGCCCAGAACCAGAGGTGCCACCTTCTCAAGGGTCGAAAGGTCGACGGCCTCTCGCCCGACAGCATCGGGCCATGCTCCGCCTTCCGACTTGCTGACCAGCAAGACGTCAGCGACCTGCGCCTGCCCGCGCACCTGTGCCCCAATTTGGGGATCGATACTCAGCCCATCATAGGCCAACGCGTCGACAACCGTTACGATGCCACCATAGGCCAGGTCCGGCTCGGCCTTTGCGACCTGCGCGATCTTTGCCGGATCCGCGATTCCCGATGACTCGACCACCAAGTGATCGGGGCGGTCGGCAAGGTCCAGCACATCCCCTACAGCCATGAACAGATCCGCCCCCATGGTGCAGCACACGCAGCCATTGGTCAGCGCGATCGTGTCTTCGCTTGCCGAGACCAACAGACCCGCATCAATGTTGATCGCTCCGAAATCATTGACCATTACCATCAGGCGCTGCGCATGAGATTCCCCAAGCAAACGATTGATAAGGGTTGTCTTTCCGGCACCCAGATATCCCCCGATAACCGTCAGTGGCAGGCTCATATCAGATGCACCTTGCCGCCCAGAACCGTGCCCAGAACCGGTACGTCCTTCAGGGCAATCGCAGCGACAGCGCGCGGATCTTCCCCCAGCACGGCAAAATCCGCACGTTTTCCTGGCGTGATGCTGCCCACCTCGTCGTCCATCTTCAGCGTGTAGGCTGCGCCCATCGTGATCGCAAATAGCGCCTCATCCACATCGATGCATTGCGCCACCCCGAGGATCCGATCGCTCATCGTGCGCCGGTTGACCGCACACCAGGCCGTAAAAAGTGGACCCAATGGGGTCACAGGCGCATCCGAATGGAGGGCAACCCGCGCGCCAGTGTCCAGCGCGGTGCGCGCCGCATCCATCCGTGCGGCCCGGTCGGGACCAAGGGTCAGCGCCACGTGCTGATCGCCGAAGTACCAGATGTGATTGGCGAAGATGTTGCAGCAGACCCCCAGCTCCGCCGCACGTTCATAAAGATCCCGCCCCATCATCTGGCAATGCTGCAAGACGTGCCTGTGTCCAGGTCCGGGATACGCCCGCAAGGCAGCCTCGATCGCATTCAGCGACACCTCTGCCGCTTCATCGCCATTGACGTGGATGTGCATCTGCAAACCCTGCTTCTGCATCTCAAGGCATAGCGCGTGGATCTCGTCTGGGGACGTATTCCAGATGCCGTTCGGCTGTCCACCCACATAACCCGGCCAGCGCACTCTTGCTGTCCAGCCCTGGATTGAGCCATCGGTCATCAGTTTTACCGCCCCAAGACGCATTTTCTCTGTTGATTGTGGGGCGAGCCGCCGCGCCTTGGCCGCAATCTCAACCGGATCCCCCGCCGCACCCAACGCTGGCACGATCCGCAGCGGAAAATCGTCAGCATCCGTCACCGAGATCAAAGTCGCGACGTCCTCGTCTTCAAGGAAGGAATAAAGATCCGTCGCCGTCGTCACCCCCGCCCGCACCGCGACCTGTCCATAGGTGCGGATCGCTTCAGGTGTTTGGCTCAACCCCCTGAAATCAATACCCAAACGACGCATGACAGGAAACATCGCCGCCATTTCCTGCAGCTCGCCCGTGGGAGCACCATCAAAACCCTTCACCACACCCTCGGCATTGGTGCCCGCGTCATAGCCTGCCATCGCAAGGGCCTTGGAATTGGCGCAGAGCAGATGGAAGTTCGAGAAGATGATCGCGATAGGCCGCTCCGTGCTGATCTGATCCAGATGCGTCGCTCCCATCCGCTCGCCTTCAAGGAAGATCGGATCAAAGCCCCAGCCGACCAGGGGTTCGCCAGGGCCAAGGCCCTTTTCGTACTCCGCCAGCCCCACGATCACCTCATCAAGCGTCATCATGCCCCGCCACAGCTTCCCATCCGGGTCCAGCCGGTCGTGATAGCCTGCATAGGCATATCGCCACATCGCCCCCGCCATCATATGTGCGTGCCCCTCGACAAAGCCCGGCATCAGCACCGCGTTCCCAAGGCTGTTGTCCAGCAAACCACCACCCCAGGGGTCTGCGCAATCTGCACCGCCGACCGCCAGGATATGACCGTCTCGAACGGCCACATGCGTCGCCTCTGGCAGATCAGGATCCATCGTGACGATCCGCTTTGCGGCGAAAACTGTGGTTTCGGACATGATCTCTCCCCAAAGGCGGTGACAAAAAACGCTTCCCCGAACACGCATCCCCGCATACCGTTGAAGGAAATCACGAAACTGGGGAGCTATAAATGTCTTTTTTCACACGCATTCTCGGGATAACCGCGCTGCTGGCATCGACGACCCTGGCAGCCCCCGTCTTTGCCGAAGGCGGCACGCTGGTGATCGCCTCGACACAGGTGCCACGCCATCTGAACGGGGCTGTGCAATCTGGCATCGCCACGGCGGTGCCTTCGACGCAGATCTTCGCCTCGCCCCTGCGCTATGACGAGAACTGGGAGCCTCAGCCCTATCTGGCCGAAAGCTGGGAAGTGGCTGAGGACGGCATGTCGGTCACACTGAACCTTGTGCAGAACGCGACCTTCCATGACGGCCAGCCCGTAACGTCGGAGGACGTCGCGTTTTCGATCATGACGACAAAGGAAAATCACCCCTTCAAGTCCATGTTCGCACCGGTCGAGGCCATAGATACGCCCGATCCGCACACGGCCATCATCCGGCTGAGCCAGCCGCATCCGGCACTTCTGCTGGCGCTTTCGCCAGCGCTCGCTCCTGTGCTACCAAAGCACATCTTCGGTGACGGTCAAGACCCGAAGTCGCATCCCGCCAACAGCGCTCCTGTAGGTTCCGGCCCCTTCAAATTGGAAGAATTCACTGCGGGCGAAGCCGTTGTGATGAAGAAAAACCCCGACTTCTTCCTCGAAGGACGGCCCAAGCTCGATGAAATCATCATCCGCATCATCAAGGACGAAAGTGCGTTGCTGATCGCGATGGAGAATGGCGACATCGACCTTTATCCTTTTATGGCGTCTTCGCAATCAATCCGGCGCCTTGAAAAGGACGAGGATCTTGGCGTTACGACCGAAGACTACGCTGCAGTAGGCCCGATCAACTGGCTGGCCTTTAACACACAATCCGACAAGCTCAGCGATGTCCGGGTCCGTCAGGCCATCGCATACGCCGTGGACCGTGACTTCATCACCGACGCCCTCCATCGCGGCGTGTCTTCCCCCCAACGCGGGCCAATCACCGAAAGCTCTCCTTTCTTCGACAACACAATCGCAGCCTATGATGTCGACCTGGAAAAGGCCCAGGCCCTCATGGCCGAGGCAGGCTTTGGCGACGGGATGGAACTGACCGTCGACTACATCCCCGGCCCGAAAGAGCAGCAGCAATCTGTGGCCGAATACCTCAAATCCCAGCTTAAGAAGATCGGCATCGACGTGACCGTCCGCGCGGCCCCCGACTTCCCCACATGGGCCGGGCGGGTCTCCAGCTACGATTTCGAGCTTAGCATGGACGTCGTCTTCAATTGGGGCGATCCGGTCATTGGCGTTCACCGGACTTATCTGAGCGACAACATCCGCGAAGGCGTCATCTGGTCGAACACCCAACAATACCGCAATGAAAAGGTTGATGAATTGCTGAACGCGGCGGCGGTTGAACTGGATGTGGACAAGCGCAAATCGCTATATGCGGAATTCCAGCAACTTGTTGCAGGCGACCTGCCCGTATACTGGATCAACCAGCTGCCCTATCACACCGCCTACGACAAGCGCTTGCAAAACGTCCCCACGGGCATCTGGGGCACGATGCATCCGATGGATACGGTTGCGTGGTCCGAGTGATCGGACAACGCAACCAGTGCGCTGCAGCGGGTCTAACGGACCCGCGTGCGACACCCGGCGGCAATCCTTGCACCCAACCCGAGCGAAGCGAGTGGGTTCTGACAGAAAACTTATGGAGCCCGGCTCACATTGGTCAACCCGGGCACCCGTCTCTATGACCACCTCCTACACGGCTCGCCTTCTCACCCCTGAAGACCTAGATATCTGGCGCCGCTTACGCCGCGAGGGCGTGACGCGCTTTCCCAATGCCTTCCTGCTGGACCAGGAAGAAGTCGCCAACACCCCCGAAGAACGCGACCGGTCGGTTCTTGCGGCGAAAGTCCTTTTTGGGGTCTTTTGCGAAGACAAAGCAGTTGGCATTGCGGGCCTTCGCATGGGGTTTTTCAATCAGAACAAACACCGTGCGCATATGGGCCCGTTCTATGTTGACCCCGATCACTGGGGTATGGCCGCTGCTCAGACGTTGCTGGATACACTGATCCAGACCGCACAAGACCGCGGCGCCACCCAGATCGAGCTGGAGGTCGACGCAGAAAACCCCCGCGCCATCGCCTTTTACAAAAAGGTCGGCTTCCAGCAGATCGGCCGGATGCCAAACGCCATGCACCGCGAGGGCGCCTTTCACGATGACCTGCTCATGGTCCGCCCAATCGAGGCCACATGAACGCCGCCTACATCCTCCGCCGCCTGTTTTACGGCGTTCTCATGATGCTGGGCGTCGTGATCCTGAACTTCCTGCTGATCCGCCTCGCGCCAGGGGATCCGGCTGTTGTTATCGCAGGTGAAATGGGGGGCGCCACAGAAGAGATGCTCGCCAGCATCCGCGCGGAATACGGGCTCGATAAACCCGTCCTGACCCAGCTTTGGATCTATGTCAGCAGCGTCGCACAAGGCGATCTTGGCCAGTCCTTCTTCTTCAACCAACCCGTCAGCAGCCTGATCGGGCAGCGCATCGGCCCCACGATCCTGCTGGTGCTGACGGCCCAGGTTCTGTCCATCCTGCTCGGCGTTTTTCTGGGCGCTGTCGCCGCGCGCAAGCCACATGGTGTGCTTTCGGCCTTTGTCGGCGTTTTCGCCACCATCGGCTATGCGGTCCCGGTTTTCTGGACAGGGATCATGTTTATCATCCTCTTCGCCTCCGTCCTGCCCTGGTTTCCGGTTGAGGGCATGCAATCCGTACGCCTGCGCGACGCGGATCTCTGGACGCGGATGCTGGACGTGACCCATCACCTTGTCCTGCCCGCCCTCACGCTCGCCATTATCTATCTCGCGCAATATGCCCGCCTTACACGCGCCTCGATGCTCGACGCGCTATCGTCGGAATATATCCGCACCGCCCGCGCGAAGGGGCTGAATGAACGCAGCGTGGTTTTCAGTCACGCGCTGCGCAACGCGCTTCTGCCGATCCTGACAGTGGCCGGGTTGCAATTCGGCAATCTGATTTCCGGCGCATTGCTGGTCGAAACAGTCTTCAACTGGCCCGGCATGGGACGGCTTGCCTTCGACAGCATCCTCCGACGTGACTACCCCACCATTATGGGCGTTCTCTTTTTTGCGTCTCTGATGGTCGTCATTGCCAACCTCATCACCGATTTCAGCTACCGCCTGGCTGATCCCCGGCTGAAGGACGAACAATGACAACGATCCCACCCCCAGTCGATGTTGGCCCCTCCCCCTCGGCCGAGGCCTGGCGGATGTTTCGCAGAAACGTGCCCGCCATGATTGGACTGTTTCTCCTGGTCGTGATCATCGCCGTCACGCTTTATGGCGCCATCTTCTATACGGCCGATCCCTATGAGATCGTTTGGGCCCCCCACGAGGCGCCCGGGGTCACGCCAGACTTCCCGCTCGGCACCGACTATCTGGGCCGCGACATCCTCGCCGGCATTCTGAGCGGGGGTGGCCCCACCCTCGCCGTGGGTGCCGCCGCCGCTGCGATCACCATGGTCATTGGTCTTCTTTTGGGGGCTGCGGCCGGTTTCTTCGGCGGGTGGGTCGACAACCTGCTGATGCGCGTCACCGAATTCTTTCAGGTTCTGCCGACGCTGCTTTTTGCGATGGTTCTGGTGACGCTTTTCTCACCATCGCTTTTTGTTATCGCCATGGCCATCGGAGTGGTCAGTTGGCCGCAAACCGCCCGCCTCACCCGCGCCGAGTTTCTCAAGATAAAAGAGCTTGAATACGTCCTTGCCGCCCGCGCCTCTGGCACGCGGAACTGGCGGATCATGTGGCGTATCATCCTGCCCAATGCCGCGCCCCCTCTGATAGTGTCAGCAACACTGACGGTGGGTGTTGCGATCCTCTTCGAGGCGGGCCTCAGCTTCCTTGGTCTCGGCGATCCCAACGTGATGAGCTGGGGGCTGATGATCGGCGCCAATCGGGACTACATACTGGATGCATGGTGGCCAGTGACCATTCCGGGGATCGCAATCTTTCTGACTGTGTTTGCCGTGTCACTCGTGGGTGACGGGCTGAATGACGCGTTCAACCCCCGCCTACGCCGGCGTTAAGGCTTTGGCAACAAACACCAGCGCGCGCTGCGTTAACTAGGCAAATGCAGACACCGGAACCGACGCAATACCGGCATATTACAGACAGCTGGTCTGCCTTGTTTTGCTAGGTTAAGAGGTCGCTAAAGGCCCTGATCGGAAAACGGCCCATTAACTGTTGCGCGTACGGTCATTAGGCGCGTTCCGAATACTCCATCGTTTCGGTGTTGACGACGATATCCTCTTCCGGCCCGACAAAGGGCGGCACCATGACCTTCACCCCATTGTCCAGCACCGCTGGCTTGAAGGAATTGGCCGCTGTCTGGCCTTTGACGACAGGCTCAGTCTCCACGATCTTGCAGGTCACTTTTTGCGGTAGCGTCGCGTTCAACGCTTCCGCCTCGTAGAACTCCACCACGATGGTCATGCCATCCTGCAAAAACGGACGGCGGTCGCCCAGAATGTCGGCAGGCAGTTCGATTTGCTCGTATGTATCGGCATCCATGAAAACCAGCATGCCATCGTTTTCATAAAGGAATTGCTGGTCTTTCTGCTCCAGGCGTACCCGTTCGACCTTGTCGGCACTGCGAAATCTTTCGTTCAATTTCGAGCCGTTGCGCAAATTGCGCAGCTCGACTTGTGCAAACGCGCCGCCCTTCCCAGGCTTCACGTGATCGACTTTGACCGCAGCCCAAAGCCCGTCATTGTGCTCAAGCACGTTGCCCGGGCGAATTTCGTTTCCGTTGATTTTTGACATGTGAAGAAACCATGGCGAAAGGTTGATGAAAAGTTGACAGCCCCTATATATCGCGGACAGTCGGGTCGCAAGACAACGAAATGTCGTGGTTTTAACACCTGACCCATGCATTCAACGCATGGAAGACATGCAGTAATGGGGTATCCGAATCGTTGCAGATCGGCCATAAAGAGCCTCACGCCGGAAATACAAGAGCAAGAATAAAGGAAAGGACGACGAATGAAAGATTTCGTTGACGGCACAGCCTTTAACAACGAACAAGGCAATCGTGCGCGTAAACTTTTTGCAGCTGTCGTACTGGCTGCACTCGACGACGCAATCGCCGACGACAAGAAGTATGGCAATGGGCCAGAGCAGATTGCCCGCTGGGCGCGCTCTCGCGATGGTCGCGAAGTGCTGAGTTGCGCAGGCATCGACCCAAATGAGCGGGTTGTCGAAGGTCTGATGGAATTTGTTGGTAAAGGTGTGCGTACTTCCGTCGCCCTGTCCCGCGAAGAATCAGAGCGGCGCAATGCAGCATTACAGGCTGAAGCGGCCTGATATATCTCTGACCTCATTTGAAAAAAACGCGTCCTCATCGGGCGCGTTTTTTCATTTAGCCATCTATAAAGAAAAACAGCCACTGGCGCACCACCCAGATCTCGGCCAAGAGCAGGGCCAGAACAGCCATGCTGACTGACCATCCCGGGCGGGCTTTCCAAAGCACAACTGCTGCAGCGCTGGCTATCGCCGCCTCGATTGGTGCGACCCACATAGCCCCCTGCCTCCGGTCCCAATAGCTAAGCGGGCTTTCAAACACCCACCAGGATAAGGGCCAGAAATGCGGGCGTCCGTCATCGTGATGCAGCGGAAAATCCAGCGTCAGATGCAGCAAGGCGGCACCGGTCAGCGCAATCGCCCATGCCTGCCTGCGCCAAAGGGCAATCGCAAACAGCCCGCCCCAGACCAGAAACGAATTGTCGATTGCGAAGATCGTCTGCCAAGTCTCTGAAAAGTATAACTCATCGAAGACGACACGCGGTGGGATGGAGAGAACAAACAACGCCGTCCCCGCCAGCAGATAAAGCGATAAATCGGGCAAAAGTGCGCCCAGAAAAGCTGCCGCCAGAACTGGCCATTCCTTGCCCCGTCCCATCACGGCCGCGCCGAGAAGGAGATGGGCCGGCGTATTCATCTGCGGATAACCACGTTTGGAAAGGTGCGGCGCTGCACCCTATTCCAGATCCTGCGCCGCAAGAGCGCGGTGTATCTCGCGCCGGACAAGCTTGCGAACGTTGCGGGTGATGCGCTCACCCAGAACGCCCTGCAACTCTTCCCGGACAATCTCGCTCACCATGTCGCGCAGCGTCTCTTCATCAATAATTGCTGCATCATCTGCAAAAAGCTCTGGATCCGGCGTAACATCAGAATCCGGCGCAATATCAGACGGTTGTGACGCGTCTTCTTGGGTCGGGGTGACATCTTCCGCAGCGGTGCCCTCAATTTCGACCGTATCATCTGCGGACGGATCATCATCTTCGCCCACGCGCAAGGCTGCCGTCAGCACGAACGCTTCGGGCTGTGCAGGTGCTGTTTCGGAAACCTGCCTTTTTACAGAGGACAAGACATCCTCGGCATCACGTTGGCCTAGCGGGTCTGACATGCGGTCCGTCGCGGTTTGCTCGGGATCAAACTACATGCCCGGCCAACCTCGCACAACCGCATCCTTAAAGTTCAGTCTTTTTGCAGGGCTCGCAAAACCCGGTCGAGCTGCCTGCCCTGGCGACTTTTCTTCGCGACGCCATCCTTGACCAAATTGTAGTAAGCGGAGGGGTCATAAATCTGAACGGGCAGCCGCAGCCTCTCAGCCGTCAGAAGCCCCTGCGCTGAAAGCAAAGAATAGGCCGCGATATACTGGTTTGCCTGCGCTGCGATACGGTTGGCTTGCGCGTCCAGCAATTCCTGTTCCGCATCAAGCACATCCAGCGTCGTTCGTGCGCCCAATGTTGCCTCTTCGCGCACGCCCTGAAAAGCGATCCGTGCCGCCGAAATCTGCCTTTCGGAGGCTTCCAGCTGGGCACGAGCTGACAGAAGATCGGCAAAGGCGTTGCTTACGTCCTGTTCGACGTCATGCCGCACGATATGAAGGTTGCTTCTCTCGGAATCGCGTGTTGCCATGGCACGGCGCGCCAAGGACGACAGCCTTCCACCCTGATAAATCGGCCCGCCAATCTCGACTCCGACGGAGCCAGTGTTCGAGAAGGCACTTGAGTTGAGATTATCCTCCACACCGATACGCGAATTCAGCGTCACGGTGGGCTTCATGTCTCGCTCAGCGGCACTGATCAAAAGCTCGGCCGCGGCCACACGCCGCTGCGCCTCGGCCAGGGAAGGATGCGTGCGGAGCGCAACAGCCCGTGCGCTTGCAGGGTCACGCGGGACGCCCGGCAGCGCCCGAGGCGGAGTGAGATTGCCGGGGTTACGACCGACAGCATTCCGATACTCGGCCCGCGCCTGCACCAGATTGCCCTCTGCGGCCGCAAGACCACTACGCGCCTCGGCCAATGCCGCTTCGGCAAGCGCCACGTCGGTCCTGGTGACTTCACCCACATCGAACCGGTCCCGTGCCGCACGCAATTCCTCGGTCAGAAGGCGGACGTTGTTTTGACGGAGGGCGACGTTCTCGACCTCACGTCGCACGTTCATGAAGGCAGCAACGGCCCGCAGAAGGATCTGCTGTTCGATCGATGTCAACCGCGCACGCGTCGCCAAGACTGTTTCTTTCTGCGCCTCAATCCGTGCGGAATCCGCCCCAAAATCATAAAGTTGCCACTGGGCGATCAGTTCGATGGTTGCCGTGGTCGTCAAGATGTCATTTGATTGCAAGTCCCCGGCAAACCCGGTCGAAACGGAATCCCCGACCGTCCGTGTCACATCTGCTGCCCAGTTCACAATAGGCAAAAGCGCCGCTGCAGCTGTTGCAACATCTTCATCGGCGGCCCTCAACAGCGCTCGGTTCTGTTCAAGCAAACCACTGTGATTGTAGGCACCAACAAGCGCGTCAGCGAGTGTTTCAGTCATAGCTACTTGCGCACTGCCAATCACAACGCCGACAGCAATGAAGCTTGCCCGAAGTTTGAGTTTCCAATATTTCATGCTGCCTGCCTCTGTTTTTAGCCCCGAGCCCTATTGAGCTTTCAGAGCTGGAATGTGTTATGTCGTTCAAAGCCGGGTAGGACCGGCGCACCTGCATTGAATATGCGCCGCCAGGACAGCCGACCATCCAGTTTGTAGCCTACGCGCACCTCGCCCAACGCACCATCCATAAAGATGCAGGCGATGCGGCCGCCATCCTTCATCTGATCGCTCAAGCTGTCGGGCAGATGAGCCACGCCGCCTTGCAAGATGATTATGTCATATAGGCCATGCTCGGGGGCGCCATCGACAAGTGGGCCCTCTTGGACAACAACGTTGTCCGCACCCGCCTGGGTGAGCGCCTCTTGTGCATCACGGACCATGACCGGATCTTCCTCGAGCGCCACAACGGCCTGCGCCATACGTGCGATCACCGCCGAGGAATAGCCAAGCCCCGCACCAATATCCAAGACCAGTTCTTGCGGACCAATGTCGAGAGCATCGAGCATCTTGGCCAATGTGCGCGGCTCCAGGGCGAAACGATCGCCACCGAGATCAAGATTCTCCCCCAAATAGGCCGCCTCGCGCTTTGTCGTAGGCACAAAATCCTCTCGAGGCACGGCCAACATCGCCTGAATAATGGGGAACTTGGTCACGTCCGAAGGACGGACCTGCGTATCAACCATCACGACACGGCGCGCAGCGAAATCGGCCATCAGCATCACTCACGTAAATAAGCTTGAAGTTGGATGTGCCACATCCGCAAGCATCGGGCAACATGGGGCGAAATCAATTCACAGACTGTTGCTCTTGCGCGCCTCAGGCTTATCCGCTATCGCCAGTCCACACCTCTTTGCGGCGAGTTGGCGGAGTGGTGACGCAGCGGATTGCAAATCCGTGTACACCGGTTCGATTCCGGTACTCGCCTCCATTTAATTTCAAGCACTTAGCTCTCTCCTCTCTTTGCCCCATCGGGGGCGTTTACAATAGCGTTTACAGTTTTGCCCTCGCGGCGCTGCTTTTCGCGCTCCAGTAAGTCCAGGACTTCCGCGCTCTCAGCAGGTGAAACGGCGGCATAATGCTCGATCACAGCGGCTGCGTAGCGAAGCGACCAGCCCATGTGATTTGCAATTTGGTTGAGGCCGAGGCCCGCGCGCAAGAGCCTTGTGGCCGCTGTACCGCGCGTATCTTGGAGGCGTAGCGTCGGATCTCTCAGCTTTTCCGCGATGCGGTCTCGGTAACGGGTAATGGCACGACTGGCCGAAGTGGGCTTGAGCGGCTTGTTCCGGTCGTTGACCAATAAAACGAGCTGACCTGCGGGTGTTTCATCAATCAACTGCCGCAATTCAGGCGTGACTGGAATGTGTGCCACGCGCCCGCGCTTCTGAGTACGCACCCGGAAACGGTCCACTCCATCGAAGCTCTCAAGGTTGCCGCGCGTGAGCCGCACAAGGTCGGCGGGCCTTAGGCCTGTCTCGCAAGCTAGTGTCATCACGCGCTTGACCCATGATGGTGCAGCGTCCTTGAACGCCTGTTGATCCGCTTCGGTCCAAACGATCTCGGCCCGATCCACTGAATAAATGCGATGAAGGCGGTCGCAGTAGTGCGCAGCGATCTTTCCTTCGTCCCTCGCCCAATTGAGGATGCGCACAGCAACAGTCCCCGCGTAGTCGTGTTGCTTGGGCGAGTCTTTCCACTTGGCCCGCCACTCGTTCAGCTCCCCGCGCGACTTTGGATTTTCCCAAAGCTTCGCCGGATCGTCTACGAACTCTTCCGCAAAACGTAGCGCCCACTTTCGATAGTCATCTTTGCTGCGCTCGCTTGGTGGCATAGCTGTGCTGTTAAGGAAGTCGTCCACCATTTGTGGCGTCATGTAGTCAACTGAATGCCGCGTCTTGATCGCTTCGGCAAAAGCGATCAAAAATGCGGGGTCGCGCGGCTCTTTCACCGTATCCACCCAGAACTTTGGCCCGCCACGCCAAGCATAGAAATGGTACCTGACGCCTTCGACTGTCTTGCGTCTAACTCTGTGGACACCCTTCGGTAGGCTACTGCGCAGCACGTCTTGCCCTCCTAGCCTCCACCAAATCCCTCTCTTGCTCCGAACCATTCTGTCGAGCCTCCAGGCCCTGCGCGGCGTCTAAACGGGCGCGTACATGGATCGGGTCAAAATAGTGCGGGTTTCGACGGATCGGTTGGATACCAAGCTGCCTACAGAAAGCGCGGAACCCGTCGTTAGGCCCGTTGAACCCAAATTTTTCTGCTAGTTCGACTGCCGAGACAAACTGGATCATGGCGCAGTCTGACTTTGCTCAGCTTCAGTTTCCGCGAGCAAAATCGCCTCAAACTGGTTTGGCAAAATTAACATGAGGTTTCCGATTGTGTAAAACTGGGAGTGCGCTCTGGCCTTAGCCCTCAGAGTTCGCGGAGAGAGTTTGATGCCGCGTAGACTGAGCTGCTCGCACCATTGTTCTGGTGTTCTGCCGTTCTCCAACAAGTTTGACATTTATCAACTCCACTGAGCAATTTGGAGCAAGATCGTGCAATCCACTTGTAAGCGCAATACATAGCGCATAGAAGCAAATAAATGATCATTTTTGCGCAGATATCTGCGCTTTTAAGGTGAAGAATGAAATTTAGACTCCCTGAGCCAGATACAAACAGCATGACAAAGGCCGAAATCGAGCAGGCAATGTCACCCAACTTTGATCCAAAGACGTTGGAGTTCGACGGCGTTAGTCTGCAAGATGGCCTGATCCACGAAACTTTGGCTAAGTGTGATCCGGCTGGAAATCTGAAGAAATTCCGAAAACGCCTAGGCTTAACCCAAGCAAATATGGCTGAAAAAGCAGGGGTTTCTCGACGCGCTTATCAAGACTTAGAGGCGGGTCGAACCAGTATGACCGCCGACTTCATGCTCCAATTGTACGCTCGATTTGGCCTCGATGTTCATGCTCTTCTTACTGGAAGCAGCCCTCAAATTCGGCAAGAGGCTAAGCAGATGTTAGCGAACAAAACGATTGGGGCGTTATGTTTGATGATGAGGCTCTATCAAGGCAGCGACCATAATAACATTGTTTCCTGGGCTATAAAGCTGGCAGCGACGGGTGATCCCTCAGTCGAAGTAACCATTCAGGATATATGGGCCGCAGATGTACCGGAGGAGCTTTGAACCAACTGATAGCTTAAGTCATTCCAACATTGCTAGCTAGCATGCTAGCTATAAAGGCTGCTAGCATTATGCTAGACTTTGTATTGCAGATCTTAGTTGCTGTTCAGACATCTTCATGTCACTCGATAAATCATAGTAAAATTCAAAGACTTCTATACCTGCCTCTAGCCCAATCTTGCCGAGCCGCACCAGCCCAGATTGCTGAGAGGATGGCGACTTTGGATAGATCAAGATCGCTTTCTTGACGCCGTATGCCAAAGCATGACTGACAATCTGGTAGCGATCCTCTTCAGACGGTTTCTTTTTGTACTTTGCGTCGCCAATTATCAGCGCTCCTCGACCATCTTTGACAATCAAGTCGGGTTTAATTTTGTACTTCTTGTTGTCGACGAAAAACGGAAGTTGATGCCGCTTCTTGTTCCCATCGAGTGTCGCCACGCGGCCGAAACCAAAATCGGGTAGCTCCGCAAGGACTGATCGAACATAGCCTTCGAAAACATCATCCAGTGAAATAATGAAGGACTCCAATGCCAACCCTTTTTGCGCTGTATTGAGCGAAACGTCTACAGCACCAATGATCTTAATGGCCTGTTGGAGACCTCGGTGGTAATCGCTCCTCCAAGCCGGAACGACTTGTTGCACAGCCATCAAATCTCTTCTCAATGTGTAAGCGTCACGCTGCGATACTCTCGATAGCTGGCGCAATGAAGCGGCAAGGTCACCAATACAGCCACTGAGGTGAGGATTGCCTTTGGAAATTGCGAGTGCCTTTTCAGCGGCGAACCTCAGGCATTGATTAGGCAAATTATCATGCCCAAACTCATAGTATTCCACTACCGCCATTGTGGGTTTTAATTTGGACCAGTATTTTTGCTGGGTCTTGTTGAAATCCACACGGGACTTTGGAGGCCCATCAGATTGTTGCCGTTGATAGCGCTTAAGAAGGCCCCTAGTAATCAAAGACTTCAGAATCGCTGCAAAGGTGCGCACGAGTGGGACGGGCAGGTAGTCTTCGGAGACCGCATCCTCATATGGCCGTTCTGTTCCGAATGGATTTTCAAGTTGTTCGTTCGATGCATACACCATACGGTTCAGGTTGCTGACCGGGAACTTAGGGCCGATATCAAGGCCGACGCGACTGTTCAAAGGTAGCCTACCAACCAAACCATTGATCTGAAGCCTAAGGTCAAATTTTGATTGCTTGACTTCAACTAGGCCACGACCAATCAGATCGGCTCGAAGATTGAGCTGACCATCCTCGCCGATCAGGTCGGAGAGCGGAATTGCGATGCTACTACGCTCTTGAGCCTTTAGGATTCTCAAGGGGCCTCATCCGACAGAGCTTGTTCATCTACCACTTCGGCCTGCTCTGCCTCCGTACCCTCAGCGGTTTGGAGGATCGGAAAAACTTCGGCTATCTCGTCCTGCAAACTTTCGAGCGCAGCATCGTCAAACTGTAGTGCTCTGCCGATCAAAAAGCGCAACCGAGAGTCCCACAAATCATGGAAGTCTGTCTCCGTCCGCAGGTTCCAAAAATGCGCATGACCAAATGTATTTCCAAGCTGCTGATTTATCAGATCAAATGCGTGAACAAGCCTTTGGGCCATATTGGATTGAACCGAGTTCTCTTCAAATCGACGTTTTAGCAGCACCTTATCAGGCGGAAACTCTTTCATAGAAAACCGGCGAACCAAGGCGTCATCTAGATCGCCAACTGATCGATCATGCGGATTTGCGGTAGCCAGTATTACGAGATTTGATGGTACGAAGGTTGGCTTGCCCGAATAAGCCAAATCAAACTCCTCGCCGCGATGATCTGTCTCAATATAGGTCAGAAGCTCTCCAAACACGCGACTTGGATCGCCGCGTGTCAATTCATCAATTACAATGGCGTATAAATTGCTACCGTCGCTCTTTGCCTTGTTGGCGATCCGCAAGAAATGCTTCGCCTGAATTTCATACGAAACAGCGGTTCCAGTACCCTGTAAGCGCGGAGTGTATCCCTCAACAAAATCATCATACGAAAATGATGGGTGAAACTGCACAAAAGACACTCGATCCGGGTTGCCTTCAGAGAGCTTTAGGGCGACCTCTCTCGCATACCAAGTTTTGCCTGTGCCCGGGGATCCAAGGAACAAAAAGTTTCGTTCGTGCTTTTTGAAGACTTCAGCTGCAAACCAAGTCCAAATCGGGTCCTCATCCTCGATTTTTGTTGCCTTAGTCTTGGAAGGTTGAGCATCGCCAACTGGTACAAAGTCTAACAGCTTCAATAAATCTGGAGAATTGGCAGCAAGCTGATCTTTGATACCTGGGAACAGGATTGAAACCGCCGTCAGCAGTGCTGCTGTTTTTTGGCGGTCATCCTCGTTAACCTTTTGGATTGCATTGTTACGTGAGGATCGCACGCCCACGACCGGATACTTAGAGAAATACTTGTAGTGTGAAGCACTTCGTTCCAAGAAGTCGAACTGGTCGAGGCTCTCGGGCAATAGCGCAATGACTTCAATCGCAATCTGACTAGGGTCATTAAACCCGCCGCCCCTATTCAGCGTTGCAATCTGACCAATTGCGCGGATACCCTGCTTCCAGCCTGTAGGCTGGCCCTTATTGTTGTCAGAGCCAAGCCATAGGACCACGTAGTCGGACGGCCCGATGCCTTCCTCAACTTGTGTACACACAAAGCCGAAACTGAAGGGCTGAAATGATTTGGTATCAGCGGTATCAAGCCGCTTGATATCCTGAACACTATCTTTTCCGAGACGGACAACAACAAACTGCAATGGGCACCTTTGGACAAATCGATTCCGTCCCTAGTACCAAAAGTGTGCCTAGTTAGCGAGTTGCGGTTGCAAAACCGATGCGCTCTGGAAGCTGCGTTTGCTCGGCTTCTTGGCCATACGTCTCAAGGCTGTGTCCATCGGACCAAACAGGGTCCGGTTTTGACTGTCGACTCGCCGAAGAATACCTTCAGCAGCGTTTGCGCTCAGGTAGTAGTGTTGAGCGGGCTTTCGGGTTTCGATAACGTCAATCAGCGGGGTCTCGATTGGTTTTGTTGGAGCCTCGGGAGCTCTAACATCTATGCAGACACCCTTCCGCGCGTACCCACCATTTTGCCAACGCAAACGTTCTTGACCGTCATCAACCGAGAAGTGCAAGCTGCTAAGTTCTTGAACTCGGGCTCCCTTCACTTGGAAGTCTGGATACCGGCTCGTCGCATCCTCAACGGTGAAGCCGTTGAACAGCCGAAGCTTAGCATCGAGCGCTAACCGAAGGTTATCGGCGATCCATTCGATCACAGGGACTGCCACCGCATTGCCCAAAGCATGATAGCGCGGAGTGTCGCAATCCGCCGCATTTTTTCCCTTAAGCAGTGGAATATCTGTCCAATGCATGGGGAAACCCTGTAAGCCTTCGCATTCGTTCGGCGTCAACCGGCGAACAGATGAGTGGTATGAAATGTAAGTCCTACTCCAATCTGTCCCAGTGTGGCGTCCGGATG
This sequence comes from uncultured Shimia sp., assembly GCA_937897325.1. GTDB lineage: Bacteria > Pseudomonadota > Alphaproteobacteria > Rhodobacterales > Rhodobacteraceae > CALCOY01. Next base: position 72,420 of record CALCOY010000008.1, read on the forward strand.
TTGCTGCGAGGCAATAAGCAACGCCAGGAACCTTCGCGCCTGAAACATCGCACTCATGCACCTCAAGAAATCCTTCACGGCGTGCGACTGGCCTCGTTCCTGCACTCTCCTCATACAGAACGCGTAAAGGCAACTCTGGGTCGTCAAGCGATGCGCAGATAAAAACTCTTGGCCGCGATTGTGGTGCACCAAAATAGCGACTATTCATGACACGCCAAGCAACGGCGTAGCCAATTTCGGTCAGCTCCTCCAAGACAACACGAAAGTCTTGGCCATTATGAGAGTTTAATAGGCCGACCACATTCTCAAGCACCAACACCCGAGGCTTTTTCGCCTTTATCAGCTCCAAGAAAGGGTAGAACAGTCCACTGTTTTTCCCACGCAAACCATCTCGGCCTCTTGCACCCCTCGCTACCGAGACGTCTTGGCAAGGGAAGCCGCCGCACCAAATGTCAGTGCTGGGGATATCGTCTGCGTTCAGGGTAGAGATGTCTTCCGCACGCTCAACTGTTGGCCAGTGGTGCTCTAGGACCGAAACACAAAAGTCATTGATTTCGCACTGGAATGCGGTCTTGAACCCTTTCCTCTCAAAACCCAAGTCAAATCCACCGATTCCGGCAAAAAACGAGCTCAAACTGAGACTGCTTACTTCCATCACTGATCTCCGCCCTTTTTCTGACTGCTGAACAGGTTACGTTGAAGCTTAAAGCCGCTGTTCTCTATATGTTCTCTTATCAAACGATTAATCAAGGTCGATTTTTTGAAGCCATTTGCTTCGCAGTATGCTTCAAAAACCTCACCCTCTTCTTCATTAAGGATGACTGTTACGCGCATTGGTCATATCCTTCAGCCAGCCCCGCCCTCAGCACTTGTGCGCACTTTTCCACACATTTACGCACATGTGAAGCGTTTTGTTTTGCCCCATCACAAAACCGCCGCGCTTTGCTGCTCTCAAGATTTTCAAAGCTAATTCAACATCTTGCGCGGTTTACTTCGGCCTAATTAAGGTTTCCGAACTTAAGGCAACCAAAAAATCGCGAGCGGCTCCAACTTGGGGAAGTATCTTCGCCCTTAGTTCTTTAAAGGCTGTTCGTCTTAACTCTCTGATAGGTTCAAAAATGTGGCTGACATGTCTTGTCGTCGGCACCCTTTTTCTCTCTGGTTTATTCCAGTGCCGCCGCCCCACAGCGCGCTTGAGTTGCGGCCGAAAGCCACCTTCTCCATCCTCCCCGACGAAGAACACCTCCAGTTTACGCGACCACCACGCTTCAAAGTCCTTCCACCAGCGAGCCGCTTCGAAAATGGTTAGATCATCAGGTACATCCACATCCCATTCCGTACCCCGTTTGTCAGCGTGCAACACTTGCATCATCTCGCGTTGTTCGACCGCGTAGTCGTAGTATTCCTGCATCGGCCCCAAGCAGCCCTCCTCATCGCCCCAGAGGGGGCAAGGAACCGCGTCAAAGCACTTCTTGGTCAGTTCATCTTCGATGAACGCTGATGTCGGCTCTGGGGCCTCGCTCTGGCTTAACAGGGCAATTGCGGCATCGACCCGGCCAGCAACGTCAATGCGTTCCTCAACCTGCTTCCGTTCAACAGCGACAGCTGCCCGCTCAGCTTCCAACTGAATTTGGTCCTGCCGGAGTTTGTAAGCTTCGACCTCCAGACGGTCAGGGTCGCTTCCGACTTTGGCATTGCCGCGAACCACCCAATCTAGCTCCATCTCATCTCGCAGGTGTTTGAACCACGCTTGCTGAAGCGCCTTGCCCTGATTGGACTGACTATCGCATGGGATCATTACCGGCTCGCCGTCTGAACCCAGAACAATTTCTCGCTGTCCAGTTCCCTTGTTTTGGACTTCTTTGGGCTTGTAGCCGAATGCATCGACCGCCAGCGCTTTGCCGAACTTCGTCAGGCTTGTCCACGTCGTGGAACCCCGTTTCGTCACTTTCTCATAGCGCGGGGCATAGAAGACATCGACGGTGTGTCGGCCAGTTTCATCCCGATCGAGGCGAGCATGAAACACGGCGTTCCCGCCATGCAATTTGTTCACGAATGCCACAGCCTGAGCCAGCATTTCGCGCTCAGTCTGATCGTTGATCTCCATGTCGGTAGGAAATTGGACAATCGCATGCAGACAACTTTTTTTGGCTCCCTTGTTCATTCTGGCCCCGGCCAAATGGTGCTCGCAAGCCTCAGAAATTGATAGGTGCAGATTAGGGTTTCACACCGCGATCTGATCTTCGATTGTTTGTTCATAGTCGTCGGGCAAGAGACTTTCTGAGTAGGGCGAAAATACAAGCGCTCGAACATTGCGGACGACTCGCAGCTTGGCTACATGGTCCGCTCTGTTCTCGTGCGTTTCCATCGCGCCAATCTGCGATGCATCCAACGCTCTGACCCTGATCGCACCCGACTTACCCATTTTCGACCTCGTTCCTATTTCCCTTGAAAAAAGGGAAACCCGCTTTCCGTTTTTGGCCCCTACCTAGCGGCATCCCAAAACAGCGTGCAAAGGGAGACCCTTTGATCCCCTCTTCGGCTTCGCCTGCGCAGCCCGTTCCGGACTTTGCGGTTGGCGCTATTGCGCCAAGTCTCCACCATCCATGCCCAGCCGTTTGGTGGGCGGCATGGCTGGTGGAGACCCGTTTCATTCGACTTCCATTGGGTCATTGAGCTGGTTTCGAAGGCTTGTTCGCTGAACGTCCAAGGCTGCTACCAACGCATCCAGCTCAGCCTGCTTTTCGTCTTCGTTGGCCGGAACGAAGTTCGATGTCAGCCGGTACCAACGCGACCGGGTTCTCGCCAAACCAACGCTCAAATCGACAGCGAAAAGCGGCGACGTGGTCAGCGTTCGGTCGCAAATGGTTGGATGTCCGGTGACGATACCAAAGAGCCGCATCACATCTTCATTCGGGAACGAAACGTTGCTCCACCGATCCAGCAGCGGGGCTTCATACAGTTCACGTTCCGACGGCCCGCTTTCCACCGATTTTAGGATCGATGACATCCAAAAAGCGTTAGGCGTCATAACCAAGCTCCCGTGCCTTGCGTTCCCAGAAATTGCACTGAATGGGGTCTGTGCGAAAGCGCTCGGCAAGCTCCAGAGCAGCAGCCCAGTTTCCATCTTCAACGACCCGTTCAAGCAGGTCGTTCGGGCATGTGATCGTTCCCCATGAAGTGAGCACCAGAATTGCGTAGCCGCCATGATAAACGAGCGCCGACAACGCCAACGCAACCACCATAGCCAACAAGGTGTCTATGAACTCTGCTTGAAACCGCGTCCCATAGGCGATGGGGTTCTCAGTAATCGATACTGATTGGTCGATCCAAAGCGTCACGAAAGTGAAAACAAAAACGGCACCAGTGCTCCACCAATACAGCCCCCGCCCATTGAAGACTTTTGCTTTGTCGAGCTTGTGGACCCAAACCCTTGCCGTCAGAGTCAGCCGTGCTGCACGATCATGGAAGACCATGAATCTTGCGCTCCTCTTTTGTCAGGATGTGACCACCATGCGACGGCAATCCGTAAACACCGGTTGATTGGAAAGTTCGCAGCGCCTCCTCTCGGATGAAACCGGCGTCACCTGGTTTGAGGCGAGGCCGTTCAACTGGCTGCTGCGCCCGCAGTTCTGGCGCGTTGGCACCAAGTTGGAATTGCACGTCGAAACTGACCCGGAGAGCGGCATCAATCTCATTCGCCAGGGAGGCAGGATCAAACCCCGCATTTTCCAAGACATCAGCGTAGTGCTTTTGCCCAGCTAACCAGTCGTCCTGATCACCTGAAAAATGATAACGACGAGCCAATATTTTGCCGATCTGACGTTGCTCAGAAGAACCGAAGAACAATATGCATAACGCTTTGATAATATTCATTAGCCTCTTCTTTTCTTGGTCATCTGGCGACCCGCCTTGAAGGCGGCGTCACGTACCAGCCCGCGGGTTGTTCCTTGTCTTGAAGTTCCGACACCGCCCGACGCCGCCGACGAGCGTGCTCCGGCCAAGTCACCACCGATCAAAGCCGTTCTGGTAGATGTGGGCGCTGTGATGCCGCCTCCTTTGGGCTGCATCGGCGCACCACCTCCGGCAGGGCCTCCCATTGGCGCAGGTGGCCGAGAGCTGGCCCCACCTGATCCGGGCAGCATCTTCGCAGCACCGCCTGCAAGACCGGCACGGTTTGGCAGTGCGCCTGCTTCAACGCCAGAGCGTGCCTGGACCTGCTGCCCGACGCTCATGCTGCCACCGGCAGCACTGATGCCAATATTTAGCCAGTTCATCGCGCCATCGCCGATCTGGGTAATCATCTGCGACCCAAGGAGGACGATGTAGAACGAAACGATAACCGACACCAAGACGACGCCAAGCATTGAGAAGATGTTCAGGATCGATGGAGTCGGTGCAACCATCACAACCATCGATCTGAACAGATCATAGGAAAAGTCTAGGATGACTGCGACCAGTAGCATTCCCGCAAACAGCCCAATGATCGTAAAGAGTGGCCGGAGGAAGATACCGAAAATTGTGAGAATTATCCTGTTCCACGATCCAAGTAAGGTTCCTTCACGGGCCGGGGTGAACAACGACAGCACCGCAAGCGGGACAGCAAACATTGCCTCAAGTACCAAAATTAGCCACGACGCAACTGCCGTGAGAAAGTACACGATCGGTATCAACGGAAGGATTGATGCAACAAAGAAACCCGACATCAGCAGGGTCCACCCGACCGGGTACAATACATGATCGGCAAGGCCATCAAGAACTGGAGATGCGGCCCTGGCTGGGGTAAAGGCAGCAATGCCGCTGACGATATCAGCTACAGCGCCAGAACCAACCATAAGCCCACCGACCTTCATGAGACCGAACCCGTATTCGGTGACATCGACCATTGGGTCGCTGTACCCCTCCCCGTCTCTCGGAGAGAAAGCATCAATCATTAGCTCCGCCAAATACCCCAAAGCCCCCGACATTTCTTCTGCCCCCCCAGAGCTAAGGGATGTTGGCGCAGAAGACGCACGACCGCGTGTGGCCGCGGCGACCTGAGGCGCAACCGTACTCCACGCCTCCATGCTGACTTCCATGTCGCCTAGCAGGGCGTCAGTCGTCGGATTACGATTGAAAAGCGAGCTGTTAAAATCGCGTGGATTAAGGAACCGGGAAACATTGCTTTCCTTCACGACATCGAGGCTGAAATCGGAAAAACTTGCCCGCTGGTCCGCGACCGCGCGAGAAATACCGCGCTGCCAAGCAGCGGCCATTACCCAGCCGTCAGCGGACACCTTGTCCTGCAATCTCTCCGCCAGTGTGGTGATATTCTCCTCGGTCAGAAAGTCATCCCGAGCGTCGGTCGCACCGCTTACAAAGGCAAGCCGCGCATCATCTACGGCGCTCAACGCTGAAGCCTGCATATCAGGGGCGTCCACTGATCCTGCCTGGTCTTCCCCCACTGAAGTGGTCCTCCGCTATGTTTAGGAAAACGGAGGAAGA
>CALCOY010000009.1 GCA_937897325.1 uncultured Shimia sp.
CAGAAATCTCTGCTGCTTGGATACCCATTTATCCGACCTCTTTCATTGCATTCTGTAGGGATGAGAGCTTTGAGCGGATCGACGTGTCGATCATCTTCGAGCCCACTTTAACGATCATACCGCCAATCAGGCTTTCATCGACGGTGGCATTTATGGTGACATCCTTGCCCATCCGCTTTTTCAGCGTCTCGGAAAGTTTTTCGCTTTGAGTCTTCGTCAGCGCCTTGGCGGTCGTCACATCCGCCGTGACCTCGCCCTTGTCTTCGGCGATGATGTCGCGCAGGGCCTGAACAAGCTGTGGCACCACAAAAAGGCGCCGCTTTTCCGCCATCAGGGCCAGAGTGTTCGACATGATCGTCGACAAACCCATCTTTGCGGCGATTGCCGTTATGGCGGCACCCTGCTCTTGGCGACTGTAAATCGGGGAATGGATCAGGCCATTGAAATCGGCGCTTGTCGCCATCGCATCAGTTAGGGCGCTCAGATCGGCCTCGATGGCCTTGACGTCTTTGGCTTCCTTGGCAAGGTCATAAACGGCTGCGGCATATCGGGCCGCGATACCTGTGGAAATCGAAGCTGGTTCGGACACGTCCACCCTTTCGATGTCATGGCCCTACCTCAAAAGGGCAGGACACGGTTAGTGGACCCGTTTGGGGCGGGTCTGCAAATCAGGGCGGATGTAGCAGAGGGTTCGCCACCCCGCAACACAGGTTTGCGATAACGCAAATCGTTTGATTTTTTTCAATTTCAATACGTTAGCCCGCCTGCGGCAGTTTGTGCCGGAAGTTTTGTCAGGAAATCGTCACAAAAGCGCAGTCCAAATCATTCCGATTCATCAAGATGCACACTCATAAGTTGATTAGAATCTGAATCAACCCTTCACCTGGCATCATCAAATCAAGCAGGCCCAACTTTCTCTGGGTCAAAAAAATCCCGGAGAGTTCGAGAGGCAGCGCCTCTCGAGGCCCGCGCGGCCCAAGCGCAATAAATCAAATGCGGCGCAGCCGCGCCTTTTGGTAAAACCGCCGGATCAGGATCGACGCCGCCCCACTTGCCGACAGATTAGAATGACCGGCAAAAGCCCCATCGCTACGATCACCAGGCTCGGCACCGCCGCCCCTTCCAGCCGCTCGTCCGAGGCGAGGCGATAGGCCTGCACCGCCAGCGTGTCATAGTTGAAAGGTCGCATGATCAGCGTCGCGGGCAATTCTTTCATCACATCCACGAACACAATCAACAGCGCAGTCAAAAGGCTCGGCGTCAGAATCGGCAGATGAATCCGCCGCAACGTGCCCATAGGCCCGCGCCCCAGCGAACGGCTCGCTGCGTCCATATTGTCATGGACCTGCGCCTGCCCTCCCTCATAGGCGCCGAGTGCAGCTGCCATGAACCGGACCATATAGGCAAAGACCAGCAGCCAGATGGACCCGGTGAAAAGCAGACCCGTTGAGATGTCGAAGTTCGCCCGCATCCAGGCGTCAAGCGCGTTATCAAAGCTCGCAAACGGCACGAGCAGGCCTATGGCGATAACCCCCCCCGGCACCGCATATCCCAACCGCGCCACATAGCCTGCCCCATTGGAAAGCGGCCCCGGCGACATGCGCCGGAAGAACCCGACGGCCACGGCGCCGCCCACGGTTATCAGCGCCGCGACAGAGGCCAGCGTCAGCGAATTCTGCACAAAACCCAGATAGCGCGGACTCAGTAAGTCCTGCTCTGAACCAATCCCCATCTCGAACAGGATCACGACCGGCAGGATCGCACCGAACACAACCGGCATGCCACACAGCGCAACGGCCAATGCCGCCCACCCGCCGCGCAGGGTGATGGGTGCCTGATGACGCTGCCCCCGGCTGGGGTCGTGATATTTGGCATTGCCCCGTTGCGCCCGCTCTAGCATCGCCAGCAGCAAGGCGAAGGTCAGCAAGCACAGGGCAAGCTGCGCCGCCCCGGCCCGATCCGCAAGGGAAAACCAGCTTGTGTAGATCCCGGTCGCAAAGGTCTGAACCCCGAAATAGGCCACCGTTCCGAAATCCGCGATCGTCTCCATCACCGCAAGCAAAACGCCCCCCGCGATGGCAGGCCGCGCCAGTGGCAGGCTCACACTCAGAAAGGCGCCCAGCGGGCTGCTTCCAAGCGCCCGCGCCGCGATGAAGGTTGATCCGCTTTGCTGCAGAAACGAGGCACGCGCCAGAAGATAGACGTAAGGATAAAGCACCAGCACCAGCATAACCGCCGCCCCGCCCAATGATCGCACCTCGGGGAACCAATAATCCCGCGGCCCCCATCCCATCAGATCCCTTAGGGTCGCCTGCACGATGCCCGGATGATCCAGTACATGCGTATAGGCATAGGCCAGCACATAGGCGGGGAAGGCCAGCGGCAGGACAAGCAAGATCTCAAAGATCTTCACGCAGGGAAAGCGTGTCATGGTTACCAGCCAGGCCGCTCCGACACCAATGGCAAAGGTGCCGAACCCAACCAAGAGAACCAGCAGCCCCGTATTGGCGATGTACCGCGGCAGAACCGTCGCAGCCAGATGACTGACCGCATCAAGCCCACCCAGAAGCGCCGCAATTGCCACTGCGACCATGGGAAGAAGACATAGAAATGCGACCAGCAGTGCTGTGGCCGACAGCCCAAACGGCACGGTCCGACCTTTCGGGGCTTGCAAAAGATGGTATTGCGTCACGTCTGGTCCGCACTCTGAAACACCGAACGTTTATGTGGGATTCCGCCCCGGATATCCAGTGCAAGGCGCGTGTCCAAAAGAACGAAGGGCGGCCCTCCTCTGGCCGCCCTTCGCTGGCTTCCTAAGGTGATCCAGCGGCTTACTGGCCCCCTCCAAGCCGGTGCACATAAAGTGTCACCGCGCGTATCTCAGCCTCGCTCAGCCGGTCGTCCCAGTTTGGCATCACGCCGTAGCGGCTGTACCGCACCGTTTCCGTCAGCGTCTCGAAATCACCGCCATAAAGCCAGATCGCATCGGCGAGGTTTGGCGCGCCCTGCAACGGATCGCCTTCGCCCGCCTCGCCGTGACAGGCCGAACAATTGTCAACAAACAGCTCTTCTCCGGCTGCGGCCAGTTGCGCGTCCTGCGACGCACCGGACAGGGATTGCACATAATTGACCACCTGCGCGATTTCTTCATCGCTCAGAATATCGCCGAAGGCTGGCATTTCGGAATAGCGCGAATCCGGGTGTTCGTTGCGGATGCCATAGGTGATCGTGGTGTGAATATCCTCGATCGAACCGCCCCAAAGCCACGCATCATCCAACAGGTTCGGATAGCCTGCAGCCTGAACACCCGCCGCACCCGAGCCGTGGCATTGCGAGCAATAGGTTCGAAAAACCGCCGCACCCGATGAGGTCGCGTATTGCGTCAGTTCAGGATCTTCGACCAGCGAGGTCAGTTCGACCGAGGCAAGGCGGCCATTGATATCCGCATTTGCCGCCTCGACCCGCTGGATTTCTTCAGCGACTTCGGCGCGGGTTGAATAGCCCAGAAGCCCGGTTGTCGCCTGGCTGATCAGCGGCCAAGCCGGATACGCAATCGTATAACCCAGGCCCCAGATGATGGTCAGATAGAAGGTCCAGAGCCACCAGCGGGGCAGGGGGTTGTTCCATTCTTCGATCCCGTCCCATTCATGGCCCGTCGTTCCGTAGCCCTGTTCGCTGGTATGGTCGCTTTTCTTCATGTCCGATCCTCCATTGGATCAGCAGGTTTGTCGTCGTTTCGAAAGGGCGCTTGTGCCGCATCGTCATGGATCTTCCGAGATCCGGGCCGGAAGACGTAGATGCCGACCCCCAGAAAGATGAGGAACATGACGAGAAGGCCCCAGCTGTCGGCCAGTTCACGCAGGAATGAATATTGCTCCATCTTGCGCTCCTACCGGCTTGCATCCGGCACAAAGGTCGAGAAATCGACCAGCGTGCCCAGCATCTGCATGTATGCTATCAGCGCATCGGCTTCGGAAATCCCGTCCTGCCCGTCGAAATTGCGCACCTGCGCCCCCGGATAGCGTTCCAGAAGCCCATCGAAATCGCTATCCGCATCGGCCTGCGCACGGAAATCGGCACGCGCGTTTTCAATCATCTCGTCGGTGTAAGGCACGCCCACGAAACGGTGGGTCGACATCAGGTCTTCGACATATTCCGGGGTGATCAACGTGCGTTCGAGAAAGGCGTATTTCGGCATCACCGATTCCGGCACGACCGATTGCGGATCACGGAAGTGATCGACATGCCAATCGTCGGAATAGCGCCCGCCGACCCGGGCCAGATCCGGCCCAGTCCGCTTCGAACCCCACTGGAACGGATGGTCATACATCGACTCGGCGGCCAGCGAATAATGCCCATAACGTTCGACCTCATCGCGCATGGGTCGGATCATCTGACTGTGGCAGACATAGCAGCCTTCGCGCACGTAGATCTCGCGCCCGGTCAGTTCGAGGGGCGAGTAGGGTCGCATGCCTTCCACCTTCTCGATCGTGTTTTCGAGGTAGAAAAGCGGAACGATCTGCACGATGCCCCCGATCGTGACAACCAGAAAGCTGAAGATCAGCAGAAGCGTCGCGTTGGTTTCCAGGATCTTGTGGCGGTCAAGAATTGCCATCTCACATCCCTCCCTATTCGGCCGGGACGGCTGTTGGCAGCGGCGCCTTGGCTGGGGCCGCCCGCACAGTCATCCAAAGATTGTAGCACATGATGATCGCACCAGCGAGGTAGAGAACCCCGCCCAGACCGCGGACCACATACATCGGGAACTTCGCACTGACCGTGTCGGCAAAGCTGTTGACCAGGAAGCCGTTGGCGTCCACTTCGCGCCACATCAGGCCTTCCATGATCCCGGTCACCCACATTGCGGCCGCATAAAGAACGATGCCAATCGTGGCGAGCCAGAAGTGCCAGTTCACGAGGCTTAGGCTGTAAAGCCGCTCGCGTTTCCACAGGACTGGCGTCAGGAAGTAGAGCGCGCCGAACGTGATCATGCCGTTCCAGCCCAACGCACCGGAATGCACGTGCCCGATGGTCCAGTCGGTATAGTGGCTAAGGCTGTTGACCGCCCGGATCGACATCATCGGACCTTCGAAGGTCGACATGCCGTAGAAGGCCAGGCTCGTCACCATCATCCGGATGACAGGATCCGTGCGCAGCTTGTCCCAAGCGCCCTGCAGGGTCATAAGGCCGTTGATCATTCCGCCCCAGGACGGCATCCAGAGGATAATCGAAAACACCATGCCTAGGGTCGACGCCCAGTCCGGCAACGCAGTGTAATGCAGGTGGTGCGGACCAGCCCATATGTAAAGGAAGATCAGCGCCCAGAAGTGGATGATCGAAAGCTTGTAGCTGTAAACCGGACGTTCCGCCTGCTTCGGAATGAAGTAATACATCATCCCCAGAAAGCCTGCCGTCAGGAAGAAGCCCACGGCGTTGTGACCATACCACCATTGCACCATCGCATCCTGCACGCCGGCAAAAACCTGGATGGATTTGGATCCGAAGATCGAAACCGGGATCGCGATGTTATTGACGATGTGCAACATCGCGACGGTGACGATGAAGCTCAGGAAGAACCAGTTGGCAACGTAGATATGCGGCTCTTTCCGTTTGACGATCGTGCCGAGGAACACGGCCAGATAGGCCACCCAGACGATGGTCAGCCAAATGTCCACGTACCATTCAGGCTCTGCATATTCTTTGGATTGTGTGCCGCCCAGCAAATAGCCTGTCGCGGCCAGCACGATAAAAAGCTGGTAGCCCCAGAAAACGAACCAGACGAGATTGCCACCCCAAAGCCGCGCCGCTGAAGTTCGCTGTACGATGTAGAGCGACGAACAGATCAGCGCATTGCCCCCGAAGGCAAAGATCACCGCCGATGTGTGCAAGGGACGCAGTCGGCCGAAATTCCCGTAAGGTTGCGCCCATTCCAGGTTCAGCGCTGGAAAGGCCAGTTGAAAGGCGATGACCACGCCCACCAGAAAACCAACGACGCCCCAGAAGGCGGTCGCGATCACGCCGTAGCGCACCACATCATCCATGTATTCGTTGGTGGGTGTGGGCTTTACCGGCTCATCCGTTTGGCGCACCGTCCAAAGAAACAGGCCGCCTGCGACCAGCATCAAAAGGATCATGTGAACCTGATAGGCCAGATCGCGCGCGTAGTTCGCGGCGATCATGGCGGCCAAAGTGGCCAGACCGTAGCCGATCAGTTTGACGTAATTTCCGTACCCTATCATTCCGGGCTCCACTCTCCTGCGTGACAGCTTGGCCAAAGCCACGCTTCTTCTCTGGCGTCTCTTTTGACGACAGGTCCGCTCCCACGCCTTGATCTGGGTCAAGGAAAGTCGGGGGTTGGATTGACGGGGATCAAGGCACCACCACCCAGCCGGGAATAACGTTCCGCCAAATACATGAAGGAGACCGGCAATGGCTTACAAATCCATCTTCACCGTGGTGACCGAAGACAGTCACGTCAAAGATCACGTCAGCGCTGTCATGAGCTTTGCCAAAAGCCACGATGCGCATCTGGAAGTTCTGGCCCTTGGCGTGGATCGCAGCCATGCTGGCTTGCACTACAGCGAACTCAGCGCAGCCATATTGCAGGCCGGTATGGAAGATGCCCAGACCACCGCGAATGCGCTTGCAAAAGGGGCTGAGGATGTGATGCAGGGCGAGATGCTGCGCTTTGGCGTGACCCCGATGATCGCGCAGACAGGCAGCATAGCGGACGAAGTTACGCGTATGGCGCGGTTTTCCGATCTGGGCATTTTGCCGCAACCCTACGGGCCCAACGCCCATCCCGATGATGTCACCGTGACCGAGGCCGCCCTTTTCAGCGCGGGAGTGCCTGTGCTCTTGCTGCCCGACAATGCAGGACCGTATGTCGCACCACGCCGTCTGCTGCTGGGCTGGAATGAAAGCGAAGAGGCTATGGCAGCGACCCGCTCGGCGATGCCGCTGCTGATCGAAAGCGACACCGCATATATCACCATCATAGATCCCCCGCGCCACGGGCCGGACCGATCAGATCCAGGCGGATTGCTCAGCCAATATCTGGCACGTCACGGCATCCGATGCGAGATTGACGTGGTCGCCCGCACTCTGCCCCGCATCGGCGACGTGCTGCAACGTCAGATCGTGGACCGCGACATCGACATGGTGGTGATGGGCGCATATGGCCGCCCGCGCTGGTCAGAGGCGATGTTCGGCGGGGCCACCCGCCAGATGCTCGAAGAAGCCAGCGTGCCGGTGTTCATGGCACGCTAAGCCGATCCTTAAACGAGGAGGCCGCCGTCGCAATCGTCGCCCGCCTCTTCCAGAAGAACACCCATATCCGGCACGACGACCCTGCGCTTACCCTCTAGCCGGATCACATCGTCGCGCTTCAGGGCAGAGACCTGTCGGCTGACCGTCTCAAGCGTCAGGCCGAGGTAATCCGCCATCGCCTCGCGGGTCAGCGGCAAATCAAAAGTGCATGACGTCATCCGACCAGTGCTCAGCACCGCATCCCGACGGGCAATGATCGACATAAACGACGCGATCTTCTCCCGCGCGGTCTTGCGGCCCAGAATCAGCATCCATTCCCGCGCTGCATCCAGCTCGTCCAAAGTCATTTGCAACAGACGTTGGGCAATGTGCGGCGTACGGTTCATCATATCTTCGAAGGGGCGCTTTCGGAAACAGCACATCACAAGATCTGTGCGCGCGACAACGTCATAGGGCGATCCTTCTCGCCCCGGGCGTCCGACAAAATCCGACGGCAGCAAAAGGCCAACCATCTGACGGCGTCCATCCTCCATCGTCTGGGTCAGTGTCGCCACACCCGACACGACCGAGGCCACAAAGTCCATCTTGTCGCCAGACCAGATAACCGTCTGTCCTGCTTCATAATTTCGATAAAACTTGATCTCTTCTAGTTGAGCCAGTTCGTCTTCTTCGCAGCGGGCACAGACGGCCCTGTGCCTAATGGGACAATCGGCACATTCCTGGGTCGCAACATTGTAAGCGTTCTGCATTTTTCGATGCCCGTTGATCTGTATCAATGTGCCCGCCCCTGGCTGGACCTAAACATGAGCACCATGGATGCTCAAATTCGATTCCAAGCCATGGGGCTATTTGACGCGAAAGTGCCGCGTTATACAAGCTATCCGACAGCAGCACACTTTAAGGATGCAGTTGGTGCGGGCGATCATCGCACTTGGGTTGAAGCCGTGCCCGAAGGCGCCGAAATCTCGCTTTATCTGCACATTCCGTTCTGCCGCAGGCTCTGCTGGTTCTGCGCCTGCCGCACCCAGGGCACTCAAACGTTGCGCCCGGTCGAGGCGTATATCCAAACGCTAAAAAACGAGATCAGCCTGCTTGCCCAACATCTGAAGCCGAGCGTCACGCTCGGGCGAATGCATTGGGGCGGCGGCACGCCAACGCTGCTCAGCCTCGAACTGATCGAGGATCTTGCCAGCCATATTGCGGCGGTGCTGCCGCTGAGCGATGGCGCGGAATTCTCGGTCGAGATTGATCCGGCCGAGGTCGACCAGACCCGCATCGACGCACTGGCCAAGGCGGGGATGAACCGCGCTTCAATCGGCATTCAGGATTTCGATCCCGACATTCAGGTCACGATCGGACGGGTACAGGGCTTTGACATCACCGCCGATGCCGTGGAGATGCTGCGCAAAGCCGGCGTGCATTCGCTTAACGCCGATATCCTCTTTGGTCTACCCGACCAGACCGGCCGCAAGATCACAGAATCCGTCCAGAAGCTGCTTTCGCTGAGCCCGGATCGCGTGGCGCTTTATGGCTATGCTCATGTGCCCTGGATGGCGCGGCGGCAATCCATGATCCCGTCCGACAGGTTGCCCACGCCGCAGGAACGTCTGCGCCTTTTTGAAACTGCGCGGCGCCTTTTTGTCTGGGATGGCTACCGCGAGATCGGGATAGACCACTTCGCCACTGCCCATGACGGTCTGGCCATCGCGCAGGAAACCGGCGCATTGCGGCGGAATTTTCAAGGCTACACCGACGACAACACGCCCTGGCTGATCGGGCTTGGCGCGTCGGCGATTTCGCGGTTTCCGGAAGGCTACACGCAAAATATCAGCGCCACGTCCGGCTATGCCACAGCGATTGAAAACGGCACCTTTGCCACCGCCCGCGGGCATACTCTGACGGATGAAGACCGTCTGCGCGGACGCGTCATCGAAAAGATCATGTGCGATTTCAACGTCGTCGCCGACGATTTCGGTGAAGACGCTGCCAGGGTCCGGTCACTGATCGGAGAGGCGCGCGATGCGTTCGGCGAAACGCTTGGCGGCATGCGAGGCCGCCTGCTGATCCCGACCGAGGCGCGACCCCTCACCCGAATGGTCGCCCGGCACCTCGACGCCTACGAGGCAAGCCCAACAGGGCATTCCTCCGCGATCTAATGAGTCGCCTGTAGCAGCAACTTGGTGTAATCCGTCTGCGGCCGGTCAAATAGATCATCCGCAGCACCCTGTTCGACCACGTCGCCCTGTTTCATCACCAAGACCTTGTGCGACATGGCGCGGACGACTTTCAGATCATGGCTAATAAACAGATAGGCCAGCCCGTACTTTTCCTGCAGCCCGCGCAGCAGATCCACGATCTGCACCTGCACGGTCATGTCGAGAGCGCTTGTCGGTTCGTCCAGTACCACCAGTCGCGGACGCAACACCATTGCCCGCGCAATCGCGATCCGCTGCCGCTGCCCGCCCGAGAATTCATGAGGGTAACGGTCCATCGTTGCAGGATCGAGGCCAACCTCGGCCATCACCTCGGCCACCAATTCACGCTTTTCGCGATGCGCATCGACCTTGTGGATGCCCAACCCTTCCGAAATGATCTGCATCGCCGTCATCCGCGGCGAAAGGCTGCCATAAGGGTCCTGAAAGACAATCTGCATGTCCTTACGCAAACGCCGCAACTGACGCACGGACCATTCGCGAATGTCCTGGCCCATGTAGACCACCCGGCCTTCTGATGCGATCAGTCGCATGATCGCCAGCGCCAGCGTCGTCTTGCCAGACCCGCTTTCGCCTACAATACCAACTGTCTCGCCTGCGCGGACTTGCAATGTGGCGGCATTGACCGCTTTCACATGACCAACCGTGCGCTTGAGCAGGCCCTTCTGGATCGGAAACCAGACCCGCAGTGCGTCCGTTTCGGCCACCACTTCGGCCCCTGTCCCGACGGGGCCGGGTTGGCCCTTAGGCTCTGCGCTCAGCAGCTTTTGTGTATAAGGATGCTGCGGGTTGTCAAAAATATCGGCTGTCGGACCGGCCTCTACCACCTCGCCCCGCTGCATGACGCAAACCTTGTCGGCGATGCGCCGCACGATCCCGAGATCGTGGGTGATGAACAAAAGCCCCATACTTTCGCTTTTCTTCAGCTCCGCCAGCAAGTCGAGAATCTGCGCCTGAATGGTCACGTCCAGCGCCGTTGTCGGCTCATCCGCGATCAGCACGTCGGGCTTGTTGGCCAGCGCCATCGCGATCATGACCCGCTGGCGCTGCCCGCCAGAAAGCTCGTGCGGATAAGCGTTCAACCGGCTTTCCGCGTCCCGGATCCCGACCTTGTCCAGCAGTTCCAGGATCCGCCCGCGCGCATCATCGCCCACAACACCCTGATGCAGAGCCAAGCTTTCACCCAATTGCTTTTCAATCGTGTGCAACGGATTGAGAGAGGTCATCGGTTCCTGAAAGATGAAGCTTATGTCGTTGCCACGCACCTTCCGCAACAGCTTGTCATCAGCACCGATCATCTGCTGACCATCATAAGTGACCGAGCCCGACACTTCGGCGCTGTCGCCCAGCAAAGACACGGTCGACAATGCCGAGACCGACTTGCCCGACCCGCTTTCGCCCACCAGCGCGACTGTCTCGCCCCGGTCCACGCTAAAGGAAACGCTTTTGACCGCGTGGGTCACTGCGCCGTCCTGCCGGAAGCGGACATTCAGGTCCTTTACGTCAAGGAGGCTCATCAGGAAAACGTCTTTCGCGGATCGAACGCATCCCGGATGCCTTCGAAAATAAAGATCAGCAGGCTTAGCATTATGGCGAAGACGGCAAAGGCTGTGAACGCCAGCCATGGGGCCTGAAGGTTCTGTTTCGCCTGCAGGGTCAACTCCCCAAGTGACGGGGCAGATGACGGTAAGCCAAAGCCAAGGAAATCCAGAACTGCGAGGGAAGAGATTGTGCCCGTTACGATGAAGGGCAGCATCGTCAGCGTTGCCACCATCGCATTGGGCAGCATGTGCCGGAACATGATCGTCAGGTTCCCAACGCCCAAGGCGCGGGCGGCGCGCACATACTCCAGGTTGCGCGCCCTCAGGAACTCCGCCCGCACCACGCCCACAAGTCCAACCCAGCCAAAAAGCACCAGCAGGAAGACCAACAACCAGAAACTGCGCCCCAGAACGGCAAACATGATGATGATCACATATAGCGAGGGCGTGGCCGACCAGATCTCAATGATCCGTTGAAAGATGAGGTCCGTACGCCCGCCAAAAAAGCCCTGCACAGCGCCTGCGATGATCCCGATGACCGCCGATGCGCCGGTGACAATCAGCGTGAACAGAATGGATAATCGGAACCCATGGATAACGCGGGCCAATACGTCGCGTTTCGTACCGTCGGTCCCCAGCAAGTTTTCCCCGTTGGGCGGCAGTGGTGCCGCGCCGGGCCGGTCCACTGCTGTGTCGTAGGAATAGGGGATCAGCGGCCAGATCATCCAGCCCTTCGCAATCTCAGATCCATCGACCAGACCGTCCTGCGAATCCTCGATCACGCCTTGGGGATCATCGAAACACGCATCCAAACCGCCCGAGACGATCAGGCATTGTACCTCTGGATCGCGATAGGCGGCCTCGGTCTGGAAATCTCCGTTAAAACGTGTCTCGGCGTAGAAATTCCAGATCGGTGTGTAATAGTCGCCCCGGTATTGGATCAGGATGGGTTTGTCGTAAGCCAGAAACTCCGCAAAGAGCGACAGCCCGAACAGGATCCCGAAAATCCAGAGCGACCAATAAGCCCGCCGGTTTTTCTTGAAGTTCCGCCAGCGCCGTTGGTTGAGCGGGGATAACGTAAAAAGGCCGCCCTTCGGTTTCGGCGCGGCAGCGGCGGCGGGCTTCGGTTCGGTGACGATGCCGTCATTCAGGCTGGGGTCAGGTTGCGTGGCCATTACCCCTCCCGCTTCTCAAAATCGATGCGCGGATCAACCAGCACATACATAAGGTCCGACAGGATCCCCACGATCAGGCCAATCAGGCCAAAGATGTAGAGCGTTCCGAAAACGATGGGGTAGTCGCGCGCCACCGCTGCCTCGAAGGCCAGACGACCCAGCCCATCCAGCGAGAAGATCGTCTCGATGATCAGGCTGCCCGAAAAGAAGACGCCGATGAAAACCGCCGGAAAGCCCGCGATCACGATCAGCATCGCGTTGCGGAAGACGTGACCATAGAGCACCCTGCGTTCGGCCAGGCCCTTCGCGCGCGCAGTCATTACGTATTGCTTCTTGATCTCATCGAGAAAGCTGTTCTTCGTCAGAAGCGTCAGCGTTGCAAAGGCCCCGATGGTCGAAGCGATGACCGGCAGTGTGATGTGCCAGAAATAGTCCGCGATCTTGGCACCCCAACTCAGGCTGTCCCAATTGTCCGACGTCAGACCGCGCAGGGGGAAGATCTGGAAATACGACCCACCCGCAAAGAGAACCAGCAGCAGAATACCGAAAAGAAAACCGGGGATCGCATAGCCCGCAATGATGATCCCGCTGGTCCATGTGTCGAAGGAGGAACCGTCCCGCACCGCCTTGCGAATGCCGAGCGGGATCGAGATCAGATAGGCGATAAGCGTTGACCACAGCCCCAGAGAGATCGAAACCGGCATCTTTTCGAGCACAAGGTCGATCACGCCGATAGATCGGAAATAGCTCTCTCCGAAATCGAACTGCATGTAATTCCAGACCATGTTGAAAAACCGCTGCACCGGTGGCTTGTCAAAGCCGAATTCACGCTCCAACTCTTCGATGAATTCCGGCGGTAAGCCGCGCGCGCCCACGTATTCGCTCTGGGCATTGCCCAGATCCGCGGCGCCCGCATCCTCATTGCCCCCGGCAAAACCACCGAACACATCCCCGCCACCCTGCGCCCGCGCGATGGCCTGTTCGACCGGACCGCCCGGCACAAACTGGGTCAACGTGAAGTTGACCAGCAGGATGCCGAACAGCGTCGGGATGACCAGCAAAAGCCGCCGAAGGATGTAGGCGGACATATGCGTTTACCTCAGCGCACCGGCCGACCGCAATTCGGCGGCCTTGTCTTCGATGAACCACCAGAAATCCATGTAGCCCAGGAAGTAGGGCGGCATCTTCTCCGGCCGTCCGTACATGTCATAATAGGCCACCCAGTGATCGTCATTGTACCAGACCGGCACCAGCGCGAATTCGTAGCGCAGCGCCCGATCAAGCGCCTGCATCGCGGCAAGCTCTTCTTCCTTGCTGCCCGCCAGAAGCGCCTTGTCGATGATCTGATCGACCAGCGGACTTGCCAGCCCGGCCGGGTTGAAAAGCGAATACTCCGCCGCCTCGGATCCGAACAATTGCCGCAAACCCGTCCCCGGTTCGAGTATTGGGTAGTAGCCGCCAAAAATCAGGTCGTAGTCCCGGTCGCGCCTGCGCGAGGTGAATTGCGCGCCGTCCACGACCTCAAAATTCACATCCACACCCAGCTTTTCGACATTCGAGACGTAGTTTTCGAAGATCCCGCGCGCAGAGGCCGAGCTTTGTGCATTGAACAGGAACGTGATCCGCAAAGGCCGTCCATCCGGCCCCACCCGTGTGCCATTGTCACTGACGGTGTAGCCGGCCTCATCCAACAACCGCATCGCCTGGCGGGCATTTCGTCTGTCAAACAGACGCTCCGGGTTCGAGGTGTGTGCCGTCCGCACCTCCTCTTCCAGCAACTCCGCAGGGACGATGTCGCCAAGCGATTGCAGGAATTCCAGTTCCGACCCCTCGGGCACACCCGTCGCCATCACTGGCGTGTCCTGACTGAAGGACACCCGCTGTTTGAAGAGACCATATTGCAAGCTGTCATTCGTCCATTCGAAGTTGTAGGCCAGCGCCAATGCCTCGCGCACCCGCTTGTCCTTCATCACCTCGCGGCCGAGGTTGAAGACAATGCCTGTCGGCACAGCCGGCGCCCCATCCGGCAGTTCTTCCCGCACAATCTGGCCAGCATTGGCCTTCGGGAAATCATACTGCGTAGCCCACCGGCGGCTGTTGCCTTCGACGTTGAAGGTGTATTCGCCCGCCTTGAACGCCTCGAAAGCCGCCGTATCGTCGCCAAAATACTCAACTCGGATCGTGTCGAAGTTGTTGCGCCCCACATTGAAAGGCAGATCCTTTGCCCAGTAGTTTTCGTTCCGCGTGTAGGTGATGCGCCGGTTGATATCGATCGCACCCAGCATGTAGGCCCCCGATCCCGGAGAGATCTCAAGACGGCTCTCATCCAGCATCGCGCCCGTCTCTTCGTACCATTTCTGCGAAAATACCGGCACCGTCCCCACTTGGTTGATAAGGCTTCGGCGCGAGATATCATCAGAAAAGTAGAACTTGATCGTGTGATCGTCGATCACCTCGTAACTTGGCACCCGTTTCTTGACCGCTTCAGCGTATGATTTTAGCCCTTGCTCCAGAAACAGGTTGTGGCTGAAGCCGACATCATGCGCCGTTAGCGGTGTGCCATCCGAAAACTGGGCCTCGGGCCGCATGTAGAAGATTACCCACTCCTTGCCGGGTGGATATTCCAGCCGCTCGCAAAGCAGGCAATATAGCTCGCCCAGAACATCCGCTGGGGCCGTCGCCGGATCCACGTTGCTCGCTGTCGGCGCTTCGCCCAGCAGGCTTTCATACATAATTGTGCTCAGCCCCGGCGCACGACCCTTCCGGCTGTAAGGGTTCATGGAATCGAACGTGCCCACCGCGCCAATCGCGATTTCCCCCCCTTTCGGCGCTTCGGGATTGACGTAGTTGAATTGCGTATAGTCCGCCGGATAGCTCAGATTGCCGTAGAACGAATAACCATGTGATACGATCAGCTCTTCATGGTCTGCCGCCCGCGCCGTGCCCGCCGCCAGCCCAAGGATGAGCCAGAATGCAAAAACACACCACCAGCGTCGTCTCTCATGATCGTCAATGTGTCGAACCAAAACGCGCGCTTGTGGTTTTTGCATCGGCATATCCTCCTGATGGGCTTTTCAGCCAGGGCTAGGCGTAAAGCTAATCGGCCCGCGCAATTATGCAACTTGCGATGTCGTGAGTGTGTATAGCAGCGCGATTTACATGCAAAAAGGCCGCGCTTTGTCGGCGCGGCCCTGCAAAACAGCCTGCGGTGTCAGTTGTCTACGCTGTCGAGATAGGCAATCAGGTTCGCCCGATCCTCAACATCGCGCAGGCCGTTATACGCCATCGACGTGCCAGGCGCCCATTGACGCGGTGCCTCGAGGAAGGCGTTCAGGTTCTCGGGCGTCCAAACATCCGCCGCTTCGGACAAGGCGCCGGAATAGCTCGCGTAGCCCTCCGCTGCACCAATGTCGCGCCCCACAACGCCGTGCAGATAGGGACCAACAGCGTTCGCGCCTGCTTCCAGCTTGTGACACGCGCTGCACTGCCGGAACACGCGGGCGCCATCATCAACGCTGGCCGCTGCCAGAACTTCCTCGAATGGCACTTCTTCTTCGGCTTCCGCCGTTTCAGTCTCTTCCACCCCGGTATCGATCGAATAGGACTGCTCGCCGCCATGCGTTCCCACATGATAAAGTTCTTTTGCCGCCCATTGGCCAAGCAGAAAGATCAAGAGCGACCCGCACAGGCCAGCCGTGATCTTGGTGAAAGTCATCGTGTCAAACATACTGTTCTTTGCGTCCGTCTGGGTTGCTTTGGCCGGGTATCTATGGGTTTCACTTCGGCCTGGCAAGGTGTACGAAGCGCGACCAAACGCCCGGCATGTTCGTGTCGGCAGAAAGTAGGGCGGGACAGGCCAATGACAATACGAATAGCCTTCCAGGGCGATCTGGGCGCCTATGGTCATGAGGCCTGCCTAAAGACCCATCCCGACGCGACCCCGGTGCCCTGCACGGCCTTCGAAGACGTCATAAATACCGTAAAAAGCGGCAAGGCAGATCTGGCGATGCTGCCAGTTGAGAACACCACATATGGACGCGTGGCCGATATCCATCGTCTGTTGCCCGAAAGCGGATTGCACATCATCGACGAGGCATTCGTGCGCGTGCGCATCAGCCTGATGGCCCTGCCTGGGCAGACATTGGACGACATTCGACATGTCCGCGCGCATCTGGTGCTGATCCCGCAGGCCCGCAAATTTCTGGATGCACACGGTATCACTGCGGAACCAGCAGCAGACAGCGCCGGGGCTGCCGCCGACATTGCGCAGAATAGTGTGCTTGGTTTGGGAGCACTGGCTTCGGCTGTGGCCGCAGATATCCATGGGCTCGACATCCTGGCACGAGACATCGAGGACCAGCACCACAACACGACGCGCTTTTTGCTCATGGCGCCCGCGCTTGATCAAACGCGGCGAGGCGACACGATGCTGACAACCTTCGTATTCGAAGTACGCAACATCCCGGCCGCGCTTTACAAGGCCATGGGTGGCTTTGCGACCAACGGCGTCAACATGACCAAGCTGGAAAGCTACATGGTGGGCGGGGCCTTCACCGCCACGCAGTTCTATGCTGATATCGAAGGCCATCCAGAAGACCCACCCGTCCAGCGCGCCTTGGAAGAGTTGGCTTATTTCACCAATCGTCTCGATATCTTGGGCGTTTATCCCGCCGCCGAAGGTCGCGATTAGGCGCTTCGATAGCTTTCCTCGACCCGAGCGCCGAAATCGGCGACCCGCTGCTTGAACCGCCTGCTGACCGACCCCTTGGCCAGCCGAATCGATTGGATCATCAAACGTGCGGCCAATGTCTTGGGCGACACATCCAGACTGACAGAGAGCCGCGTCATCCGGGGCGAAAGAGCCATCAGATTGATCAGAAACTCACCATAGATCCCATTGGAGACCGAGATCACCTTTATCGCCCGCGGTCGGTCGAATTCCGTCATCTCCAGGGTCAGATGCCGCATCCGCCCGCGCATTTCGAATGACACTGCCCAGCGCATGCCGATCCCGGCGGCGGGTATGTCGTCAAGGCGTTGCACCTCGGCACCGCGCCGCATGGCCGAGCGTTCAAACCGTTCGAACCGGCAAAGCTGTTCGAACACGAAATCCGCCGGTGCTTCGATGTCCTCGCGGCTCGAAAACTTCACCCCATCACTCCAGCGTGTCAGCCAGCCAGTTCTCGATCAGAAAATGCGCAATGGCCCCCTTCCGAGCTGGCAGCATTGCCGTGGAGTTGCCCGCGAAGACATCCATCATCGCTTCCCGCGTGACCCAGATCGCATCCTCGATTTCCTTCGGGTCGATGTGGATCTCTTCACTCGTCGCCTCTCCGCGGCATCCGAACATCAGCGAGGATGGAAAGGGCCAGGGCTGGCTCGCCAGATAATCCACATGCCCTACATGAACACCCGCTTCCTCAAAAACCTCGCGTCGTACGGCGGCTTCCAGCGTCTCACCGGGCTCCACGAACCCGGCAAGCAGAGAATACATCCCCTCAGGCCAACCCGGTGAGCGGCCCATCAACACCGAGTTCCCCCGCAGGATCAACATTATGACCACCGGGTCCGTGCGCGGAAAATGATGCGCCCCGCAGGCAGGGCATTTGCGCTGCCAGCCACCATGCGCGATCTCTGTCCGGCCGCCGCACCGCGCGCAGAAGCCGTGCGTTTCGTGCCAGCCAAGCACCGCCTTGGCCGTTGCCGCCAGCTCGGCGTCACGCGGGCTTAACCATGTCATGATCCGCCGCAATTCCGCAAAGACCATTGGCGCCCGAAGCGCAGGATGCTGCTGCTCGGTGGGATCCAGAAAGGCACCCACCTGTTGTAGATCCTGGTTGTTTGGCTCCCACGCGCTTAGATCCACCCCGAAAACCGGGACACCGTCTTCCCGGCCCAGAAAGATCTGCAATCCTGCATCCTGCTCAATCACCGGGTGATCCATGGGCAACCGCGCCAAGGTCGCAGGACGTTCGCGCAGGATCAGCGGTTTGCCCCGCCACATCAGAACGGCGCGTGCCGCCGGATCCGCTGCGGCTGCGTCCAGTGCCGCCTTGTCCCCCCTGATCTGATCCGCCCGATCAAGCCCCGAGCCCCCGAATGTCACCGTTTCCGCATGGCGCATATTGTCTTCCTTGTCCCTGCGCGCAGCCTTGGCATGCGAAATGTCGGGGTGCAATCCCGGGCATGCTTGGTCTATATGCAATTTCAGGTAGAGCGCACCCAAAGATCCTCGCGAAAATGGAACTTGAGGCAGCGCTGGAATGAGGGGACGTATCTTTGCAATTGCGGCTGCTCGCGACCAGCGACGTCCACATGCATCTGTCCGGTTGGGATGATCGGCTTGGCGTCGAAAATCCGGCGATGGGGCTTGCCCGCCTGGCCCACCTGATCGACGTCATGCGCAAATCGTCCGAGGGCCCCGTTCTGCTTTTGGACAACGGCGACAGCTTTCAGGGCACCCCGCTCGCCACCAGCGCCGCCGCTGCTCCGGTCAAGTCACATCATCCTTGGATAGCAGCCTGCAACCTCATGCGCTATGACGCGATCGGGTTGGGCAACCATGATTTCGACTTCGGTCTCGACTACCTTCGCGCGGTTGCGGATCTGCTGGATGCACCGATGCTTTGCAGCAATCTTAACCGTGCGCTTCATCCGATCCGGCATGCCCAGATCATCGATGTTCCGACACCGGATGGCAAACCCGTCCTGAAGATCGGCCTCCTGTCCTTTGCGCCGGTCGAAACAGCCATATGGGCCAAGCGGCAACTGGATGGGCAGATCGGGTTCCTGGATCCACGCAATGCCTTGTCTCAAAGGGCCAAAACGCTCCGCACGGAAGGCGTCGACTTGATCGTGGCTCTGGCCCATAGCGGTCTTGACGATGGAAAGGACAGCGAAATCGGAGAGCTTTTTGCCAGCGATCTCGCCGCGACCGGTCAGGTGGACGCAATGATCGCTGGGCACACGCATCGCCACTTTCCCGGCCCCGATCACGCGGCTGCAAGACAGATCGATCCACTGGCCGGCACCGTTTTCGGTGTGCCAACCGTGATGCCGGGATATGCGGGGGCTGCCCTTGGCGTTATTGACCTTGACCTGTCCCGCGAGGAGAGATGGCGTATCACCCGGCATCGCCCCCGTCTTCTGCCCAGCGATCACGCGCCCGAACGCAGCGAGATCCTCGAAGTCTCGCGACGGGCGCGGCGGGCAACGATGCGCAAGATGAGCCGCGCCGTTGGGGAAACCGCCTGTCACATCAATAGCTTTTTCAGCCTTTTGCGCCCCGACACATCTGCCGCGCTGATGGCCGAAGCATTTCGGGATGCCGCAGGAGAAGCGGTTGCCAATTCAGCCCACGCGAACCTCCCGCTGCTTGTCTCCGTCTCGCCCAAGGCCAGTGGCGGGCGCAGCGGCCCTGACAACTATGTCAACATACCGCCCGGTCCGGTTACTGAGCGGCACATTGCTATGGCCTGCCCTTTCCCGAACACGGTTTCGATCGTGCCCATGACCGGGGCCATTCTGCGAGACTGGATCGAAAGGTCGCTGGCACTTTTTCCGCAGGTTCCAGACGACGGCGTCACCCGCGCGCTTCAGGACAGTTCCATGCCAAGCTTTCATTTTGAGATGGTCTGGGGCCTTGATCTGACAGCGGATCTGCGGGCTTCACCGCGCTTCACCGTCGACGGGCAGCCGCTTGAGGGCAGAATGGGCAGGATCAAGAAGTTGCATTGGAACGGGACAGCGGTTCAGCCCCATCAACGCTTTCTCGTCGCCATGACCAGCTACCGCGCCGCCGGGGGTGGACGCTTCCCGGGTCTTACAGAACAATCGGGCCATATCCAGACGCGCGTCAGTTTGCAGGACGCGCTCCGCCAACTTCTGTTTCGGTCGAAACCCTGGAGGCCCGGAGTTCGACTGAACTGGCGGATCGAAGCCGGCGGGCGCGACTGGCTCTTTGACACAAGCCCCGCCGCCAAAGTGCATCTCGACGAGATTCCGAGCCTTAATCCGGAATCGCTGGGCCTGACCGACAAGGGGTTCTTGCGGATCAAACTGCGGCTCTAGACCGCTTGCGCTTGTCCGGTCATCGGCCTATATCACAGGGCGAGAGGTTGGCGCGGGCAAGCGCCTCGCCAACCCGGTCAGATCCGGAAGGAAGCAGCCGTAACGAGCCCCGCTTGGGTCGTTGTCAATCTCTCACCCAAGCGCGCATCATGTAGCGATGTGCGCGATGCCAGAACCGCCATTTCCGTAGGAAGCGATGCGAGTGGCAAAAAAATCCTATAAATCAGAGACCTGCAGCAACCGGCCTCAAAAAACCGTCTAACAGCTACCCCAGAACCTGATCCCACAGCGCCTTGTTGCGCGGCGCAAAAACGCCCAGATGCCCCACTTTATCTAACCCCGATTCTGCCGGATCGATCAGCACAGGCTCGTATTCCCCATACCGCGCCCCCAACCGCCAGACGCAACGCGGCGGGATCATCTCGTCATCACTGAACGCCACAAGCCGCACTGGCGCATCGCTCTTTCCCCAACGGGGTTCTGACAACCGAGTACCGATGTCGCTGCGATGAAAACTGCGCGAGATGCACCAACGCCGCCATTGCCAATAAGCCGGGCTCGGCAGGTCCGAACCAAAGCCGATGGTCCGCCCCGGCAGATACCCGAAAGCCGCAGTGGCCAGCGGCCCAAGACCGAACCAGAACGTCATCGCCATCGCGCGAAAGGGCCAGGGATGGTCGCTGTGATGCACTTCACCCGAGGCCACACCAATCACCCGCGCCACGTTTTCCCGCGCGCCCTGCATGGGCACAAGCATCGCCCCAAGCGAATGGCCTATGATCCAGATCGGCATCTCTGGCATCTCGCGATGAACCCAGTGGCGCGCCGCCTCTGCATCCGTCACGCCCCAATCGGCCATATCCGCCCGGCTTTGGCGTGGATGGATCCGGGCCGAAGCGCCCATATCCCGGTAGTCATAGGTCAGGCAGGCCAGCCCCCGCTCTGCCGCCAGCCACCGTGCAAAGTGACGGTAGTAGCTTTGTGACACGCCGGTCGCTGCATTCAGCACGACAATCGCGAAAGGCGTCATGGCTGGATGGTAAAGACGCCCGACAAGCTCTGCCCCGTCCCGTGTCTTGAAAACGACCTTGCGGTCGCGCACCCCATCCTCTGAGGCGTTTTCCGTGTCAAACATATCGTGCCTCCAAAAAAGCTAGACCAATTGGTCTACTCTGCAAGCTGGACCAACTGGTCTATTCCTGTCAAGACATCTTCATGACGACCGACAAGCCCCGCCCCACGAAAGACCGCCTGATCCGCGCAGCAGCGAACCTTTTCCGCACACGCGGCTATCACGGCGTCGGGTTGAATGATCTTTTGGCAGAGGCGCAAGCCCCCAAAGGATCTCTCTACCACCATTTCCCGAACGGCAAATCCGACCTCGCCCTTGCTGCTGCCGACTGGGCGTCGGATGCGATGCTGCGGCTGATCGCGGAATCCTTTGCGGACGCGACCACCTTCAAGGATGGCGCCACGACGCTTTGCTACAAGCTTGCCAAGCTCTTTGACCTCACCGGAAGCTGGGAAGGCTGCCCAATCTCGGCCACGCTTTTCGAAGGGCCCGACAACACGGCCTTTCGGGAGCATGCCGATCACCTCTATAGCGGCTGGATCAACGAGGTTCACGACCACGCCCAACGCATGAACATGTCCACAGATGGGGCGCAAAGGGCCGCAGAACACCTGTTCGTGCTGATCCAGGGGGGCTGGCTTCTGGCCCGCGCCCGTCGGTCATCCGATGTGCTGCGCGGCCTGCCTGATTATTTCAGCTAGGGCAACATGGTCGAGAGAGGCACCCGACAGAACATCGCCGATCCTCGCCTTCAGACGTCAGACACGCCAAACCGCACGTCGCACGCTCTGGTCGCTCCGAAAGGGATGCACTAGGCTGCCAGGGTCACGACCGAATCCGCACAAAGGCCCTCATGCCCGACACGCCAAAGTATCAGGTGCTCGCCCGCAAGTACCGCCCCGAAACCTTCGCCGATCTGGTGGGGCAGGACGCAATGGTGCGTACACTCAAAAACGCGTTCGAAGCGGACAGGATCGCACAGGCCTTCATCATGACCGGCATCCGGGGTACGGGCAAGACGACGACCGCTCGGATCATCGCCAAGGGGATGAACTGCATCGGCCCCGATGGCACAGGCGGCCCCACGACCGAACCCTGTGGGCAATGCGAACATTGCAGGGCGATCATGGAAGGCCGCCACGTGGACGTTATGGAGATGGATGCGGCCTCCAGAACGGGCGTGAATGACATCCGCGAGATCATCGACAGCGTGAATTATCGCGCGGCCTCGGCCCGCTACAAGATCTACATCATCGACGAAGTGCACATGCTGAGCACCTCGGCTTTCAACGCGCTGTTGAAGACGCTTGAGGAACCCCCCGCACACGTCAAATTTATCTTCGCCACAACCGAAATCCGCAAAGTGCCCGTAACCGTACTAAGCCGCTGCCAGCGGTTCGACCTCCGCCGGATCGAACCCGAGGTCATGATCGTCCTTTTGCAAAAGATCGCCGCAGCCGAAGGCGCGGAGATTGCGGCAGATGCGCTGGCGCTTATCACCCGCGCCGCCGAAGGATCCGCGCGTGACGCGACATCCTTGCTGGATCAGGCCATTTCCCACGGCGCGGGCGAAACAACTGCCGATCAGGTCCGTGCTATGCTGGGCCTTGCGGATCGGGGCCGCGTGCTTGACCTGCTCGACATGATCCTGAAGGGCGATGCGGCAGGGGCGCTGACCGAGCTTAGCACCCAATATGCTGATGGGGCTGATCCGATGGCCGTGCTGCGCGATCTGGCCGAGATAACCCATTGGATCTCCGTGGTGAAGATCACACCCGCAGCCGCCGAGGATCCGACGATCTCGCCCGATGAAAGGGCGCGCGGACAACAGATGGCCGAAGCGCTGCCGATGCGGGTGCTAACCCGGCTTTGGCAGATGCTGCTCAAAGCACTGGACGAGGTCGGCGAGGCCCCCAACGCGATGATGGCAGCAGAAATGGCGATCATCCGGTTGACCCATGTGGCCGATTTGCCCAGTCCCGAGGAACTGGTCCGCAAGCTCGACGGCATGACACCGCCCCCTGCACCCCCCCCGAGCGGGCCGAATGGCGGTTCGGCTGCGTCGGTTCCGCGCACCGACGCAATACCGACGCAATACCGACATGATACCAACGTCCATTCTGGCGGGTCTTCCCAAGGGCCAACAGCCTCCGCGGCACCCGCTCTCGATCAGGCTTTGGCCCGCTATCCGACCTTCGATCACGTGGTCGAACTGATCCGCGCCAACCGGGATGTGAAGCTGCTGGTTGAGGTTGAAACAACACTCCGCCTTGCCGCCTACCAGCCCGGACGGATCGAGTTTCAGCCCACCGAAAAGGCCCCTCGCGACCTCGCCCAGAGGCTTGGTCAGCGCCTGCAATCCTGGACCGGCAACCGATGGGCGGTGACATTGGTCAATGAAGGCGGCGCCGAGACCATCGCGGAAATCCGCGACGCGGCTGAACTGTCTCTGAAAGCCGAAGCCGAAAAACACCCTTTGGTTCAAGCGGTTATCAATAACTTCCCGAGGGCACGCATCACCGCGATCCGCACGGCGGAAGAAATCGCACAGGATGCCGAGATCGAAGCCCTGCCCGAGGTCGACGATGAATGGGACCCATTCGAGGAAGATTGATGCCCCGCGCCATTGTCCCAAATTCAATGCGTGATCTGGTCAAGGATTGGCGCATGTCACCAGGTCTGGTCTCGGGTGATCATGTGTTTTTGACAGGTTTCAACGGCTGTCCCGTCGATGGTCCGCCACCAGCCGATCCGATGGCTCAGATGCGCATAGCCTTCGACACCATAGCCGAAGTGCTGGCGGAAGATAATCTTGATTGGGGGCATATCGTTGATATGACAAGCTTTCACGTCGGGCTCGGAGATCATCTCGAGATCTTCAAAGCGATCCGGGCCGAATATGTGCGGGAACCATACCCGGCCTGGACGGCTATAGAAGTGGCAGGTTTTGCGACCCCGGGCGTCGTTGTGGAGTTGAAGGTGGTCGCACGACGTTCAAAAGTGTAGACCAAAGAAAAAAGCACTTCAGGAGAGACCGAATGCTCAAAGGACTAGGTGGCCTTGGCGATATGGCCGGGATGATGAAAAAGGCCCAGGAAATGGAAGCCAAGATGACGCAACTGCAGGAAGATCTGCACAGCGTCACGGTCACCGGCGAAAGCGGGGCAGGTCTTGTGAAAGCCACGGCTTCTGCAAAGGGAGAACTGAAAGCGCTCGACATCGACCCCTCGATCTTTAACGGGGATGACAAGGAAGTCGTCGAGGATCTCATCCTCGCCGCGATCAAGGACGCGCAGAGCAAAGCCTCAGAGCGGGCGCAGGAAGAGATGGCAAAACTCACCGAAGGGCTTGGCCTGCCCAAGGGGATGAAGCTGCCCTTCTAGGGTTACGCGTGTGAGCAGCACCAAAGACATCGAAGCGCTCATCGAGATGATGGCGAAACTTCCGGGGCTCGGGCCCCGTTCGGCGCGTCGTGCCGTGCTTCATCTGATCCGAAAGCGCAACCTGCAACTGACCCCACTTGCCGATCTGATGCAAACCGTCGCCGCGACGGCGCGCGAATGCCTCAATTGCGGGAATATCGGGACATCCGATATCTGCGACATCTGCACCTCGGAAAAGCGCGCCAACGGAGAGATTTGCGTCGTCGAAGACGTGGCCGATCTTTGGGCAATGGAACGCTCCGGCGTTTTCAAGGGCCGCTACCACGTTCTGGGCGGCACGCTTTCCGCCCTCGACGCAATTGGCCCGGACGAACTGCGCATCCCTCGGCTGGTTGACCGCGTCGCCACGGAAGGCATCACCGAAGTAATCCTCGCGCTCAACGCCACAATCGACGGCCAGACCACAGCCCACTACATCGCCGATCAGCTTGAAGGAAAGGTCACACTCACCTCTCTCGCGCAAGGTGTACCCATCGGGGGAGAGCTGGACTACCTTGATGACGGCACAATCACAGCGGCTATGCGCGCGCGCAAAGCACTTTGACCCCGCCCGCAGAATGATGCGAACGGGGCAAAAAAACCGCTACTCAAGAATTGCAGGGATCGGCGGATGCCCTGTCAGGCCAAGACCGGTTTTGATCTCTTCCGCATTTGGTGCGATACCCAGAAAGTTGTTCATCGCGCCGTAGTACTGCCCCATATGATCACTGAGCAATCTACCGATATGCAGGCCATTTTCCTGGGTGTTTGAAGCAAGCTCGGCCAAGACAGCGACCCAAGTTGTTACGATGGCTCCCGCCGCTGCCAGCCTTTGGGTCGTGACCTCTGTGATCATCGGGTTGAAGTCCGCGCAGGCATCAATCACGACATAAACCTCATAACCGTCCCTTAAGGCCGAAATGGCCGGGAACGCCGCGCAAACCTCGGTGGCAAGCCCTGAAATCACCAGCTTCTTCCGGCCGGTCGCCTCCACCGCGGAACGCGACGCCTCATCCTTCCAGAAATTGACAAATGGCCGGTCGATCACGTCGACATCCGGGAAAATTGCCTTCAACTCGGGCATTGTCGGACCGTTTGGGCCTGTCGGCCAGCTAGTGCCCATGATCACAGGAATGTCGAAGGCCTTCGCTGTCCGAGCGTGGCCCACAATGTTGTTTTTCAACTGCAATGGATCGATCGAGGACAGAAACTGCATGAGGCCGACCTGGTGGTCGATCATCATGAAGACACAATTGTCAGGGGTCAGATCCGAATTGGGCAAAGTCATCGTGTGATCTCCTTGTGATCTGTCTAAAAAGGCGGCGCGCATCGATGCAGATCGATGCTGGCCGCTTGGACAAGTCACGAAATGGGACTGGAAATGATTGAAACAATTGCACAAATTTGGGACGCAGCATGACCAGAAACGGGATGATCATCGCTGATCTAATCGATGCACGCATTCTGACCGAATTGCACAAAACAGGCAGTTTCGCCGGAGCAGCCCGCGCCCTGCGCCTGCCGAGCACGACAGTCAGCCGCCGTGTTGCACGCATGGAGGATCGGACCGGATTGCGGCTTTTTGAACGCACATCCCGTCGGGTTCAGATCACCGAGGCCGGCGAAGTTGCGGCACGCCACGCCGCGCAAATGCTGGTTGAGGCCGAAACGGCAGAGGTGTCGCTGGATCACCTTCGCGGCAAGCCCTCCGGCATCGTCGCGGTCAGCACCCCGGTGATCTTCGGGCAATCCATCCTCGCACCGGTTGCGGCACAATTCCTCAAGCAATACACCGATTGCGCCCTCGAGATTGATCTGTCAGATCAACATGTCAATCTGATCGAGGACCGATTTGATGTGGTTGTAAGGATCGGCCCGCCCGAATCCGAGGAGATCATTGTCAAACACTTGGGCGTGGTCTTCGCGGGGCTGTATCGGGCAGCATCAGCACCAAAGCCACAAAACGTCAAAGATCTACGCGAGGCGCCTCTGGGGCTGTTGCATCCTGGCGCGGCGCCAACGCCGGAACTGCATCTGACATCAGTCAATGGCGCCGAGAAGACGCTTGCTGCCTCTCCGGCACTTGTGGCGATGAACCCCTGGCTTTTACGTGATGCAGCAATCGAAAGCGATCTGATCGTCGTCTTGCCGGATATTGTGGCGGCCCCGGCAGTGACTTCGGGGAAGCTCGTGCGCGTTCTGCCCGATTGGTACGCCCGGCGGGCGCCAGTTCACCTGGCCTTCACATCCCGGCGGTTTATGCGCCCGGCTGTCCGGGCCTTTGTCGATCACGCCTTCGCGACGATCCCACCGCACCTTAAGGTTTAGGGCTGATCGTCCTCGTTCCCGCTTTTTGGCAGATTGAAGAAGCTGTCCGCGTCGACAAGGTTTTCCTCCTCTTCCTCGTCGTCATCCTCATCGGCCAACGTGAAGGTCTCAAGTCCTTCGATCGCGGTCGGGATCTTTGGTTCTGCTTCCATGCCCAGCGACTGTTCGGTGCTGACCAGCTTGCGCCGCTCGTCATCGCTCATCACTTCGCCCTCAGCCGCCTTCTTCTTCGCGGCCTTCTGCACCGCTGCGTCAAGCTCTGACTGCTTCGTCAGGCCAAGCGCCACCGGATCAACCGGCTGGATGTTCGAAATGTTCCAATGCGTCCGCTCCCGGATCGACTGGATTGTCGGCTTCGTCGTACCCACAAGCTTGGAGATCTGGCCATCCGTCAGTTCAGGGTGGAATTTAACCAACCAAAGGATCGCCGCCGGACGATCCTGCCGTTTGGAAAGCGGGGTGTAGCGCGGGCCGCGGCGCTTTTCTTCGCCAACCGCTGCGGCGTTGAACTTGAGCTGTAGCTTGTGCAGAGGGTTGTCTTGCGCCTTGTCGATTTCTTGCTGCGTCAACTGGTTGTTCGCAATCGGGTCGAACCCCTTGACACCCGCCGCCACATCACCATCCGCGATGCCCTGAACCTCAAGCTCGTGCATGCCAACGAAATCCGCAATTTGCTTGAAAGAGATCGTCGTGTTGTCAACCAGCCAGACGGCTGTGGCCTTCGCCATGATCGGTTTGTTCATATCAAAGCTCCTAACATGCCCTTCCTGTCGCCTGTCTCCAGGCGGTCCCGGGGATCTGGCCCGAAACGGTTTCCGTTGTGGGGAAATTCCGCCGGGTTATAGTCGCGACATTCGCCAAAGGAAAGACCTGATGCGTATTGTTCTGATCTGGCTTCTGCTCGCTCTACCGGCCCATTCCGAGGGCGAGCAGAGCGGTGTCTTCGACTATTATGTAATGGCTCTGTCCTGGTCGCCCAACTGGTGCGCCATTGAGGGAGACGCGCGCGGGTCCGATCAATGTGACGCACGGCATGATCACGGTTGGATCTTGCACGGGCTTTGGCCGCAATTTCATCGCAGCTATCCGTCTTTCTGCAAAACCGCCGCGCGCCCACCATCGCGCCGCATGACCGCCGCGATGTCTGACATCATGGGCACCCCGGGTCTGGCCTGGCATCAATGGCGCAAGCACGGTGTCTGTACGGGTCTCTCTGCCGAAGACTATTACGCACTATCCCGCGTTGCCTATGCCAGCATCCAGCGCCCTTCCATCTTTCGCAGATTGGAGAACAGCGTGAAGCTGCCTGCGTCCGTGGTGGAAGAGGCTTTTCTGGCGGAAAACCGGTCGCTCGAACCTGACGGGATCACGATCACATGCCGGGGTGGCCACATTCAGGAAGCGCGGATCTGTCTTTCAAAATCGCTGGATCCGGTACCGTGCGGTCAGGATGTAGTGCGCGATTGCAAAGCAACTTCCGCGATTTTTGAGCCCGTCAGATGACATTGAAGGCAAAATCTTAGCGCGGCTGACTTGAATAAAAAAGTAAGGAAGACCCTACTTTGCGGATCCTCGCCAAGCGCGTAACCTTACGTCATATTTTCAGAAGCGGCATCTGATTTCGCCGCAGATTGATTGACGAGTGAGGGCCAAATGGTCCGGGAATATGCTGCTACGCCGCCGACCTTATTTCAAACTGGCGCAGCAGCCGAGATGCAGGCGGAATTGCTGCGCCTGTCATCTCAGATCCTGATCGTGCGTGAGGTGTTCGGTGTAACAAGTGTGGTGTTGTAACGCGCGGCAGAATTGGATGAGGGGCCGGCTTACCCCGTGCCGGCCCCTCATCTGTCGACAAGCTGGACTAATCGCCCGCAACCCTCAGAACGATTTTTCCGATATGATCAGAGCTTTCCATGCGCCCATGGGCCAGAGCTGCATCCTCCAGATCAAACTCCGAATCCATAACCGGCGTGATCCGGCCATGCGACAGCAGCGGCCAGACCTTTTCGTGCAGTTCTTCCGCGATCTTTGCCTTGGCCAGATCGCTCTGCGGACGCAGCGTGCTGCCGGTCATCGTCAGTCGCCGCGTCATGAGCTGGGCGAAGTTCACCTCAACCTTCGGCCCGCCAAGGAAAGCAATCTGCACCAGCCGACCGTCATCCGCCAATGCAGACAGGTTGCGCGGAATGTAGCTGCCACCGACCATGTCGAGGATCAGGTTCGCGCGACCTTCTGCCTTCATGATCTCGACGAAATCCTCGTCCCTGTAGTTGATCGCCCGCTCCGCGCCCAGCTTCACGCAGGCATCGCATTTTTCCTGTGACCCAGCTGTGGCGAAAACGCGCGCCCCGAAGACACGGGCCAGCTGGATCGCGGTCGTTCCGATCCCGCTTGATCCGCCATGGACCAGGAACCTTTCGCCGCCCGAAAGCCCGCCGCGCATGAAGACGTTGGACCAGACCGTGAAGAATGTTTCCGGCAGGCAGGCCGCCTCCTTCAACGCCATGCCGTCCGGAACCGGCAGGCAGTGGGCCGCAGGTGTCGCAACAAAATCGGCGTAGCCGCCGCCCGGCAACAGGGCACATATCTGATCACCCACCGACTGGCCCGCGACGCCTGGACCAACCTCGACAATCGTACCCGACGCCTCAAGGCCCGGCAGATCGCTCGCGTCAGGCGGAGGATTGTAGAGCCCGGCCCGCTGCAACGCGTCCGGGCGGTTCACGCCCGCCCACGCAACCTCGATCACAACCTGGCCATGTCCCGCACTCGGTCTGGGCCGCCTGACACGTTTCAAAACATTGGGGCCCCCGTGCTGGCTGATTTCGATGGCACGCATTTGGTCTGTCATAGCTTTGATCCGTTCGCTTTTTGGCACCGTATCGTCATTTGTCAGACAAAAGGAACCCGGATGCTGATCGCCACGCTCTTTCTCAATCTGCTGATTTTAGTGCCGCTTGTCTGGGTTCTGCTGTCCGCACCCGGATCGCTCGACCGGGTTTTTGGCGCGCAAAGCGACGCGCGCGATATCCTGACCTGCGTCTATGCCAGCATTGCCCTGGTCAGCGCAGGACTGATCGCTGCACTTTGGCGAGATCTTGAGTGGGCTGTACCAGCGACGCTGGCACTTTTTGCTGTGCAGATCAGCTACAAGTCCGCCACTCTCATCCTGGTCGGACTTCAAAGCCCGATCGTGCAGACCAACCTTCTCGTCGTCGTCGTTCAGATGATCGCCATTGCCACACTGATCCTGCGGGGCTGATCAGTTACCGGATGGTGACCAGCGGCCAGGCATGTCCATTCGGTCCGTTTTCCTGGGCCGACGTACACGACCAAAAAGCCAGATCGGTCCTGCCATTGCCCGGCTCACGATCGGGTTGTCGCGCATCCTTGCCTTGACCTTCTCGATCTCCATCACGTTGTCGATGCGGCGGTCGAGAAAGGCCCAGGTCGCTTGATGATCAATCGAATCGTCGCCCAGCCAATAAAGCACCGTCGCTGAATAAACTCCGCTGAGTGTCGCGCGCTTGGTGTACCAGTTGATATCGTCTGAGGTATCTCCAAGCGCATCCCAGATCTTGTCCGTTGTTCCCCAGATCAGCTTGGCTCCGTCAACCGCATGCATCGGCAGAGCGAAAAGGGTGGTGCCCCGGCGCACCGCCTCTTTGTCCTCGACGACCTCAAGCCGAAGGCGCACGGCACGGGCCACCTTGTCGCGGAACCGCATGTTGCTCAGATCTTCCTCGGCCAATCGTTCGAGCATCTGCGCATCTGTTCGGCGATGATAGGCGACGGCAAGGTCAACCGCCCCGCGCGGACAGATCGA
Source organism: uncultured Shimia sp. (assembly GCA_937897325.1). Lineage (GTDB taxonomy): Bacteria > Pseudomonadota > Alphaproteobacteria > Rhodobacterales > Rhodobacteraceae > CALCOY01. The sequence continues at coordinate 30,917 of CALCOY010000009.1, forward strand.
CCGGGCAAGCGGCAGGTCGATTTCAGCATCCGCTGCCGCCGCACGAAAGGTTGCCTCCGACCAGCCATCAAAGGGAACGTGGCTAAGTGCTGCGTCAAGCAAGCGGTCTTTGGTCTGTTCGTAAGAGACGGTCATATTCGGTCCTTTCCAGAAGAACGTCCGAGACTGGACAACGTAGTGTCGCCTTGCTATAGGGACACCTCCTGCAAATCCTTGCAACTCAAATCTAGAAAGGTGGTGACAACCACATGCAGGTTAGTGTTCGCGACAACAATGTCGATCAGGCGCTCCGCGCTCTGAAGAAAAAGCTGCAGCGCGAAGGCGTCTTCCGCGAAATGAAGCTCAAACAACATTTCGAAAAGCCGTCCGAAAAGAAAGCGCGCGAGAAAGCTGAAGCGATCCGCCGTGCCCGAAAGCTCGCACGGAAAAAAGCACAGCGCGAAGGCATGATGTAAGCCATCCCTTCAGCTATGCGAAAGAGGAAGCCCCTGCCGACCGGTGGGGGTTTTGCTTTTTTAGGTTTGATTGTGTTTGGACTGCAGCAGCAGCACTAAGCAGCGCTCGTTGCGCCCCCGTCTCGTCCACTGTCATTGCCCAAATGAAAAACCGACAATCGGTCCGTGATGTCTGTCATTCCTTCGGTCAGTTTTGCGCAGGCCGTATTGGTTTCCTCGAACATCGCCGCATTGCTTTGCGCAACGGCGTCAAGCTGACTTACCGAACTGCTGATATCTCCCAGACCGTCAGATTGTTCTTTGGCCGCGTTTGCAATCCGTTCGACGGAAGCCGTCATGTCCGACACAGACGCAACGATCGCGTCCAGCGCATCGCCTGCCTCTTCTGCGAGGATCACGCCGGACTTCACTTGCGTTTCACTGCGCTTGATCAGGGTGCTGATCCCTTGCGCCGCTTCGGTCGCACGTTGAGACAATGCCCTCACCTCTGAGGCGACCACCGAAAATCCGCGGCCCGCCTCACCAGCGCGCGCGGCCTCGATCCCGGCATTGAGCGCGAGGAGATTGGTCTGAAAGGCGATGCCGTCGATCAATGCGTTAATCTTGCCGATCTCGCGCGAGGTTTCTTCGATCGTGCCCATGGCCCCAACGACCTTGCGCACAACCTTACCACCCGCTTCGGCACCGGATTTCACGGAAATCGCCACGCCCGCCGTCGAGGTTGCGTTGTCAGACGTCTCACGCACTGCACCATTCAGGGTATTGATCGCCGCACCGGTTTTTTCGAGGGAGGCCACCTGCGTTTCAGTCCGAGAGGCCAGGTTACCTGCCGACTTGCTGACTGCGGAGACCTGGGCCAGCAGGTCTATCGTTTCGGCCGATACGTCCGAAAGAACAGCGCGCAGCATCTGCAAAGTACGATTGTAGTCCTGCCGCAAGGCCTCGTAGCTTTGCGGGAAGTCTTCATCGATCTCGGTTGTCAGGTCGCCTGCGGCAATCCGCGCCAAGCCTTTGCGCAAACGTGTCACCACCAAATCTTGTTCATCCAGAATGCGCTGACGCTCCTGAGCGTCGCGTTCTTCGGCTTGGCGTGTGGCAGCATCCGCCTTTTCGCGCGCCTCACGCTCGTGCTGCAATTGTGCGATGACCTTTTCGGACTGGCGTTGTGCCTCATGCGCCCTTTCGGTCTCCGCTTGTGCATGCTGGCTTGAGGCCTCTGCACGCTGGGTCAGCGCTTCTGCTTCGCTTTTTGCCGCCTGCATGGCCTGCATGCTTTGGCTGACCTGCACGCTTAATTGAAGACCGGACCGGACAATGAAGAATAGGATCAGAACCAGAAAACCCACGATCACGCCATGAAACAATGCCCTTTCGATGTTAATCAAAAGGTCGACGCTGGGAAAAACCAGCTCGGGCAGAAAGACACCCAAAGCCACGTGATGCAAAACAACCGTAAAGGCGGCGAGCAGGATGGTTTTGACGTCGACAAGAACGGAAAGGGCCGCCAGCGCCACGTAGAACATCATGTGCGAATCGATCTGCCAGTCAGTCCCCGAGAAGGCTGCGGTGAGGGCAATGGCTTGCCCCACTGTCGCCTGACCCAATATGATGCGGTGATGTCTGTGTCTGCTGCGGACCGCCCAGAAAGCGACTATGGCCGACCCGATCGAGATCACACCGGCAACGCCGATCCTATGGGTAAGACCAGTCCCAAAATAGCGATCAGAACCGATAGCGGTGCGCCAAACCTTAAGAGGCGGATGGCTGCTTCATCTCTTGATGCTTCCAGCATGGGGGTGGCAATCGTGCTCATATCTTGACCCCGCAGATCCGCGCGATGGCCGCGTCGTCCAACACCAACAGACATATGATCAGAAACACACGCATGAACGTCCACAAAACTCAGTTCGGCGAGTGAATAGGCCCAAGTATTGAACATTTGGCTAATCGGACGACGATCCCTCAGACCGGCAGCGCCGTCGTCTTGAAGACGGTTCTGAGTGCGAAGCTCGATTGCATCTGCGCGACCCCTGGAAGGCGGGCGAGAGAACGGCGGTGGATCTGCGCGAAATCCTCGGTGTTCTGCGCGACGACCTTCAACAAATAATCCGCGCTGCCCGCCATCAGGTGGCATTCCAGCACGTCCGGTATTCGAGCCACGGCGCGCTCGAACGCCTCAAGCACCTCGTCGCTTTGGCCCTGAAGGGTGATCTCAACGAAGACGGTCGTCGGCACATTCAGCTTTCGCGCGTCAAGCAGTGCGACGTAGTCTCGGATGTAACCCTCCGCCTCCAGCCGTGCGACGCGGCGATGGCAAGCTGAGGCCGAAAGATGGACCGTCTCGCTCAGTTCTGCGTTAGACATCCGCCCCTTCTTTTGCAGGGCGCGTAGAATTCGGCTATCGGTGTCATCAAGGCTCATCTCGCCAAATTCTTCGATCCTTGCGCTGTTTTCCAGAAGAATCTTCTGTGTTTGCCGCTAACATCTCAAAGGTTTTTGTCTGACTTTGCAGCGGAAGGGGCGCAAAATTCGGTTGGGGATAAGGAGGAATCTATGAAGATTGGTTGTCCAACCGAAATCAAACCGCAGGAATTTCGTGTCGGGCTGACCCCGGCGGCTTCGCAAGAGGCAAGGGCACACGGGCATGACCTGCTGGTTCAAAGCGGGGCCGGACTGGGCGCGGGTTTCGCAGATGAAGACTACCTGCAAGCCGGTGCAACGATCGTTGACACAGCTCAGGAAATCTTTGCCAACGCGGACATGATCGTCAAAGTGAAGGAGCCGCAAGCCGTCGAACGCCAGATGCTTCGCGAAGGGCAGTTGCTTTTTACTTACCTGCATCTCGCCCCCGATCCAGAGCAGACAAAGGACCTGCTCGCATCGGGCTGCACCGCCATAGCATACGAGACCGTGACGGACGATCAGGGCGGCCTTCCCTTGTTGGCGCCCATGTCCGAAGTCGCCGGAAAGCTCGCCCCGCAGATGGGCGCATGGACACTGCAAAAGGCCAATGGCGGTCGCGGCGTTTTGATGGGCGGCGTGCCCGGCGTGGCCCCGGCCAAAGTCGTCGTCATCGGCGGAGGCGTCGTGGGAACACATGCCGCACGCGTTGCAGCAGGGATGGGAGCCGATGTGACCGTGCTTGACCGCAGCCTGACCCGGCTGCGCTACTTGGATGACATGTTTGGCCGCCTCTTTAAGACGGGCTACGCAAGCGCTGCAACCACCGCAGAGCTTGTCATTAAAGCCGACATGGTGATCGGCGCGGTGCTGATCCCGGGTGCAGCCGCCCCGAAACTGGTTACGCGCGCGCAGCTCTCTACGATGAAACCAGGCGCCGCGATTGTGGATGTGGCGATTGACCAGGGCGGCTGTTTTGAGACATCCAAGGCCACGACCCATCAAGATCCGATCTACGAGGTCGACGGCATCATGCATTACTGCGTGGCGAATATGCCCGGCGCCGTGGCGCGCAGCTCAACGCTGGCGCTTAGCCACGCGACGATGCCCTTCATGCTGGACTTGGCCGACAAGGGCTGGCAACAGGCCTGCACTGATGAACCACATCTGCTGGACGGGCTGAACGTTCATGCCGGAAACTTGACATACTACGCCGTGGGAATGGCCCTTGGCATAGACGTCCTGTCCCCGACGCTGGCCCTAAAAAGCTGAAAGCCCAGCCAAAATGCCAGGCTTTCAGGGTGTCGTTTTAGTTCTGCGCCTTCAAGGCGTCGCGGATTTCCATCAGCAACTCTTCCTGGGTGGGGCCTGCAGGTTCTTCCTCTGCGGCTTCTTCCGGGGCGGTGGTAGCTTCTTTCACCCGGTTGACCATTTTTACGAGAATAAAGACAACCCATGCGATGATGAGAAAATTGATTAAGGCCATGATGAAATTGCCGTAGGCAAAGATCGCGCCATCCTCACCGTCGGACAAACGAAAGCCGAGACCCGAGAAGTCGATCCCGCCGGTAAAAAGACTGATGATCGGATTGATCAGATCATCCACCAAAGAAGTCACAATGGCAGTAAACGCCGCACCAATGATGATGCCAACGGCCATATCCATGACGTTGCCCTTGGCGATGAAATCTTTGAATTCTTGTATCATTTAGGTTCCCTGTCCATTTTGCTGCGAAGCGCCGACTGTTTAGACGTGCGCTTATGAACATTGGTTAACACATCTGCTCACACGGTCATCCCTGTTTCACCGGGGAATTCCGCCTATCTCGGCCCCATAACTTCAGGAGATCCAAATGACCGACCTCAGCGCTTTTCCCATTACGCAAAAATGGACACCCCAAAACCCCGATATTCTTCAGCTCTTTTCTTTTCCGACCCCAAATGGCGTGAAGGTTTCAATCGCCTTGGAAGAAATGGAAATCCCGTATGAGGCGCACAAAGTCACACTCGCCGATGCGGACGTGAAGAGCCCCGAGTTTCTCTCGCTCAATCCCAACAACAAGATCCCGGCAATAGTCGACCCGCATGGTCCCGACGGCCCGATTGGCCTGTTCGAATCCGGCGCAATCCTGATCTATCTGGCCGAAAAGTCGGGCAAGCTGATCGGTGACACCCCAGTGGAACGTGCCCACGTCCTTCAATGGCTCATGTTCCAGATGGGCGGTCTCGGCCCCATGTTCGGGCAGATGGGCTTTTTCTACAAATTTGCGGGCAGCGAATGGGAAGACAAGCGCCCGCAGCAACGATACATCGCCGAAGCAAAGCGCCTGATGGCCGTTCTGGACAAAGAGCTTGAAGGCAAAGACTGGATCACCGACAGCTACTCGATTGCCGACATCGCCATCGCACCCTGGCTCCGCGCGCTCGATTTCTACGGTGCCAAAGAAACGTTGGGCTGGGAAGATCACACCAACCTTGTGGCCTACCTGGATCGTTTCCTGGCGCGGCCTGCGGTTCAAACCGGCCTTGTCACCCCGCCTCGGGACTAGGGCAGTTTGCCTGTCAGCACATAGCGCAGGATCTTGACCACTTGCTGCGGCGCCTCGCAGACCGCCAGCGCCGCAGCATCGACCTCTTTGAGCGCATGAGCATGGTCAGACCCGTGCAGGATAATCAACGATTTGCCAAGAGCCGCAGCATAACCTGCATCGAATGCCGCATTCCACTGCTTGTATTTCTCCCCGAACCGCACGACGACCACATCCGCATCAGCGATCCCCTTGCGCGTCCGGATGGCGTTGACCATCGCCCCCTTGTGGTCATGCCAGTACTTGTTGTCTTCAGCGCCCAGAATGGCCACGCCGCAATCATCACTCGCCGCATGATCCGTAACGGGACCGTCAAACGCCACATCAAGCCCCTCTGCGCCAGCGACAATCTGCTCACGCCAGTCGGTGTGAATTTCACCCGAGAGATACACCTGAATTGTCATTGAAACTGGCCCCTTGTCCGGAAGTGTTGATGCTTTTGGAACAGAGGTAGCGCCGAAAACCGCTGATGACCAGGCAGCGGATCGGCAAGATTCTCGTAATAGGGGAAATTCACCTATGACGCAGTGCAGCATCGCCATAGTCTCTCCACCGTACCACTTACGAGGAAAAAGAGTATGCGACTCAAACTGATCGCCCTGGTCTCAGGGTTCTTGGGCGCGGGCGCCGTTCAAGCTGCGACCTTCGATTTACCACTCACGGAAACAGATGTTCTGCCAGGCTTCGGCTACCGGATCGACCTTTCGGATATCGGCCTTCTGTCAATTTCGTCGATCGAATTGCAAGATGATCCCGCAAACACCACAACCGGCCGCGCCACCGGCTTCGACGTCGACGCAATCCTTTTTGATGTCGATGGCGATATCGCCACGACCGACGATCAGACGGCCGCGACCAGCTTTCAGTTCACGCCTGGCATGTCCACCGATGGATCAGCGCTGAACGGCAGCGACGGCGCGGGGGGGATTGATGAAATGCGCGCGACGCTCGATGCGTTTGACGGCACAGGCGGTCTAAACGGCACGGGCTACCTGTCAATGGGCCGGGACGGCATCCTCCGCGCCAGCTTTGACCCGGGTGTCACAGTAGGCGAAACGCTGTTTCTCTTTACCGGTGAGGTCGGCCGGTCAGAGAGTTTGTCCCGCATCACTGTCGAAGGCACAGCTATTCCCCTGCCAGCAGGCGTCTGGTTCATGCTGACCGGTTTCGGCCTTCTTGGATTCTGGCGCCTGAAATTTCGGGCGGCTTGAACAACATGTGCTGCGCTTAACCGCGCAGCACACCCCCTGTTGCCTTCGCGACCTTCTCGACGATCTTTGCTCCGATCGCTTCGATATCTTCGTCCTTCAATGTCTTGTCCTTGGGCTGCAAACGTACGGTGATCGCAAGGCTCTTCTTGCCTTCCCCGACACTTCCCCCAATGAATTCATCAAAGACACGCACCTCTTCGATCAGCGCTTTATCCGCCCCGGCTGCCGCATTGACCAGCGTCAGCGCCTCGACCTCATCCTCTACGATAAAGGCGAAATCGCGTTCGACAGACTGCAAATCGCTTATTTCGAGCGCCGCCCGTGTCGCGCTGCTTTGACGCGGCATTGGGATTTCTTCCGGCCACAGGGTGAAGCCCATGGCCGGTCCTTTGACATCCATCTCGCGCAGAACCTTCGGGTGGATCTCGCCGAAGATGCCCAGCACCCTCTTTGGACCAAGGCAAATCATGCCGTGCCGCCCCGGATGCCACCACGCGTTCGCGCCCCTCAGGATCTGCACTTTTGCGGGTGCATTCATTGCCGCAAGGACCGCCTCGGCATCCGCTTTTGCGTCAAAAACGTCCACAGAACGCGACGCACCATGTGTGTCCTTCGGACCTGTTCGCCCGACCAGCAAACCGCTGACCAACAGATGCTGTTCCCCCGGCTCGCCTCCATGAAAGGCAGGGCCCACCTCGAAAAGCGCCAGATCCATGAATCCCCGGGCCTGATTGCGCGCAGCCGCTTGCAACAGACCGGGCAAAAGTGCCGGGCGCATGTGGCTCATGTCGCTGGAGATCGGATTTTCCAGCCGGGTCGTATCCTCGCCCCCCCCAAAAAGAGTTGCCGCCTTTCTGTCGATGAAGCTGTAGCTGACGCATTCATTGTAGCCTAACGCCGCACATGTGCGGCGCGCGGCTCGTTCCCGCAACTGCTTCGGTGTCATGACAGGTTTCGGAACACCGTCTGTCAGCCGCGGCAAGGGCTTGCCCTTCAGCCCCGTCAGCGATGCGATGCGCGCCACCTCCTCAACCAGATCTGCCTCGCCCTGAACATCCGGCCGCCAACTCGGGACATGCGCCATGTCGCCTTCCAGACGGAAGCCCAGTGCCGTCAGCGTCTGGCGTTGATCAGCCTCAGCAATGGTCATACCGACAAGGCTTTGAACCTGTGCCGCATCCAGCCGGTAGGCGCGATCATGGTTAGGAATCTCGCCTGCACGCACGACCTCGGACGGCTCACCACCCGCATGTTCCAGGATCATGCGCGTTGCAAGCTCAAGCCCTTCCGGTGTGAAATCCGGGTCAATCCCCCTTTCAAAGCGATAGCGCGCGTCCGAGTTAATCTTCAGCGCACGCCCCGCATAGGCGATCTGGATCGGATCCCAAAACGCGCTTTCAACAAAGACATTCACGGTCTCGTCGGTGCAGCCCGTCTCGGCCCCGCCCATGATCCCCGCGATGCTTTCAGCACCCTTATCATCTGAAATGACCATCATGCCAGCTTCGAAGCGGTAGGTTTTCTCGTCTAGCGCCAGCAGTTCTTCCCCACCCTCCGCACGGTGGACCCGCAGATGCCCCGCGACCTTATCCGCGTCAAACACATGCAGCGGACGGTTTCGGTCGAATGTGAAATAGTTGGTCACATCCACGAGGAACGAGATCGGGCGCAAACCGATCGCGCGAAGCTTGTCCTGCAACCACTGTGGTGATGGCCCGTTCCTGACCCCTCTGATAACGCGGCCATAGAACACCGGGCAACCGTCCAGCGTGTCATCATCTATCGAAACACTGATCGGACAGGGATATTGTCCTTCAATCCATTCAGTCCTGGCAGGCTTCAGTGTCCCCAGCCCGCGCGCCGCCAGATCTCGCGCAATGCCCCGCACACCCAGCGCATCCGGACGGTTCGGCGTGATTGCGATCTCGATGACCGGGTCAACCTTGGCCGGATCATGCTCCGCCAGCCAGTCGACAAAACGCTCACCAACCTCGCCCGAAGGCAATTCGATGATTCCGTCATGTTCGTCCGAAAGCTCCATCTCGCGCTCAGAAGCCATCATGCCAAAGCTCTCGATCCCCCGGATCTTGCCCACACCGATTGTCGTGTCGATGCCAGGCACATAGACCCCCGGCTTGGCGACAACCACTGTGATACCTTCGCGCGCATTCGGCGCCCCACAGATTATCTGCTTTTCACCGTCGTCCGTGGCGACCTGACAAACGCGCAGACGATCCGCATCAGGATGCTTTTCAGCCTTCAACACCTTCCCGATGATAAAGTCCTTCAGCCGCGCAGCCCGATCCTCGACCTCTTCGACCTCAAGGCCAAGATCGGTCAGTGCATAGGTGATCTCATCAAGGCTTGCCTCGGTATCGAGATGCTCTTTCAGCCAGGACAACGTGAATTTCATCAGGGAAACCTTTCGCGCGATGACCGGCCACGAAATCGCAAATTCATCCGCAAAGCGCAACCATACGGGACGGCGGGTGGGGCGAATTTGCCCATGAGGGCGAAAAGCGCCCGCCCACCGTCACGGATAGGTCGGTCCCAACCCCAATATCTCGTCCAACTGACGCCCGATCCACCCGCGCGGAATGAAATGACCGCGCGGATGAAGATCCAGGGTCACCTTTCCCTCGGCACAATTGTCCCAGACAATCCGCTCAAAGGTCAGTTTTTCAACAACAGACCACGCGCCGGCCGAGACCCCACTCCCGCAGCCATAAAGCCCGCGCCACAGGACGACAGGATATGTCACATCCCCGCCCGGCCCCATGGGAAAGTCCATGACAGTGTCCGAAAGCCCGTGCACATGCCGCACCTCTTTAGGGGCTTCGGGGCAGGTCTCGGTCTGTCCGATGCTGCCCGCAATCGCGAGAAGCGCACGTACATCTGCTCCATTTTCGCAGACGTAACGCCAGGCCATCGCCCCACCGAACGAATAGCCCGAAACAAAGATGTTGTCCTGATCAACGGGATAGCGATCCGCCACATCGGCCAACACATTCGCGGCAAAACCAACATCCGGCGTGTCCGACGTCCAGAAATCCCATGTCCGCCGCTCACCGTTGGGAGCCACAAGCAAGACGCCCCGCAGACGCGTGTGCCCGGCAATACGCTCATGATTCACGACGACCGGCCCCTGACGCTTCCAGCCGTGAAAATGTAACAGCACCGGCAGAGGCGACGTCCCATCCCAACCGTCCGGCTCTAGAACGTGATAGGATCGATCCCCCAAAGGACACGGCACATCCCCATGACATGCTTTCCAAGGACCCAGCGCGAAAAGCGGAAAAGCAAAAAGACAAAGGCAAACAGTCAGAACACAACGCATAGCGCGCAATCTACCCACCGTTTGCCCTTTGTCATCTCACATGATCGTGGCCCGGATCGTTACAAATGGCCGGGTACAAGATCCGCCCCTTGATCCGCCCAACCTTTAACCGATTCCGGATAAAGCCGCACATTGTCCAGCCCTGCCAATTCGGATGCATAAAACCAGCTCAGCGCACCCAACTCGCCTGACGAACAGAAGCTGATGATCGGGCCGGAAGCACCTACGGGTCCGTATTCATAGAAGAAGGCCTTGATGGCATTCACACCATCCTCGGCCTCGACCCGCCCCGACAGAAATGTCAGCAGGGGCTCGACCGGCGCGCTTTCCGCACTCGGCAAGGTTGTTGCGATCGCATCGCCTAGCTTGTCGAACCGCTCAAACATGGAATGCGGGCGTGCATCCAGCAATTGGCCCGGGATTTGCTTGGTCACCACCCCGTAAATATCCAACTCATCCGCCCGCCAGTCCCGCGAAAACGTGACGGAGGCCTCGTACTCTGCCAGCACCACCGCTTCCGGCGAAATCGGCAATCCGGCATCAATCCAGCCCCTGTAGCCATCTCGCAGGATCGCGATCTGCTCTGCGCCAGATGATTTCAGCAGCCAGTAGACAAACGCGGCCCGTCCGCTGTCCATCTGCGTGGGCTTTTGATGCACGATCACGATCGGCTGATCCAATCGAAGGCCTGCAGCCCCAACAAGCTCGGCAAGGCGGGATTCGGTGGGCGGCTGACCCGGATTGTCTTTCGGCCCGCGCCATTCGGCATATGGTATCGAGATCGTGCCCGGCAGTACCCCGGCCAACACCGCCCTTTCAGACCGAATATCCAAAATCTGAATGTCGTAGATCTTCGTCAGATCTGCCAGAACAGTCGGATTCGGCATAACCGACCAGTCGATCCCCGATGGTCCGCTCGGATCACATGGTATCTCAAGAACCTGACCCACCGACAATCTGTCCGGATTGGCGCCAATCTCGTTTTGGTTGATTTCGTACAAGGCCGTATATCTAAAAATCGACCCCAGTTTTTTCGCGGCAATTGCGGACAGCGTATCGCCTGCCCTTACTGTATATTGACCATAGCAGGCGAATGAGGCCGTTGCACTGAAACAAGCTGCCACAATTGCAGCGCATATCAATCTTGTCATATTTATACCCCCATATAAATTTAACTCTATCTATACGTGTATGGCTAACAGAACTCGTCGCGTTGCTCAAGGTAGGGATTTCGCGACTTTCCGAGGAGATCGGATCGCACTACACTGCGCCGCAGATCGTCAGGGAGTCTGGTTCGACCCTTGTTCTGAGTTCTGTTTTTCGACAGCGCGCAACCAACGCGACACCAGAAAAATCGGGAAAAGCACCACGAACCAGCCCGCGACATTGATCACCGTCAGCCTTAGCTTGATGTCGGCATCAAGATCGGATCGCCATAAGGCCACATGCGCAAGCGCTATCCCGAGGACAAGCACCGCAAGATAAATGCGGTGCCGCCCGCTCATCCGCTCAAGCCACCATGCAATGTCGGCATATCAAGTGCTGCGAACCCATAATGGCGCAGCCAGCGCAGATCCGAGTCAAAGAAGGCCCGCAGATCCGGGATGCCGTACTTCAGCATTGCGATCCGGTCGATCCCCATGCCGAAGGCAAAACCCTGCCATTCCGCCGGGTCGATCCCACCGGCCTGCAAGACCTTGGGATGCACCATGCCAGAACCAAGGATTTCCAGCCAGTCATCGCCCTCACCAACCTTGAGCTGTCCACCTTCCCAGGAACACCGGATATCAACCTCGGCCGAAGGCTCGGTGAATGGAAAATGCGACGCACGGAAACGCAGCTCGACATCTTCAACCTCAAAATAGGCTTTCACGAACTCTTCAAGCACCCATTTCAGGTTGGCCATGCTGATATCGCGATCGATGGCCAGCCCTTCGACCTGATGGAACATCGGCGTGTGGGTCTGATCGTAGTCCGCGCGGTAGACACCGCCGGGGCAGATGATGCGCGTCGGTGCGCCCGTCGCTTCCATCGACCGGATCTGCACAGGGCTGGTATGCGTGCGCAGCACATGCGGCGGGCGATTGTCGCCTTCCGTCCGGTGCATGTAGAATGTGTCCATCTCGGCCCGCGCAGGGTGATGGCCCGGAATGTTCAGCGCATCGAAATTGTACCAATCGGTATCGATACGCGGACCCTCGGCCACCGAAAAGCCCATTTCGGCGAAAATTGCCGTCACCTCTTCGGTCACCTGGCTGATCGGGTGGATCGTCCCGCGCCGCTCCGGGCGCGAGGGCAGCGTCACGTCCAGCCATTCGCTGCGGAGACGCTCATCCAGTGCGGCATCCGCAAGGGCGGCCTTCTTGGCACTCAATGCGCTGTTGATTTCGTCCTTCAGCGCATTCAGCGCAGGCCCCGCGATCTGGCGCTCTTCGGGCGTCATCTTGCCCAGTTCGCGCATTTTCAGGCTCACCTCGCCCTTCTTACCCACTGCCGAGATGCGCAGAGTTTCAAGCGTATCTTCATCCTGCGCTTCTGCAATCTGAGTCAGATATTTGTCTTTCAGATCGTCCATCGACCGGCACCCCGAATTGATCATTCAGCGATCTACCGGCAAGTGCCCTTCTGTGCAACAGCGCCGCCACGACCTGCCCGATCAAAAGTGCAAGCCAAGGATAGTCACCAGCATTCAGGCAGTGCCTGTCTGCCACAAAAGCCGCGCTTCATAGGCCTTCAGAACCGGACGGGCGAAATCATCAAGACCTGGCGGGCATGTCGCAAGATCTGGGAAAATAGCCAGCAACTCGGCGCGCATCGGCGCATTCAACGTCGCAAGCCCCTGTTCCCCGGCAAACAAACTCTCGGTTTTGACACCGTTGGACCAAAGCACCTCGTGACGATCGAACATCACGTGAAAATAGGTGACCATTCCTCCGGGCTTTCGGTAAACACTGTCCCCGTTCAAAAGATACTTTGCCGGGACAAGGTATTCGTCCTCACCAAAAAGCACCTGGCAATTCGGATCGTCGATCAACACCCGATGCTGGGGTGAAACGATCAGATCATGCTCTGCACCATAAGTGCCTTCTGTGATGACGATGGGGGCAAGATCTCCCTTCGCCTCAACCGACCTATGCGCAAGCCAACGGATCGGCTGTGGCCCATTATCGACCGTTTCTACAAGATCTCCCTCTTCGAGGTCCTCGACCTGCCGCAGTCCTTCCGGACAGCGCAGCCATGTGCCCGCCGCAAAGCAAATCACCCCAGACGATCCCGGATCGACGCTCTCGTAGGCGACATCGTTCGGATTGGGCTGATTGAACTGGATCGACGTGGTCGCCTGTTCCGGGCCGGTCAGCACCGCAAGGTTGGTCGAGGTCGCCCCTGCGGCGAGTCCGTTTGCAGCCGTGATGTTCTGCGTCCCACCCCCGATATCGTAGAAATCAATAACCGTGCCGGTGTCAGTATTGACGAGGGCATAGGCCTCGTAGTTGTTGGCGCCACCGCCATCGGGGTCTGTCAACAGGATCGGAAAGACATCGGCCGAGATGACATAGATCGTTTCGTTGGTCGAAGAATCGAACGTAGATGTCACGCCCGGATCGTTCAGGGCGACGGCAAAGCCCTGCTGCCCATTTGCCTGATAGAAGGCCGCTGAAAAATCCGCAGGATCTTCCCCGGCTGACAGAGAAACTTCAAGAAATTCCGAAACGCCCGACGACCGGGCATAGGCATTGGAGTAATGCAGTTCACTGATACGCGCCATGACACCCGTCCTTCCTCACACAGAAAGGATACAGCCCCCATCCGGCTCGAGCTAGCGATTTGTGGAAAGCTGGTAAGCGCGCGGAGCCGTGGTCCCGCGCGAACATCTTCGCATCAGGCGGGCAATGCACCCTTGGCCTGATCGACGATAGCGGCAAACGCCTCGGGCTCGTTCACGGCCAGATCCGCGAGAACCTTCCGGTCCACCTCAATACCGGCCAATGTCAGACCGTTGATAAAGCGGCTGTATGTCAGCGCTTCGTCATGGGCGCGCACGGCAGCATTGATCCGCTGGATCCACAGCGCGCGGAAATTCCGTTTGCGGTTCTTGCGGTCGCGCGTCGCATATTGGTTGGCCTTGTCGACGGCCTGACGTGCGACCTTGAATGTATTCTTCCGGCGACCGTAATAGCCTTTCGCCGCCTTAACGACTTTCTTATGACGAGCGTGAGTTGTGGTTCCACCTTTAACGCGGGACATGTCTTATCCTCCTATCAGCGGTCGTAGGGCATATAGCCCTTGACGATTTTGGCGTCGGGGGCCGACAGGGTCGTGGTGCCACGCGCATCGCGAATGAATTTCTTGGTCCGTTTGATCATACCATGACGTTTGCCAGCTTGTGCCGAAAGCACCTTGCCAGTTGCCGTCACCTTGAAGCGCTTCTTCGCGCTCGACTTTGTCTTCATCTTGGGCATTTCCGTCTCCTGATCTTGGGTTCGGTTTCCACACGACTCGGCATGCCACACTGGCCGGTCGCGCCAACAAAGTTGGCCGTGTAAGCGCCCTGCAACTTGGATGCAAGCGAAAACGGGTTCGCGCAATTCACACGCAATCCAAGATCCTCCTGTGTTGCCGCGCAAAGCTTTCAGGGACCTGCACTGTAAAGAAACCTTTCACATCCTTGTCCGAAAACAGCTTCGCGAATGTCTCAGGCGCAACGGCTCCAGCGGGACCCAAAGGAACGTCAGCACCCGAAGCTGCAGCAAAGCTTCGCTGTCGTTGGCATCCCGGATGTAAGCCAAATAGTCAAAAAGGCCATGGCCAAGCTGGGAACGCTGTTTCATGGTGAAAAAGGCATGCGCGAAGAGATCGTCGGACCGCCAGATGATCGTATGGACTTCAGTGATCTCGATAGCGGCTTCTACGATCTTGCGGATACCGAAAAAATTCTCAGAAAGCTGCCAAAGTTCGTCCCATAGGTTGATGCCTACGCCGCCAACAACTGAACCGGTGCCTATGCAGATCAGTCGGCCTCTCGTCGGCTAAAGTACGCCTCCATTTTGGTGGGCCATGAAGTTGGTCGTCTGTCTGATTTCGTTTGAGCATTCGAGTGGCTGACGCTTTTATGAGTTTTGCTTGTGGAACAGTTGCGGTCAGGTTCTTCAGACCCAATCAAATGGGGCTTAAAGCTATGTTAGTAAAGGCAACCGTGCGATCTGTTAATGCGATGAATGCCGACATCTGCACCGACGCAATACCGACATGATACCGACGCAAAACAGATTGCCGAGTTGCCTTCTTTTTCTGGGTTAATCAGCCCATTTCCCACATTTGCACATATCGCGCCGTTAACCGTTGCGCGCGCGGTGCCCGGCGGCAGACCTCATGCGATGTGCTGAATGGTGCTGAACCCTTCGAAGGTCGGCGCGCCCTCATGCAACTTGGCCGTCTTGCCGGCATCCTTGTGAGCCGCCCGAAAAGCGTCGCTGCGCGTCCACGCCCGGAATGCCTCTTCCGAGGCCCAGACTGTGTGTGACGCATAGAGGATCTGCCCCTCTGCCTCGGGGCCTTTGAGCATGTGGAATTCGACAAAGCCTTCAAGCTCTTTGAGGTGGCTGTCCCGCCCCAGCCACAGATCCTCAAATGCCTGCGCATTTTCGGTGCGGACAGTGAAGCGGTTCATCGCGATATACATGGCCTTGCGCCTTTCTTGAAAGTCGCCCCCGCCAGGTAAGCGGGGCCGACAGGTCTGATTCATCAGAAGTTTTTTGACACAGTCAGGATGAAGTTGCGACCCGTTGCGTTCCGCGTCGAAAGCCTTGGCTGATAGGTCTTGTCAAAGACATTTTCGACACCAAAGCGGATCTCCGTCCCTTCCAGCACACCGCTTTGCGGGATGTACGTGGCCCGCAGATTGTTCACGCCAAAGCCTGGAAAGACGTCGCCGCCCTCATCGTAGCGCCTGTTGGCCACCAGTTCCCAACTCAGGTCCAGCTCTTCGCCGAACTTCTTGCCCAGCGTGACCTGCAAGCTGTCGGCCGGGTTCTGACGCCAATCGACAATCGCACGATCCTCGCGTATCGCCACGCCATTCGAGATATGCGCGTTCAGATCCACGTAAAGCCCCGTCGCCATGGCGTATGACGCCTCAATCTCAAAGCCTTCGCGGTCGGTCTCAATGATCGAGCCGCCAGGCGCGAAACTCCGATAGGTCGTCAAATCGTACAGGAAATTGTCGTAGTAGTTCAGCTTGAACGCCAACGCATCGCCGCTTGCAAATACCTCTTCGCGGTCAAAGGATACGCCCACTTCGTAAGAACGGCCCTTTTCCGACCGTTCGATCAGATCGGCCGCGTTGATGTCGTCGATGATCGGCAGATTTTCGGTGTAGGACGCCGATCCGAAGACCGCCCAACCGTTCGCAAAGGCATAGCGCACAGCAAGCCCGCCCATGAGCGCATCACTGTCAAACTCGCGATTGCCGTTAAGCGGATCCTCTTCAATCGTCTGTGTCTCGTAACGCAGCGCAGGTGTGATCGTCCAGTTTGGCCCGATGCTGATGTCGTCGACCGCATAAATCGCAAAGACATTCTTGGTCCCGCCTGGGGCCGAGCCTGCCGTGGCGTCCTGGCGTTCCCGGCGGATAAACTCGACGCCGGTGCGAAGATCGTGCGAAGCGATGCCTGTATCAAAAAGGGCCGTATTGCGGATCCGGAAAGTAGTTGTTTCGTAACGATTGTCCGCGTCAAGAAGCGCAAGGGACCGCGGATCCGCCGTCCTGTCAATGCCTTGGCTTTCGACCAGCTCGTCCGAGTATGTCAACTCTACATCCAGATCCAGAAGATCGTTGCCAAGGGGATTGTAGTTGTAGCGCAGGGTCAGGACCTCATTCTCGATCCGCCGGTCTACATTTCCGAAATCCGCCAGCCCGAACGTGTCGTACGGGACGTCGAACTGCTCTTGCTCGGTATCCGAATAGCTGAACGTGAGGGAATGCGCGTCGTCCTGACCGAAAGTGTACCGCCCCTTCAGCAGGTAGGATGGGTCGTTGATGTCACCCCCTGCCGGATTGATGTCGTTGCCGTCCCCGTCAGTACGCACATCCTGAAGACGGCGCGTGAAGTTGAAAAGCAGCTCAAGATCTTCCGTCGGCTGCCAGGCCAGGATCGACGAGGTCACGAACCCATCACCATTGGACGAGAATTCAAAGGTTTGCCGACCAGCAAAACCAACCTCGCCCCCCGTCAGATCCGCCGCATCAATCGTTTCAAGGCGAACGATCCCGCCGAAGACACCGGACCCGTATTCGAACGATCCGATCGTGCCTCGGCGCACCTCAACCTCGCGGTAAAGGAACGGATCCGTATATAGCTGCGTGCCAATCCGGTAGAGTTCCTCGCTGCCCTTGGTGGCACCATCAATCTGGATCAGCACCTTCTGATCCGTGCCGAACGTGCTGTTGGCCCCATAGCCGCGGATGTTGATGCCGGAGCCAGCCGCGGTCGAGCCATTCACCAACGTCACACCAGGCACGGAATCGATCAGTTCCGCGACGGTGCCCGCTTGACGGTCTTTGATCTCGGCGTCGTCAATAGTGGTTGTCGGGATCGCCGTGTCCGTTGCGACCTCACGCTTGCTTTCCCCCAGAACGATTGTGCCAAGAAACACATCCCCCGTTTGCTCCTGCGCAAAAGCACCCATTGGGCAACTGCACAGCGCAGCGACAGTAGCACGCAGCACACCGCGTGACGAAAAAATCATCATTAGAATTCCCCTTGCGAGTTGGCTCTTTCCCGGCTCGCTCAAGGCTGGCTGCGATTTATTTTTGATTTTGGGCAGGTTTCAATTCTTGCCACTTGCAGCGGGTATTAAAGCCGACTAAAAATGTCAAGTAATTGGATCGCGGCCAGAATCCACGCCCGCTGTCGGTTCAGCAAAATCTTCACATCCACGGAAGACGAGCGTTATGCAGCATACCAAAGATCTATCACCCGAAGACATCCGCGCAGCCCGGGCTGAACATTCAAAGCTGCGGGATCGGGATCTGGCGGACAAGCTGGATCTGTCAGAAGCGCAGCTTGTTGCGGCATTCGTCGGGCATGGAGTGACGCCGATTGTTCCGCATCCCGATCAGGTGATGCATGCCGCTACAACTTTCGGCGAGGTTATGGCACTGACTCGCAACACCGCTTGCGTGCATGAAAAAGTGGGGGTGTATGAGAATTACCATACAGGCCAACACGCGGCGATGGTGCTTGCCGATCAGATCGACCTACGCCTCTTTCCAAGCCACTGGCGCCACGCCTTCATGGTGGAAAAAGACAGCGATGCCGGCATTCAGCGCAGTCTGCAAGTCTTCGATGCGGCCGGTGACGCCATCCATAAGATATTTCTGCGGGATGGCAGCGACCTGACCGCATGGGAAACGGCCAAGGCTGAAGCCGCCCTTCCCGATCCCACACCGCATTTGACTGTCAATGCCCGGCAGCCCCCCGAAGCGCCCAAGGCCGACATCAGCAAGGTCGACATACTGCGCAAGGAATGGCAGCGCCTCACCGACACGCACCAGTTCCTGCGCCTGACGTCAAAGCTGAAGATGAACCGGCTGGGCGCTTACCGCATCGCCGGTGCGCCTTTCGTGCGCGCGCTGGATCCATCCGCGATTGACGTCATGCTGGAAAATGTGCGTGCAGCGGGGATCGATATCATGCTGTTTGTCGGCAATCGCGGTTGCATCCAGATCCATACAGGTCCGATCAATACTCTGAAACGGATGGGACCGTGGCAAAATGTGCTCGACCCCGGTTTCAACCTGCATCTCAGATCCGACCACATTGCCGAAGTTTGGGCCGTCGAAAAACCGACCCAACGCGGTCCGGCCTTGTCGGTCGAGGTGTTCGATGACCGCGGCATGCTCATCTTCCAGGTCTTTGGCGTCGGAAAGGAAGGGCGCGACAGCCGCCCGGCCTGGCAAGCCATTGTGAATGAATTGGCGTCGCTTGATATGGAGGCCGCATCATGAAATCCAACCGCTTTCAGGGGCGGCTTTGCCTCAGCGATCGGATCGCACTGGTCATCACGATGGTGCTTGTAGGCGTTGGATTGTTCAGTTCGTTCGCACGGGCGACTGAAACGACCAATCGCGTCGTGGCGATCGGTGGATCCATCACCGAAACCGTTTATGCCCTGGGCGAACAGGACCAGCTTGTCGCCCGCGACACGACCTCCATCTATCCGCCAGAGGCGATGGATTTGCCCGATGTGGGCTACATCAGGCAACTCTCTCCCGAAGGCGTGCTCAGCGTCGGACCTAATCTGATCGTTTCCGAAGCGGGTGCCGGTCCGGCAGAAGCCGTGGCCCTTCTGCGAGAAGCCTCAATTCCCTTCATCGAAGCATCAAGGACATACACGCGCGAAGGTGTCGTTGACAAAATCCTTTTGGTCGGTGAGGCCATGGGCGTGCCCGAAAAGGCGAAAAAACTCGCCGATCAGGTCGATGCGGATCTGCGCAAGGTAGAAACAGAGGTCGCCAAACTTAAGACCGAACCACGCAGGGTGTTGTTCATTCTCAGCACACAGGGCGGCCGCATTATGGCGTCTGGGACAGGAACTTCGGCCAATGCGATCATCGCGATGGCTGGCGGTCAGAACGCCGTCACTGAGTTTGAAGGTTACAAACCCGTCACAGCCGAGGCTATCGCCGCGACACGCCCTGACGTGATCCTGATGATGGATCGGGGCGGGAATCACTCAACGACGAACGCAGAGCTTTCCGCGATGCCGGCGCTGCAGACAACGCCCGCCGTGCAGAACGAGGCGATCGTGCGGATGAATGGCCTCTTGCTGCTGGGCTTCGGTCCACGCATCGCGGAGGCTGTCCAAACACTGCATCAAGCGATCTACGGAGACACCTAGGGGTGGCGCTGGCCGATACTGCGCGCGCCCTCGTGGACCGTCGGCTGCGCGCACGCCAGATGCATCTCTGGCTTGGCATCTTGCTGGCGGCCATCGCGATCATCAGCCTTGCCACGGGTGCCTCTGGCACCTCGCTTTGGTCAGCCCTGTTCCGGCTGGCAAGCGGGGACGGGATCTCGCTGACCGAGCGGGTCGTTCTTTGGGACATCCGCGCGCCGCGCACCCTGCTGGGCATTTGCGTCGGCGGTGCTTTGGCCGTTTCAGGTGCAGTGATGCAGGGGCTTTTCCGCAATCCGTTGGCCGATCCGGGATTGCTGGGTGTCAGCGCGGGCGCCAGTTTGGGAGCAATCACTGCGATTGTGCTTGGAGGGCTCTTGCCCTTTGGTCTGGGTGCTTTTCTGGGCGCAGCGCTGCTGCCCATATTGGCCTTCGTCGGGGCCTGGCTCACGATGATGGTGCTTTATGCCGTCGCAACGCGGTCCGGTCGCACGTCCGTGGCGACCATGCTTCTGGCAGGCATCGCCCTTGGCGCACTGGCGGCGGCATTTTCGGGCTTGCTGATATTCCGGGCCGACGACATGCAATTGCGGGAACTGACCTTCTGGAACCTCGGATCGCTGTCGGGCAGCTCATGGTCCAAAATCCTTCTCGCCGGACCTGTCATTCTGATTGCCACCGCCTTTGCAACCACCCTCGCACATGGGCTAAACGGACTTGCCCTGGGGGAGGCATCGGCCCATCACATTGGCATTCCCGTTCAGCGAACGAAAAATCTCGCGATCCTTACGGTCAGCGGGGCCACAGGGGCAGCGGTCGCGGTATCGGGCGGGATCGGGTTCATTGGCATCGTGGTTCCGCATCTTCTGCGGCTGGCAACCGGACCGGATCACCATGGCCTTCTGGTCAATTCGGCCCTGCTTGGGGCCAGCCTTCTGCTTCTCGCTGATATCTTTGCGCGTTTCGTGGTTGCCCCGGCGGAGCTGCCCATCGGTATCGTGACAGCCCTGATCGGCACGCCGGTTTTCATGTGGATCCTGCTGCGACAGCGCGGTGTTGTGGACCTTTAGCGCGTGATTGCAGCAACCAACATCACCCTCCGATACGGTCGTAACACTGTGCTCGACGACCTGTCGTTTCAGGCGGACCCCGGCCAATTCACAGCCATCGTTGGCCCAAACGGGTCGGGCAAGACCAGCCTTCTCAAGGCGCTGACCGGCGAAATGCCGATCGACGGGAAGGTCAGCGTGAGCGGCTGCGATATAGCGGCGACGCCCGCCTGGCATCTCGCGACCCTGCGGGCAGTTTTGCCGCAGGCGACCGTGCTGTCCTTTCCATTCCAGGCGCTTGAGGTCGTGCGTCTTGGCCAGGCGCGCAACACAATGCGGGATGGAACCCTGCCTCATCAGGCGCTGGCCCGCGTCGGTCTGTCGGGTTACGAGGATCGTTTCTATCAGGAGCTTTCAGGCGGCGAACAGCAGCGAGTGCAACTTGCCCGCGTTCTGTGCCAGGTTTGGACACCGGTTGAGAACGGAACGCCAAGATGGCTGCTGCTGGATGAACCTGTCTCAAGCCTTGATATCGGACACCAGCTTGAGATCATGCAGATTGCCCGCGACTATGCCAACGCAGGTGGTGGCGTCATTGCCGTGATGCATGATCTAAACCTATCGGCCATGTTTGCTGATCGGGTCGTTCTGATGAAATCCGGGGCCATCTTGGCTGACGGCACGGCCAGCAACGTCCTCACTGATCAGAACGTCAGCCAAACCTATGAATGCAGGGTGCAAACGCGGACCGTGCCGCAGGATGAGGCCTGGTTTCTTCTGCCACAGGGTGCGGCTCTCAGACCGGATTGATCGCGATCAGATGGTTGTCGAAGGCCACGGGATGCCGGGCCAAAGGCTCCAGCCTGTCCGCCGAGATCGCATGGACCCGTCCCAGCCCATCTGTCGCCAGCCCACCTTGCGCAGCAGGCGCAATCCCGCAGATATCATCCCGCTGAAATGCTGCGCTGCCCGCAGAATCCAGATCGAATGTCTGGCAGATCCCACCGCGCGGAAAGGTCATTCCGAACCGATTGGGCCCAAGCACGGCAACGCTCCCCGCATATCCATCAAGACGGTGCAGCAGATCGCCGTTCATCTCAACCAGACTCACGCCCCGACCAGGTTTGTAAAGGCCGGTGATGGATGGCGTATCGAACGGATCCCCCTGCCATTGAAAGGCACATGCCACACGACCGTCAGAGAAAGCTGCAATGTGACGAAGGGAGTTCTGGTGAAGTTCCAGCGGCAACACAGCCTCGTCCCAAACGCGCCCCTCAAGATCCACAATTGTTAGATTGGGCCGCATAGTGTCCAGGTTCAGCTTTTCGCGTCCAGACGAAGGATGTGTGTGAATGCCACCATTGGCCACGGCAAATCTGTCGCTGCCGGGCAAGCGCACGATCTCATGGGGGCCAATACCGTTCGACGGAAATTCACCAAGACGGACGTATCCCGACGCAACATCCCACAAACCAAGGCAACCTTCCCCGGTCTCAGTGTCGTTTTCGGTTGTCAAAAGTATCAGACCATCCAGTGAGAACGCACCGTGACCGTAGAAGTGGCGTCCCGGTGGTGTATCCATTCGGCGGAGAAGAGCGCCAGTCGCACAATCGATGACAAGGGCGAAGGTGCCAGGGCGGCGCGCAAAGGCCACCGCTTCGGCCCGGTTTGGGTGCGCAACAGCCGCATGGCCGCGAGCGGGCAGCGGGACTTTGAAGGCGATGTCACCAGTTCGTTGCAGTCCCAAAAGCTCGAACTGGCCTGCGACATTTCGGGCGGCAGACAGATGCGTGGGGCTACCGACCTCGGCCCAACTGACCGCCGGGACCATCGTTGCGGCAACGGCAGAGCCCACAAAGGACCTCCGCGACAGCATAACGTCAGTCCCCGTCCAAGGAATTGAAACCCGCGCTGATCCCAAGCGGCGCGCCGACCTCGTTCATCAGCGCCGGCCGGATGTCACGTACCGCGCGCTGCAGCACCTCGACCTTGAAGCGGCGCGCGGGATCCGCGACGCCAGCCAGCGTCGGATCTTCCAGCGTCTCGGCACGCGCGATCGCATCTTCGAAGGCGGCGTTGAGATCAGGCGTTTGCAAATCGCCAAAGCTTTTGTCGACCAGATCCTGCAAAGACGCCAGTGTTAAGACGATATGTCGGAGACTGCGGTCCGACCGGCGCGCTTCGGCCCGTTTGGGTCTTGGCCGGTCGAATGTGCCAAGCGGACGGCCAAGCCGCTGGTCATGCAAAAACTCCAAGGCTGTAGAGACTGAAGTGAACAATGCACGCTGCACGTCGGCGTCACTTTGGAACGTCCTGTTTCCGTCTGCGCCCGCCGTCACAAATGTTTCGCCAAAATCGTTGCGCCATTCGCTTTCAAGATCGCGCGCGACATCGGCGATGAAAGTCGCAATGGCCTGCATGAAATCACAGGCATAAGCAGCGTCTTCCGGCGGTTCGGTCAGAAGACGTTCAAGAGCAGGAAAACCCTGCGCTGCAACCGAGACCTGCGCGAAGGCAGCGGCATCCGTCACCACCGGATCCGTCTCTGCGACAAGCATCGCTACGGCACGTCCGGTCCTATCTTTCGGGTCTGGCCAAAACGACATGGAAAGTGCCACACCGCGTGCCTCTGCCGGCCCGAACTGAATGTGGCTGACCCGAATCCAATCATCATAAGCCGCATGGTATGCAGGCATCACGGCGTCGGCGCTGCAATCTGCTTCAAGGGTTTTGCTAAGGGCAGCACTGCTATCGGCAAATGCAGCGTAGCGCGGCAGAATATGAACATCCCGCGCCTGGACAAAATCGGCCAAGGCCGGGCTGGCCACCATGGCCAGACAAAGGACGACGCCGCGGATCATCAAAGGCTCTCCAGAAAACGTATAAGTGCGTCGCGGTCGGGTTTGGGCATATTAACCACTCTTTGTTGGGCCGCCTCAGCCTCACCACCATGCCAGAGCACCGCCTCAAGCAGATTGCGAGCGCGACCATCATGCAGGAAATAGGTGTGACCGGACACTTGCTCGGTCAGCCCGATGCCCCAAAGCGGCGGCGTGCGCCATTCCCGCCCTTTGGCCCGCCCTTCCGGGCGGTTGTCAGCAAGATCGGGCCCCATATCGTGCAAAAGCATATTCGTGTAGGGCCAGATCAACTGAAAGCTTTGTTCGGGCATGTCTTCCAGGCGATGCGTCACGTGTTTCGGCGTGTGACAGGCGATGCAACCCGCCTCATAAAACATCTGCTTGCCGCGCAAGACCTCAGGATCATCCACGTCGCGACGCGCAGGTACGGCCAGGTTCGACGAATAGAATGTCACAAGGTCCAAGGCCGCATCCGAAACTTCTGCACTGTCATGCGCTGCGGTATTTCCATGCGGGGCGGACCGGCAATCTGCCTGAGCGTCGGTGCAATCGCCGTAGCCTGCGGGAAAAAGCGTTGTCGACAGCCCGATATCCCCCTGAAACGCGCTCGCCGTCTGTTCTTTCACACTGGGCTGACCAGCCTTGAGGCCGAAACGGCCCAGCATGGGGCGATCATGTTCACGCGACCAGACAATGTTCGCGCGGCCCGAAATGCCGTCGCCATCCGCGTCATCGGGGTCGGCCAGCGCAAGAATGTCTTTGGCCGGTATTGTGTCCAGCAGACCCAACCCGATCATCTGGGGCGCGACACGTGGACTGATCATGACGTCTGGATGCAGCGGACCATAACCAAGATCAGTCAGTTCGTAGTGCGGCTTGCGCAGCGAAACGACCTCGCCCCCTGCCAAGTTTACGAGCGTTTCTGTGTAGGTGATTTTCAAATTCGCTTCAGCCTTGTGGCCTGCCACTCCGAAATCCTGAACCTGACCGCCATAGACTGGGTCCGGCGCGGTCCGAATGTATTCCGAAATTTCGTGCGCATCGGGCTGGCCATCTGGAATCGACAGCCGGACAAGCATTGATGTCGCGCTGTCATCCGGACCTTCGGGCGGATGGCCACGACCATCTTTCAAGTGGCATCGTTGGCAGGATCTTGCATTGTAGAGTGGACCCAGTCCATCCGAGGCCAGCGTCGATGACGGTGAAGACACCCAAAGTTTCTTAAAAAGTCCGTTGCCGACCTTGAAGTCGAGTTCCCGCTCAAACGAGATATTGGCGGAAGCCTGACTAAAGGCATTTGTAGTCTTTGAGGGGCGAACCGTCGCGGCACCGGCTTGGTTGACCTCAAAACGTTCCGCCTTTGTGAAATCAGTCGTGGGGGCGACGATCTCGGATATCCTCGACTGTTCATCTGCCGTGCGCGCCGTGGGCAGCAAATGCGCATCCGGCAGTTCGGATGCCGTACCGAGCGTTCCCGTCGCGATCAAAATCGCCAAGCCAGCTATGCGCATCATAGACTTTATGCCCATTGATCTCTTAGATATACCCTATAAGTATACTCAGGAATAACCAATGGCGAGTCTCTCGTCACAGCAGAATTGCAGGTAGACCGCGACATGGCGCCACTGTCAGCTCAGCATTCGACACATCCGGGCCTCGCGCCCAGTGCTGCTGCTGCGGCACTGCCAGAGATCGAGTCGCTCGGCCTTCTTAACCATCTCCGTATGGTGGCCTTGGGGTGCCGGGCATCTGCAAAAACAAATCTGTTTGAAGCTTGCGCGCTTCTGTCTCTAGATGGCGAGGATGCGAAGCGCACATTCGCGGATACATTGATCAAATGCCTTGAGACGTCGGCCCGCAGTCCCATCACATGGTTCCGCCCAGGCGTGAACGAATTATCGTTTGACGAGGCATGGGTCATGCGGTGCATCGCATGTGTCCGGTCAGGGGACGCCGACAGTCTGGACTTTCTGTTAAGATCCCGCATCGCTGCGTCTGATCGCAGATACATAGGCTTCTTGCTCGGACGGATTTCTGACCAGTTCGAAGCTGTCTAAAGCCGCGGCTATCCGCACCGCCCGCTGCCTACTAGCCTAACTAACCCAATATGTCAGATGGCGTGATCTTTCGTTTGGAAAGCTTCTTGCCGTAGGCCTGCACCCAATGGGAATACTTGCCAAGGCGCCCCTGTTGTGCGGTCAACATCTGCACGAAAGCCATCCGATGCCTGTCTTTTTTCAATGATTTGAACAGCGATTTCTGCGCTTTCGTCATCGAACAACCGATGCAATGACCTTCGCGTTTGAACTTGCAGACGTCAATGCAGGGGCTGGGTGTTTTGCTCATCTGGTGTGCCTCGCAAGATGAAGGGGACGATCTCCCGCCCCCTTCCCATTAGCTAGGTATCTGCGTGTCTTATTGGAAGACAGCGTCGGGATTATCGAGGCTGTCGGACCCTTCGAATTCGATCGCATCGACCCCAAGTGCCGCGACGACCCGTTCGATCGACCGGGTCTGATCGGTCAGGGCGTTCACGGCCCCCATGATCAGCGCCTCGCCCGCTTCATTGCCGCGCTCCAGCATCATGTCGTAGGCAAAGCCCGCTTCGGCCGCTGTCTTGATCTCCATCATCTCCATCATGGTCGCATCAAGCTTCGCGCGCAGTTCGGCATCCACGGACTCATCCGCAGCGGCGACAAGCGACGAAAGCGATGGCCCCGAGACGACAGTGCCGTCAACAGACGTGTAGCTGCCCATATAGACGTTCCGGATACCCATGGCGTCGTAGAAATGGCTGTTGTGGGTGTTGTCGGCAAAGCAATCATGCTCTTCCTCGGGGTCGTTCAGCATAAGGCCAAGCTTCATCCGTTCGCCTGCCTGCTCCCCATAGCTGAGCGATCCCATGCCCGTCAGTATGGCCGAAATCCCGGCATCTTCGTCACTCATAAGCACAGCGCGGGCCTCACCACCGGCGGCCCATTGTGCCGCCATCCACTCCAGATCGGACACGAGCAGATCCGTCACCGCCTTCAGATACTCGGCCCGGCGTTCGCAATTGCCACCGGTACAGGCGTCATCCTTGGCGTAGTCCGTCCAGGGCCGATTGCCTGCACCTGCCGCGTGCCCGTTCAGATCCTGCCCCCAAAGCAAGAACTCGATCGCGTGATAGCCGGTGGCGACATTCGCTTCAACACCATCTGCCTCGTGCAATTGCTCTTCAAGAAGTGCAGTCGTGATCGCGGAAGCATCCACGGTCTGATCGGAAAGTGTAAAGCTTGGGTTGGCGATGACATTCAACACCGCGTATTCGTTTTCATCCGTTGCGCCCCCATAGGTCGCATCGACATAGTCGATCAGCCCCTCGTCGAGCGGCCAGGCATTCACCTTGCCTTCCCAATCGTCGACGATCGCGTTTCCGAAGCGGTAAACTTCGCTTTGCTGGTAAGGAACTCGCGATTTCAGCCATGCCGCTTTGGCCGCTTCAAGCGCTTCGGCAGAGGGATTTTCGATCAAGGTGTTGATGGCCGCCTGCATGGTTTGCGCGGTCGTGACGCTGTCCGAGTACTTGGCCAGAGCGATGTTGGCGTAGTTGTCCAGGACCGCCGCCTTGTCTGCCAAAGCAGGTGCAGCCATCAGAGCGGTTGTACCCATCAGGGCAAGTAGTTTCGTTTTCATGTTTGTTCTCCGAGTTAGACGAAATTCAATGCAGTTGAACGATCTTCGTGCCGGCCTGTCCCATGGCGTCCCTAAGCGCGCCTTCGATGCGACGGATCGATGTGCCCACCCTGGCAGCAAGCTGAACAAGACGTTCGGTATATTCAAAGCGTGTGATCATCGCTGCCAGCAGCTTCGCGCCCGCCTGATCTGCCTTGACCGAAAGCGCGACCAGATTGACCAGCAACAATTCGTCCGTCGAAATGCTGCGGCAGCCACTGGCATGCATTTGAAACGGGCCAAGTTCACCGACCCCCAGCCGCGATATTAAGGTTTCGAATGCTTGCATCTCCGCATTCGCTGTGCCGAGTGACAGATAGAGAGCAAAGTCGTTCCAGACGGTCGCCTGTCCCGCTGGACCCTCCCGAAACAGTCGGATGGAATGGAGCAAACGGACAGCCCACCTATCAAGATCGACCATTTGGGTGGCGACCGCGTTTTGCAGCGGATCTGCACCGGAACATGCGCAGAAGGACCGATCCGCGATGGAAAGTCTGTCAAAAAAACTCATATCCGGGGGCCACCAAACCCTTGTCTCATCTTTGTACCTGGCACGAATGTGATGGTTGCAAACCGAAGTCTTCCCAAGGAAATCGGAAGAAGCCCAAACTGATCGCGCATTCTCCCAACCAAGCCTCGAACACACAGACACCGTATCTCCGCGAAAATCAAGCTTTCCGACTTTTTTTGTCGGAATATAGTTTCAAAGCCAATCTGCAAATGGCGACGATCGACGCTCAGACGATCCCGAAAGCCGTTTTGCGAGAACCCGGCCAAGGAACACCCGGACAAGCTGTTTTCCGCAAAACAAAGCTCAGGAATGCGGCGCGGCTTGGTCAGTCTGCCAACGACAAAGAAGGGGATCCACCGCATGGCTTGACCCCGGTGGGATATGCTTCAATGTCGACCCGTCAAGAAACCGGAACTGGGGGACATCGCAATGGGGATCAACCAAAACAATCAAAGCCGTCGCCATTTCATGCTGACGAGTGCTGTGACAGCCTTGATGGCCAGTGCGTTCGGGGGGACCCGCGCGATGGCTGCCGAACCGATCAAGACGGCTGGCATCTATACCGTGCCAGTCGAACAGCAATGGGTAAGCCGCATTCACAAGGCCGCCCTGACAGCGCAGGAGCGAGGCGATATCTCGTATGTTTTCTCGGAGAATGTGAGCAATACGGATTATGCGCGGGTCCTGCGTGAATACGCCGAACAAGGCAACACCCTGATCATCGGTGAGGTGTTCGGGGCCGAACAAGAAGCCAGAGAGGTTGCAGCAGAATATCCAGACGTGGCCTTTCTGATGGGATCAAGCTTCAAGGAAGATCCGGCCCTTCCCAACTTCGCGGTCTTCGACAACTACATTCAAGATGCGTCTTACCTGTCCGGCATCATTGCGGGGTCAATGACTGAAAGCGCAAACATCGGGATGGTCGGAGGCTTTCCGATCCCAGAAGTCAACAGGCTAATGCATGCCTTCATGGCGGGCGCGCGCGAGATGAACCCAGACATCACGTTTCAGGTCAACTTTATTGGCAGCTGGTTCGATCCACCCAAGGCCAAGGAGACTGCCTTTGCAATGATCGAAAACGGAGCAGACCTCCTATATGCCGAACGCTTTGGTGTTTCTGATGCGGCAAAAGAGCGTGGCATCCTCGCCATTGGCAACGTCATCGACACTCAGGCCGAATACCCCGACACGGTGGTCGCCTCCGCGATCTGGCACTTTGAGCCTACGCTGGACAAAGCCATCGCCGAGGTTCAGGCGGGCACGTTCAAGGCAGCGGATTACGGCATCTATTCGTTCATGAAAGAGGGCGGCACTTCGCTGGCCCCGCTGGGCACGTTCGAAGGCAAGGTGCCTGTAGAAGCGATGGCGCTTGTAGAACAGCGACAGGGCGAAATAATGTCAGGCGCCTTCGTGGTCGAGATCAACGACGAAGAACCCTCATCTTCCTGATCTGATGACCGCGTCCAAAGACGTCATTCTCCGCCTCGAAAACATCACGAAACGCTTTGGCGCGCTGACGGCGAACGATGCGGTCAGCCTGTCCTTGCGGCGGGGTGAGGTCGTGGCTCTGCTGGGCGAGAACGGGGCGGGCAAGACCACGCTGATGAACATCCTTTTCGGCCAATATACGTCCGATCTTGGACGTATCGAAGCATTTGGTCGCCAACTCCCTCCCGGCAAACCCATTGCAGCACTGGAGGCCGGAATCGGCATGGTGCACCAGCACTTCACCCTGGCCGACAATATGACGGTGCTGGAAAACATCATGCTTGGTGCACGGCCGCTGTTGCGTCCCACGCTGCAGAGTGCAGCGGCGCGCAAACGTCTTGCGGCATTGTCCGAACGCTTCCACTTGGCCGTGTCACCAGATGCCACGGTCGGCCAACTTACGGTGGGAGAACGCCAACGAGTCGAGATCCTTAAGGCGCTCTTTCGCGATGTCCGCATTCTCATCCTGGACGAACCGACGGCGGTTCTGACACCACAGGAGACAGATGATCTTTTTACCACACTCCGCGAGGCCGTCAGAAACGATCTTTCGGTGATCTTCATTTCCCACAAGCTGCATGAAGTCCTGGCGATCTCTGATCGTGTGATCATCCTGCGCCACGGCAAGGTGGTCGCTGAGACCGATACGAAAGACACCACCAAAGAAGAGCTTGCCGCGTCGATGATGGGAAAGTCCACAAGCGCCCCGCAGATCTCATTCGGCAAAGGCGGCCAGCCGTTGCTAGAATTGCGGCACGTCAACATGACAGGCGAAGGCACAGCCCCCGGCCTCATAGACGTGTCGCTGAGCCTTAAGGCGGGGCAGATCGTCGGGCTGGCAGGTGTGTCGGGCAATGGTCAGGCGGCGTTGGCTAATTTGGTCGGTGGTGTGCGTTCCCCTCAGTCCGGCGATGTCCGCCTAAATGGCGAAGCCATCCAATGTTGGACACCGCGCGAAGCGATTGAGGCGGGCATTGCGCGTATCCCCGAAGATCGTCACGCCACCGGCACGATCCCGGACTTCGATCTTACGGAGAACGCCATTCTCGAAAAGTATTGCAGCGCGGGCGCCAGCCAATATGGCTGGCTCAACTGGAAGCAGGCCAAGCGTTTCACAGAAGATATCATCGATAAGTACGACGTGCGCTGTCCTGGGCCGGACACACCGATCCGACTGCTTTCGGGCGGCAACATGCAAAAGCTGATCCTTGGACGCGTGCTTGAGGGCGCACCGCAAATCGTTCTAGCCAATCAACCCGTGAGGGGGCTGGATATAGGCGCGGTCAACTATGTGCATGGTCAATTGGTCGCCGCACGAGATCGCGGAGCGGCTGTGCTTTTGATCTCTGAGGATCTTGATGAGGTCATGGCGCTTTCAGACATCATTCACGTCGTTTCCGAAGGCCGTCTGTCGCCCGGTTTTGACCGCGGAACCATGACACCAGCGGAGCTTGGCCTCTGGATGGCCGGGCAGGGTTTCGAAAAGATCACCGCCCATGCGTCTTGAGCCGATCGAACATCCGAGTGTCGCGCGCAGCTTGACTCCCCCAATCTTGGCGATTTTTACCACGATCATCATCGCCTCCCTGCTTGCAATGATCGCGGGCGGCAATCCATTTGCCGTACTTGGCCTGATCATCGAAGGCGCCGTCGGCTCTCAGTTCGCTGTCCTCGAAACACTGAATCGTGCCACACCCCTGATCTTTACCGGACTTGCCGTTGCCGTCGCCTTTCGCGCAAAGTTCTGGAACATCGGAGCTGAGGCGCAGCTTTATGCGGGCGCCCTCATGACCGTAGTTTTAGGCGCAGGCACCCTGCCCTGGCCAAGCTTTGTCCTTCTGCCGGTGCTGGCCCTTGCCGCTATTCTGTCTGGGGCGCTGGTCTTGCTGATCCCGGCGATCCTGAAAACCCGTTTCGGCGTTGACGAGGTTGTGACAACACTGCTGTTCAATTTCATCTTTCTGCTCTTCATCTCGATGCTCCTCGAAGGCCCGTTGAAAGATCCGATGGGCATGGGTTGGCCGAAATCACCCCGTGTCCTGCCCGAGGCACGCTTGCCTCGGATCGTTGAAGGTTTGCGATTGCATTGGGGGTTCGGCCTCGCGCTGATCTCGGCTGTCGTGATCTGGCTGATCCAGACCCGCAGCGTTCTGGGGTATGAGATCCGGGCTGTCGGGCTAAACCGGAAGGCTGCCGCTTTTGCCGGGATCCCGATCAATCTCGTGCTTGTCAAAACCGCGCTTATATCCGGAGGTCTGGCCGCCCTAGCAGGCTTTTCCGAAGTTGCGGGGGTGAAGGCCAGCCTCACGCTCGATCTGTCGCCAGGGTTTGGATACACGGGGATCATCGTGGCGATGCTCGCGCTTCTCAACCCGCTTGGCGTGATTGTCGCAGCCATCTTCGTGGCAGGGATCTTTGTAGGTGCCGACAGCATGAGCCGTGCCGCAGGTGTGCCGACCTATCTGGCTGACATCATGCTGGCAACGGCGCTTCTTCTGATGGTCCTCGCTATCATGCTTACCCGCTTCCGGATCATCCGGGAATAGACATGGAGATCCTCGACATTCTCCTGTCCGCCAGCTTCTGGGCCGCCGCAATCCGCATCGCAAGCCCGCTTATCTTCGCCACCCTCGGTGAACTGATCTGTGAACGGGCTGGCGTTCTGAATCTGGGAATCGAGGGGATCATGGTTGCAGGTGCCTTTTCCGGTTGGATGGCCGTCTATTCCGGCACAGATCTTTGGATGGGGGTCACGGTCGCGCTGCTTGTAGGTATGATATTCGGCGCGCTTCACTCCGTTCTCACCGTGCCATTTGGCTTATCGCAGCATGTCGTCGGTCTAGGTGTGACACTGCTGGCCACGTCGTCCACATACTACGCCTACCGCCTTGCCCTGCCTGATGTGACGACACCACCCAAGATCGCACCCTTTCAACCCATGGAGATACCGGTTTTTGTCGACATTCCCGTGCTTGGGCCTGCGCTTTTTGCGCAAACCCCGCTAACTTATTTGGCCTTCACGCTGGTCGTTGTAGTCAGCCTGATCCTCTACAGAACACCCCTTGGCCTTGCGGTGCGCGCGGCGGGGGAAAACCCAGCCGCTGTCGCGGCACAGGGTCTATCCGTGACCGGCATCCGCATGGCTGCGGTCACCGTCGGCAGTGGCCTCATGGCCGTGGGCGGAGCGTTCCTTACCATGTCGGCCTTCGACAGCTTCTTTTTTGAGATGGTCAATGGCCGGGGCTGGATCTGTATCGCACTCGTCGTCTTCGGATCCTGGCGACCCGGCAAGGCCCTTTTGGGCGCCATCCTGTTTGCCGCCTTCGAGGCGTTGCAGATCCGCGTTCAGCAAACGTCGCTAGGGGCGAACATACCCTATCAGATCTTCCTGATGATGCCCTACATACTGTCCATACTCGCCCTCGTCGCCATGTCCCGCCGCGCTGCAGTTCCTGCAGCCCTCATGGTGCCATTCCAAAAAGGAGCGCGCTGATGTTCGACTTGATCGTGAAAGGCGGCACGCTTCCCGATGGCCGCGTCGCGGATATCGGAATTGCGGATGGCAAGATCACAGCAATCGATGTGCTGGATGACGCTACGGCAGGCGCGGTCATTGATGCCAGCGGTGATCTGGTCAGCCCTCCCTTTGTAGATCCGCATTTTCACATGGACGCGACCCTGTCGTATGGCATTCCCCGCATCAACGCCTCGGGCACGCTGCTGGAAGGCATCGGGCTTTGGGGGGAGCTAAAGCAGGTCATGGCTCAGGAAGAAGTGGTCGCGCGAGCAATGACCTATTGCGATTGGGCAGCCAGCATGGGGCTGCTGGCCATCCGCAGCCATGTCGACACCTGCGATGATCGGCTGTTGGGGGTCGAGGCGCTGCTCGAGGTTCGCGACAAGGTCAAAGACTACATCGACGTTCAACTGGTCGCCTTTCCGCAAGACGGCTTTTATCGCGATCCCACGGCACGAGAAAACACCCTTCGCGCCCTTGATCTTGGCGTCGACGTTGTGGGCGGTATCCCGCACTTCGAACGCACAACAGCGGATGGCTCCGCATCCGTGAAAGAACTATGCGAGATTGGCGCAGAGCGTGGATTGCCCGTCGACATGCATTGCGACGAAACCGACGATCCGATGTCACGCCACATCGAAACGCTGGCCTATGAAACACAGCGGCTTGGTCTGCAGGGCCGAGTGGTAGGATCGCATCTAACCTCGATGCATTCGATGGACAATTACTATGTCTCGAAGCTGTTGCCGCTGATCGCAGAGTCCGAGATCTCAGCACTGCCAAACCCACTGATCAACATTGTCCTGCAGGGTCGCCATGACACATTCCCAAAGCGGCGCGGACTGACCCGTGTAAAAGAGATGCTCGCGCTTGGGATCAATGTGGGTTGGGGACAGGATTGCGTTCTGGATCCCTGGTATTCGCTTGGGACCGCGGATATGCTGGATGTCGCTTTCATGGGCTTGCACGTGGCGCAAATGACCAGCCCGGGTGAGATGCGCAAATGCTTCGACATGGTGACATTCGACAACGCCAAGGCCATTGGTCTGGAAGGATATGGTCTGCATGTGGGAGCGACGGCGTCCCTGGTGGTGCTCGACGCGTCCGACCCGATCGAGGCACTACGTATGCGTGCGAGCCGACTACATGTGGTTGCGAAAGGGAAAGTGATCAGCACGACACCCAGAAGCGACGCGACGCTTAGCCTTGATGGACGACCAAACGTCGCCCGCCGCCGCCATAATGTGGAAAGCCCCTGAACCGTCTCAGGTGTCCTGAACAAGAACGGAAGCCAAGCGCTGAAATCCTTTGCAGAACCGCAGCTGGGATTGGTGTGGTAGTGTTCAGTTCCAGAAACTCCTTGTCGGATTTCCAGTTCCGGTGCACGGTAGGGTGTTGATTACATGGTAAAACAACTTTGAGGTGAATAGTTTCGACACGATAACGCAGGGGGATATCAATGCACGTGGTAAAGTTTTTACGCCGAACCTTTCTGGCAACAGCATTTGCTGCAACCGCAATTGGTTCGCAGGCTCAGGAATACGGTGGGACCTTTGTCTACATCGTCCAACCCGAACCGCCATCACTGGCATCCTATCTCTCAACATCGGGACCGATTGGACTGGTTGCGCCAAAAATCTATGATGGCCTATTTGACTATGACAACGATCTGAACATCGTGCCGGCACTCGCCGAAAGCTATGAAGTCAGCGATGACGGCAAAACCGTCACATTCAATCTGCGCCAAGGCGTATCATGGCATGACGGCGAACCTTTCACATCGGCTGATGTCCAATTCACGGTGATGGAAGTCCTCAAAAAGGTGCATCCGCGTGGACCGAATTCATTCCGGGAAGTGGATTCCATCGACACGCCGGATGAACACACTGCCGTCTTCAACCTCGAAAACCCGGCACCTTACATGCTGCGCGCGCTGTCGGGATATGAAAGCCCGATTGTGCCGAAGCACCTGCTGGAAGGGCAAGACCCGCGCAGCGCGGATTTGGCAAACAATCCGGTTGGAACAGGGGCTTACAAGTTCACTGAATGGAAAAAGGGTCAGTACGTCCGGCTCGACAAGAATGAGAACTACTGGAGAGAAGGCTTACCCTATCTTGACCGGATCGTGGGGCGTTTCATCCCGGATGCGTCGACGCGGACCGCCGCCATGGAAAATGGCGAGGTGATGTATGGGGCCTATGGGGCCATTCCCAACATTGATGCGGTGCGCCTGCGCGAAATCGACGGGATCTCGGTAACGACGGATGGTTATTCGATGATCAACCCGATGTCCTTGATCGAGTTTGATACAACCGAACCGCCGTTTGACAATCCGGAGATTCGCAAGGCCATTTCGCTGGCCCTGGACCGGTCGTTCCTGATCGACAATATCTGGTTCGGCTACGGCAAACCTGCGACTTCGGCCTTGTCGTCCAACTTTGCAGCCACTGATCTCTACAAGGCTGGATTGCCCGTCTATGCGCCCAACGCCAATGTAGAAGAGGCAAAGGCGATCCTGGATGCCGCTGGTTTCGAACCGGACGCGAGCGGTGTGCGCGCAACGGCTGTTCTGGACCTGATTCCATACGGTGAAGATTGGCGCAGGGCAGGCGAATACATGAAACAGGCCTTGGGCGATGTCGGGATCGAATTGGAACTGCGTTACGAGGATGTGCCGACTTGGCTCAAGCGGGTCTATGCGGACTACGACTTTGCCATGAATGTGAACTATTTCTACCAGTTGCCCGATCCGGTGCTGGGCGTTCACCGTCACTATGGCACCGATCAGATCCGTCAGGGCACGCATTTCGTGAACTCGTCACGCTATTCCAACCCAGAGCTCGACTCGCTTCTTTCAGCGGGTGCGACAGAGGCCGACGCAGGCAAACGTAGCGAAATCTACGGCCAGATCCAAGAGATCCTCGCCGATGATATGCCTGTGGTGAACCTGTTCGAGATGGAATTCTTGACCGTCTACAACGACAAGATCAAAGATCATGCGACTTCCGCCTTGGGCGCCTACGGTCCGTTCGAACGGGTCTGGCTCGAACAGTAGTGATACTGAGGGCGCAGCCAAGGCTGCGTCCTCGCATTTTCGGGGCACATAATGGGTCATTTTGCAAAGCGCGCGCGCTATGTAATCAAACGATTGCTACAGGCGGTCCCGATCGTCTTCGCCATTATTGTCGTCAACTTCTTCCTGCTACAGCTTGCCGAAGGCGATGCAGTCGATGTTCTTGCTGGCGAGGCAGGGTCGGCCACGCCTGAATACATGGCGGAGCTGCGCGAGAAATTCGGGCTCGACAAACCGCTGATCGTGCAGCTTGGTCTTTATCTCAAGAACGTCGCGATGTTCGATCTGGGCTATTCTTTCCGCCATGAGATGCCGGTGCTTGAACTGGTGCTCGACCGGTTCTTCGCGACCATGTTGCTGATGGTCTCGACCATTCTTCTGGCCGTGGGCTTTGGTGTTCTTCTGGGATTGCTGGCTGCTACAGGCCTTAACACCTGGCGTGACACCGCGATTTCGATCTTTGCGCTTATCACATATGCAACGCCGTTGTTCTGGGTCGGCCTGATGCTGATCGTGGTCTTTTCACTTAACCTGGGATGGTTCCCAACCAGCGGCATGGAAAACATCGCGATGTTCTACGAAGGCTGGGACCGTGTCTTTGACATCGCCCGCCATCTCGTGTTGCCTACGATCACATTGTCGCTCTTTTATCTCGCACTCTACACGCGCCTCATGCGGGCCTCCATGCTGGAACAGGCCGGGCAGGATTACGTCACGACCGCGCGGGCCAAAGGGTTGACGGAACGTCGGATCATGTTCGTCCACGTCTTGCGCAACGCGCTCTTGCCAGTCGTTACGATGGCGGGCGTGCAGGTCGGCGCGCTGATCGGAGGGTCCGTCATTGTAGAAAGTGTGTTCGCATGGCCAGGTCTTGGCATGCTGGCCTTCGAGGCACTTTTTTCTCGCGATCTAAACCTTCTCCTAGGCATCTTCCTTTTGTCTGCCCTCCTGGTCGTGGCCGTCAATCTGATCGTGGACATCATCTATTCTGTCCTTGATCCCCGCATTGAGGTGGCCTGACATGGTAGGCTTCTGGACACGTTTTCGCCGCAACCGATCGGCTGTTCTGGGTCTGCTCATCCTTGCCTTTGTGATTTTGATTGCCGCGACCGCCCAAATTATATTTCCCGAGGATCCGTTCCGTTTGGCAGGCCAGGCTATGGCACCGCCGGGTGAGTCAGGTTTCCTCCTGGGATCGGATTCGCTTGGCCGGGACGTTGCAGCGGGCATGGCCCATGGGGCCAAGACCTCCCTTCTGATCGGGCTGCTCGCGACAATCGTGGCGGTGACGGTTGGTGTTCTGATGGGCGCGCTTGCGGGCTACTACGGCGGCTGGATTGACGATCTTCTGATGCGCACGACCGAGATGTTTCAAACGATACCCTCTTTCATCTTCGCAATCCTGCTGGTCGCAATCATGAAGCCCTCGATCGAAAGCATCGTGATCGCCATTGCTGTCGTGTCCTGGCCTGCCGTCGCGCGGCTGGTCCGGGGTGAGTTTCTGTCGCTGAAAAACCGCGAATTCGTTCAGGCCTGCCACACACTGGGCATGTCGGACATCCGCATCATGCTGGGAGAGATCCTGCCCAATTGCCTCAGCCCAATTATCGTTATCGGATCGCTGATGGTGGCCACCGCCATCCTGATCGAAAGTGGATTGGCCTTTCTTGGCCTGGGCGATCCCAACATCATGAGTTGGGGCTTTCAAATAGGGGCAGGACGAACGCTTTTGCGGTCGGCTTGGTGGGTCTGCACCTTCCCTGGCATCGCGATCCTGATCACGGTGCTCGCCATCAACCTGGTCGGTGAAGGACTAAACGATGCGCTCAATCCACGCCTGAGAGAACGGACATGAGCCTGCTTGAGATCACCGATCTGCACATCGCCCTACCAGAAGGATCACAGCGACCATATGCGGTTGAGGCAGCGAACCTGCATCTGGCCCCGAACGAGATCCTTTGCGTCGTGGGCGAAAGTGGTTCAGGCAAATCCCTGACGGCCCGCGCTGTGATGGGATTGCTGCCGAAGCCACATGTGAAAGTGGCCAAAGGCGCAGTCAATTTTCAGGGCGAGGATCTGGCCGCGGCGCCAGACGCAAGGATGCGCGACATACGCGGATCCGAGATCTCGATGATCTTTCAGGAACCGATGACGGCCCTTAACCCGGTCATGACGATCGGGAAGCAGATTGACGAGGTTTTCCGCTTTCATGCAGCAATGCTAGGGCGGGAGCGCCGGGACCGGGCGCTGAAACTGCTTGACGATGTGCATCTGCCTGACCCGACCCAGATCATGAGCGCTTATCCGCATGAACTGTCCGGCGGGCAACGGCAACGTGCGATGATCGCGATGGCCTTGGCCCTAGATCCCAAGGTACTTATCGCGGACGAACCGACAACGGCCTTGGACGTGACGACACAGGCGCAGATCCTGAAGCTGATCAAGGAAATGCAAAAAGCTCACGATACCGGTGTTCTTTTCATTACCCATGATTTCGGCGTTGTCGCCGACATTGCAGACCGAGTCGCGGTCATGCAGCACGGGCGCGTGGTCGAAGAAGGCCCGACCGCCAAGATCCTGTCATCGCCGGAACATCCTTACACTCAATCGCTGATGGCAGCGGTACCGAGCCTGACCCCACGACCAGCCCGTCCGCGATCGGAGGACAAGGTGCTTGAGGTCAAGAACCTTGACAAAGTCTATCGCTCTGGCGGTGCGCTGTTTGGGCTTGGCAAACCGGCCCGCGAGGTACACGCGGCAGAGGATGTCACCCTCGATCTGCGCCGGGGAGAGACTTTGGGGATCGTTGGCGAAAGCGGATCCGGCAAGTCCACTGTCGCGCGTTGCATCGTTCGGCTGCACGATGCGGATGCAGGTGAGATCATTTTGGACGGAGCCGATCTGCGCCCACTTGGACGCGCGGCGCTGCGCCCCTATCGTTCGAAGATCCAGATGGTTTTTCAGGATCCTTACGCCTCGCTCAATCCGCGCACGCGGGTCGGCAAGATCATCGCCCTCGGCCCGATCATCCAAGGGATGAGCCAGCAAGAAGCCGAAGACAAAGCGCGCGAGTTACTTGAGATCGTAGGCCTGGACGCCCGCGCGTTCGACAGGTTTCCCCATGAATTTTCAGGCGGACAACGCCAGCGGATCGGGGTCGCACGGGCCTTGGCGCTTGAGCCGCAGGTGCTGGTCGCCGATGAGCCTGTCTCGGCGCTTGATGTGTCGATCCAGGACCAGATCCTAAAGCTGCTGGACGAGATCCGCGAGGCGATGAACCTGTCGATGATCTTCATCACCCATGATTTGCGCGTCGCGGCACAGGTCTGCGACCGCCTTGCGGTGATGCGCTATGGTCGTGTCGTCGAGGAAGGTGCCACAGCGACCGTCTTTGCCAGCCCGACGCATGAATACACCAAAGCGCTCCTTGACGCGGTGCCGGGCAAATCGTGGACGCCCGGCAGCGACACTTTCGCAGCTCAATAGCCTGAACGCGCATGCGTATTGTGAAGAACCCACACCGCAGCATCGGTTTGACCGACCCAAGCCTTACCGGTGTGCCCCACCCCAGCATATCGGCCCGCAAGCCCATCGAAATGCTGAAACGCTGCCCGAGAGCCGAAAAGACACCGTTGCTTCAATCGCCGGATCTGGCCGCGCGTCTGGGTGTCTCACAACTCTGGCTGAAAGACGAACGCAACCGTATGGGTCTTGGCAGCTTCAAGGCGCTAGGTGCGGCCTATGTAATCGCGCGGAATACGGCGGAAGAAGCAAACAGCAAGGCCACTTACATCACGGCAAGCGCGGGCAATCACGGCATGTCTGTCGCTGCCGGGGCAGCGGCGTTTGGGCAAGAGGCCGTAGTCTACATCTCAGAACAGGTGCCGCAATCATTCGCCAACAGGATTGAGGCAACGGGGGCCGATGTCGTACGAGAAGGAGCTACATACGAAGACAGTATGGAAGCTGCAGCGCAAGCCGCCCAAAAGCTTGGCGCGATGCTTCTGTCGGACAGTTCGTGGGACGGATACATGGATGCGCCGTTCGGCGTGATGGAAGGTTACCTCGTTCTGATGGACGAGGTGTGCAATAACCTGACGCCTCCGCCAACACATATCTTCCTGCAAGCCGGTGTCGGAGGTTTGGCGGCCTCTGCCGCAGCCCTCGCCCGCGACCGCTGGAGAGATGCGCCGAAGATCATCGTTGTGGAACCAGAAGCCGCCCCGGCATTGATAAAGTCCATAGAAGCTGGCCGTCCTCTGGACACGACCGGGCCTGACTCCGCTATGGGACGGCTGGACTGCAAAACACCGTCTTTGATCGCCCTGAAAGGACTGGCGCGGGACGCTGACTTCTTCGTCGAAATCACCGAAGAGGAAGGGCAAGCCGGTGCCGATCTGACAGTCCAGGCCGGGATCGCCTCCAGCCCCTCGGGTGCAGCAGGCATTGCTGGGCTTGCAGCAGGTCAGCCACATTTTGGAGCGCTCGGAATCGGACAAGACGCGCGCGTGCTGGCCATCCTGAGCGAAGGCCCCGAAGTATGACGCCGCCGCCGCGAGGCTTTCCAGACATTGAGTACCGCAACCGACTTGGGCGAGCACAATCGCTGATGGCGCGGGCCGACCTTGCCGCAATGCTCCTCACAACCGAGGCCGAGATCCGCTATTTCACCGGATTTCTGACCCGCTTCTGGGAAAGTCCCACGCGGCCATGGTTCGTCATCATACCAGCGGATGGCGATCCCGTGGCGGTCATCCCTTCCATCGGTGCCGATCTAATGGGGCAAAGCCGGAGCATCGATATTAGGACCTGGCAGTCGCCCGATTTGAAGGATGACGGCATTGCGCTGCTTGCCTCTACTCTGGTCGAGTTGTTGCCAGAGGGCAGTCAAATCGGGGTGCCAAAGGGGCCAGAGACGCATCTGCGCATGCCGCTTCATAGCTGGGCCGATCTCCAGGCGCGGGCAAGCGCGCTTCGGTTTGTGGGCGATGCGAAAATCCTGAGACAATTGCGGATGTTCAAATCACCGGCGGAAGTCGAAAAAATCCGCTTTGCATGCGGAATTGCCGATCGCGCCTTTGCCCGTGTTCCCGAAATTGCGCGGACGAGGGTGCCTTTGGAAAGAGTTTTCCGAGATTTCCAACGC
The DNA here is from genome assembly GCA_937897325.1 of uncultured Shimia sp. GTDB lineage: Bacteria > Pseudomonadota > Alphaproteobacteria > Rhodobacterales > Rhodobacteraceae > CALCOY01. The sequence continues at coordinate 72,164 of CALCOY010000009.1, forward strand.
CTGTGCCTTGAGGAAGGCGCCGATTGGATCGGATATCTGGCCGGCGGCGCAGGTACAGGAGGCTACCGGGACGTGATCTCACCCGCGTCAGACAGGCCTCTTCAGGCGGGTGATGTCCTGATGTTGGACACCGGATGTGTCTGGGACGGTTACCTTTGCGATTTTGATCGCAACTTCGCAATTGGCGACGTACAGGCCAAGACGCATGCAGCCCACGCGCACCTGATCGAGGCCACACAAAGCGCGTTTGAGATGGCAAGACCTGGCATCCGGACCTGCGATCTTTATCAGGCGATGAAGGCGGCCCTGTCCGGCCATGCGATGGCAGGACGCTATGGTCATGGCCTTGGCATGCAATTAACCGAATGGCCATCGATTTTACCCGACGACCAGACTGTTCTGGCAGAGGGCATGACTATGACGCTGGAACCCGCAGTATCGCTTGGCGCGGGTCGGATGCTGATCCACGAAGAGAATATCGTGATCACGAAGACAGGTGCGGCGTATCTTTCCAGACCGGCAGACACCCCATTGCCTCGGCTGAACTAAGGCCCGGTCCGGGAAAGAATTGCCCGCCGAGACCACGTTCAAACCTCCGAGCGGGCTTTGTTGTACAAGTCCGTTCAGGTGGTCATCTTTTGAATTCAGCATGATAGCTGGAATGCATGAGCCGTTGGCCCCGACGGAGCACAAGACCGCGAATTGGTCGACTTGCAGCAATGCACTCAATCGCCGCGGACCGCTTGCGATTGGTTAGACCCGGAGATGATCCGGACACCCCCACCAGGCGGAAAACGCCGTCGCCGACAGCGTTTCGGCGAAGTGGCGATCCAGACCTGCCCGAAGCTGAAAGTGCCGTTGAAGAGACCGCTTGGGCAAACGACCGGGTTCGTGCAAAACCTTCTGCGGTTGGTTTGGCTGGACTGAGCAGTTCCGATCAAAGCCCCCTGTGCCGCCGCCGGAAGACGCTGAACGTGAGTTGCCCTACCGAGGTGGCACTGGCACTCTCCGTCTCCTGGGAAACTCACAAGTGCCCGGGCCATCGCCCGCAACGAAGCGGTCGGGGTTTCGCGTCACCCCGGCCGCGCGATCCGGCCACGATGGAACGGACACCGCCGCCGAAGCCGCGTCGAGAGCGAAATGAACTGCGTCAAACGCATCAAACGATCCCTGATGGCGAGAGACTTTGAGCGGCACGTCGCGGAAATCCAGATCCGCGTCGCGGTTCTCAAATGCGACACGACCCTCGGCATACCTATCAAAAAAAACCCGCAGGTTAGGTCCGCCTGGTGAAAGGGAAAGGACGCTCGCGAACCAATTTGGTGCAACAAAGCCCCCCGAGCGTCTGAACACTCAGTCCATCCAAAGCTCCAAAAAACCGATGACAGCAATCAATTTGTTGCTTGGTGGGCTTTTTTTGGGAATGATCCCTGAAGGACCGGCATCAAAAGGCAAAGTGCGTTGCGAGTGATGTTATGTCGGCCAGTCCATACCGTCGCCACGAAACCGGCGACCAGATAATAGCTGCGTCAAGCAGAAACGGTCGAAAGAGACCCAAAAAGAAGCCGTCTGCAAACAGACCAACATTCCATTGGGAGGACTGCCATGAATTTGAGACCAGACCCGACATTCCATGCCTCGCCAAAATTGGCGATGCAAGCTCCGGTCGAGAACTATGCTTTCACTGTGATGCTTAGCCCCGACGGATCCCAATCCGACGGGATTGCCGTCGTCGACTTGAACCCGAAATCCGAGACCTATGGCGAGATTGTGCATAAGGTCATCGTGCCAAACAAGGGCGACGAATTTCACCATTTTGGATGGAACGCCTGCTCGTCCTCGCTGTCGCCCCTGACGGGGCATGCATTCCTCGAACGTCGCTACCTGATCGTGCCGGGGATCCGTTCATCACGGGTCTACGTGATCGACGTAAAAGAGCCGCTGGAGGCGAAGATCCACAAGATCATCGAGCCGGAAGAGATCTTTGAAAAGACCGGCTACTCGCGCCCGCATACCATCCATTGCGGCCCCGAAGGTATCTATGTTTCGACACTGGGCGGGGGTGGCAAGGATGGCACTGACGGGCCTCCGGGCATCTTCATCATGGATTGCGAAACCTTCGAGGTCATCGGCCAATACGAAATGGATCGCGGCAAACAGGACAAGCACTACGATTTCTGGTGGAACCTGCCGCAAGACTACATGGTCAGTTCCGAATGGGGATTGCCGCCGCAATTTGAAAACGGAGTCGTGCCCGAGGATCTGCTATCCAACAAATACGGTCACTCCATCCATTTCTGGGATTTGCGCCGTCGCAAGAACATTCAGACGATCGATTTCGGCGAAAACTATCAGATGGCGCTGGAAATCCGCCCGGCGCACGACCCGACAAAATCTTATGGGTTCTGCGGCGTGGTGGTCGACACGACCAACCTGCAAGGCGCGATTTTCACATGGTGGCGCGGGGATGACGGAACATGGCAGGCCAAGAAGACGATCACGATCGATCCGCGGCCCGAAAAGCCTGAAAACCTGCCGCCCCTGCTGCAAGGTTTCGAGGCCGTGCCGCCCTTGGTCACCGACATCGATCTGAGCCTTGATGACAAATACCTTTACGTTGCCTGTTGGGGCTTGGGCGAGATGCATCAGTACGATGTCTCGGACCCGATGAACCCGAAACTTGCCGGCAAAGTCGAACTTGGCGGGATCGCCAGGGGCACCGCACATCCCAATGGCAAACCCTTTGTCTATGGCCCTCAAATGGTTGAGGTCAGCCGAGATGGAAAACGCGTCTATTGGACCAATTCGCTTTATTCCACATGGGATGATCAATTCTATCCAAATGACGAAGGTGGGCAGATGGTCATGGCCCGTGTGGGCGAGAATGGCGGTATTGAGCTTGATAAAGATTTCTACGTTGATTTCCCGAAAGGCTACCGCGGCCATCAGATCCGGCTTGAGGGGGGCGATTGTTCCACGGACAGCTTCTGCTACCCGTCGGTATAGATGCTGTCTGACCCCAATACCATGGCGGCCCTTTGGTGGGCCGTCATACTCTCTGGTCTCTATCATGGTCTAAACCCCGGCATGGGATGGCCGCTTGCCGTATCCGCCGCATTGATGGAGCGAAAGACAGATGCACTGCCAAAAGCACTTGGGCTTTTGGCCATAGGTCATTTGTTGGCCATGCTGGTTATTTTACTGCCCTTTTCAATGATGCTTTTTTTGACGGAATGGGAAACCGATATTCGCATCGGGGCTGGTATCCTCGTCATCGGGATGGGCACCTATCTTCTGATAAACCGCCGTCACCCCAAATTCCTGGCGCGTGTCCACCCAGCGAAACTGGGGCTTTGGTCCTTTTTGGCGGCGAATGCACATGGCGCTGGCTTGATGTTGGTGCCGCTTTTCCTCGGCATTTGCGCATTGGATGCCGATACCGGTCACAAGGCTGCCGAGGCCCTCATGAGCGGAAACATCCTCACCGCGTTCTTTGTTGCCCTGGCCCATACATCTGCGATGACATTGGCGGGAGGTGTCATTGCTCTGACCATCTACCTTTGGCTTGGTCTGAAGTTTCTGTCCAAGACTTGGTTCAACCTAGATCTCGTTTGGGCCGTCAGCCTCGTTTTTGTCGGGGCTTTTGGCATCCACACGGCGCTGAATGGTCATTAACACTTCCGTCAGCAGTCGGACCAAAGCAATTAAACTGGTTAAAAACTCAAGTTGAACCTCTACCCAAGATTGATTTTATCGGTTTTTCAATTTTAATTTAATCATTTACTCATCTGATTCAGCTTGAAAACCTTGCCGGCGTGAAACCTAATACTAACCTTTTCGTGGATAATTTGAAAAGGGTTCGGGAATTATTTGACCGCGCCACATAAAGGATTGGACTGAAATATGCTTATCTCAAAGACGCATGGAATAACCCTTAAAGCCCCTTTGCGTGGGGTTGCGTTTTGTTTTGCGGTTCTTGCGGCGACGCCTGTTTTGGCGACGGATGGCGCGGTTG
>CALCOY010000010.1 GCA_937897325.1 uncultured Shimia sp.
TGCAAGACCCGTCAAAAATGGACCCTCCAAACCCCCTGACAAATAAAGGTGCTAGGTGTACGCCCAGACCAGGAGGCCGATGCCCAAAAGTACCCTATAGACGACGTATGGCGTGAAGCTGACGCTGCGCAACAGGCGCATCATTAAGACCAGCGCCGCCAAGGCGGCCAGAAACGCGAAGGCTGCGGCGATTATTGCATCACGCGCCAAGACCCAATTCGCCTTACCGATGACATCGACGCTTAGCAGCGCACCAGAGGCCAGGATGATCGGTATCGACATAAGCATTGACAGGGTCGCGGCCCCCTCGCGCCCATAGCCCAGCTTGCGTGCGGCGGTAATCGTGATGCCGGACCGCGACGTTCCCGGAATGAGCGCAAGGCATTGCGAAAGACCCATCCAGATCGCGTCTTTCAGCGTCCAGTTGTCAGCGGTCTTTTCCTGAGTCCCGGTCATGTCCGCCCAGTAAAGAACCAGGCCAAAGACAAGCATCGTCCACCCAATCACTGCCACGCTGCGCATCGCCTCGTCGAGGCCGGTGGCCTTAATGGCAAGACCAGCCAAAAGAGCTGGGATCGTGGCTGTCAGAAGGCAAAGAGCAAGAAAGGCACTTTGGGTATCGACCCTTCCTCGGGCAAGACGCGTTGTGCCGTGCAAGGCGATCTTCACCTGCGGCCAGAAGTAGAGGACAACAGCAAAGAGGGTACCTACGTGGACGGCCACATCGATGGCGAGCCCTTGATCTTGCGTGCCGGTCATTTGCGGCAACAAGATCAGGTGTCCGGAAGAGCTGATGGGCAGGAATTCCGTGACGCCCTGTATGACGGCTACTAGTAGGAGTTGAAAAAGGGGCATCGTGATCCGGGCCTGTCGTGGTACGCTGTTCCTACAAGGGGCTGATTCCAAAAGCAAAGCCCGAAATAAGGTCCGTATTGTTACCTAATTTCTGAAATTTTTTTCCTCAAAAGCTTAGCTCAGCTTCATTTTCTCGCACATAGGTCAGTAAAACTGACTTTTAATCTGTTTCAGTATGCAATAGGCAGCGCTAGCGATGTCCACCTAGGGAGGAATCTATGGCAGATACGCCCATGTTGAAGTTTGTGAGCGTGGAGCGGGACATGCCCGCCAAGCGTGATGCAGATGTACGTCGCCAGGACTTCCACGAGATTTACGCTGAGTACGCCAATGCGAAGGCCAAGGAGCAGGCAGGCCGCTGCAGCCAATGCGGCGTACCCTATTGCCAGTCGCATTGCCCGCTTCACAACAACATTCCAGACTGGCTCAAGCTGACGGCAGAGGGGCGCCTGCGCGAAGCCTATGAGGTCAGCCAGGCCACCAACACCTTCCCGGAGATCTGCGGGCGGATCTGTCCTCAGGACCGGCTGTGCGAGGGCAATTGCGTGATCGAGCAGTCGGGCCACGGCACGGTCACAATCGGCTCGGTCGAGAAATACATCACCGACACGGCCTGGGAAGAAGGCTGGGTGCAGCCGATTGCACCGGCCACGGAGCGCCGCGAAAGCGTGGGCATCATCGGCGCGGGGCCAGGTGGACTGGCAGCCGCAGATGTGCTGCGTCAAGCCGGCATTCAGGTCACAGTTTACGACCGCCATGATCGCGCAGGTGGTCTGATGACCTACGGCATTCCCGGCTTCAAGCTGGAGAAGGATGTCGTCACGCGCCGCAACCGGCAGCTTGAGGAAGGCGGCGTCACATTCGAACTGAATTGCGACGTCACGCCCGAAAAATTCGCTGCGATCTACGCGGCCCATGACGCGGTGATCATTGCCACTGGCGTATACAAGTCGCGCGATCTGGATCTGCATGGCTCGCACGCGCAAGGCGTTGAAAAAGCCATAGATTTCCTGACGGCCAGCAACCGCAAAAGCTTTGGTGACGCGGTGCCCGAATTCGATAGCGGGCGTCTCAATGCAGAAGGCAAACGCGTGGTCGTGATCGGCGGCGGTGACACGGCGATGGATTGCGTGCGCACTTCGATCCGGCAGGGAGCTGTCAGCGTCAAATGCCTTTATCGGCGGGATCGGGCGAATATGCCGGGCTCCCAACGCGAGGTCGCCAATGCCGAGGAAGAAGGCGTTGTCTTCGAATGGCTGAGCGCACCCAAGGGCTTTACCACCGATCTGCGCGTGACAGATGCGAGCGATCCAGGCGCTTCGGCAGGTCGTGTGACAGGCGTTTCGGTGCAGAAGATGCGCCTTGGCGCGGCGGATGCGACAGGACGCCAGGCGCCGGAACTGATCGAAGGATCTGACTACGTGGAAGAGGCGGATCTGGTCATCAAGGCCCTCGGGTTCGAGCCGGAGGACCTACCGACGCTGTTCGGCCAGCCAGAGCTTGAAGTGACCCGCTGGGGCACGATCAAGGCAGAATTCACCACCGGCAAAACCGCCCTGCCCGGCGTCTATGCGGTGGGCGATATCGTGCGTGGTGCGTCGCTGGTCGTCTGGGCGATCCGCGACGGGCGCGACTGTGCCGAAGCGATTGTGAACAATCTTAACACCGCTTCCGTGATCGCGGCCGAGTGATGTTTTCATGAGAGCGAGGCGCATCATATGTCGGGTTCGCGGGGCGAGATGTACATCAGCGTCCGTGCCTGCCCGCGGGATTTTCCGCATGGTGGCCCGTTCATGTACGGTTCACACCGTCAGACGTACAGGTCCGCGCCTTGCCGCGCGGCGGGTTAACGACCTGAAACATTTGCCGGGATGGGTCACATTGACTGACCTTTCTGGGCAAATCACTGATCTGCGCCGGGACGCTGCCACATGACCGACCGGAAAGACATGCGATCAGGCGGCTGCCTGTGCGGCGCGGTGCGCTTTTCGGCAGTGCTGCCTGAAAGCGTGATCCAAGCCTGCCATTGCGGGCAATGCCAACGCTGGACGGGCGGCGGACCGCTTTGGGCCGTGCGCGTCAAAGATCTGAAACTCCAAGGTGAAGACGCGATCCAATCCTACCACGCCAGCGAACACGGCGAACGGGCCTTTTGCAGGATGTGCGGAACGACGCTGTACTGGAAGCTGCAAGGGCGGGCCATAGCCTTCATGTCGGTCGGTCTTTTGGATGACCAATCCGGGCTTTCAGTGGAAGAGGAGATATTTGTCGACCAGCGTCCCGATTGGCTGCCACATTTCAAAGGCGCGAAACAACACGACGAGGCCGAGATGCAGGCGCAGCTGAAGGCGTTTCTGGAGAAGGAGGCATGATGCGCTGTCGCCAGATAGGTATGGTGGCTGCGACCCTTTTGGCCGGTGCGTCCCCCTTGATTGCGCGTGCTGGAGAGGGCGGGGCCGTAACGTTCAATTTCGAGTATCTCGAAACCGGGGAGGTCGCTTGTGAACCTCGTACCGAAGTCCCGATCCGGGCCACTTTCTTCGACATCATGGCAAAATTGGTGCCGTCTGATCGTCTGGACGAACAAGACCGCATTTGCACCACGCGAAACCGCAAGGGCGGAGAAGTGACAACAGTCGAGATCCCCTGTCGCGGAAAAAACAAAGTGAAACCTATCCAGGATGACGAGAAGATACCTGTTCTTTTGTCCGGGTCGTTTGACCTTTGCCAGCAGGGTGCAGCGCTTCGAATGTTGAATGGGGGGCTGCACGTTTCGCGCAGGGATAATCCGAATGTGCTGATCTATGAGGACGCGCTTGGCCGCGACACATATGAGGATCCTGGCGCGGTGACCATGCTGTTGGAACATCTGAACCGGGAGTGGAGGTGGCTGGCGAGCTACATCCGTCTGAAGAGAACATATTCGACCAGACGTCCATTTGGTGAACCTGGAGAGTACCCCACGCCGATTGAACTTGAGCGTCAACACGTGAATATCGAACTGGAAGATCCAGACGCCACGCCGCCATTTGGCCCTTACAAAATCCAGATGGAGCATCTTGTCGCTGTTGATTTCGGAGCGCCTGAACACGCCAATGAAGGAGCAAGCCAATGACCAAATATGATGCAGACTGGGTCCGGGCCGAGGACGCCAAGCGTGCGTATATGGCGGAAAACGGGCTTTATTCCGAGGCGGAAGAGCATTCATCCTGCGGGGTGGGTCTTGTGGTGTCGATCGATGGGACACCCAGCCGGGCGGTTGTGGAAAACGGGATCCAGGCGCTCAAGGCGATCTGGCACCGCGGGGCCGTGGATGCGGATGGCAAGACGGGCGACGGGGCGGGCATTCACGTGCAGATCCCGGTCGAATTCTTCTACGACCAGATCGAGCGGACCGGCCACACGCCCAACCGCGATGCGTTGATGGCCGTGGGGCAGGTGTTTCTGCCACGGACGGATTTTGGCGCGCAGGAAACCTGCCGGACCATCGTGGAAACCGAAGTGCTGCGGATGGGGTATTACATCTACGGCTGGCGGCATGTGCCGGTGAGCGTGGATTGCCTGGGCGAGAAGGCGAACGCGACGCGGCCGGAGATCGAGCAGATCCTGATATCGAATTCCAAGGGCGTCGATGAAGAGACGTTCGAGCGGGAATTGTATGTGATCCGGCGGCGGATCGAAAAGGCGGCGGCGCAGGTCGGGCAGCTTTACATCGCGTCCTTGTCGTGCCGGTCGATCATCTACAAGGGCATGATGCTGGCCGAGCAGGTGGCGGAGTTTTATCCGGACCTGATGGATGAGCGGTTCGAGAGTGCGTTTGCGATCTACCACCAGCGTTATTCAACGAACACGTTCCCGCAATGGTGGCTCGCACAGCCCTTCCGGATGCTGGCACATAACGGTGAGATCAACACGCTGAAGGGCAACCTCAACTGGATGAAATCACACGAGATCCGGATGGCGTCGAACGCGTTTGGCGACATGGCCGGGGACATCAAGCCAATCGTGCCGTCGGGGTCTTCGGACAGTGCGGCCCTGGATGCGGTCTTTGAGGCACTGGTGCGGGCGGGCCGGTCTGCGCCGATGGCGAAGACAATGCTGGTGCCGGAAAGCTGGTCGAAACAGGCGGTAGAGTTGCCGCAGGCCTGGCGAGACATGTACTCGTATTGCAATTCGGTGATGGAGCCGTGGGACGGGCCTGCCGCGCTCGCCATGACGGACGGGCGCTGGGTCTGTGCCGGGCTCGACCGAAACGGGTTGCGGCCGATGCGGTATGTGGTGACGCGCGATGATCTGGTCATCGCGGGATCCGAGACCGGAATGGTCCCGCTGGAAGAAACCGACATCGTCGAGAAAGGTGCCCTTGGGCCCGGTCAGATCCTGGCCGTGGACATGAAGAAGGGCCTTTTGTTCCACGACACGGAAATCAAGAACAAACTGGCGGCAGCCCTGCCCTTTGGCGACTGGGTGCAGAAGATCAAGGATCTGGATGCGCCTTTGGGTGGCGTCACTGAGAAGGCGTTGTTTGAAGGAGAAGCGCTGCGGCGGCGCCAGATCGCGGCAGGCTACACGATTGAAGAGCTTGAACAAATCCTCGCCCCAATGGCGGAGGACGGCAAGGAAACGCTGGCCAGTATGGGGGACGACACGCCCTCGGCCGTGCTGTCAAAAAAGTACCGCCCGCTGAGCCATTTCTTCCGGCAGAACTTCAGCCAGGTGACAAACCCGCCGATTGACAGCTTGCGCGAATACCGGGTGATGAGCCTGAAGACGCGGTTCGGAAACCTCAAGAACGTGCTGGACGAGTCAAGCGCGCAGACCGAGATCATCACGCTGGATTCTCCTTTCGTGGGCAATGCGCAATTTGATGAGCTGCTGACCCACCTTAACTCGGATCTGGTGACCATTGACTGCACCTTTGAGGCCGGTCAGGGGGCGTTGAGCGTCGGCCTGGCGCGGATCCGAGATGAGGCAGAAGATGCTGTTCGGTCGGGCGCGGGGCATATCGTGCTGACAGATCAGAACTCGGACGCGTCGCGCGTCGCAATGCCGATGATCCTGGCGACATCCGCCGTGCATTCGCATCTGACGCGCAAGGGGCTGCGGACCTTCTGTTCGCTGAACGTGCGGTCGGCGGAGTGCATCGACCCGCATTATTTTGCGGTCCTGATTGGTTGCGGTGCGACAGTCGTCAACGCCTATCTGGCCGAGGATTCCCTTGCCGACCGGATCGACCGTGGCCTGATTGATGGCAGCTTGACCGAAGCGGTGGCGCGCTATCGCAACGCGATTGACCAGGGGCTTTTGAAGATCATGGCCAAGATGGGGATTTCGGTCATCTCTTCCTATCGCGGCGGTCTGAATTTCGAAGCGGTGGGCCTGAGCCGTGCGATGGTCGCCGAATACTTCCCCGGTATGACCAGCCGCATCAGCGGGATCGGTGTGTCGGGCCTGCAGGCGAAGGCCGAAGAGGTTCACGCGCAAGGCTGGCAAGGTACGAATGTGCTGCCCATCGGTGGTTTTTACAAGGCGCGCAAATCGGGTGAAACCCATGCCTGGGAAGCGACGTCGATGCATATGATGCAGATGGCCTGCAATCGGGCGTCGTTTGAGCTGTGGAAGCAGTATTCGGCAAAGATGCAATCAGCCCCTCCAATCCATCTGCGCGATCTGCTGGACATCAAGCCTTTGGGCGCGCCCATACAATTGGAGGAGGTGGAAAGTATCACTTCCATACGGAAGCGTTTTGTCACGCCGGGCATGAGCCTGGGCGCCCTGTCGCCCGAAGCGCACAAGACGTTGAACGTGGCTATGAACCGGATCGGGGCAAAGTCGGATTCGGGTGAAGGTGGGGAAGATCCAGCACATTTCCATCCGGAGCCGAATGGTGACAATCCGTCGGCCAAGATCAAGCAAGTCGCATCCGGCCGGTTCGGGGTGACGGCGGAATACCTCAACCAATGCGAAGAGCTTGAGATCAAGGTGGCGCAGGGGGCCAAGCCCGGTGAGGGTGGCCAATTGCCGGGCATGAAAGTGACCGACCTGATCGCGCGGCTTCGACATTCCACCAAGGGGGTGACGCTGATTTCGCCACCGCCGCATCACGACATCTATTCTATCGAGGATCTGGCGCAGCTGATCTATGACCTCAAGCAGATCAACCCGCGCTGCAAAGTGACGGTGAAGCTGGTCGCCTCATCCGGTGTGGGCACGATTGCCGCCGGTGTGGCAAAGGCCAAGGCAGATGTGATCCTGATTTCGGGCCATAATGGCGGGACGGGGGCTTCGCCGGCAACCTCGATCAAGTATGCGGGTCTGCCCTGGGAGATGGGCCTGACCGAAGCGCATCAGGTGCTGGCGATGAACAACCTGCGCGACCGGATAACGCTGCGGACCGATGGCGGTTTGCGCACGGGCCGCGACATTGTCATGGCGGCGATGATGGGAGCCGAGGAATACGGGATCGGCACCGCGGCATTGATCGCGATGGGCTGCATCATGGTGCGGCAATGCCAGTCGAATACCTGCCCGGTCGGTGTCTGCACACAGAATGAAGAGCTGCGCGCGAAGTTCACAGGCAATGCGGACAAAGTGGTGAACCTGATCACCTTCTATGCGTCCGAAGTGCGTGAAATCCTGGCCAGTATCGGGGCGCGCAGCCTCGACGAGGTGATCGGGCGGGCGGATCTGCTGTCTCAGGTTTCGCGTGGCTCGGCGCATTTGGATGATCTGGATCTCAATCCGCTGCTGATCACGGTGAGCGGGGCCGAGGATATCGTCTATAAGCGTGAACGGGCGCGAAACGAGGTGCCGGACACGCTGGATGCGCAGATCGTTCGGGATGCGGCGCGGTTCCTGCAGGACGGCGAGAAGATGCAGCTGGAATACGCGATCCAGAACACGCATCGGACGGTCGGCACGCGGACCTCTTCGCATATCGTGCGGCAGTTCGGGATGCGCAACACGCTGCAGCCGGACCATCTGACGGTGAAGCTTAAGGGTTCTGCCGGGCAGTCGCTGGGGGCGTTTGCGGCACCGGGGCTAAAGCTGGAAGTGTCGGGCGATGCGAACGACTATGTTGGCAAGGGGCTTTCGGGGGGCACGATCGTTGTGCGGCCGCCGATGGCATCACCGATCATCGCCGCCGAAAATACGATCATTGGCAACACGGTGCTGTACGGCGCCACGGATGGCCATTTGTTCGCGGCGGGCCGTGCAGGTGAGCGTTTCGCGGTGCGTAACTCCGGTGCGCAGGTGGTTGTTGAAGGCTGCGGATCGAACGGGTGCGAATACATGACGGGCGGCGTCGCGGTGATCGTCGGTGAGATCGGTGCGAATTTCGGGGCCGGGATGACCGGAGGGATGGCGTATCTCTACGACCCGGACGGGCTGGCGCTGTCGCTGATGAACCTGGAAACCCTGGTGACATGCCCTGTGACCGTGGCGCATTGGCAGTCGCAGCTTGAGGGCCTATTGCGGCAACATCTGGAGGAGACCGGCAGCATGAAGGTGGCCGATATCCTGCAGCATTGGGAAACCGAGCAGCAGCATTTCATACAGGTCTGCCCGAAAGAGATGCTGGTGCATTTGCCTGCACCGTTGAGCGAGGCGGATCAGGCGGTGCCTGCAGAATAGCCGGATCAACGATCGGAGCGGTGGGTGCCGCACGCTGTTCTGCTATCAGCCGCGCATCAGGTCAGGACGGGCTCTGAAGCGCGTCAATCGTAGAACTTACCGCGCGCGGGCGGCATCTTGCTTGCCAGTTCGCGCGAGCCGATATGCGTGTTTTCAGACAGGATATCGGCCACGCGGCCGGGCATCGTCCCGAGTTTCGCGGCGATCACGTGATTTGCGTCGCCTGACCAACTGAGCAGCCAGACCAGTTTGGCATCCGTGCTGTTAAGCACCCGGCTTTGAAATTGCGGGGGCGTGTAGGTGGCGGTGCCGGCTCCTATGGCGTTAAGCATGTCTCTCTCCATCGTGGACGGATTCTCTCGCGGGTGCAAAGATGGTAACCGAGGCTTTAATTCTGTCTAAGGAATTAACACATTGGAATTGAATAGAATTTTACGGGACTAGAAAATCAAGCTGGCGCAAGGGCTTGGCCGGAATATGTCTTGTCGCGGTTGGTGAAAAGAGGTGACAATGCGGTTCATTTTGACCCTTTTGCTGGCTTTGACGGGCCCTCCATTGCACGCGCAGGAGCGGCTGGAGATTCTCGCTATCGGTGATTCCGTGATGGCCTGGCAGGCCTGGACGGGGCGCGACATTCCGTCGGAAATCGAAGATCGTCTGGGCGCGAATGTGGACAGCGAAGCTGTGCCGGGGGCGCGGTTCTCCAACACGTCGGCCTTTGGAAGCGCGCTTGGCTTTGACGTACGGGGGCAATTCAAGGCGGGACCCTGGGACATCATTCTGGTCAATGGTGGGGCAAATGACCTTTTGAGCGATTGCCGCTGTTCGGACTGCGACACAGTGGTCGACGGGCTGATCGCAGCGGATCTGAGCGGGGAAATCCCGCGTTTCATGGCCGAGCTGCGTGAGACCGGGGCAGAGATCATCTGGATGGGGTACTATGCGAGCTATCGCAGCGGGCAATTCGCGGGGTGTCGCGCGTATATCGTGGAGATGGAACGACGGATTGCGCGGCTTGACGGCATCCACTTCATCGACAGCGAGGACGTCATCGACCGGCAGGACAGACGCCTTTTCGCGGTGGATGGCATTCACCCTTCTGCGGCGGGAACGGCACGCATCGGTACCTATCTGGCCGAACGGATCGCCGCACTGGTTGAGTAGGGCGGAAGCCTTGCCTATAGCCTTGCCATGGCAAAGAAGAAAACGAGCAGAAAAAAGAAAGCGCCACCGAAGCGGCCCCTAAGATGGCTGCTGAGGATGTCATTCTTCGCAGGACTGGGCGTGGTGCTGTTCGCGTTCTGGATGGGCCTGCTTTGGTCTTTCTTCAACCCACCAACGACCTTCTACATGATGCAGGAACGCTGGCGGCTTGGGACGGTCGATCAGGATTGGGTAGCGATCGAGGATGTGGCCCCCGTTATGGCGCGTGCGGTGGTGGCCGCTGAAGATGCGAATTTCTGCCAGCATTGGGGTTTTGACGTGAATGCGATCCGCTCGGCCATTGCGGAGGGGTCCGGGCGGGGTGCCTCAACGATCAGTCAGCAAGTGGTCAAGAACGTCTATCTCTGGCATGGGCGCAACTGGACGCGCAAGGCGCTGGAAGCCGCGATGACACCTGTGGTCGAGGCGATGTGGTCCAAGCGCAGGATCGTCGAAGTCTATCTGAATGTCGCCGAGTTCGACGAAGGCGTTTTCGGAGTGAAGGCGGCGGCCCGGCATTACTATGGGGTGGATCCGCAGGATCTGAGTGCCACGCAGGCCGCACGGCTGGCCGCGATCCTGCCCGCCCCCAAAAGCCGGTCGGCCAGCAAACCGTCGGATTTCGTGCGCAAACGCGCCCGGCAGATCGTGAGCGGAGCCGCCACCATTCGCGCGGATGGACGCGCGGCCTGTTTCGAGAGTTGAAAAAGTGCCTGACCCCGTGCAATGAAGAATGACCTGAAGCTAAGTCATTGATCCCTATGGCCCGATTGTTCCACGTCCCGCTTTCCCCATTCTGCCGCAAGGTGCGCCTTGTGCTTGCGGAAAAGAAAATCGAGGTGGAATTGGTCGAGGAACGATACTGGGAGGCGGAGCCGGATTTCCTGCGGCGGAACCCCGCAGCCAAGGTGCCTGTTCTGCGGCTGGACGGGATCATGATGGCCGAAAGCACCGCAATCTGTGAATACATTGAAGAGACGCGGCCCGAGCCCGAGCTGATGCCGAAAGAGGCGGCGGATCGGTTGGAAGTGCGGCGGATCGTAAGCTGGTTTGACGACAAGTTTCATGCCGAGGTGACCTCAAAACTGCTATACGAGCGGGTCAACAAGAAGGTCATGGGGCAAGGCTATCCTGACAGCGCGGCGGTGAAGGCCGGGGCCAAGGCGATCAAGTATCATCTGGATTACATGACCTGGCTGTTGGATCATCGGCGCTGGCTGGCCGGGGACGTCATGACATTGGCGGATTTCGCGGCGGCTGCACATTTGTCCGCGCTCGACTATATCAGTGATGTGGACTGGAACCGGAGCGAAGCTGTCAAGGATTGGTATGCCAAAATCAAAAGCCGACCGGCCTTTCGCGGGATCCTGGCTGATCAGGTGTCGGGTTTCCCGCCGCCGCGGCACTACAATGACCTTGATTTCTGAGGGCCGGCCGCTGGGGGTTTTCCACCCCCAGACCCCCGGAGGATATTTGCGACCCAGAGAAGGATGGATCTGAAAGCCCGTCTTGTTGCGCAGGCCCTCGATGAGGGTTTTGTCGCGGCGCGTGTCTGCCAGCCGGATGCGGTGCCGGACGTGATGGCGCGGCTTCAGGCGTTTGTGGCGCAGGGCTATCATGGGCAGATGGGCTGGATGGCCGAACGCATTGCGTGGCGGGGAGATCCCACGGCACTCTGGCCCGAGGCGCAATCCGTGCTGATGCTGGCCGAGAGCTATGCGCCGGACATGAATCCGCTGACCGTTCTGAAGACACCCGAGAAAGCGGCGATCTCGGTCTATGCGCAGGGGCGGGACTATCACGATGTGGTCAAGAAACGCCTGAAGCGGGTGGCGCGCTGGCTGGTGGCGGAAGCGGATTGCGAAGTGAAGGTGTTTGTGGACACGGCGCCTGTGCCGGAAAAGGCGCTTGGGCAGGCGGCGGGTTTGGGCTGGCAGGGCAAGCACACGAACCTGGTGAGTCAGGATTGGGGCAACTGGTGTTTTCTAGGGGCGATCTTTACGACTGCGGCACTGGCGCCGGATGCGGCGGAGGTGGATCATTGTGGCTCCTGTCGGGCCTGTCTGGATGTGTGCCCGACCGATGCTTTTCCGGGGCCCTACCGGCTGGATGCGCGGCGTTGCATTTCCTACCTGACGATCGAGCATAGGGGACCCGTCGATCTGGAATTGCGGGCGAAGATGGGCAATCGGATCTATGGCTGTGACGATTGCCTGGCGGTGTGTCCCTGGAACAAGTTTGCAGTGGCGGCGCGGGATCAGCGCCTGGTCGCGCCGGATTGGGAGGCACCGGATCTGGCGGAGTTGGCACGCCTGGACGATGCCAGGTTCCGTGCGCGGTTTTCGGGATCGCCGATCAAGCGGATCGGGCGGGACCGGTTTGTTCGGAACGTGCTGTATGCCATCGGGAATTCCGGGGCGGCGCATCTGGTGCGCATTGCTCAGGATCTTGCGGATGACCCGGATGCGGCCGTGGCCGACGCGGCGCAGTGGGCGGTGGGGCGGCTGAGAGGCGGAGAAAACGGGCCGTGAAAGGGTCTGCCCGTTCGTCGTGAAGCATTTATCTGGACCGGAGGTTGACTGTGGACAGCGCGGGCGACGAGGACACCCGGGCAGAGCACAGGAAAGACGACGGAGAGGATCTGCGCGATGCCCGCCGATGCGCGCGCCTGCAATGAATGCCGCCAAAGCCCAGAACGGCGGCGAAGAGTGCGACCACGACCATTGGTGGCGCAAACCGGCTGACCGACCTTACTGCAGAGCGCCACATCGAACTTGTGATCTCGAACAAGTTGGGAGAGGCGGGAGACGGGACCTGTCGGGACAAGGCCGTCGATGACGTCCGTTCGGCCTGTTTGGATACAGGCTTTTGTGCGTCGCGGAGCGGCATGACATCGCGCCTCATATAATCGATGTGATGTGCAGCGCAGCGATCTTCGATCAACCGGATCCGATCAAGACGGAATTCCGCTTCACGTGTGACAATTGTGGGGGGTCATCTCCTTCGGCCTTTTTACGCCCGCTTAAGGACGGTTCGGCCTTCACCATTCTCTGTCTTGATCCTGTTGGCGGTTTGTCGGTGCAGCCCGCGACGGCGATCGGATTGAGGCGGCTCTGCCAGAAGGGACTTTCATTTTCGACATCGACGATGTCTTGAAGCATTGGGCTGGGGGCACCTTCAAATCTATGCCACATCAAGTGATCAACAGGACGGGCCAGGAATGCTATTCCTTCTGCTGATTTGCGACAGCGCGCTTTGACAGGGAGATTGCACCGATCGTTCCACCCGTCGTGGGATACCAGCGGGACCCATTTACATGGAGGCATGGCATCGCGCCACTTCCGAAAGGAACTGGCCAGCCTCGGCTCCAATCACACAAGACCCAGACCCGAGCTTCACATGAACCGGAAAACGAAGGAAAAACAGATATGCAGGCACTTCAAGGTAAGACTGCCATCGTCACGGGCGCGTCCGCTCCGAACGGCATTGGGCGCGCAACATCGCTGCAACTGGCCAAAGAGGGCGCGCGTGTTGTTGTCACCGATATGGACGGCGCACTCGACTCAAAGGGTGACCGGCTGAACAAGCTCGACCTGCTGCAGGGGTTGGTCGGCGAGATCAACAATGCGGGCGGCGAAGCCATCGCTGTGGAACTGGATGTCACAAGCAAATCCGATATTGATCAATGCGTGTTGAAGGCCGAGCAATCGTTCCAAAGTGTGGACATTCTGGTGAATAACGCTGGATCGCTTGCAGGCACCGGAGACTTTCTCAACACAACTGCCGAGGAATGGGTCACAAGCTTCAACGTCAACCTTTTGGGTGTCATGATGCTTTGCCAGGCAGCGATCCCGCACATGCGTCTCGCGGGTGGTGGTTCCATCGTCAATGTCGGCTCCACGGGTAGTTTGGGCGCCGAACCCGGGTTTGGGGCTTACACAATCATGAAACATGGATTGATCGGTCTCACAAAACTGATCGCTGCGGAATTTGGACCGGACAATATTCGCTGCAATGCGGTCTGCCCAGGCTACACCGAGACCGATATGCACATGGCTGTAAATGAAAGACTGGCAGCGGAACAAAACGTGTCATTGGAAGCGATCAAGCAAAAAAGATACGAAACCGTGGCGATGCGCAGAGCGGGTAAGCCAGCAGAGGTCGCAAAGGCCATCAGCTATCTGGTCAGCGATTCCGCTGAATATGTCACTGGCGTTGCCTTGCCGGTTTCAGGCGGCGTTCCGTACGGAATCTGAAGCCGATTTTGTATGGCGATTTCTGGCTTTCCATAAATCTTCGTCCTGCCCAGTGTAAGCAGGAAGGATCGATAGAAATCGGGGGCCAGTGTCGCAAAGCGGTCGTACACCGACGTGTTGGCACGGGCAAAGTTTCCACTTTGACGACCTTTAGGCGGAGTGTAGCTGAGTTGAGGCAGTCGTTGGCGCGGGTCGGGTTGCGGAGACGATCCGCTACCCGATCCTTGTTTTTTGAACGGAGCTGACGCTATTCCGCGGCGCGGCGGGGGAGAACCCAGTTTGGCCGTGGGAAGTGGCAGGTATAGCCGTTGGGGAAGCGTTCGAGGTAGTCCTGATGCTCTGGTTCGGCATCCCAGAAATCGCCGACAGGTTCAAGCTCGGTCACCACTTTGCCAGGCCAGATGCCCGAGGCGTTGACGTCGGCGATGGTGTTCTCGGCCACCTGCTTTTGCGCGTCGTCGACATAGTAGATGGCCGAGCGATAGCTGAGGCCGACATCGTTGCCCTGTCGGTTGAGCGTCGTGGGATCGTGGATCTGGAAGAAGAACTCCAGGATCTCGCGGTAGGAGATGATGGCAGGATCAAAGAAGATCTCGATCCCTTCGGCGTGGGTGCCGTGGTTGCGGTAGGTTGCGTTGGGCACGTCGCCCCCGGTATATCCCACGCGGGTTTTCAGAATGCCGGGGCGCTTGCGGATGAGGTCCTGCATGCCCCAGAAACAGCCTCCTGCCAGAACGGCGCGTTCTTCGCTCATGCCACATCCTCCACTTGATCCAGAAATTCGCCGTAGCCTTCGGCTTCCATGTCGTCGCGGTGGACGAAGCGGAGCGAGGCGGAATTGATGCAATAGCGCAGGCCGCCCCGGTCGGGCGGGCCGTCGGGAAAGACGTGACCCAGATGGCTGTCGCCAAATTTGCTGCGCACTTCGGTGCGGATCATCCCATGAGCCGTGTCGCGGTGTTCGGTCACGTTGTCGATCGGTTTGGTGAAGCTGGGCCAGCCGCAGCCGCTTTCGTACTTGTCGGCAGACGCAAAGAGCGGTTCGCCAGATACGATGTCGACGTAGATGCCGGGTTCCTTGTTGCCCAAGAGCTTGCCGGTGCCAGGGCGTTCCGTGCCGCTTTCCTGCGTGACATGATATTCCTCGGGCGAGAGGGTCGCGATCACGTCCGGGTTTTTGGCGTATTTGGCCATGATGTCTCCTGTCCTTGGTGTTGCCTGTATATTTGGCGCGTTTGGGCGCGAATGAAAGGGCGTGACTTGTCGCGCAGGACGCCTAGTTTTTGGCAAAGGTCGATGGAGAGCGTGCGGATGATCCGGATCTTTGGGTTTTTGACGGCGATGTTTCTGGCAGGAGCGGCCTGGGCTGGTCTGCCGCACAAGGTATTTCCGTCGATTGACGGGGGTATGCTGAACCTGGCGGATTGGCAGGGGCAGCCGGTGCTGGTGGTCAACATGGCGTCGCGCTGCGGCTTCACGCATCAATATGAGGGGTTGCAGACCCTTTACGATACATATCGGGATCAAGGTCTGATCGTCCTGGCCGTGCCGTCAGATGATTTCGGGCAAGAGCTTTCGTCGGCTGAGGCGGTAAAGGATTTCTGCAAGATGACCTTTTCGCTTGATATGCCCATGGCCGATATCACCCGCGTGCGCGGGGCCAAGGCGCATCCCTTCTATCAATTCGTGAAGGATGAGACGGGCTTCACGCCGCGTTGGAACTTCAACAAGGTTCTGATCGGGCCTGACGGGTCGGTTCTGGGCACGTGGACTTCCAATGTCGAACCGATGTCATCGAAGATGCGCACCGCAGTCGAAGCGGCCCTGCGCAACTAGCGAAAATGCCGATCGTTCGAGTGGCCCCCGAAAAACGAAGGGCGCGCAGAATATGCACGCCCCTCTGAAATCTTGGATCGACTGGATCAGTCCGTGTCTGTCGCGACTACATCGTCCTCGTCATCCGCAACAACGATCACTGCGACGACCGCTGTGGCAGCGAGGGCTGCGCTTGCGCCAATGCCCAATCCGCCGGCGGCTTGACCGTCAACGTTTTCCTGGCCTTGTCCACCTGTCACGGTGTTCAGTGGCAGTTCTTCAGCAGCCACGGGCAGAGCCATAGCTGCGGCGAGTGCGGTGGCCGATATCAGCGAGAATGCTTTGTTCATGGTTGAAACCCTTCAGTTCAGATGGTTGCCTTCTATCGTAAAACGAATAGCCCTACAACTTGGTTCATTCGCGTCGGCAGGATTTGGAAACAGTTTTTGTCCGATCGGGCAAAAAGGTCACTTTTTCAGCAAGCGAAAGCTCAAATACCCCAGCTCGGGACCAACCCATTGACGTGATTTCAGAATTGTCCCGTCCGAATTGTCGATCCAGTAATCATTGACCGCCTGACCCTGCCCGTTGATGCAGGTTTCCCGCAGGTGATGGGTGCTGAATTGCCGTTCCACAATGGTGAGGGTTTCGTGACCCGCCGTCTGGATGGTGCAGTTGAGCGCCAGGGCGGCCTGCGTGTTGTCATCGCGGCGGAGATAATGCGTGCGGTTGACGCTTTGATGCACATGCTGCTGGCGCAGGGCAGCCTGCGTTCCGGCGATATCAGCCGAGGCCAGATCGTTCCCGAGGCCTTTGGTTGAAATCAGCAAACCGTCCCGCTGGACGATCTGCCCGCCATCCGTGCTACGCCAGACGACGATCTGGCCGGGCAGTGGATCGGTGCGGCGTGAATAAGGGGCAAGGAAAGCGACAAGTCCGCGTTTTTCGAAGGAGACTTCAAGGAGGCCGGCCTTGCGGCTGTCAAGCTGGGCACGGCTGGGCGTTGGCGGCCTTGCCTCGAGATCCCGACGCGCGGTGTTGATGCCCCGGATGGTGTTGAAAAGCTCGGCCTGCGTGCTGACGGTTTCGCGGTCTGACCCGCCGGCACAGGCAGAAAGGATCAGGGCAAGACCGAGACCGGCAAGAGCGCGACGCATCATCATTCCCACACCTGCGACCAATCATTGCTGACATTCAGCCTGTGGCCTTCACGCACCGTTTCATAAAGCCTGCCCGGCACTGAGAGACGGGCACCGCCATCACGTTGAACCGGGCGGATGGTGGTCGAGACCGATCTTGTGCTGGGTTGACCTGTGAACCAGCTGATCGGGATGGTCAGGTTGATGCCCTTGTCAAACGAGCCTTCGCCGAATTCTTCGGAGGACACATCGGTGAGGGTGAAGAAGCCGCCCACTTTCCAGCCGTTATTAAATTCGCGGCTGAGGGTGAAGGTGGCGCCCACATCCCCGGCAAGGTAGCGGCCCACATCGACCTGCCCGGTATAGCCGCCATCAAACTGGTAATAGGCCGAGAGGTGCCCGGTGGCGACGTCATAATCCTGAAAGCCCAGAAGCTGATCGAAATCGCGCTGTTGGACATAATTGGCCTCGGCCCCGATGGCGAGACGGCTGTCGACGGGTTTCCATAATAGTTCGGTCGAGACGCCGCCGAACATGGATTCCAGATACCCGGCGGTAACGCGGGCATAGACGTCGTCAGCAGGTTTCCAGACCCGCGAGACATACAGATTTTCGAGCGTGGTTTCGCCCTCTTGCGCATAAAGCACTGCGTTGGTGCGGACGCGAGGCAGCACGGAATCGGACAAGCGCCCGTCATCGACATTGCCGACAATGCGCTGGCGCGCCTCGCCGGAAACTTCCCAGCCCGGAGCGAAATTGTATTTGAAGCTGGCGCGGATACCGGCATCGGCGCGCACGGGCTCATCCGGGTCGAAATAGCTGGGCGAAAGATAGGGCCCCACGAACCAGCTGAAACGCGGGTAAAGATCATCGGGCACATAGGCACCCGGCAGATCGGGGCTGGCTTCGTCAAAACCGGTGCGGGCCAGCAAAAGGCCCGCCGCGTTGGGCTGGTATTCCAGTGTTTCCAGATCGCGACGCTGGATCGTCGTCGTGGACACCGAGAGATCCGATCTCACCAGCGTGATGCGGAATGTTTCAACCGAGGCAGGCAGGACCCGGGCCATGGCGCGGGCGGTGCGCCCGATGGCAATGGAATCCGATCCGAATCTGGTGTTGACGATGCGCAATTCCGCAGTGTGGGCCGAGACAGACAGCGCGTTGATGCGGATGCCATCCTCTTCTAGCTCGGGGGCCATGGCGCCGCGGATCGTGGCGGGAGCGCTTTGGCTATCGGCCCAGCCCGTGCTCCAGGCGGCGGGGTTGCTTTCACGGCTGGGCCGCACGATGACAGGGCGGGGCCCAGCGATGGTCAGCGGCGTAGGCGCGTAACGCGGGTTGAACTGGATTTGAGCGTTGACGCCGAATTCCGAGCCGTAAAGGTAATAGGCACCCAGGCGCACATCGCGGTTGATCTGATATTCGGCGCCAAAGTTGATGCGCGAATCACGTTCGAAGACGCCGCGCGATGTTTCGGGTTCATAGGCATCCGACGAATATTCGAGCTTGAGACCGAAGCGTTCATTCACCTGCCATTCGATGCCGCCGAAAGGGGCGAAATCGCCACGGAACCACTGATCGGTCGAAAGCTCACCGCCCGTGTCGCCTGGATCGAAGCTTGGCCGGTCACTGATGGAGCCGATGCTGCCCGAACTGCCCAGACGCCCCCAGCCCAGACCGGCGCTGACGGTCATGCGACCGGGCAGGCCAAGCGGTTGCGCGAAGTTCTTGCTGGCGACAATGTATTCGCCCGCATAGATGCCGGTGCCTGCAAAATCCTGAAGGCCGACGGTGATTGCAGGCCAGCGCTTGGTTTCCTTCGAAAGCAGGAAGCGGACGTCAAAGCTACGGTCGCGATAGGTGCCAAAGCCGTTGTCGTTCCAGTCCTGAATGCCGATGTAGCGGAAGCTCGCGCTGATGCGGGGCGAAAACTGGAAGGACAGCGTCGTGCGGGTCTGGCCGCCAAAGCTGGAGATACCCACGGCCAGTTGCCCGTTTGGCATGGGTTGCGCAGAAGGCATGTCGACCAGGCCGGGCAGACCGTAGAAGTTAAGGCTGGGCTGATCTTCGACGGGAAAGTTGGGCGTTCCCGGCACAGCGACGTTCTGGGTCGGCCCTGGTGTTGCCACGAATGAAATGGTCGCCGCCAAAGCCAGCGGCGTGCCCCATCTGCCGATGCTGGTGGTCCGCCCCACGTCCTGCTCCACCTTCTTCTTGTGTCTTGAGTTCTTAGAACACGAGGGGCCGCGGACAATCAATGCCTTCGCTTGGGGCATTTTTTCAAAGCTGCCCTCGGCGCGTCATTCAGGTGACAGGTGTCGCGTGTTCCTGCGCCATCTCCTTGTCGTCCTGAAGGCTGCGACCGAAATCCTCGACCCAGCGCAGAGCGACGTCGCGGGCGGCGTCTTCATCGCCATTGGCCAGCGCGCGCCGCAGCGCCCGGAGGGCGACGGCCACTTCGATCTCGCTCAGCTTGTCTTCCTTGGCGAAAAAGATTTTCTTGTGCCCGCTGCCGATGAGCATACCGCTCAGCGTCAGCTCTTCGCTCATCTTTTCGCCCGGACGCAGACCGGTGAATTCGATCTCGATATCGCCATCGGGGTTCTTGTCGTCGCGCACCGTGTAACCGGCGGTTTCGATCACCTGGCGGGCCAGCTGATGGATCAGGACAGGCTTGCCCATGTCGAGCACGAAAACCTCGCCGCCCTTGGCCATGGCACCGGCCTGAAGGACCAGGTTCACGGCCTCTTGCACGGTCATGAAGTACCGTTTCACATCGCGATGCGTCACGGTGAGCGGCCCGCCCCGGCGCACCTGTTCCTGAAAGAGCGGTATGACACTGCCGGATGAGCCCAGCACATTGCCGAAGCGCACGATGGAATAGATCGGAGACGAGCCATGCGGGACACGGCTGGCAAGATCCTGGATGACCAGTTCGGCCAGACGCTTTGAAGCGCCCATGACATTGGTGGGACGCACGGCCTTGTCGGACGAGACAAGGATGAAGCGCTGGACCCCTGCCCCATCGGCTTCAACGGCGATTGTGTGCGTGCCCAGCACATTGTTGGCCAGACCCGCCAAGGGGTTCGATTCCACCAGCGGTACGTGCTTGTAGGCTGC
The DNA here is from genome assembly GCA_937897325.1 of uncultured Shimia sp. Lineage (GTDB taxonomy): Bacteria > Pseudomonadota > Alphaproteobacteria > Rhodobacterales > Rhodobacteraceae > CALCOY01. The sequence goes on from CALCOY010000010.1 coordinate 20,024, forward strand.
GGCGTGCAGAATCACGTCGACCTTGTGGCCCTGCAGGATCTTGCGGACATGGCGCGCATCGGTGACGGAGCCAAGGATCGGAACGATTTCAACGCCGAGCGCCTCTGCGCTTTGCTCAAGCTCCATGCTGGTGTTGTAAAGCGCAAGTTCGCTGAGTTCGAACAGGATCAGCTTGGCAGGCCGACAGTCGAGCACCTGGCGGCAAAGCTCGGACCCGATGGAACCGCCCGCGCCCGAGATCAGAACGGAGCGATTGCGGTAGGCATTGCGGTTTTCGCCAAGCGCCTCGGCCACTTCATCACGCCCCAAGAACGAATTCGGGCTGAGTGTCGTCAGCTTGTTGATCAGTTCCTCTTCCCCGATCAGTTGCGAGAACGAGGGCAATGTCTGCACCTCGATCCCGAGGCCCTGCAGCTTGCGGGCGATCTGGGCCTGTTTCGGAGGCGAAAGGGACGGCACGGCCAGCACGACGCGGTCGACCTGTTTGTCCTCGATCAGTTCGGGGATCTGCATGGGCGTGTAGACCTGAAGGCGCGACACCGTCAGACCATGCAGGGCCGAATTGTCATCGACGAAGGCAACGGCCTCGATCTCTTCATGACCGCGCAGGGCGGAGACCAATTGCATACCCGTCGTTCCGGCGCCGTAGATCAGGACCCGGCAGCGGTGTGGCGAGCTGCGATAGATGGCCAGAACCACCTGCAAAAGCACGGCCCGACTGATGACGCTGAAAACGAAGAAGCTGAAGCCGAAGACGATATGCGTTTCAATACTGAGCGGCAGACCGATCATGTAGGACAAAAGCGCCATGACAGAGGCGAGTGCCCAGGCGAAGATGGCCGATTGGCCGATGGCCCCGCCTTCGTAACTTTTCAGCTGAACCGAGGCGACACCGATCCAGATCGACAAAAATCCCGAAATGATCAGCAGATAGGGCAGTACCGGCAGGTATCCGAGCAACGTGTTCCACGCGGCCTGCGAAGACATCTGCAGATTGAACGCAAACCAGAGGGACAGTGGGATCAGAATACAGTCGAGCGCGACGATTATGTATTTTTTTTGGTCTCGCGAGAGAGACTTCATCAATTTGAGCATCAAGGTGCCTCAGTCGTCCCACTTTTATTGGTGGCGTTGAAACCTCGTTAACCCGAATGCCAGCCGCGCACCTAGCCTGTGTTTCGAGCTATCGCACCAATTTGCAGGACTTTTAAGGCCCTCGCCTTATTTCTGCCCAAAATCTATGCGGTCTCCGACCTATAGTTGCAATGATGTCGCGTTGTCACCCTTTGCGCCGGGCAATCAGCGCTTTTTTGCAGGCCTAAAAATTCCGGCGATCGTTTCGAAGACAAGCAGGAAATCGTAGCAGATGCTGCGGTTGCGTTGATAGATCAGATCAAGCCGGGCCTTCCGGGGCACGCAGATGCGGGCATAGACTTCATCGGTTTGTTCCGGGGTGTCGCAGCCGGACAAAAGCCGTTCCTCATGCTGGTGAAACCGCAGGCTGGCAAGACCCGTCACACCGGGGCGCGATTTGAGGATCTGGGTGTAAAGGTCCGGAAAGCGTTCGACATACTGGCGCAGTGGCGGGCGGGGGCCGACAAAGCTGATATCGCCCCGGATGATGTTCCAAAGCTGGGGAAATTCATCGAGACGTTTGGCGCGCAGCCATGCGCCCAGGGAGGTGATGCGGGCGCTTTTGTCGCCACCCGATACGCCAGCGTCTTGCGCGGCCACGGCCATGGTGCGGAACTTCCAGAGACCGAAGGCCCGGTTGGGGGTCTTCATGCGTTCGGCCACGTAAAAGATCGGACGACCTTGTTTGAAATAAAGAAGCGCGATCAACCAAAGGATGAGGGGCCCCAGGATCACGACCAGAAGTACAGCAAAGAACAGATCAAGCGTGCGTTTGGCGGGTGTCATGCATGGGCCATCAGGCTTTGCCAATCGGCGACGATGCTGGCCGGGCTTCCGTCCCGCGGACCGACGAGCTGGTCGAGACGCTTGGTGGCAAGCGTGACCTCCCAGATTGTGTGGGGGCTTGCAGGGCGCGGGATCCAGGGAAGTTTCGCGGCATCGAGAAGAGCGCCCATTTCGACCGATCCGGGGGCGGCGATGTTGAGTATGTCGGGCAGATCCTCCATGGCCGTCAGCGCGCGCAAGGCGCGGGCGAGCATGCGGGGGCCGATATAGCTGCGCCTTGGCGTGACGCCGTTCGCATCGGCATCAAGCGCCATGCCATCCCGCCAACGGCCGAGGATTGCGTCGGCTCCGGCCACGTTGCCGATGCGCAGGATGATCGAAGGATGCGGATGCTTGCGGGCGAGATCCTCCATCCGGCATTTTGCGTGGGCATAGTCGGACAGCGGCTGGCGCGCGGCATCTTCGGAAAGTGGACCTGGCTGATCGCCATAGACCGCCGCACTTGAGACCAGAAAGACGCGCCCTGCCCCGGCACGGGCTGCGGCGTCAAGCGTGGCACCGGCCAGCGTGACATTGTCTTCCATCGCGGGACCTCGCGTCACACCGGCGAGGCAAATGATGTTGCCCGCCACCCGCAGCAAGGCGGTCAGACCGTGCGGATCGTTCAGAAGATCGCAGGTGACAAAACCTCGCCTGTCATGTCGCGATTGCCAGAGGAAATCCTCATCCCGCCAGCAAAGGTGCAGCATGCGGCCCAGATGGCCCGTCGCCCCCAGCACAACGTCCGTCATGGGATCGGGATCTGCTTTTCAGCGGGCACGAGACCGTTGATCCGGCGCAGATGCTCGGGCAGGCAGACATTCAGGAAGTCGTAGTTCTGCACCACATGCGCACGGGCTGCCTTGCCCAGATGCCCAAAGTCCTCGGGTGCGGCCAGCACATCGCAGACCCGTTCGGCGATCTGTTCGGGCTGGAAGAAGTCGACAAGCAGGCCGGTTTCGCCATCGGTCACCGCCTCGCGTACGGGGGGCACGTCACTGGCTACGATGGTGGCCTCCATCGACATGGATTCGAGCAGCGACCAGGACAGCACGAAGGGCATCGTCAGATAGATGTGGCAGCGCGAGATCTGGATGATCTTCTGATATTCGACGTATGGCACCTGACCGAGGAAATGCAGGCGGTCCCAGTTGATGAGGTGGCCTACCTCTTTCTCCATCTGGCCGCGCAGACCGCCCGGATGCTTGTTCTTACCGCCATAGGAGGTGTCGTTGCCTCCGACGACCAGAATACGTGCTTCGGGCCGCTGGCGCTGAATATGTGGGACGGCCCGCATGAATTGGTGAAACCCGCGCGTCGTTTCCATGTTGCGGGCCATGTAGGTGACGATTTCATCGTTGCGCGTCAGGGGATGGTCGATACGGCCAAGGCTGATCTGCGCGTCCGGGTTGGGCCCAAGCTTGTCGGTGCGGATGCCGTCATGGCAGACATAGATCTTTTCGTGAAAGCGTTTCGGGAAGCGGTCGCGCTGCCAGAGCATTGGGCTGTGGCCCAGATCCACCGTTTCGATATTCACAAGCGGCACCGTATTGTGAGCGTGCATGATGAAAGGCGCGTGACCCGAGACCGGGCTTTCGGGGTCAAACCCCACCGGTCCGCCCTTGGTGCTGTAATAGTATTCGAAAAAGCCGATGATCGGGACATCGGGCAGCACTTCCTTGAGAAACGTCAGCTCTCCCCACCCGACATGGCCGATGATGATGTCGGGCACAAAGCCGTCATCACGCAGTTGGCGCACGGCCATCGCCGCGCCAAAGCCACTGCCGGCAGCGTTCTCCCATGTCTTCGACAGGCCGTAGGCGTCCTCTTTAGCTGTGTTGTGGCTTTTGTAGATGACATGCATCACGCCATCGAAGGTCGGCGGTTGCTTGCGCTGCGTGAGAAACACGATCTGGTGCCCGCCTTGGGCGGCGAGCCATTGGATCAGTTCCCGGTACTGGCCGGGCATGTTCTGATGCACAAAGAGAAACTTCATGGCCCCCTCGCCAAACACCGCATCGCTTCGATAGCCAAAGCGGTGCGGGCGCGCAAACGCTCAGGCAGCGATGGCCGTGTCGAGAAGGGCGCGGATCTTGGGTGCGTAGGGTTCGTTTTCGATCCGGGCAAGCTCATCCCCGCCCTTCATTACCACAAGGGTGGACCGGCGCGTGACATTCATGCGCTTGGTCATTTGCGAGGGTCCGAACGTGTCCCAGTCGACATCCACGAAGGTCAATGCGCGATAGGCCGGGTTTTCGGCGAGCAGGTCGGCGATCAATTCGGCCTTGATCTGGCAGGTGAGCGACCAGCTTGCCCGGAAATTGAGGATGACGGTCTGATCGGTTTCGCGCAGGTCGCGCCATGTCTGGGGGGCAAAGGCGATGGCGGGGTAGGCAGACGCGCCCAGAGGCATGAGACATGCGGCGGACGAAATCAGAAAGGCACGGCGGTGCATAGGCGTCTCCCTGCGGGTGGATCCGGATCGTCCCTGATCAGACCCCATTGGGCTTAAGAATGCGTTTTCGCCTGACGGGACAACTGAACCGCCAGAATGCCCGCAGCTATAATTGCAACCCCAAGTATGTCCAGAGGGCCGATCCGTTCGCCCAGTAACATCGCCGCGATGGCCACGCCGAAAAACGGGTTGAGAAAGTGAAACGTAGCCGCGCGGGTGGCGCCGATGCGTTCAACCAGCGCGAACCAGATCCATGTGGCGACGAGGCCGGGGAAGATGGTCGTGTAGGCGAATGCGAAGGCCACGGCGGGGGTGAGGTTGACATACATGCTTTCGGTCGCAGCCGAGGCGACGGCCAGGATGGCGGACCCGACAAGCATCTGCAGGCCGACAACCATCATCAGGTTCCCGCCAGACGAGGCACTGCGCATGGAAAGGGTCGCGATGGTAAGCGCGATGGCTCCAATCACGCAAAGGGTCACGCCGTAAAGGTCGAGACCGGTCTCAAGCCGGGAAGACATGATGATGAGAACACCGATTATCCCAAGGATCAGCCCGCCGATACCCATGATGGGCAAGCGGTCGCGGAAGATGATCCAGCCCGCAAAGGCGACCATCAGGGGCATGGTTGAGGCAATGATTGAGGCGAGCGAGGCCTGGACGGTCTGCATCGCGATGAAGTTCAGGCCGAGATAGATGGCGTTCTGGCAAAGGCCGAAGATGAGCGTTGCGCGCCATTGCCCGCGGGTCAGGCGCCACGTTTGCCCAATGGCGCGCGCGATTGCGACGCCGATGAGGCCGGAAATGAGAAAGCGCAGGGCCAGCGAGGCAAGGGGGGCGGCATCTGCTACAATCACGCGGGCCGAGGTGAAAGCCGACGACCAGATGAAGGCGAAAGTGAGCCCCATTAAAAGCGCGCGAATGTCCATGGGCCCCCCGGAGCGTCCGGCGTGGACCCTTTCCGATTTTAAGGTGGCGCACAAGGGCGACAGATGGGCGGCTGTGCATGGACAATCGCCGGTTGCAGCCCTAGCGTCAACGGTGAGATCGCAACCGAGGAGCAAAGACATGACCGACGACATGCTGGACGATACGAGTGCCACGCCGGAGCCTGCTCGTGAGGGCAAGGTCGAGGCGCTTTTCTTCAAAAGCCGTAACGTGATCATCACGGGCGAAATCAATGACAAAGTGGCGCATCGGACAGTGACGCATCTGTTGGCTTTGGCCGAAGAAAGCGATGATCCGATCAACATCTACATCTCGTCGCCCGGCGGGCATGTGGAATCGGGGGACATGGTGCATGACGTCATCAAGTTCATCCGGCCAATTGTACGCACGATCGGATCGGGCTGGGTGGCAAGTGCCGGTGCGCTGATCTTTGTGGGAGCGAAGCGCGAAAACCGCTACAGCCTGCCGAACACGCGGTTCTTGCTGCATCAACCGGCAGGGGGCATCGGCGGACAGGCCTCCGACATGATGATCCAGGCCGAACAGATCAGGATCATGCGGGATCGATTCAACGTGCTATTTGCGGAGGCCACGGGTCAGACGCCCGAAAAGATCGCCGAAGACACCAAGCGTGATTTCTGGCTGACCAATCCGGAAGCGCTGGATTATGGCCTTGTGGGCAAGATGATCGAGCGTATGGATCAGTTGAGCTGACGCAAACACAAAGGCCCGGCAGCTGGCGCCACCGGGCCGTTTTTAAGAATTTTCGGTTTCGCAAAAGTCGCCTGCTGCGTCAAAGCAGCGGGCGACAGCGATTTTGCCTTAGTTAACGGATTTGGCGTTGACCACGTCGGCTTCGATGGCCTTTTGGCCCGAAATCTCGATCCGGCGGGGTTTGAGCGCTTCGGGCACTTCCCGCACGAGGTCAATGTGGAGCATACCGTCGACATGGCTTGCTGCGGTGACGGTCACGTGATCGGCCAGGTGGAACCGGCGTTCAAAGGCGCGGGTTGCGATGCCGCGATGGAGATATTTTCTGCCCTCTTCCTCGGCCTTCTTGGCCGACACGATCAGGGCGTTTTCCCGCACTTCGACGCTGAGGTCGGCGTCGGAAAAGCCAGCGACAGCGACTGAGATGCGATAGGCATCATCGTCCGTCTTTTCGATATTGTAGGGCGGATAGGTTTGCTGATTTGTGTCTGTGGCAAGAACCCGATCCATCAGGTCGGCCATCTGATCAAATCCAACGGTTGCGCGATAAAGCGGTGCAAGGTCAAACGTACGCATATGTGTCATCCTCATATCTGAGCGATAGATGTTGGAGCCCTCCGAGACCGGACGAGCCCGCTGTGGTTGCATCAGAACCCTCTAGAGGCGCCCTGATGCTTCAGATGTGGGAAGGATTTTTGCGGGTTCAAGACCCGTTGGCGGGCCGGACGAATTTGGCGCCAGTGCTGGATCTGCCCTGACCGACGCCGAGCCTGCGCACCTGCGCGCGGGGCTGCGTCGCGCCGAGACCGATGCGCAACTGGCGTTTGAGTTCCGCGACACGCTGCGGGAGGGCCATACCAAGTGCCACCTTTTCGCCCTTGTAATAGGTCATGCCAGAGATGATGGACATGATGCGCCCGCGCCCGTTGAGATGCGAGAAGACAGGGGCGCCCGACGAGCCGAAGGTCACGTCGCAATCGAAAACGTATATTGCGCTTTCCTTGTCAAGAAACTGGCATTCGCGCTGCCGGGACTGCGCATTGGCGCGTCCGCGGCCGTAAGAGACCACGCTGACCGGACCGGGATCGACGGCGTCGCCGTGGACCTGGAAGGGTGAGATTTCGTAAGGCGATATCGGCTCGGCCAGACGGAGAAGGGCGACATCGTGCTGAATGTTTTCGGGCGAGAGGTTCATGTTTGGTTTGAAGGCCGCATGGGCCGCAACAGCGGAGAAGCGGCGGGACATGGCCGCCTTTCCATTGCGCAAACCGGCATGAAAGACGATGTCGCCTGCCTCAAACGGTGTGGCGGACCCCTTGGGATAAAGACAATGCGCGGCCGTCAGCACAAGATCGGGCGCGATCAGGGTGGCCGAGCAAAAGCCGGACCGGCCAAGATCCAGCCGCCCGACCGCGCGCCAGGCATGGGCCGCATTTTCGGTGTCGAGCGTCCGCAGGCCGCTGGTCTGTGCATGTGCTGTCATCGCCATGAGCGAGAAGAGGAGAACAAGCGCGCGGATCATGGTTTCACGAATTTTGCGCCGGTCTGCTTCCGGTCGGCGTTGGATTGAAAGAGCGTTCCGCGCCGGGCGGTCTGCCCGAAGGTATTACGACTTTCCAAAAGGACCTGTTGAACGACCAGGAGCGGTTCGCCAAGGGAAACGCCTGTCGCGCCTGTCTTTTCGGTTTTGGTGGAAACCAACGACACGACCCGGTCGGATCCGTCGATCATCGCGACGGCGATGGCACCGTTAACGCCTGGATCGGTTGCACAGGTCGTCGTGATTTGGCCTTTCTCCAATGTGGTGAGCGCACAAGTTTCGGCCACGGTCGGGCTGAGTGCGGCGTCAAAGCCCACAAGCTGGATTTCCGCACCCGCGCCGGGAGCTTCGGCCGGGACCATCGGGGCGACACTCCGGCTGTCGATGGCGCGATCAAGCTCTACCAAAGCGATGTTGGCGTTGCGTGTGTCTGGATCGAAATCCGGGTGGATCACAGTGTGACGAACGCGGCGCAAAGCGCTGGCGCGTCCATTCCGCCAGCCCGCCGAAAATTCCAACGATCCGGCATCAAGACGGACGCCGGTTTCAGGGTCGAAGAGGCAATGGGCTGATGTCATCACAACATTGGGAGAGATGAGCGCGGCGTTGCAGAAGCGGTCTGCACCGATGTCGAGACGGCCAACGGCCTGCCATCGCGCTTCGCTTTCACTGTTGCCCAAGCTCGGCAGACTATTGCTTTGCGCAAGAGCCGCCGAGGCTGTCACCCATGCAGCGAGGGCAACCAAGGTTTTCCGCCGCAAACCGAATACTCCTTCCACCAACGCAGGGAGAGTTACCGGCGAAAATCGGCAAAAATGGGGCGAAAAGATCAGCGAAAGCCTTATCCACAGGTAATTTGAGGGGCGCGATCACAAATCGAGCAAGATTTGAGCAATGCAAACCTCTGCACGGGTCTGTATGAGGACAAGCATGACCTGGATGGACCGTCTTGCGCTTTTTGAACCGCTGGAATTTGCGGCGCTGGCCTTCGTTTTGCTGTGTTGGATCTTTCTGGGTTGGCGGATCGAACACCCTGGTGCCAAGCGGCCATCGACTTCGCAAATCATGGCGGGGTATCGGCGCGAATGGATGAAGCAGATGGTCACACGCGAACCGCGGATCTTTGACGCGCAGATCATCAGCAACCTGCGGCAGGGCACGGCGTTTTTCGCCTCGACCTCAGTGATCGCGATCGGGGGTGCCATGGCGTTGATCGGCAATGTGGAAAGCCTCACCGGGCTGGCCAACGACCTGACGCTGATGTCTGAACCCGCCTTTGTGTGGGAGGTGAAGCTGGTCATCATCATCCTGTTTCTGACCAACTCTTTTCTGAAATTCGCCTGGGCGAACCGCCTTTTTGGATATGCGGCCGTGCTGATGGCATCGGTGCCCAACGATGTGGAGAACCCGCAGGTGTATGCGCGGGCCGAACAGGCGGCAGAGATCAACATCACGGCGGCGCGCAGTTTCAACCGGGGCCTGCGAAGCGTCTACTTTGCGCTGACCGTCATCGCCTGGTTTGCAGGGCCTATTGCGCTGATCGGAGCGACGCTGTTCACACTTGGGGTCATCTGGCGGCGGGAATTTGCCTCGCGGTCGCGCGCAATTCTGCTGAACACCCCTTTGTGATGATTTATGGTGACTGAGATCGAATAGGAAAATGCCATGAGACACCTGTTTTTGAGCCTGCCGTTGATCCTTGGCAGTGCAGCGTTCGCCGAAGAACCGGTGATCGAGGATGTGAAGGTCACGCAAAGCGGGGACACGTGGCGCTTTGACGTGACGATCAGCCACCCGGATACGGGCTGGGACCATTATGCCGATGGCTGGCGTGTGCTGGACATGGAGGGTAATGAGCTTGGTATGCGGGTGCTGCATCATCCGCATGTGGACGAACAGCCCTTCACGCGGTCGCTGAGTGGTGTGGTCATTCCCCAAGGCACGACGCAGGTCAAGGTGCAGGCGCGAGATCTGCCGGCAGGCTGGAACGAAGGCACGGTGATTGTCGATCTGCCTTAGCGCTGCGGCCGGAAAATCTGCAATCCGGGTTTCACGCAGGTCAAAATATCGGTTGCCCATCTTTCGGCTGAAGCCCTAGGCGCGGTGATAGGGGCTGCCCGCGAGGATGGAAGCGGCGCGGTAAAGCTGTTCGGTCAGCATGACGCGGACCAACATGTGCGGCCAGACCATCTTGCCGAACGACAGAAGATGATCTGCCTCGTCCCGCAGATCATGGGCCAGACCATCGGCCCCGCCGATTATGAAGGTAAGATCGCTTGTGCCATTGTCGCGCCATCTGGCCAGACGGGCCGCGAAATTCACGGAGGTTTCTGAGGTGCCGCGTTCATCGAGGCAGCAGAGGGTCGCTCCAGACGGCATAGCCTTGCGCAGCAATTGCGCCTCAGCCGTCTTACCGCCGTTCTTGCGATCTTCCACCTCGACCGATTTGAGCGGGCCAAGACCCAGGCCGCGACCTGTGCGGTTGAACCGGACGGTGTAGTCGGTGACAAGATCCGCTTCGTGCCCGCCGCGCAAGCGACCGACCGCACAGATGTGGACGCGCATGGCCTAGATCAGTTGGAGGCGGCAGAGCCACCCGCAGGAAGCCACATCTTTTCCAGCTGATAAAATTCGCGCACTTCGGGCCGGAAGACATGGACGATCACGTCGCCTGTGTCGATCAGAACCCAATCGCCCGCATCCTTGCCCTCAACCCGCGCTGTTCTGCCGAATTCGGTCTTCAGCCGTTCGACCAGCTTTTCCGAGATCGCAGCCACCTGGCGCGTGGACCGACCGGAGCAGACGACCATATAGTCGCCCATGGCGGTCTTGCCGCGCAGGTCGATTTGCACGACATCTTCGGCCTTGTCATCGGAAAGTGAGGAAAGGATAGCTGCCAACAGCGTTTCGCTTGTGGCTTCTGTTGCGCCTGTCGCCATCAGACCCAGGCGCCCATCAGCGGCATCCGCCGCTTCAGTATGAATGGACAGATCATCGTCCTCCTGTACATCGCGCCGATACACCCCGACGCTGGGATGTGAAAAGAATAGCAATTTGGAGGTGACATTTCAATGAAACGCCAGCTTTTGCCCTACACAGCATCCTCTGTGATGATGTTTTCATCAGGTGCGCCCGGATACGTTCGAGTGCTGCTTACACCAGAGATGGAAGGGTAAAGGCCGCAGGGGTAGGATTTCTGGTCGAGGCCTTTGATATGCCCGGCCAGAAAATCCCATCGCCCTGCGCGCGTTTGTGGGGGGCGGCAAGACTGGCTTTGTCGGGCTCGACCGGCCAGGCCAACCCCCACCACTTTGATCCACCATGCCATCGAAAGAGCTTGATCGGCCTTATGGCCCCTAAGGTTATGCCCACCTTTCCCATAAGACGCGGACAAACGGCCAAGCATCTTTTTGAGATTCAGTCTGGCTGCGGATCGGAGTGCAGGCCCGGACGACGCATCTGCAATTCCGATCCTTCAAGCATGCGCACCTCGCGTTGCGGGAAAGGGATGCTGATCCCGTTTTCCTTAAAGGCGTCCCAGAGGGCCAGATAGACTGCCCCGCGGATGTTGGTCAGGCCTCCCGTGGGGTCATCGATCCAGAAGCGCAAGATGTAGTCGACGCTGCTGTCGCCAAAACCCACGATGTGACAGACCGGGGCGCGGTGGTTGAGGACCCTGTTCACACTTCGTGCCGCATCGACGGACAATTTGCGAACCTCGTGCGGGTCGCAATTGTATGATGTGCCGAAGAAGATATCGAGGCGCACGAAACGATTGCTGTGGGACCAGTTCACCACCTGTCCGGTGATCAGGTCTTCGTTCGGGATCAGATATTCCTTGCCATCCCGTGTCACGACCGAGGCATAGCGGGCGCCAAGCGTCTGGATCCAGCCGAAGGTTTCGCCAAGGCTGATGACGTCCCCAGGCTTGATGGATTTGTCGAGCAGGATGATGACACCGGAGACAAGGTTTGAGACGACCTTTTGCAGACCAAAGCCGAGACCGACACCGATGGCACCGGACAGCACCGCAAGCCCGGTCAGATCAATGCCGACAGCGCGGACACCGATGAAGAAGGCGAGCGCGTAGAACAGGACCTGGATCACCTTGACGATCAAGACCCGCATGGAGGGCGAGATGTCCTCGTTCGCTTGCACGCGCGAGGATGTTGCCACGGTTATGAAGCGTGCCAGCGCGAAAAGACAGCCGATGACGACGACGCCCTGAATGACGGTCAGGAGAGAAATGCGGAAATCGCCGAGGTTGATGGCCGCAGAATCCAGCGCACTTTCGGCTTCTTCAAGAAAGCCGAGAATGTAGAGCGTGACGTAGATCCACGCGCCATAGCGCACCAGCCGGCGCAGCAGCAGTGAGCGGATGAGGCGGGTCGCGAACGCGACAAGCAGCCATGCTGTGGCCATCGTGGCGATGATGGAGACGACGTAGGATCGGGAGGGCCAGGTGACCTCTCGCATCACGAGGACGACGATCCAGATCAGAACGACAAAGAAGATCGCCCTCAGCCGTTGGTGAATGACCACCAGGATGCGCATGCGCCACTTTGGCCAGCCCTCGCGGGTGCCCATCCATTCGCGGATCCTTGGCCCGAACACCCGACGGGCCAGAAGGGCAACCACGAACACCCCCAAGGCGATACCGATCTGATAGGCCACCCAGGGACGCAGCAGGTAGAACAGGAATTGCTCGGCTTCGACCAGCAGGGATTGCCCGACTTCCAGCAAGTCTTCGACACTGGCGGCGGGCAGTTCGGTGCTGGGTGTCGCGGCAGCAGGCGGATCGGTTGGCGGGGCCGCGTCCGGTACCGGCGCATCGGGCATGCCTGCGCTGCTATCCGGTCCCTGCGTGTGGTTGGCCATCTTGCTTCTCTGCTCGTGCGGACAGATCAAGCGTCGCACGATCCGGGGCAACCCGGCAAGAAAAAGAAAAAAGCGTGATCAAAGCCTTAGGCCTTTTGACCTAGCGGATTTCGACGATATTCATGATCCCGTCGAGACTGCTCTGGATATCACCACTGGCTTCGGCGGTTTCTTCGGAGAGGCGGCGAATTTCCTGAGCAATCACGCCAAAACCGGCGCCCGCCTCGCCCGCGCGGTTGGCCTCGACCGAGGCGTTGAAAGCGATCAGTCGGATCATCTTGCTGATATCGGCCACGCGGGTCATCGCCTCTTCCGCCTTGAGCCGGGCTTCCCGGGCCGCTTCGGCCTCTTTCATCAACAGGGCGTCATGCGCACGGCGGACGGTCTCGTCGATCGCAAAGGCGGCAGGGCTGAAGTGATCGTAGCCATACCGCAAAAGACCCTTTATGTCGGCCTCGACCAGGCAGTCATCGGCGCTTTTGATCTTTGCAATCATATCCATCTGAATGCGGTCCATCTGGGTGAAGACCTTGATGGCATCGTGCCGCTTTGGATTGACTGCGCGCATCCAGAGGACGGCTTCCTCGTTCAACTGATCGGTCCGCCCGTCATCTTTCAGGAGTTCGACGTAAAGCCGGTATGTCACCGCCGCGCGTTCGGCGCCTGCGATGATCGAAAGCACGTGATCGTGATCATTGGACAGGGCGGCCGTGAAACCGAGCATGCAAACCCGCATCGACTGGACCCGCAATTGCAGTCCAATCGAGGACATCGCCGAAAACGCCGCATCGCGCGGCGCGCCAGGTCGCATGGCCGCTGGAAAATCAGTCTCGAAGAACGGCGTGATCTGGTTCATGAACGTTTGACTAGGTCAAACTGCTTAAGGGAACGTAATCGGAACTGCCCGGAGGGTCTTGCCCAAAACAGCTTTGCAGGGTAGGCGAATGCGATGGTGCTTCTATTCGACATAGCGGATCGCGCACGGCTTCCGGTTCGGTTCGCCCGACTTCTGACGATGCCTTAACCGGCAGCGCCAAAAAGGCCTGCCGAACCACTGCATTCACGTCAATAAGGAACCTCACATGTCGCCGAAAACGCTTTATGACAAGATCTGGGATGCCCATGTCGCGCACGAGGCCGACGATGGCACCTGCCTGCTTTACATCGACCGCCACCTTGTTCACGAGGTCACGAGCCCGCAAGCCTTCGAAGGGCTGCGCATGGCCGGCCGGTCGGTGCGCGCACCCGACAAGACAATTGCCGTGCCCGATCACAACGTGCCCACGACAGCGGGCCGCGAAGATCCGGCCAACATGACGGGGGACAGCGCCATTCAGGTGGCCGCCCTCGACAAGAATGCGCGTGATTTCGGCATTCACTATTACCCGGTGACGGATGTGCGTCAGGGGATCGTGCACATCGTGGGACCCGAACAGGGTTGGACGCTGCCGGGCATGACGGTCGTGTGCGGGGACAGCCACACGGCGACGCATGGGGCGTTCGGGTCGCTGGCGCACGGGATCGGAACGTCGGAGGTGGAGCATGTTCTGGCCACCCAAACGCTGATCCAGAAGAAATCGAAGAACATGAAGGTCGAGATCACGGGCACGCTGCGTCCGGGTGTGACCGCAAAGGACATAACCCTGAGCGTGATCGGCAAGACCGGAACGGCAGGCGGCACGGGCTACGTGATCGAATATTGCGGCGAAGCGATCCGCGATCTTTCCATGGAAGGGCGCATGACCGTCTGCAACATGGCCATCGAAGGCGGTGCGCGGGCGGGCCTGATCGCACCGGATGAGAAGACCTATGAATACTGCAAAGGCCGACCGCACGCGCCCAAGGGTGCGCAATGGGAAGCGGCCATGGATTGGTGGAAGACGCTTTATTCCGACGATGATGCCCACTGGGACATGGTCGTGATGATCAAGGGCGAGGATATCGCGCCGGTTGTCACTTGGGGCACATCGCCCGAGGACGTGCTGCCCATCACGGCCAATGTGCCTGCCCCCGAGGACTTCAGCGGGGGCAAGGCAGATGCAGCCAAACGCTCACTCGACTATATGGGGCTTGCACCCGGCACGCCGCTTGAGGATGTGGCGATCGACACGGTGTTTATCGGCTCGTGTACGAATGGACGGATCGAGGATTTGCGGGCAGCAGCCGAGATCCTCCGGGGCAAGAAGATCAAGGACGGGATGCGGGCAATGGTCGTGCCTGGATCGGGCCTTGTGCGCGCGCAGGCTGAGGAAGAGGGCCTTGCCGACATCTTCCGTGACGCAGGCTTCGAATGGCGCCTTGCCGGCTGTTCGATGTGCCTGGCGATGAACCCGGATCAACTGGAGCCGGGCGAACGATGTGCGGCGACCTCGAACCGCAATTTCGAGGGGCGACAGGGCCGGGGTGGCCGGACGCATCTCATGTCGCCAGCGATGGCCGCAGCAGCGGCTGTGACGGGCCGCTTGACGGATGTACGAGAGTTGATGTGACCCACACCTTCGACGGCATCTGTCCGATCTGCGAATACAAAACGCAGTTTCGGGCAGAGACGCCTTGGTATCGTGACTATCTTTTCTGTTCTCAGTGTCATTCGATCCCGCGCGAACGGGCTTTTGCCTACTGCCTGAAGACCTTCATTCCGAATTGGCGGTCGATGGTGCTGCACGAATGCTCGCCCGAAGACCGGGGGATTTCGGCCAGGATGCGGCGCGAGGCAAAGCAGTATATCGGCTCGCATTTCTTTGCGGATGTCCCGCGGGGACAGATGCACAAAGGGTATCGGTCCGAAAACCTGGAGGCGCTGACATTTGACGACAATTCCATCGACATTCACTGTCATCTTGATGTGCTGGAGCATGTGAACCGGCCGGACCTTTGCTTTGCCGAGATGCACCGGACGCTGCGCCCGGGCGGGCATATCATCTTCACGACGCCGATCATCGCGGGCAAGTTGAAGACCGAACGCAAGGCGACGATCGACGAGAACGGCGTGACATTTTTCGGCGAGCCGGAGTATCACGGCAATCCGATCGATGCAGAAGGTTCACCCGTTACATTCCACTACGGAAGCGATCTGGCGGACCTGATCCTGTCCTGGATCCCCGGCGCCTCGGTCCGGATGATCACGCTGAATGATCAGGGGATCGGGGTTCTGGGCGCCTATCGTGAGGTCTTTGTCGTCACCACACCAGGAGGCACCCAGCCGAGCCTCATCCGCCGCCTTTCCATGCGACTGGACCGGTTGCGTGGCAATGGCATGAGAAAGTTCCTGCGCCAGCAAAAGATGAAACAGATGATACGTGGTAAGGTCGGGCGGCCAGCATAAGACGCCCCTTGCCACATCGCAGGGTCCCGGATGGGATCCGCCCAGAGCCTGAAAGGACCAGCCATGGATAAGTTCACCACATTGACCGGGGTCGCGGCCCCCATGCCCCTGATCAACGTCGACACGGACATGATCATTCCAAAACAATTTCTGAAAACCATCAAGCGGTCGGGTCTGGGCAAGAACCTCTTCGACGAGATGCGCTTTGATGACGACGGGGCCGAGATCCCGGATTTCGTCCTGAACAAACCGCAATATCGTAGCGCCGAGATCCTGGTCGCCGGGGACAATTTCGGCTGCGGCTCCAGCCGGGAGCATGCACCCTGGGCGATCAAGGATTTCGGCATCCGCTGCGTGATTGCCCCCAGTTTTGCGGATATCTTCTTCAACAACTGCTTCAAAAACGGCATCCTGCCGATCGCCCTGCCGCAGGAGACGGTCGACATCCTGATGAAGGACGCCGAGAAGGGATCGAACGCGCGGATGACAATTGATCTTGAGGCGCAAACGATCACGACATCCGAAGGCGAGGCGATCACGTTCGAGGTCGACCCGTTCAAGAAGCACTGCCTTCTGGAGGGACTTGATGATATCGGGCTGACGATGGAAAAATCGACGAATATCGATTCGTTTGAAAGTAGTGCCGCGCAGAGCAGACCCTGGGTTTAGGTAGAATCCATCGGATCGATTTACGCAACAATTGGGCAATCGCCTGGAACCAGTGACCACAAGATATGGTTTGGCAGGATCGACAATACTAGATCTTGTGGCATGCCTTATTTTCGCCCCAGAAATGATGCACAAAGGCACCAACCCCACCCACAAATTGCCGCCACACCCGGGCAGTCTTCATCAAAGACTTGAGCAGACCGGTGACTGGCGGCACTTATTGGGGTAAGAGCCAGACGTCGAAATCCGGAACATCGAGTAACTGCGATAGCTGCGGCGTACTAAGTGGCCGGTTTGAGGGGATTGGGACATTGATAGCTCGTGTGACAGGTGCTGCGACGCGCGGAGTGTTGGTGGCCATCGTGATCGCCACACCCGCATTGCTGCTGCCCGGCGTAGAACGAGACAGCACCCAGATCACTGTCCTGATTGCACTGCTCGCAGCCTTCCTGACATTTGTGGAATACAACTCTATCAGCCCGAGCATTGTTGAGTTTCGCGATGCGCCGCCCTTCAACCGCCTGCGCTTTGTCTCCCTGTTCGTGACAGTGTTCCTGCTGACAGCGATTTTCCGAGGTGAAACGGACCCGACCCTGTTGACGCGGGCGTTGGGGTCATTGGGCACCATCCTCGGCAATGCGATTGACTTCCCTTATTCACCGGTGCGGCTTGTGGTACTGATGCTGCCCGAAGATGCGCCCTACACAGTTGTGCATTCGGTTCGGACGTCGGCGGGGATTGCCTATGCGACATCGCTTGTTGCGATGACAGCGTTCCTTGTCCTCGTCCGGATTCTTGGTTGGCCGACACGGCACAAAGCCTTCAACGTATGGGTCAACCTGCCCCTCTTTGACCCGACATCCGGAGGTGACGTGCTGTACCGCTTGCAGCGGGACGCAAGGATTAATATCGCGCTTGGGTTCCTTTTACCTTTCCTTATCCCGGCGGTGGTTAAAGCGGCGGCGGACCTGATCCAACCGATCACGCTAGAGAACCCGCAAACCCTGATCTGGACGATGAGTGCATGGGCCTTCCTTCCCGCCAGTATGATTATGCGAGGGATCGCCATGCATCGGATCGCGGACATGATCGAAGATCAGCGTCGCCGGGCCTACGCAAACGCGCAGGATGGAGACTTGCAAGCCGCCTGATTGCAGTCGGGCTTGCTTTGCTGATTCCCACCCTTTCGGCCAATGCAGACGGTACGTTCCGCGTGGCGACCTTCAATGCTGAGCTGAAGCGCAAAGGCCCTGGGCTGCTGTTTCGGGACCTTCTGAAAGGCGAAGATCCACAGATCGACGCGGTTTTGTCTGTTCTGCGCAAAGCGGACGCCGACATCGTCGCCCTGCAAAGCTTTGACTATGATCTGAACCGGCGCGCCCTGGCGCTGTTTGCGGAGCGGGCCGGGTATCCCTTCAGTTTTGCACGAAAGCCCAATACAGGGCAGCCTACGGGTTTGGATCTGGATCTGGATGGCCGCCTGGGGGGACCTGCGGATGCGCAGGGCTTTGGGTACTTCAGCGGTCAGGGGGGCATGGCCGTTCTGTCTCGGTTCGAGATACTTGAGGCAGAGGTGCAGGATTTCTCGGGTCTCTTATGGCGCGATCTGCCCGGTGCTTTGCGACCGACAGCCCATGACGGCGCGCCCTATCCCAGTCAAGCCGCCTTTGAGACCCAAAGGCTGTCGACGACAGGACATTGGATTGTGCCTATCGTCCTGCCCGATGGGCAACGCATCGACTTGATGACATTCCATGCCACCCCCCCGGTTTTCGACGGGCCGGAGGATCACAACGGCAAGCGCAACCATGATGAGATCCGGTTCTGGCAGCTTTACCTCGATGGATCTTTCGGTTCCGGCGTCAGCGACAAGTTTGTCCTTGCGGGTGACGCCAACCTCGATCCATCCCACAGCGATGGAAGAAGAGAGGCGATCCGCAACCTTCTGGCCGACCCCCGACTTCGGGATGTCCAGCCTATGGGGGCGCATGGCACGGACAGTGTCGACTGGACAGATGTGGATGCGGGCATCCTTCGGGTGGATTATGTCCTGCCATCCTCGGACTGGATCGTTGAAGGCAGTGGCGTTCTTTGGCCGGATGAGGGCGATCCTTTCCTTGAGACCGTGAAACAGGCCAGCCGCCATCGTGTTGTCTGGGTCGATCTTCGGCTGCCTTGACCCCCTGCCTCCTCCGGGATACGCCGCACGTGGACAGCCCCGAAGGAGATTGCGCATGTCGAACCCGTCACTTTTGATCCTGCCTGGCGACGGGATCGGCCCCGAGGTCATGGCCGAGGTCAAACGGATCATCGACTGGATGGGCACCAAGCGCGGGATCACCTTCGACGTAAGCGAGGATCTGGTGGGGGGATGTGCCTATGACGCCCATGGCACGCCGCTGCATGATGACACGATGGCCAAAGCGCAAGAGGTTGACGCGGTTCTGTTGGGCGCTGTGGGCGGGCCGAAATACGACGACCTCGATTTCAGCGTGAAACCAGAGCGCGGATTGCTGCGCCTGCGCAAAGAGATGGACCTGTTTTCCAATCTGCGACCCGCTCAGTGCTTCGACGCGCTGGCGGACTTTTCGTCCCTGAAAAAGGACGTGGTCGCTGGGCTTGATATAATGATCATCCGCGAGCTGACGTCGGGTGTCTATTTCGGAGAGCCGCGCGGCATCTTCGAGGAAGGCAATGAACGCGTGGGGATCAATACGCAGCGCTACACAGAGTCAGAGATCGACCGGGTGGCCCGCTCCGCCTTTGAGCTGGCACGCAAACGGACGGGCAAGGTCTGCTCGATGGAGAAGGCCAATGTCATGGAAAGCGGCATCCTCTGGCGCGAGGTTGTGCAGAAGGTGCGCGATGAGGATTACCGCGATATCGAGTTGAGCCACATGTACGCGGATGCAGGCGCCATGCAGTTGACCCGCTGGCCAAAGCAGTTTGATGTCATAGTGACCGACAACCTGTTTGGGGATCTTCTGTCTGATCTTGCCGCGATGCTGACCGGGTCATTGGGCATGTTGCCGTCTGCATCGCTGGGCGCACCGATGACGAATGGCCGACCCAAGGCGCTTTATGAGCCGGTCCATGGCTCTGCCCCGGACATTGCAGGCCAGGGCAAGGCCAACCCGATTGCCTGCGTCCTCAGCTTTGCGATGGCATTGCGGTATTCCTTCGACATGGGCGAAGAGGCGACCCGCGTCGAAAAAGCGGTCGAGACGGTTTTGGCCCAGGGTTTACGCACGGCCGATTTGCTGGGCGAAGAGGGCGCCACGCCGGTCTCGACCAGCGGCATGGGGGATGCTATCCTGGCGGGCCTGGATCAATCCATCTGAGCCGTTCAGACAGTCTTCATTCCTCTGGATTAGACCCAAGTCATTCCACTGGCTTGGATTTGGTCCGTGTCCGAAGATTTTGACATCTACAGCGACCCGCTCGTTGTCATTCAGGAAGCCCTGTTTCCCGCGCTCAGGGTCACGTCGGGCGCGATCCTTGCATTGGCCACGGGCCGATCTTTCGACAAGGGCCCCGTTACCGCGGCCTTGAACGAAGCCGAAACCATGTTGCGCACGGGCATCGCGCAGAACTTCGACCCTGTTGGCCTCGCATTGTCTGAAAACGATCAGGCCCGGTGCAAAGCAGCTGCCGACATCGCTTCGGAGATGCAGCAATGCATCGAAGACGGGGAGCGGACCCCGGACGAGATTGCGCGGATCGAAGGCAAGATGCGCGACCGGTTCGAGCCGGCGATCAACGAAGTGGTGAATATCTGCCGCACCACATTCATCGGCGCAGTCTATTCGCATCAGGACAAATTGTCCCAACAGACAGAAGAGGCGTTGGGGGCCTTGGATCAGATCAGCCGCCAGATCAACTTCATCGCGATCAATGCCTCGATTGAGGCGGCGCGCGTCGGAGATGCCGGGCGTGGCTTCACGGTGATCAGTTCCGAAATCCGCTCGCTTGCGCAGCAGGCCGAAACGACGACTCAACGCCTGGGCGAGATACTGGACCGCAAAAGCCATTGATCTTGAAAAGACGCGGGAACGCTCGGACGGCCGGGTTCGCCTGCTCAAAGCTGCCATGCAAAAAAGACGGCTTGAACAATTGGTATGACCCCGGCACACCCAGGATAGACGACACAGCGCGTCATTCCTTGTTCACGCGTGGGATCACCGGCCATGACAAAGCCTTCCTCCGGCCCGCTGAGAGGGGCACTCTTTTCTCTGGGAGCATTCGGGCTTTTTGCAACGCATGACGTGATAATCAAGTTTCTGGGGGGCACATACACCCCGTTCCAGATCATCTTTTTTTCGACGCTCATGTCGTTTCCGCTGACCACTATGATGCTGATGCGGGATCCTGCCCGCGAGAACCTCCGTCCGGTTCATCCCTGGTGGACGGCGCTGCGCACCGGCTGCGCAGTGATCGCAACCATGTGTGCGTTCTATGCGTTCTCGACGCTGCCGCTGGCGCAGACCTACGCGATCCTCTTTGCAATGCCCCTGATCATCACGGTGCTGTCGATCCCCGTGTTGAATGAAAAGGTCGGCTGGCGGCGCTGGATCGCCGTCATTGTGGGTCTGTCGGGCGTGATCGTGGTTCTGCGCCCTGGCACAACGGACTTGCAGCTTGGGCACCTTGCTGCACTTGCTGCGGCCTGTTTCAGTGCAACCGCGAGTGTGATTGTGCGTAAGATCGGGCGGGATGAACGCAGTGTGGTGCTGATCCTTTATCCCATCGTGGCAAGTTTTGTTCTGATGGCCGTGCTGATGCCAGCGGACTACCAGCCGATGCCAATCCTGGATCTTGGAGCCGTGGCGCTGATATCTGTGCTGGGCTTTTCTGCAGGGCTGATGCTGATTGCGGCCTACAAGAACGCAGAGGCCGCGATCGTGGCACCGATGCAGTACAGTCAGATCATCTGGGCCACGTTGTTCGGCTATGTCCTTTTTGACGAAACGGTCGATGGGATGACCTTTGTAGGCGCGGGCGTCATTATCGCGTCCGGCCTCTACATTGTTTTCCGGGAAAGCGTCGGCGGAGGATCAGCCAACACGCCCGTTCTGCGCACCAGATCCCGCGGGTATGGATCATCCTTTCGGATCTCGCCCTATCTGCGGAAATGGTCCGAAAAGTAGCGACCTGCAAACAAGCAGGAGGGAAGACTGGCAGGGTGGCGAACCCGCTTCGACCTGATCGTCCGGGAACCGAGAAAAAACCACCAGGTCGAAAATAGACGCAACCTGTGATGATGCTCTGCTATCATTATGTCTAAACCATCAAATGTGGGAAACGGAATGGATATTCCTGAGTTCCTCAATGCGCTGCCAAACGAAACCTTGCAGATCATTTCTCTGATATTTTTTATTGTTGGTTTTTTGGCTTACTTCACTAAACGGAATTCTGGCGAGATCATGGAGTCGGGATGTATTGACGGACTCGAACGGTTACATAGCGTCAGCACCCAAGCGCACATTCATTGCTGTTGAAGCAAATTCCGAAAAAACCATTCACCGCGGTTTTCAGTTTCTGGACTGCCCGGAAATTGGTGAAATTGCCATTGGGCTTAGCACCTTTATTTGTCAGGGGGTTTGGAGGGTCCATTTTTGACGGGTCTTGC
>CALCOY010000011.1 GCA_937897325.1 uncultured Shimia sp.
CCCCCCCCCCCCCCCCCCCCCCCCCCCCCCCCCCCCCCCCCCCCCCCCCCACACGCCCGCCTTACTCACAAGATCTAAACTGGGGCCCGCAAGGTGGGCGTGCCGCCCACCTAGCTTTGTTCGACAATCTCTTTCATGGCGGCCAGAAAGGCGGTGACCTCTTCCATTGTGTTGTAGTGACACATGGAAACACGGACAGCCGACGAAAGCCCCAAAGGGCAAAGAATGTTGCCCGAATAGTGATCCGCCTTGCGAATATGCGTTCGAACACCCCGCGCATTCAGATCTGCCACAAGCCCCGCCGCTGGCCGACTTTCCAGCGCAAAGGTCACAAGCCCTTCCCGCGCGCGATTTTCGGGCCCTCCGATGATCGTGACGCCATCGAATTCCGCAAGACCTGCAAGATTACTGACGCCGTACAGCATCGCATCGGCCAGACCGGCCTCATGCGCTTGGATCACTTGGCCTGCAAGATCAATCTTTGCCCGGGCTGAGCCGTCCGCCTCGGATCCCAGCCACTCGAAGTAGGATACCACATCGGACATCGTCGCATAGGCACCCGTGTCACGTGTCCCCAACTCCCAGTGTTCAGCGGGGCCATCGATCAGGGCCTCCAAAGGCAGTCGGCTCAAACGCTCCGACACCCAGGCGACTCCGTAACCGTGGCGGGAAAACACTTTGTAAGGTGAGATCACGTAGCCATCGACATCCGCCTCCAACAGATCGATATGCCCATGGCTTGCGTGTTGAATGCCATCAACGATGATAAACGCCTCTTGCGACTTGGCGCGAATGGCATCTGTGATCGCACCAATATCGTTTCGCATGCCCGTTACCGGTGAAGTGTGCAGGATCGTCGCGACCTTAACATCAGACCGCATGTGATCCGCATATCCCTCTGCCGACACAAGACCCTCCGCATCCAAATGGGGCACCGCGATATAATCCAGCCCTGCACGTTTTGCCCAGTGCTGCGCTGCGCTGCGCGAAGCGGGGTGTTCAACGGTCGAGCCAATGACGGCCCCTTGGCCTGCACCCATACAGGCTGTGCGGATCAACCGAAACAGCAGCTCTGTCCCACTTTCCCCGACAAAGACCTGACCATCCTGCGCATTGAAGAAGGTCATAATATCGGACTTCGCCTGCGCAATCACATCGGCCAGCGCACCGGCCGCAGCGTTTTCACGCCCCTGATTGTCAGGGATCGCCGCATAGGTCGCCGAGGTCTCAACCACGGATTTCAACGTCAGCGCACCACCTGCATTCTCAAAAAAGATGCGTGGCCCCGTAAACGGATCGCTATCGACATGGGCAAACCTGCCGCGGATCTCGTTCATCCGCAGGACAAGGGGCGATATCACGCGAGCTTGCCCAACGGCACTTTCAGCATCATGTTACCGTCATCATCCTTGGGCACGTCTCCTGCGCGCATGTTCACCTGCAGCGACGGGATGATCAGGCTAGGCATCTTGAGCTGTTTGTCCCGCTCGGTTCGAAACGCGATGAATTCCTCGCGCGTCTTACCGCCGCCCACGTGGATGTTGTTCTGCTTTTCCTCGGCCACCGTCGTCTCCCAGGCGATTGCGCGGCCCCCAGGGCCGTAATCGTGACAAATGAACAGGCGCGTCTCATCCGGCAGGCTCAGCACACGCTGGATGGAATCGTACAATTCGCCAGCATCGCCCCCCGGAAAATCCGCGCGGGCCGAACCACCATCCGGCATAAACAGCGTGTCACCCGTGAAGGCTGCATCACCCATAACGTGGACCATGCAGGCCGGTGTGTGCCCGGGGGTATGAAGCGCAAAACATGTCAGCGCCCCGACTTGATAGGTCTGGCCATCGGTAAAGAGCGCATCGAATTGCGAACCGTCCCGTTGAAACTCCGTACCCTCGTTGAAGACCTTTCCAAAGGTGTCCTGTACCTCGGTGATCTTTTCACCGATCCCGATCTTGCCCCCAATCTTCTCCTGAATGTACGGCGCCGCCGACAGGTGGTCTGCATGAACATGGGTTTCGATAATCCATTCCAACGTCAGATCATGAGAAGCCACGTGGTCGATCATCGCATTGGCCCCATCGAAGTTCAGAGCACCAGCGGCATAATCGATGTCCATGACAGGATCGATGATGGCGCAGGCAGATCCGCCAGGCTCCTGAACAATGTAAGATATTGTGTTCGAACGTTCGTCAAAGAACGGGGTCACAACCGGATGTTGGGTCATTTCGGGTGTCATGGGCGCCTCCTCTGGTGGGCGTCATCGTGGCAAGGCAGAGCCTGTGGCGCAAGCGGACATCACGCCGCGAAGCTCTGCCAGACCACGCATGCGGCCAATCAAAGGGTAGCCCGGCGTGCTGTGTCCGCCAAGATCTGTCAACAATTCCTGCCCGTGATCGGGACGCATAGGGATCACGCGATCCTCGCGTCCTTCGCGAGAACGGCGCGCCTCTTCCGCGATCAGGGCACGGACTGTCGCGACCATGTCGGTGTCACCGTCAAGATGTGCAGCCTCAAAAAAATGCGGCCGGGCCGGATCGGGGCTCTGCTGACGGGTCGTATTGCGCAGATGCGCAAAGTGGATACGCCCGCCAAGGTGCTGGACGAAATCCACGGGATCAAAATCCGGTGCGACGCCAAGCGATCCGGTACAAAGCGTTGCCCCGTTTGCGTGGATATCAACGGCCTCAAGCATCGCCACGTAATCCGCGGTCGAGGACATGACACGCGGCAGCCCCAAAAGCGAAAACGGAGGGTCATCCGGATGGCAGCAAAGACGCAGCCCTAGGGATTGTGCAAGCGGTGCAACCTCAGCCAGAAAATCGATCAGGTTTGCGCGAAGCTGATCCGCATCGATGCTGTCATAATTGGAAAGGTGGGCTGTAACATCTCCCAGTGTCCAACGATCCGCCGCACCGGGCAGGCCCACGATGATGGTGTCACAAAGCGTCTGATGGTCTGCACAATCCATCGCAGCGAAGCGGGCCTGAGCGATCTCCTGAAGGGCCTCATCATAGTCCTGCCGCGCCGCCTTGCGTTTCAGAATGAACAGATCGAAGGCCGCAAAGTCGATCAGGTCGAAGGCCATGGCTGTTCCGCCATGTGGCTGGGGCGCACGCAAGGCCGTGCGCGTCCAGTCAAGGATCGGCATGAAATTGTAGCAGATTGTCCTGATCCCGGATTGCGCCAGAGCCTGCAGGCTTTCCTTGTAGTTGGCAATGTGCCGGGCGGTCTCTGGTCCTTGGGTCTTGATCGCTTCGGATACGGGTAGGCTTTCGACGACGTCCCAATCAAAGTCGTTGGCACGCAAAACTTTTTGCCGAGACTGAATGGCTTCAAGTGGCCAGACCTCTCCGGGTGGAATGTCGTGCAGGGCGGTCACGATCCCTTTGACACCCACCTGATGGAGATCGCTAAGAGAGATCGGATCGACCGGGCCAAACCAGCGCCAGCATTGCTTCACGGTTGCCATCCTGCATAAAGCGGATGTTCAGATGTGATTGGCAAATCAACACGCTCGCCGGTCCGCGCAGCATAGTAGATGGCAGTGACCAGCGCGATTGAAGCAGCGCCCTCGTCCAGACTGACGGGTCTGGCGGGTCGTCCCGCCAAATGATCCGCGATGGCCTTGAAGAACCCTATAAAGCCCGCCGGTTCGGCTTTCACATCTTTCAGGAGCTCATCGACCATTCGCTGCTTTGCAGGGTCGCGTGCCGTGAATTCCCACGTGTCCAGGCCGGGTGCATAGGGCGCTGTCCCGGACGTCGCTGTCAGATCCTCAAAGACCAGCCGGATACGTGTTTGGTCAAATGCCGCCCCCAAGGTCACGTTTGATGTGCAGAGTGCTCCGTTCTCCATCACAAAGGTGATCGCCGCGCAATCCTCTGTTTCTATCGCGTTGACCCGGGTCGCTGCCATGGCCGACACCTGCGCGACAGGTCCCATAAAGTGCGTCAGCAGATCGTGATTGTGAATGGCATGTCCCAGAATCGCACCGCCCCGTTCGCCCGACCATGTGCCGCGCCAGGGGACCGCATAGTAGTCTGCCCCCCGTGACCAATGTGTTTCAACGGCCCCAACCTGTGGCTTCCCGATCAACCCCGCGTCGATCAGGGCCTGCAACGCAGAAAAAGACGGCCCCCAACGATACTGGAAAACCGGAAAGACGTCCCGATCGGCCGCCGCATGAATGATCAGATCCACATCTGCCATAGAGGTCGCCAAGGGCTTTTCGCAAACCACGTGCTTGCCCGCCCGCAACGCAGCCAGAGTTATCTCGACATGCAGATGCGGTGGCAGGCAGATATCGATCAGATCGATCTCCGGATCGCTGAGCGCCACGTCGATCTCTGCCACATGCGCAAAATCCGCAGAATTGGGCAGCGCATTAACCCGATCCAAGTCCCGATCAACAATCTGGTTGACAGAAAACAGGTCAGGAAGTTCGCGATAGGCCGCCAGATGCTCGGCACCGATACCTGCCCCCAGGATGGCAACGCGGATCATGCCGGATCGCTTTCGGCCAGGGCCTGTGCCTTCAAGGCAAGCTCCATCACCTTGAAGCAATGTGCCTGAGACATCGCCGTCTCCGTCCGGTTGGTGATGTCGTCGATTAGTCGGGGAAAGTAGGGCAAACCCGCGTCGCTCGCATCGATCTTCTCACAGCGATCGCCATTTGCAAGGATCACGTAGTCCGTGCCGGACTGCCCCACATCGACATATTTGCGCAGCTCGATGTAGCCTTCGGTGCCAAGGATCGTCAGGCGCCCGTCCCCCCAGGTTGGCAAAGCATCAGGCGTGAACCAATCGACGCGGATGTAGCCATGACCTTGATCGCTGCGCAGGGTGATTTCACCGAAATCCTGAAGATCCGGATTTGCGTGACCGGCGACAAGAGCGTGGAGGATCTGAGCATCATCAGAGCCTGTATAGTGCAGAAACTGGTCGATCTGGTGCGAAGCGATGTCCGTCAGGATCCCTCCGAACTTCTCTCGTTCAAAGAACCAACCAGGGCGGGTTGCGCGGTTCAGCCTATGCGGGCCGAGCCCCACCGTCTGAACCACCTGTCCGATCGCGCCGTCCCGAACAAATTCATCGGCAAGTGTGGAACACGGTGTCTCAAACCGCTCGGAAAAATTAACCGACCAGATGCGCCCAGTTTGGGCGACCTCATCCTTGATGGCCTGCAACTGATCCAACGTGGTGCAACCGGGCTTGTCGATCATCACGTCCAGGCCGTGCTGCATCGCCCTAATTGCCAGTTCTGAACGATCGGCCGGAATTGCCGAAATCAGGGCCAGTGATGCACCCACATCGAGCGTATCCTGCAAGCTTTCAAAGCGCTGAATATCGGGGAAGCGTTTGACATATCCGGCCAGCGTTTCAGGGGTCCCATCCGTCCAATATCCCAGGCAGCGCGCGCCGCATTTCAGCATGTTTTCCGTCATGCCATAGATGTGCCGATGATCCAGCCCAATGGCCACGAAGTCGATACTCATACGCGGGGAACCTTTGTCATTTGTCTGGTCCGGCTTGCTTCTTCCATCGCTGCGATCACCGCATGTGCCATAAGCGCGCTGCGACCCGTCGCAAGTGGGTCTGAACCGGACCGCAATGCGGCGGCAAAATCCTCGATCACCGTCTGATGCCAAGCGTGTGTAAACGCCATTGGATCAGCCCCGCCACCCGTCGCAGCCTCCGCCCCGAAGGTTTCCACCCGCCCGCCAAGGTCGGTGAGTGTCAGGACACCATCCGCCAAATGAGCGACGGCCCTGGTGCCGTGCATCGTCACGCTTTCGCTGCCCCCCGGAAACGCCGATGTCGTCGCCATCAGCGATCCGACGGCCCCACACTCCATCCGAAAAAGCGCGGCTGCCCAATCCTCGGCCTCCATCTCGTGCAGGTCGGTCGTCGTCATCAGCGCCTGGACCTCAGACATTGGGCCAAGCAACCAAAGCAGCAGATCGAGAGTATGGATCGCCTGATTGATCATTGCGCCGCCCCCGTCACGCGCGTAGCTGCCCCGCCCCGGCGCGTCGTAGTAGGCCTGATCGCGCCACCACGGCACCCGCAATTCAACGCTGACCACATCACCCAAAACACCATTCGCCAAAGCCGATTTCAACGCCTGACTGGCCGCACGCGCCCTGTGCTGAAAGACTATCCCAAGGCAGACATCACGTTGTGCGCAGAGCGACACTATTTCCGTCGCCGCGTCCAAAGTGCGCTCGATCGGCTTTTCCATCAGGATCGGCTTGCCCGCCGCACTCAACTGCTCGACAAGATCCCGCCGTTGGTCGGGCGGTGTGGCAATGATAGCGAAATCGACGGTCCTATCTGTCGCGACCTCACTGGCATCACGATAGACTTTCGATGCACCGATCTTCTGCGCAAAGACCTGCACCTTGCCAATGTCCCTGCCCAAAACGCCGGAAAGGGTCAAACCGGAGCTGTCCTTTACGGCCGCGACATGGGTGCCCGCCACCATGCCTATACCGATCAATGCAATGTTCATCTTGCGTCCTTCGTCACCCGGCAACCTGTCAGGAATTGCGCGGAGGTCCAAGCGAAATTGCGGTTGTCTGTGAAGCTGGTAAGGTTCCTCCAAACAACTGGGGAACGCTGGATTTGCAGGCACTCAAGGGACTGGCGGAAGCGCTTTACGACGACATTCGAACCTTGCCGATTGTGTCGCCACATGGGCATTGCGATCCGGCATGGTTCGCACTGGATGAACCCTTCGCAAACCCTGCAGAGCTTTTGGTGATCCCTGATCATTACGTCTTTCGAATGCTCTATTCTCAAGGTGTGGCCCTTTCTGATCTGGGTGTCGGTGCTGACGCGGATCCCCGTGCCGTATTCCGGCGTTTCGCCAAGAACTGGCACCTGTTCCTTGGCACGCCGTCACGCGCCTGGATCGGCCATGTCCTGACCGAAACGCTCGGCATCGAAACACCTCTGAATGCAGAAACCGCGGACAGCATCTATGATCAGATCGCAGCCCGCTTGGCCGAAGATGCCTTTCGACCCCGGGCCTTGTTCGATCACTTCAGGATCGAGGTACTGGCAACAACCGATGGTGCCCTTGATGATCTGAGCCATCACGCACTGGTCTCAGACTGCGATTGGAACGGGCGGATCATCCCCACCTTCCGCCCTGACGCTGTCCTTGATCCAAGCGCACGAAGCTTCGCTGGCAATCTGGACGCACTCGCCGACATCACCGGTATCGCAACAGACAGTTATTCCGGCTATCTGGATGCCCTGCGCACGCGCCGTGCGTTTTTTCGGGAAATGGGTGCCACTGCCACAGACCACGCGACCGAGGTCATTCACACCGAATGGCTGGATGATCCCGAGGCGCTGTTTCAGCACGTTCGTAAGACCCCAAACCCCGACGACGCGCGGCGCTTTTACGGTCACATGCTGATTGAGATGGCCCAGATGTCAGTAGAAGACGGCATGACCATGCAGATCCACGGCGGCGCACGGCGCAATACGAACCATCGCGTCTTTACCTCGGTCGGTCCGGACAAGGGGGCGGACATCCCCATCGCAGTCGATTGGGTGCGCGGGCTAGAACCGCTTTTGAACCGCGTCGGGAACAACCCCGATCTGACCGTGATCCTCTTTACCTTGGACGAAACGACTTATGCACGCGAGCTCGCTCCAATGGCCGGGCACTGGCCCTGCCTGCGCATCGGGCCGCCCTGGTGGTTCCACGACAGCGCTGCAGGCATCGGGCGCTATTTCGATCAGGTGGTCGAAACGGCAGGTTACTGGAACCTTGCTGGTTTCAATGACGACACCCGCGCCTTTATGTCGATCCCCGCGCGGCATGACCTTTGGCGCCGGGCCGTGGCCGTACATCTTTCGGAACAGGTAAACAATGGCGCCTTCAACCGGTCCGACGCTGAGATGCTCGCGCGCCTTCTCGCCACCGATCTCGCGCGCGATGCCTACGGCCTGACGCCATGAACCGCTTGCTTCATCTCGGTCTGGGCAATTTCGCAAGGGCACATGTTATGGACTACACACAAGACGCAGGCGGTTGGGCAGTCACCGGCGTCAGCATGCGGTCAGCCACGATCCGGGATGGTCTCAAGGCGCAGGATTTCGACTATACGCTTCGGATCCACGGCGAAGGTGACAAGCGGATTCACGTGATCGACAAGGTGATTGTCGCACCCGAAGAAGGTCAGGCCGTCATAGATGCCATTGCCGATCCGAATGTGCAGGTCATCACGATGACCGTTACGGAAAAGGGCTATCATCTGGATGCGGATGGATTGCTGGATCTCGCCGATCCTATGATCGCCAGGGAAGTCCGCGGCGACCCTCTGACAACTGCCATCGGCTTTCTGGCCAACGGCCTTGGAAAACGTGCAACGCCCGTAACCGTGCTGAGTTGCGACAATCGCGAATCAAACGGAGATGTTCTGGGCCGGGCTATCGGCGATTTCATCGACGCGGCAGGTTTGCGTATGACGGCAGAGGTCCGCTTTCCCAACAGCATGGTCGACCGGATCACACCGGCCACCACCGACCGGCTAAGGCAAGAGACCGGCGATCCGATGGCCGTCCCGACCGAAGCCTTTCGCGAATGGGTGATCGAGGATTTCTTCGTTGGGGCCCGCCCAATCTGGCCAGGCGTGCAATATGTCGAAGACGTCAAACCGCACGAAGCCCGCAAGCTGCGCATGCTGAATGGCGCGCATTCCTACCTGGCCTATGCCGGCTTGCTCCGCGGGCACACCTACGTGCACGAGGCCATCGCGGATCCGGGCCTGCGGCGCAATGCGCAGGCGCTGATGATGGAAGCTGCGCAAACGCTTGATCCTGATGTTCAGGAACAGGCAGAGGGCTATGCTGCCGCGCTCCTTTCCCGCTTCGAGATACCCGAGATCGCCCACGCGCTGCGCCAGATCGCGATGGATGGCACACAAAAGCTACCCTACCGCGTTATCGCGACATTGCGCGACCGCACCCGGCGGAACCTGCCGTCTCCTGCGCTGACATCGGCCTTGTCGGCTTGGGTCACCTTTTGTCGGAAAGAAGTCGCCGAGGGCCTTGCGTTACAAGATCCGATGGCGGAGGACATCGCGCGAGACACCAATGCGCCTGCGTTGCTGAAGCTGATCGGGGCCGAAGATATCAGCGTGGAGTGATCGCCCCACGGTGTTGGACGACCTCAGCCGCACAGTTATGTCCCGCCATCAGCGCCTCTGCTTGCGACGCGCCCTGCAGGATCGCCCCAAGATAGCCACCGTTGAAACTGTCACCGGCTGCCGTCGTGTCCACGACCTTCGGCGCCTCCGGGTAGTCTTGGGCGATATCGGCACCCAAAGCCAGCGGCCCCGAGGCCCCCCGTTTCATCGCCCCACGGCTACCGTAAAGCGCGAAACGCTCAACCACAGCGGCTTCATCCTCCGCAAAAAGCGCCATCTCATCATCAATCGAGGGCAATGCGATATCGGCGCGGCGCCAAAACGCTTCTGTCATTGCTTTTGCCGTCTGAGGATCTTCCCAAAGGCGCGGGCGATAATTGCTGTCGAAGGCAAAAGCCGTTTTTTGAGCCTTGAGATAGTCTAGCAGACCGCGCCGCACCCTGTCTGGCAGGATCGCCAGGCTGATCCCCGACAAATAAACGACGTCAAACGGATCAAGCACACTGAAATCTCCCCCGTGAAACAGTCCCCGCGCCGCAGCCATACCGCGCCAGTAGGTGAAGGACCTCTCGCCCGTCTCGCTTGTGGTAATCGCATAAAGACCCGGAGTTTCACCCGATATCATCTCAATCGTATCTGTTCCAAGATCCTGCTCTGCTATGAAGTCGCGGATCTGTTCGGAAAACGGGCAGTCGCCCAGACGCGTCACGTAGTCAACCTGCAGATCGGGCGCTGTGCGCTTGAGGTAGACGCCTGTGTTTAGCGTGTCGCCCGCAACGCCGACCGAGGCGGCAGATCCCGCGATCGACAATTCAATCATCGCTTCGCCAACACAGGCAATCTTCATGCGCTCTGCTCCCGTTTCCAGATGATCAGCCCGGACGCCATGATGATCAGCGCCCCGAATAATGTCCAAAGGCCCGGCACATGTGCAAAGAAAAGCCAGGACAGGATCGTGAGGTAGATGAGAAAGGAATAAGTGAACGGCATCAACGTGTTGGCCGTCGCGAAGCGATGCGCCGTCGTCAATAGCTGATGTCCCGCCCACCCAAAAACGCCAAGCCCAATCAACAGTGCCCAGTCCAGTATTCCTGTCGGAGTTTGCCACACCCAGAAGGCAAGTGGCGCCATCGCGACTGTCCCGATCACGCCCATGTAAAGCTGCATGGTCTCGGTCGATACGATCCCCGCCAGTTGCCGCGTCAGGATCGAATAAAGCGCTAAGGCTACGGCGTTGTAAATGCAAAGCAGCATCGCCGGATGGAAGGCTTCCCCAAAAGGTTGGATGACGATCAAAACGCCTACAAACCCCAGAAGGATCGCGAACCATCGCCACGGCCCCACCTGCTCACGCAGCCATGCAACGCTGAGAAAGCACACAATCACCGGCGTCGAAAACATGATGGCCGACGTGACCGTCAACGGCAAAAAGTTCAACGCATAGAAATTGGACAGTGTCGCGGTGACCAACAGAAAGGCGCGGGAAAGCAAAAGCCAAGTCTTCCCTTTTGGCAAAGCCTCTGCCCCCAAGCCTTCGCGTATCGAAAGGCCAAGCGCGATCACCAGATGTCCCGCATATCGGAAAAAGGCCAATTGCATTGCAGGCAGGCCGACAAGCGCCAGCCACTTGGCTGACGTGTCGACGATCGAGAACAGGAACCAGGCACCCAGCATCAAAAGGATACCTAAGCGGGCATCATCTTCCGTTGCTGGAACGCTTAGCGCCATGGGTCAGCTTTTGAAGCTGTCGGCGTAATAGTCGATCATCTGCGACACCATATCGTCGCCCCGCCCCGTCTCAATCGCATTGCGCATGGCTTGAAGTGCGGATTTGGCCATGATGCTGTCAGCCCCTGCTTCCTTGGCCATTTCGGTGTAATAGCCCACATCCTTGGCGGCATTCTTTATCGCAAATGCGAGCCCCGTCGGATCGCCCTCAAGCCCGTAGCCCTTGACGAAATCCATCATGCCCGAATGCAAGGGTCCGGCTGACATTACGCCGTAAAGTTCCGCGCGGTCGATGCCCGCGATATCGGCCATTGCAAAAGCTTCAGCCATAGCGTTGGCGACAGTCATCCCGAAGAAGTTGTTGATCAGCTTGATCGTGTGCCCGGTGCCAAGCGCGCCCAGGTGAAATACGTTTTCGCCCAGATCCTGCAGAACCGGCTCGACCTTACCGAAGGCTGCCTTGTCACCCGCCGCCATGATGTTCAACAGACCGTCTTTCGCATGCGAGGGCGTTCGGCCCAAGGGCGCATCCATGTAGATGCCCCCAGCGGCCGCGACCTCGCCACCCAGCGCACGGGTCGAAGCTGGCAACGAGGTACCGAAATCGATAACCACCGCTGCAGGTTTCAGACCTGCGATCACGCCATCCGCTCCGCGCATCCGCGTCTCGACACTGGCCGAGGTGTCCATGCACAGCATGATGATGTCACTTGCTGTGGCAACCTCTCGCGCTGTCGCAACCTCTGTCGCACCTCGCGCGACTGCCGCGTCCACGTTCGGTCGGGACCTGTTGGCGGTGACAGTCACACCATAGCCAAGATCTTGCAGGCGGCCAACCATGGCTGCGCCCATCAGGCCAAGACCGATAAATCCGATAGCAGGTTTGGTCATGGTTTTACTCCTATGATGGATGTCCGGCAGGACATTGATTTTCTTTG
>CALCOY010000012.1 GCA_937897325.1 uncultured Shimia sp.
TCGGAGAAGCCCAGTTCCTTAAGGCTTTCAAGCACCTTGCGCTGATTGTCGAGCAGCACCGTTTCGGACATGAAACCCATAGCGATGGCAATGGTGCTGAGGCCCATCGTGAAGGCATTATTCTGTACCGTCAGACCTTGCTGCTGAAGTACCGCCTCGCGCATCTGGCCATGGCCGTCGGGAGCGTCGTGATCGGTTTCGGCGGGCACATCCTTAAGCAGGGTGGCGACATCAATCGTGTCGTCTTCAAATAGAAGATCAATGTCAGCGTCTTCTGTGCTGTCGACCGCGAACATACCGTCGAAATTCAGAAGCGCATCGTCATCCAGTGCCTGCTCTTCCGGGGCGAGCAGCACCAATTCTTCTGACGCAAGGAACAGAGTCCAAATCAGGGCGGCTAGCATTGCCGACGGGTGAAGGCGAACCTTGCCACCCCGTTCAAGACGGATGACACGGTGTTCTGCTTCGTCTTCGGTGCCGCGTGTGGGCAGGGCCTGGTTGGTGAAATCGGCGATCAATTCATTAAAGTCCGCGCCGCGCAGGGGGCGCAGGACATTAGGGCTGTCCAGCAGGTAATACCCATCGATCCGACACAGGTGGATGAAAACCTCGCCGTTTGCGTGGCAGAACACAAACCACGGATCGCCTTCGTCACTTACACCACGATCTGTTTCGACTGCGACATTGGCCCCTGACAAAAGCTGACGCACTCGGAACAGATCGGCCAGTTCCTGATTGCTCCAGTCTTTTTTGGGGTCTGGGAACAGACTGGTTAGATCGCTTGGTTGGGGCAGATTGCCAAGGCTTGTGCCCCCGTCCTCATTTGTGCGGAAGGACAGCGTTTGGTTTTCGTCTGTCAGAAAGCCCTGTTCAGACGGCCCGCCATCTTTGTTCCGAAAGGTGAGGATTTTCGCCATAGGAGGATCGTTCCGATCAGTCTCAAGTCGTCTTGTAGTCTACTGCCGATCAGCAGGTCGATCCAGTGAAGATACCAGCCAGTGGCGTGATACCATGTATCTGAACACCGGATTGCGGTGTCCAGATCACATGTTAGCTTGCCACGTCTTCAAACAGGATCTGGTATGTCAATGGTTCGTAATACCGCAGCAGTTCACGCACAAAGCTGCGCGGCTCTTGTCCAAGGGCCACAGCCCATTCGGCATAGCGGTGCGCTGGGATCTTGCCGCGGCCGTTTTCCAATTGGGAAATGAAGGTGTAGTAATCCAGCGACAGGCGGTCTGCGAGATCACGCTGCGACAGGCCTTCCGCCTCACGCAGGGACTTCAGCCACAGACCCAATGTTGCCCGGTGTTCCTTGGCTTCTTCTGGTGTCGATTTATGCAGCTCAGCAAGCATGGCTTTACTCTCAATTGGCAGCGTCGGGGTCACAATCCTGCCGAGTGAAGACAGGGTGTTCAGTGATCCACTATATAGCAGGTTTTCAGCTATGGCAAACATCGTCAGGCGAACGTGAGCAATTGTGAGGGAAAAACAGAATTATGAGACAGATTCAGCGCATGAGATGTGTTGAGAGCCTGCTTCCGGTGAAAGTTTAAGCGTTTTCCACACGGCAATTCTGCACGCGACACGGGTGTTTGCGATTCGAATACATCTGATTTGTGACGCTCATGGTCCCGGAGAAAGGCCCAAAATTGCGTCCGCACGGGCTGTGGTCGTGTTCATGAACCCCTCCAATGCATTGCGTAGTGCAATGCGGTTCGGCCCGGTCAGCTTGCGTGGGATTGGTGCATCAAAGCGTGCAAAGACTTGCGCGCCTCGGCCATTTGGATAGGGCAAAAGCAACCTGTCCCAACTGTTAAACCGATGCCCGCGCGTGGTGGAAAACGCATAAGCAAAGACCGGCGCACCC
This sequence comes from uncultured Shimia sp., assembly GCA_937897325.1. Taxonomy (GTDB): domain Bacteria; phylum Pseudomonadota; class Alphaproteobacteria; order Rhodobacterales; family Rhodobacteraceae; genus CALCOY01. The sequence goes on from CALCOY010000012.1 coordinate 1,871, forward strand.
ATCCGGCTGGCCCAGTCCAAGGGTGCGTCTTGCAGTTTATGTGCGGGCCCGACCGGCCCGTCACCCGTCATCACAATGCTGATGCCTTGGTGGAACCGTTTCATCACCGCGCGAGAGGCCACCAGGTTGGATCTGGTTGCGGACATCTCGAACGGGGTCAGTCCCTCGTAACGCTGCATCACACCCGAGATGCGCCCCAGCGGTGACCTGTGATGCAGGCTTGTGACCGGGGCATGGTCCGATGGCCAGTGCGGAGCGCCCATCGCCATGCGGCTGTGCCACATCATCAGCAGGATTGGCCCTTCGGACAGGGCGTCCTTCATGTCATCAAGGCCTTCAATCTGCCAATCCGTGGTGCGATTGCACAGTGCCAGATACCGGCTGAGCAGCCCGCCAATTGTCCCCGACAGCCATTTTGATTTTTCGATCCGTCTGCGCAGGGACACGCGGCACCTATTCTCATTTTGACCAGGCGCTTGTTTCACCAGTTCGGCGCATGATGGCAAGCGCCGATGACGGGGGCTGACCTTCTGATCAATTCACGTTAGAGGCGGAGGCAAGACCCAGATGGAACCCTGCATGGCCCAGCCGAAACCTCTCAAAGAGCCAAAAGAAAAGCGGCCTATGTTCACGGAACTGGACCGCAACAACATCAAATGGTTCTGGGACAACTACCTGAAATCAAAGTCGCCCTGGCTTTTGGTGGTGCTGGGCATGATCACCATTCAGGGGCTTGTCTATCAGCAGTTTTTGGCGCTGACCGAAGACGGGCTCAGGGTCATTTTCGACAGCGGTGCGATGTCTGATTTGGTGCGGGTCTGTGCCATTGTCTTTGGCCTTTTCACCACCCGTGCGATCATCTCATATCTGATCCCGCGCCTGTCGGTGCGGCTGGCCAGTGATGCGGTGATGAAGCTGCGGCGCGATTTGATCGACTATCTGATGACCCTTGATCTGGCATTCTTCGAGCGCACGCAATCGGGTGAGATCATTCTGCGGCTTGTGAACCAAGCGCAAGGCCTCAGCCAGTTTGTAGGGCAGGCGACGGTCAACGCGGTGCGCGATGCGGCGACGGTGATCATCGTGTCGGGATATCTCATTTACAAATCCCCGATCCTGTTTTTGTCAGCGGCGATTGTGTTGCCAACGATCCTTATCCTGCTGCAGCACGTATCCGCCAAGATCAAAGCTATCCAAGCCACGGCGGAAAACGCGCTTGGCGGTTACATGACCGGCATCGACGAGATGTCATCTGGCATGCGCACCGTGAAAATCGCAGGGCAAGAGCCGATTGAACGCGATCGGCTGGTGACCTCGACCAAGAACATCCGCAGCCTGTCGATCCGCCTGCAATCGGCCCAGGCGCTGGTCCTGCCGGCGATCGATATGATGGCAGCAGTGGCCTATGTGCTGGTGATCGGCGGCGGCGGCTACATGGTGCTGTCAGGCGATTTCGGTCTCGATGGGGCAGGGATCATTGCCTACCTGTTGGGACTTGTTCTGGTATTCGATCCGGCGCGGTCGCTGGCGGCGTTCTTTGCGAAACTGCAGGCGAACCTGATCATTCTTGACGGTGTGCGCAGCCTTTATCGCGAAACACCGACGATCTTCGACAAAGATGGCGCGCATGACGCGTTCGACACCTCCGCGGATATCACCCTCGACAATGTCGCGTTTGGCTATGACCCGAAAGAGCCGTTATTCGACGGCCTGAACATGTCATTCCCTGGAGGTAAAGTCAGCGCCATCGTGGGGGCCACCGGGTCAGGCAAGACCACGGTGCTCAGCCTGCTGACCCGGCTTTATGACGTAACTGGCGGACAGGTGCGGATTGGCGATGTGCCGATCACTGATCTCAAGATCAAGGCGTGGCGGTCGTCGTTCTCGGTGGTGGCGCAGGACATCGTGATCTTCAACAGCTCCATCGC
>CALCOY010000013.1 GCA_937897325.1 uncultured Shimia sp.
CAATCGTACCAATGTTCACATGCGGCTTATTACGTTCAAACTTTTCCTTTGCCATAGTTTGGCTCCTTTTCTTGCTAGCAGCGCTTTACGCAAATGCTGCATTTTTTTCGCTACAATGCCCAAATCGCTGGACGGTCTGCATTGGTCCCGGCAGGCGTGGAGGTGGCCCCTGGTCCGCTCACGCGCCCCTGACCCACACGCCTGGTGGCGTTGTTTCCCAAAAGACTGCGCGCCACGTCCTGACCGTAGAGGGCGATAACATTCGCGTAGTCCGCCTCGGGCGCGCCACGCGACGCTGCACCAATGGCCCCGCCAAGCGCATAGCCCTGTCCACCGGAGGCCAGTCTGACATCGCTTTCCACCAACGTGCCCGTCTCGATATCCATTATCGAAACTTTTGAACTCACAACGCTCACCCCGCCGACCAAAAAAGCCTGACCCGGTGAGGCGAGGCGCACAGCTTCAATATCCGCGCTGAGCCTTACAGGCGTGCCACCCGGCGCACCACGACCCAAAACACTACGCCCAAGCGCCGCTTCGATATCGGCCTTCACCTGAGAAGATGAACGAGTGATGTTCCGTCCTGTCACACCTCTGAAATTCGACACATCCACAGCAATATCCTGCACCCAGATTGACTGAGCGACCTCAGGGTCGATAACCTGAGGGCTGCAAGCAGCGAGCAAAAGCGCACCGCCCGTACATATAAAACCGCGTCGATCCATCATGCGTATTTCGCCTGAATTTCTTCGCTGATGTTCTGCGGGACCGGCTCGTAATGGTCGAACTGCATGGTGAAGTTCGCACGACCCGACGACATAGACCGCAATGTGTTGATGTAGCCGAACATATTGGCCAGCGGAACAAAGGCGTCGATAGCGATTGCATTGCCGCGTGTGTCCTGACCTTGCACCTGACCGCGCCGCGATGTGAGATCGCCGATGATGCCACCAGTGTATTCCTCAGGCGTTACAACCTCGACCTTCATGATCGGCTCGAGCAGCTTCGCACCGGCTTTCTTCATGCCTTCGCGCATACCCATCCGGGCCGCGATTTCAAAGGCCAGAACCGATGAGTCCACGTCGTGGAACTTGCCGTCAATCAGGGCAACCTTGAAGTCGATGACCGGGAACCCAGCCAACGGGCCGCTGTCCATGACTGACTGAATGCCTTTTTCGACGCCGGGGACGTATTCCTTGGGCACGGCACCGCCTACAATGCGCGATTCAAAGCTGTAGCCCTCACCCGGTTCGGTCGGCGAGATGATCATCTTCACTTCGGCGAACTGGCCCGAGCCACCCGACTGTTTCTTGTGGGTGTAAGTATGTTCGACCTCGTGTCCAATCGTCTCGCGATAGGCGACCTGCGGCGCACCGATATTGGCCTCAACCTTGAATTCGCGCTTCAGACGATCAACGAGGATGTCGAGGTGAAGTTCACCCATCCCTTTCATGATCGTCTGACCGGATTCGAGATCGGTCTCGACGCGGAACGACGGATCCTCTGCAGCCAGACGCTGCAGACCCTGAGACATCTTCTCTTGGTCGTTTTTCGTCTTTGGTTCGACCGCAATTTCGATCACCGGATCGGGGAAGGTCATCGTTTCGAGAACAACTGGATCCTTCTCGTCACACAACGTGTCACCGGTTGTCGTGTCTTTCAGACCTGCAAGTGCGATAATGTCACCGGCGAATGCCTCTTCGATCTCTTCGCGATTGTTAGAGTGCATCATCATCATCCGACCAACACGCTCTTTCTTGCCCTTGGTCGAGTTCAGCATGGTGCCGCCCTTGTTGAGCGTGCCCGAATAGATGCGCGTGAAGGTCAGCGAACCCACGAAGGGGTCGTTCATGATTTTGAAGGCGAGGCCGGAGAATGCCATACCGTCATCCGCACGGCGCGGAATGTCGCGGGTTTCTGTCTCATCGCCCGGTTTGAAGCCCATGTAGTCGACCACGTCGAGCGGGCTGGGCAGATAGTCGATCACAGCGTTAAGCAGTGGCTGAACACCTTTGTTTTTGAAAGCAGACCCGCCAAGAACCGGCACAAAGGACATGTCCAGAGTCCCCTTGCGCAGCAATTTGCGCAGGGTCGGCACGTCAGGCTCATTACCTTCCAGATATTCCATCATCGCGTCGTCGTCCATTTCGACGGCCGCTTCGATCATCTTGCCACGCCATTCCTCGCACAGCTCTTTCAGGCTGTCGCGGATGTCGCTCTTTTCCCAGGATGCACCCAGATCCTCGCCCTTGTAGACCCATTCCTGCATGGTCACGAGGTCGACAAGACCCTCAAGCTCGGTCTCGGCCCCGATCGGGATCGCAACCGGAACGGCACGGGCGCCTGTACGGTCTTCGATCATGTTGACGCAGTTGAAATAATCCGCGCCGATCTTGTCCATCTTGTTGACGAAAACGATCCGCGGGACCTTGTACCGGTCGGCCTGACGCCAGACGGTTTCGGTCTGCGGCTCAACACCGGCATTCGCGTCCAGAACGCAAACGGCACCATCGAGAACCGCGAGCGAACGCTCGACTTCGATCGTGAAGTCCACGTGGCCGGGTGTGTCGATGATGTTCAGACGGTGCTTTTCGGTGTCGGCTGTCTGGCCGTCTTCGGTGCGCTCCCAGAAGGTGGTCGTGGCCGCCGAAGTGATCGTGATGCCACGCTCCTGCTCCTGCTCCATCCAGTCCATCGTGGCGGCGCCATCATGCACCTCGCCGATGTTGTGGGACTTGCCTGTGTAATACAGGATGCGTTCCGAACACGTTGTTTTTCCGGCATCGATGTGCGCCATGATGCCGAAGTTGCGGTAGCGGTCGAGCGGATAGTCGCGTGCCATTTGGCTGCTCCTGAGAAGTGTTAGTGTTACCAGCGGTAATGGCTGAACGCTTTGTTGGCGTCGGCCATCTTGTGGGTGTCTTCACGCTTTTTCACGGCCGTGCCGCGAGACTGAACAGCGTCGAGCAATTCACCCGCCAGACGTTCTTCCATGGTGTTTTCGTTGCGGCCACGGCTTGCCGTGATCAACCAGCGGATGGCCAGCGCTTCACGGCGTTCGGGGCGAACTTCGACGGGAACCTGATATGTGGCACCACCCACACGACGCGAGCGGACCTCGACGGCGGGTTTAATGTTGTCGAGCGCTTCGTGGAAGACCTCGACCGGGGCGCGTTTGATCTTGCCCTCAACGCGGTCGAGGGCGTTGTAGACAATGCGTTCCGCGACCGACTTCTTACCGTCGATCATCAGGTTGTTCATGAACTTGGTCAGCACGATATCACCATATTTGGCGTCGGGCAGGACTTCGCGTTTTTCGGCGGCGTGACGACGTGACATCTGCTGCTCTCCTTACTTCGGACGCTTGGCGCCGTATTTCGAACGACGCTGCTTACGGTCTTTGACGCCTTGCGTGTCCAGAACACCGCGCAGGATGTGATAGCGCACACCGGGAAGGTCTTTCACACGACCGCCACGGATCAGAACAACCGAGTGTTCCTGCAGGTTGTGGCTTTCACCGGGAATGTAGCTGATGACCTCGTAGCCATTGGTCAGGCGCACTTTGGCAACTTTCCGCATGGCCGAGTTCGGCTTTTTCGGTGTCGTTGTGTAGACCCGTGTGCAAACGCCACGTTTCTGCGGGCATTGCTCCAGGTGCATGGACTTCGAGCGTTTTATTTTCGGCTGTCGCGGTTTGCGGATCAGCTGTTGGATCGTTGGCATGTGGGCTTTTTCCCCGTCTCAGCAACATATATGTCATGCGGGTCGGCCCCGCGGCTTCAGTCTCAAAGCGCGTTTGTGCGTCCACAAATGCGCAAAAACCGCCACGTTTCCGTACCGAGGAAACGACGCGGTGGGATTACAGAGGATCGGACCAGCATTAGGTCGGATCGTGACCACTCAAATTTTGAATTCGGTCCTAGGGATGTCCCTGTTCCGAGATGCTCGGCGTATAGGGGGAGTCGTTAAGGCTGTCAACAGCCGCCCCGCCCCATCATCCGCCTTGCCAGCGCATCCCGGCCCTGCAATTCTGAAGCCAACCGGCGGAAAGAAGAGCGCAATATGCAAGTCATTGGCATTTGTCGATTTTCCTATCCCGGCATCGGCGGCTTTCAGGTCGATTTCCCGACGCTGGAAGAGCGGATTGCATACCTCTATTCCTCTGCGCGCATGGCCGAAAGGTTCCGCACGTTCGAGGCTATCACCCTACCCTGCTTGAAAGCCCAAACCGATGGCGATTTCACCCTACTGATCGTCATCGGAGAAGCGATGCCTGCAGCGTATGAGGCGCGACTGCGCCATCTGGTCGCCGATCTACCGCAAGCGGTCATCCAGATTCACCCGCCCGGGCAGCACCGGGTCGTGATGCAAACAGCGATCCAAAGCGTCAGGCGACCCGAACTGGGGCCAAGCGTGCAATTCCGGCTCGATGACGATGACGGTGTTGCCCTTAACTTCGTTTCTCGGCTGCGCGAGGCCGCCCTTGATCTGCGCAAGCTTATGCGCAGGCATCGCAGGGTCGTCATCGATTTCGACCGCGGCTTCATCATCACGCCCGGGCCGAACGGTATCGCAGCGAAGGCTGTGCAAGAACCCGCACATACACCAGGGCTCGCTCTGATGCTGCCACCGAAAGCCCAGCTGACGGTTATGAACTTTTCGCACGTCAAGATGGTGCGGGACTTACCAACAGTGTCCTTTTCCGAGACCACGATGTTCCTGCGTGGGCATGGGGAATTCAACGACTCGCGCCAGAAACCAGCAGCGGACCCTGTTCCCCTGCGACTGATGAACGCCGAAGAAGAAGCCGCGCTGAAAGACAATTTTGGCGTAGATGCAGATCATGTCCGCACGGTCTGGTCATGATCTTAACAGTTGTCTTTCACGGTAAAGTGTAAAAAGCCCCGATGTGACGACAATTGCGGCTCCCAGCAGAGTGATCGGCGCAGGCCAATCTCCGAAAAAGAGCCAGCCCAGCAAAAGCGCCCATACCAGACCTGTATAGCGGAAAGGCGCTGTGAACGAGATATCGCCCGTGCGCATGACCTGGATGCTGAAGAAGTAACCGCCTATAACAAAAAGCGCAGCCCCTGCGATCAGAAGGCCCAGTGATGGAGTGACCGGCGCCCAGTCAGTTCCAAGGCTGCCCAACCCAAAGCAAATCAACACCACCACGGATGCAGCCAGCGTCACCGTCATCGACGGCGCTCCGGGCGACAGACGGCGCGTAACAAGATCACGGATCGTGATGCACAAGACCGCCATCAGCGCATAGAAAGACCAGATGCTAAACCCACCCGCTTCCGGCAGGACAATCAAAAGCATACCGCAGAAACCAACAGCGATGGCCAGCCCGCGCCGCCACCCGACGTGTTCCTTAAAGAAAAGCGCGCTGCCCAAAGTGACCGTCAGCGGCAGGATCTGCAGGATTGCCGTGATATTGGCCAGCGGCATGTTCAGAAGCGCAGTAATAAAGAAGTAAGCTGCGCCAACCTCCGCCGCGCTGCGGATCGCGATGTTGAGCCAATCATCGGGCGAGATCCGGAAATGCAGTGTTCTCTGCCAGCGGGCCAGTGCAATGATCAGAACCGTGCTTAGCACCGATCGCAGAAACAGAAGCTGGTTCAACGGAAGAGCCCCGTCGGTCGCTTTAATGAAAGTGTCGTTCAGCGTAAATGCCGCCATTGATGCCATCATCAAAAGCGCACCGGCGACGTTGGGCGACATGAAAGCGGCCTCATAAGTGGACTAAGCGCCCGCGATCAATTCGGGCTCTGGCCAAGCTAGCCGAGGCGGGCCGGAACATCCATTGCCTCGCCAAAGCCTGCAAACGCCGGCTCAAAAATTCTCCTTTCACGAGAATAAAGCGAGGTCTCAGTGCGTAGTTCGAATACCGGCCACCACAACACGAGGTGGTGCTTTTGAACCAACGGTTTTGAAACTGGAGAATTGAACATGTCTATTCAAACAATTGCCATCGGCGGCAACAACGGCGCCGACTTCGACATCCAGGCAGTCCACTCGATCGGCTTCAACGCAAACCGCCGGATCGAAGCGGTTTTGCTCAACGATACACGCCACGGCGACAAACAGGGCGTCGAGTCCATGGTGCTCGAACTGCACCCGGAAGAATACATCAACAGGATGGTCATTCACGATGGAGAGCACAAAGAAAAGAAAGGGATCTATGGAATCGAACTGGCAACCAACCTGGGACGAGAGCTGTCAGCAGGTTTTTTGCACGGAAAGGCCGGGAAGGTCACAACGCTCGACAGGATCCGGGTCCTTGGTCTGGGTGGCAGTGTTGGCCAGATCCTACACAAGTTGCGTGTTCGCTATATTGCCGATTACGAGGCTTCCGCCCTGATCGAAGCAGAAGCCATGGCCGTTATCAATGTGATCCCGCAAGGCCAGACCATCGAAAGCTTCCGGTCGACCCGGTTGTCGCAGATGAACGCCTCACGGAGGTTCCTTGAAACCGTGACGAACTTGGAGCAGACGACCGAGGTCGGGGCTGCGGTCGGCGAATTCACGGCCAAGGCCAGCAGAACGTTCGGCCTGACGGTGACCACCCAATCCGAATTCAACAAGCAGGTTGAAGAAGAGACCTTGAACAGCGAGCGCCAGACCTATGCACCTCCGTCGGGCCATGTCGGCCTGGAAGTCGTGCAGATGGACGTCTTCAAGGCCAGCGATGGAACCATTTGGTTTTTCCCCACGTCTGACCCCTCTATCGTTTCAGCTGCCGTTTCTGGCGACAACATCATCAAGCAGGATCTCTACGACATGACCGGCACGCTTGGTCTGCACCTGCCGCACATGGCGCAGCAGCAAAAGCAAAGCTACGGCTATGACTACTTCATGCGGCCCAGCGTAAAGGTAAAGTAAGCCTTACCCCTGACCACTCGCGACCCCCCATGGGGGTCTTTTTCCGTTTTGAAGATGCGATGCCCGATCCAGCAAGCCTACGACCTTGGTAAAGATGACTCGGATGCAGCCGGATGATAAGCTATATCTATGGAGGTCATCATATGCGACATCTCAAACTGGTCCTTTCCGCATGCATTCTGGCGGGTGCAACCCACGCGGAAACGCCAATCACCGTGGAAGACGAGCTTGGCATTCTGAACCCTCAAGATACGGGGCGAGAAATGCTGACGCGCAAGATCGAGATGGGGGTCATCGATTCCGTGACATGCTCTTTGGGTATTAACGTCACCAAGAACGACAATCACGAACTTGCCCGGAAGTTGACCCGCGAATGCGCTGAAGCCGGCTACACCAAGGCGATGACCTGGATGAGCCAGCTCGAAAACAACGGCCTGGGCGGGGAATACAACCCCGATGCCTCGGCCGAGTGGGACCGCCGCGCGGCCGAAGCAGGTGATCCTGTCGGGCGCTTCAATCATGGCCTGAATTTGATGCGAGGGCATGGCGTCGCCAAGAACGAGGCTCTCGGTCGCAGCTACGTCGATCAGGCGGCAAGAGATGGGCTAACCATCGCGAAGCGCTTGCAGGACGCTGACTACGATCTCGACGAAGTCACACCCGATGCTGACAATTGGAAATATGCGCCGCTGTTTTAGGTCAAGTATTTGAGCGCGTTTGAACCGTGCATTTCTGAGGCCCCGGTCGTGCCGTGCATACCGCTTAGCGTCGCACCGAATACCTCAACAAAAAAGGCCCCCGAGCGGGGGCCTTTTTGATTTACGTGCGATCGAGGATCAGTCTTCAGATGTGTCGATGACTGTGTCGAACACTTCGCTGCCAGAGAAATCGTCCGACGGTGCGGCAAGTGCCGCAGCCGCTTCGGCCTCTTCCCGGCGGGCTTCGATAACGACATTGTCGCGATCCTGGGCTACGCGACGGACATTCTGTGTCGCGCCACCTGTGCCCGCAGGGATGAGACGACCCACGATGACATTCTCCTTAAGGCCAACAAGCTTATCCTTCTTGCCCTGAACCGAAGCCTCGGTCAGAACGCGCGTCGTTTCCTGAAACGATGCTGCAGAGATAAAGCTGCGGGTCTGCAGCGACGCCTTGGTGATGCCCAGAAGGATTGGTTCGCCCTGTGCCGGACGTCCACCTTTTGACATAGCCTTTTCGTTGGCCGCGTCGAATTCCTGCTTGTCGACATGTTCACCCTTGAGAAGCGTCGTGTCGCCGCTTTCCTGGATCTCCCATTTCTGAAGCATCTGACGTACGATCACCTCGATGTGCTTGTCGTTGATCTTCACGCCTTGCAGACGATAAACATCTTGCACCTCGTCGATCATATAGTCCGCCAAGGCCTCAACACCCATAATAGACAGGATGTCGTGTGGCGCCGGGTTACCATCCATTATGTAGTCGCCTTTCTGGACGAAATCGCCCTCGACCACTGGGATGTGCTTGCCCTTTGGCACCATGTATTCGACCTTTTCCAGGCTCTCGTCGCTGGGTTCGATAGCAATACGGCGCTTGTTCTTGTAGTCCTTTCCAAAGCGCACGTAGCCATCGATTTCGGCGATGATCGCGTGATCCTTCGGGCGGCGCGCTTCGAACAGTTCCGCCACACGTGGCAGACCACCGGTAATGTCCTTGGTCTTGGCACCTTCCCGCGGGATCCGGGCAACAACGTCGCCGGCCTGGATTTCCTGCCCGTCTTCGACCGACAGAACCGCGTCCACCGACATCGGGTAGGTAACAGGATTGCCAGCGTCGTTGCGTACAGGTTCCCCATCCGCGCCCACAAGAATGATCTCTGGTTTGAGTTCATTCCCTTTGGGGGCCGCCCGCCAATCTGTGACGATCTTCTGGGTCATACCGGTTGCGTCGTCGGTTTCATCACGCAGCGCAATGCCGTTGACCAGATCGACGTACTTCGTCGTACCAGCCTTTTCCGCAATGATCGGCAAGGTGTAGGGATCCCATTCGAACAGCTTGTCGCCCCGCGCCACGTCCTGACCTTCGGTGACGAAGAGTTTGGAGCCGTAACCAAGCTTGTGATTGGCCCGTTCTTCCCCGTTTTCGTCCTGAATAGTCAGTTTCATGTTGCGGCCCATCACCATGACCTCGCCCATGGCGTTGGTCAGGATCTGGGCATTTTCGAACACGATCTTACCGGCTTGGCTGGCCTCAAGGAAGCTTTGCTGGCCGCCTTGCGCAACGCCACCGATGTGGAAGGTCCGCATTGTCAGCTGCGTGCCCGGCTCGCCGATGGATTGCGCGGCAATGATGCCAACGGCCTCACCTACATTGACCATCGTGCCCCGCGCAAGGTCACGTCCGTAGCACATCGCGCAAACGCCCTCTTCGGCCTCGCAGGTCAGCGGCGAACGGATCCGCGCGGACGGAACACCCGCCTCTTCGACATTGTCAGACATGCGCTCATCAATCAGGGTGCCTGCGGCAATCAGAACCTCATCCGTGCCGGGCCGGAGGATGTCTTCTGCCGCCACGCGGCCCAAAATACGCTCCGAGATCGAGGCGACAACCTCGCCGTCACTGACGGCGGGTTCTGCCGTGATTGCATTGTCGGTGCCGCAATCATGCATGCGCACAATACAATCCTGGGCGACGTCGACCAGACGACGTGTCAGGTAACCCGAATTCGCAGTCTTCAACGCTGTGTCCGACAGACCCTTCCGGGCGCCGTGTGTCGAGTTGAAGTATTCAAGAACGGTCAGACCCTCCTTGAAGTTCGAGATGATCGGCGTTTCGATGATGTCGCCATTGGGTTTGGCCATCAGACCGCGCATCCCGCCCAACTGCTTCATTTGCGTGACCGAGCCACGTGCCCCGGAATGGGCCATCATGTAAACGCTGTTGGGCTCCTGTTCGGCCCCAACATCGTCTTTGCCCATGGCCGAAATCGACCCCATCATGGCATCCGTGACCTTGTCGTTACATTTCGACCAGGCGTCGACGACCTTGTTGTACTTCTCACCCTGGGTGATGAGGCCGTCCATATATTGTTGTTCGAAATCCTTCACCTGATCACGGGTCTCATCGACGATGCCCCACTTGTCTTCGGGGATCAGCATGTCGTCCTTGCCGAACGAAATGCCCGCACGGAACGCTTCCTTGAAGCCCATCGACATGATCTGGTCGCAGAAAATGACACTCTCTTTCTGACCGCAATAGCGATAGACCGTGTCGATGACCTGCTGCACCTCTTTCTTGCGCAGAAGACGGTTGACCAGATCGAACGGTGCCTTCGCGTTCAGCGGCAGAAGCGCACCAAGCCGAACACGGCCCGGCGTCGTTTCAAAGCGCTGCATGATCTCGTTGCCGTGATCGTCAATCTGGGGGATCCGTGCCGTGATCTTGGCATGGAGATGCACTTCGCCTGCATCAAGGGCGTGCTGCACTTCTTCGATCGAGCCGAAGACCATGCCTTCACCCTTCATGCCCTCTCGTTCGAGGGTCACATAGTAAAGACCCAAGATCATGTCCTGCGATGGCACGATGATCGGTGCGCCGTTTGCAGGTGACAAGACATTGTTCGTGGACATCATCAGGACGCGCGCTTCCAACTGCGCCTCAAGGCTCAGCGGGACGTGCACGGCCATCTGGTCGCCGTCAAAGTCCGCGTTGAATGCCGAACAGACCAGCGGGTGCAGCTGGATCGCCTTGCCTTCGATCAGAACCGGTTCAAACGCCTGAATGCCCAGACGGTGCAGCGTCGGCGCACGGTTCAGCATGACGGGGTGTTCGCGGATCACCTCATCAAGGATGTCCCACACCTCGGGCCGCTCTTTCTCCACCAGCTTTTTCGCCTGTTTGACCGTTGAAGACAGCCCCTTCGCCTCAAGTCGCGAATAGATAAACGGCTTGAAAAGTTCGAGCGCCATCTTCTTGGGCAGACCGCATTGGTGCAACTTGAGTTCCGGCCCCGTCACGATGACGGACCGGCCCGAGAAGTCGACGCGCTTGCCCAGAAGGTTCTGGCGGAAACGACCCTGCTTGCCTTTCAGCATGTCCGACAGCGATTTCAGCGGGCGCTTATTGGCCCCCGTGATCACGCGACCACGACGGCCGTTGTCGAAAAGCGCATCGACGGATTCCTGCAGCATCCGCTTTTCGTTGCGGACGATGATGTCAGGTGCACGCAACTCGATCAGACGCTTGAGGCGGTTGTTCCGGTTGATCACTCGGCGATAGAGATCGTTCAGATCCGACGTCGCAAACCGGCCACCGTCCAGCGGGACCAGAGGGCGCAGTTCCGGCGGGATCACTGGGATCACGGTCAGGACCATCCATTCCGGGCGGTTGCCGGATTCAAGGAAGCTCTCAACCACCTTCAGGCGCTTGATGATCTTTTTGGGCTTCAACTCACCCGTCGCCTCTTTGAGGTCAGCGCGCAGGTTCTCGGCTTCGGCCTCAAGGTCGATGGCCGCCAGCATTTCGCGGATCGCCTCAGCACCTATATTGGCCGTGAAGGCGTCGGGGCCGAACGCGTCCTGCGCGTCCATGTATTCCTCTTCCGACAGCATCTGACCATAGGACAGATCGGTCAGGCCCGGTTCGATCACGACGTAGTTTTCGAAGTAGAGAACCCGTTCGAGATCGCGCAGGGTCATGTCGAGCATGAGACCGATGCGGGAGGGCAGCGATTTCAGAAACCAGATGTGGGCGACGGGGGCCGCAAGTTCGATATGGCCCATCCGCTCGCGGCGGACCTTTTGCAGCGTGACTTCGACACCGCATTTCTCGCAGACAACGCCGCGATACTTCATGCGCTTATACTTGCCGCAGAGGCATTCGTAATCCTTGATCGGGCCAAAGATACGGGCACAGAAGAGGCCATCACGCTCGGGCTTGAACGTGCGGTAATTGATGGTCTCGGGCTTCTTGATCTCACCAAAAGACCACGAAAGGATCCGCTCGGGCGAGGCCAGCGAGACCTTGATTTCGTCAAACACCTTAGGGGGTGTGAGCGGGTTAAACGGGTTGTTTGTCAGTTCTTGGTTCATGACTGCTCCAATCTGGGCGAGCATTTAACTGTAATTTCACCGCGGCCAAGCGCAGCTTGGGCGCGTGAAACAAATCCAGTGTTGATTTCCAGGCCGAGGTTTGCGCATCCGGCTTCCATTCGTGACACGCAGCCGTCGGTCAAAGTCACAGCATCAAGCGCGTTCACTTTTGCCAGTGTGTTACCAGTACGATTTGGCGACCAGAGCCAATAGACCGCATCCCCCCTCCCGCTGTTACGGAAAATGTTCAAGGCATTCTCAGTCTCTGCATCCGAAGCAGAGTAGCAGGATTGAAACGCGAGGAGCGTCGACGTTGCTTCTTTCGCCGCGTTTGCGTCGCGGCGTTCGGCTTGTTCCGGCGTAACACAGGCGCCCAGCAAAACTGAGCTAGCCGCCAGCGCAGCGACCGGTGCTTGCTTGACGACCACCGTCACTCGTCCTCCTCTGCGTCGAGAAGCTCCATGTTGAGGCCGAGGCCGCGGACTTCTTTGACAAGCACGTTGAACGATTCCGGCACGCCGGCTTCGAAGTTGTCCTCGCCCTTGACGATGCTTTCATAGACCTTGGTCCGGCCAGCCACGTCGTCCGATTTCACCGTCAGCATTTCCTGCAGGGTGTAAGCGGCGCCGTAGGCTTCGAGCGCCCAGACCTCCATCTCACCAAAGCGCTGACCACCGAACTGTGCCTTACCGCCCAACGGTTGCTGAGTGACGAGGCTGTATGGTCCGGTCGAGCGCGCGTGGATCTTGTCGTCGACAAGGTGGTGCAGTTTCAGCAGGTACTTGATGCCAACGGTCACGGGACGCGCGAATTGCTCGCCCGTCCGCCCGTCGAACAACAGCGACTGACCCGACGTATCGAAACCAGCGCGCTCTAGCGCGTCGTTCACATCCGCCTCTTTCGCACCATCGAAAACCGGTGTTGCGATGGGCACACCGCGTGTGACATTGCCTGCCGCTTCGACCAGGTGATCCTCGTCCATAACGGTGATGCCTTCGTTATAGACATCCTCGCCATAGGCGAGCTTCATCGCTTCACGCACAGGCGTAAGATCGCCAGAGCGACGATACTCCTGCAGCGCCTCGTCGATGTTCACACCCAGACCGCGTGCCGCCCAGCCCATGTGGGTTTCAAGAATCTGGCCCACGTTCATCCGTGACGGCACGCCCAGCGGGTTCAGACAGAAATCGACCGGTGTCCCATCCGCGAGCAATGGCATGTCCTCCATTGGAACAACCTTCGAGATCACGCCTTTGTTCCCGTGACGCCCGGCCATCTTGTCGCCTGGCTGCAGCTTGCGCTTCACAGCAACGAAGACCTTGACCATCTTCATCACACCAGGAGGCAGATCATCGCCGCGACGGACTTTCTCGACCTTGTCCTCAAACCGCGCATCGAGGGCACGCTTTTGTGCCTCGTATTGCTCGTTCAGGGCTTCAACCACTTGCGCATCAGCCTCGTCCTTAAGCGCGATCTGCCACCAGGCCGAACGCGGGAAGGCTTCGAGCATCTCGTCGTCAACTGCGCTGCCTGCTTTGATGCCTTTTGGCCCCTTGGCGACTTCCTTGCCCAGCATCAGCGATTTCAAACGCGCATAGATGTTGCGGTCCAGGATGGCCAATTCGTCGTCCCGGTCACGGGCAAGGCGTTCAACCTCTTCCCGTTCGATCTGGAGAGCACGTTCGTCCTTCTCAACACCGTGGCGGTTGAAGACGCGCACCTCGACGACTGTACCGAAATCACCCGGTTTGACCCGCAGCGATGTATCCCGTACGTCAGAGGCTTTCTCACCGAAGATGGCACGCAAGAGTTTTTCTTCCGGCGTCATCGGGCTTTCACCCTTCGGTGTGATCTTGCCCACGAGGATATCGCCGGGCTCCACATCGGCACCGATATAGACAATGCCCGCTTCATCAAGGTTGCGCAGCGCTTCCTCACCGACATTGGGTATATCGCGCGTGATCTCTTCTGGCCCGAGCTTCGTGTCACGGGCGGCGACTTCGAATTCCTCGATGTGGATCGAGGTGAAAACGTCATCGCGCGCAATACGCTCGGAGATCAGGATCGAGTCCTCATAGTTGTAGCCATTCCACGGCATGAAAGCGACGACCACGTTCTTGCCAAGCGCCAATTCACCCAGATCGGTCGACGGACCATCCGCGATCACTTCGCCTTTGGAGACATGTTGGCCTACCTTAACCAGCGGGCGCTGGTTTATACAGGTGTTCTGGTTCGAGCGCTGGAACTTGCGCATCCGGTAGATATCCACGCCCGCGTCGCCCAGTTCCAGATCTTCTGTCGCCCTGATCACGATCCGTTGTGCATCGACCTGGTCAATGATGCCCCCACGTTTCGCCATGATCGCAGCGCCGGAATCCCGCGCCACAATCTCTTCGATGCCCGTACCGACCAGCGGCGCCTCTGCCTGCAGAAGCGGAACCGCCTGACGCTGCATGTTGGAGCCCATAAGCGCCCGGTTCGCGTCGTCGTTTTCGAGGAACGGGATCAACGAGGCCGCAACCGACACCAACTGTTTTGGCGAGACGTCAATTAGGTCCACCTCACCTTTCGGCGACAATGGATATTCACCAGCTTTCCGGCTGGAAACCAAGTCATTGATGAACTTGCCGGCCTCGTCCAGGCGAGCATTGGCCTGCGCCACGGTGTGACGCATTTCCTCAGTCGCCGACATGTAGACGACCTCATCGGTCACCTGACCTTCTTGAACCTTGCGGTAGGGCGTTTCGATGAAACCGTATTTGTTGACCCTCGCAAAGGTCGCGAGGCTGTTGATAAGACCGATATTCGGTCCTTCCGGCGTCTCAATCGGGCACATCCGGCCATAATGGGTCGGGTGCACATCTCGCACCTCAAAGCCAGCGCGTTCGCGTGTCAGACCACCTGGCCCAAGCGCCGATAAACGCCGTTTGTGCGTGACTTCCGACAGCGGGTTTGTCTGGTCCATGAACTGAGACAATTGGCTGGAGCCAAAAAATTCGCGCACGGCTGCCGCGGCCGGCTTGGCGTTGATCAGATCCTGCGGCATCACCGTATCGATTTCGACCGAGGACATACGCTCTTTTATCGCGCGTTCCATCCGCAGCAGTCCCACGCGGTACTGGTTCTCCATCAACTCCCCAACCGAACGGACACGCCGGTTGCCGAGGTGGTCGATGTCGTCGACGTCGCCACGCCCGTCGCGCAGGTCAACCAGCGCCTTAATACAGGCCACGATGTCCTCGCGGCGCAGTGTGCGCACTGTATCTTCGGCGTCCAGCGCCAAACGCATGTTCATTTTAACCCGACCAACCGCCGACAAATCATAGCGCTCGCTGTCGAAGAACAGCGTGTCAAAAAGGGCCGAGGCGGCCTCGACCGTTGGTGGTTCACCCGGGCGCATGACGCGGTAAATGTCCATGAGCGCCGTGTCGCGGTTCATGTTCTTGTCTTGCGCCATCGTATTTCGCATGTACGGGCCGACATTGACGTTGTCGATGTCGAGCACGGGGATGTCCGTGATGCCCGCATCAATTAGTTCCTTGGCCGTACCGCCGATCAAGGTGCCGTCCTTGTCGTATTCGAGTGTCAGTTCATCACCAGCTTCGACATAGATCGCGCCGTTTTCTTCGTTGATGATATCCTTGGCTGCGAATTTGCCAACAATGTGATCGAAAGGCACCAGCAAATCCGTTACTTTGCCCTCGTCGATCAACTGTTTGACCGCCCGCGGCGTGACCTTCTTGCCCGCTTCCGCGATCACCTCACCGGTTTTCGCATCGATCAGATCGTAGGTCGGGCGTGTGCCGCGCACACGTTCCGGGAAGAACGGCGTGACCCAGCCTTTGTTCTTCTTAAGCTTGTACTGAACTGTGTCGTAATAGGCATCCATGATGCCTTCCTGATCCAGACCCAAGGCATACAGCAGGGTTGTCACCGGCAGCTTCCGACGCCGGTCTATGCGCGCAAAGACGATGTCCTTCGCGTCGAACTCGAAATCAAGCCATGAGCCACGGTAAGGAATGATCCGACAAGCAAAGAGCAGCTTGCCCGACGAATGCGTCTTGCCCTTGTCGTGGTCGAAGAAAACCCCAGGTGAGCGATGCATCTGGCTGACGATCACCCTTTCCGTCCCGTTCACAATAAACGTACCGTTCGGCGTCATCAGGGGCATGTCGCCCATGAAGACATCCTGCTCCTTGATGTCCTTCACCGATTTCGCATTGGTGTCTTCGTCGACATCGAACACGATCAGGCGAAGTGTCACCTTCAGAGGTGCGCTGTAGGTCATGTCGCGCTGTTGACACTCCTCGACGTCATACTTCGGCTTTTCCAGCTCGTATTTGACGTATTCCAACACGCTGGTCTCGTTGAAGTCCTTGATCGGGAAAACCGATTGAAACACGCCGTTGATGCCTTCGCCATCAAGCGGCAGTTCGTCATCGCCGGAATTCAAGAAAAGATCATATGAGGATTTCTGCACCTCAATGAGGTTCGGCATGTCCAGCACTTCGCGGATCTTGCCGTAATATTTCCGAAGACGTTTCTGGCCGAGGAAGGATTGCGCCATGTCAGGTGTCACCTTTCAATTTCTCTTTGAAGCACGTGGCCGTCGGGCTCCGGCACATGCCCCGTTCGAGATGATGGGTTTCGGATCAATTCATGGCTGACGTCCCACCGACAGCCTCCCGATGCTGAAACCTCATCCTGGAAAGAGCTCGAAGTAAGCCCTTGCCAAGACAGGTTTGGCTGGACCCGATTTTTCGGATCCAGCCTCGTCATGTAGGTTGCGCACCCGTGCGCAACAAGGGGCGGCTTAAGCCAGCTCGACCTCGGCGCCAGCTGCTTCCAGCTTGCCTTTGATCTCTTCGGCTTCGGCTTTGTCGACGCCTTCTTTGATCTTGCCGCCAGCTTCGACCAGATCCTTGGCTTCTTTGAGCCCCAGACCGGTAATGCCGCGGACTTCCTTGATGACATTGATTTTCGAGGCACCTGCATTTTTGAGGACGACGTCGAATTCCGACTTCTCTTCCTCTGCCGCACCACCAGCGTCGCCCGCTGGGCCCGCCATCATAACAGCGCCGCCTGCAGCAGGCTCGATGCCGTATTCGTCTTTCAGGATGGTTTTCAGTTCTTGTGCTTCGAGAAGCGTCAGACCAACGATCTCTTCTGCCAGTTTTTTCAGATCAGCCATTTTATCAGCTCTTTCCGTTCAGATGTGTGTTCCAACGCGCAATGTTCAATCACGCGCCGCTCAGACGTTGCCTATGCCGCCTTGTCCTCAATCGTTGAGAGGATCGAAGCGATGTTGCTTGCAGGTGCACCAATGGCCCCGGCGATGTTCGATGCAGGCGCGCCGATACAGCCGACGATCGACGCGATGAGTTCCTCGCGCGACGGCATTTTCGACACAGCCGTGACACCGGCCCGGTCCAGAGCATTCTCACCCATAGCCCCGCCCAGGATGACAAACTTGTCGTTACCCTTGGCAAAGTCCTCGGACACCCTGGCAGCTGCCACGGGATCTTCAGAATAGGTCAGAACGGTCATGCCCGTCAGGTAGTCAGCAATGCTTTCGCACGGTTTTCCCTCAAGGGCGATCTTGGCGAGCCTGTTCTTGGCAACACGAACCGCAGTACCTGCATCCCGGGCCCGGGCGCGCAAATCCTGCATTTCGGCAACTGTCAGACCGGCGTAGTGAGAGACCACGACGACGCCAGAGCTTTCAAAGATCTGGCCGAGTTCCTCGACCACTTTCTCTTTCTGGGCTCTATCCACAGTTTCACTCCATAGTTGGAGGGGCATACCCTCCGGCTCATTTTTGCCAGACCGGATGGCCTGACAAGAAAGTCCTTACGGGTCGTCGCAGCCCTAGAGCCTGAAACGGATCAGGCAGGAATGTCTCTTCCCGTCTCAGGCAGGATTTATGGCCCTGAAAAAGGTTAACGCCACCCACCGTCTCGGACGAAATAGCCCGAACGAATCTCTTCGCCGGGCCGTAGCCTCCCTTAGCGTCCCAAAACGAGGATGTGAAGAACAAAGCTGCGGGTTTCCGCCGAAAAGCACGTTTTGATCGCCCAAGCCCCCATCAACTCTATGCCAGGATCTGAACAATCCAGCATTTCAAGTCTTGTTTGTTGACCGCTACCATACTAACCCAAGCGTGTATTTTGATTTGAGGATCCTATGATTTTTTTAGACAGGTTTTCATTCGAGCAAGACGTTTCCACGAGGCGTTTTGCCTGTCGGGTCCGGCACCCAGAACTTCCAGAAGAGCTTCATTTCAATTGCGAAGGCAGTGCGTTGCCCATTTGCGGGACACCGACCGCGAACTGGGCGGTTATGTCACTGCTATGGACGGCCATGTCACTTGGAGAGGACGTTGAGGTCGGCCATTGCGTGTCGGATGACCTGCTCCATACCATACACAACGATCTTCAATCGCTTCTTTTGAACTACCACCCGCAGCTCAAGCGCATCCGCGTGCATGCTTTTGAGGTCAGTTGCGGGGGGTGGAACGGGAATGGTATCGCTGCGACAGGTTTTTCGGCCGGGGTCGACAGCTTTGCGACGCTGGCACTTTATCGGCGACCCGAAGTGCCAGCTGATCAAAGGATTGAATGCATTACCCTGCATGATGTGGGTTCGATGGGGCCGAAATCCCGATCCGACACGATCTTTAGGCAGTACTCGGCCCGCGCGGCGCGGTTCGCCGAAAGCGCGGGGCTAAACTGGATCTCGATCGACTCCAATCTCGACGATTTCATGCAAATGCCCAACTCTGATTTCATCAAGACCCACACGCTCCGGAACGTCGCGGCCGCCTATGTGTTCGAGGATCATTTTTCCACCTACCACTATTCCTCTGCCGTCACCTACGAACAGGTTAACAAAGGCAACCGCTCAACCGGCTTGATAGACCCCATGCTGCTGCCCTTGATGAGCACGCGCGCCATGCGCCTTGTTTCGTCCGGGGCCGGGCTGTCCCGGATCGAAAAGACCCGGCTGATCGCGACTGACACCAACGCCATGCAGCTTCTGGACGTCTGCGTGGGTCGCGTAGAACATCGCGCCAAGGCCGCCAAGCCCAATTGCGGAACCTGCTGGAAATGCAGCCGCACGCTTGTCACTCTGGACGCACTTGGCGTCGTGGACCGCTTCGATGCCGTCTTCGATCTGGCCGCATACAGGCGCAACAAGTACAAGGCGATCAGATACATATTTGTCGGGCAATTACGGAAGTCACCACTCGATCAGGATCTCATGCGCTTTCTGAGAGCACGCAACTTTCACCTTGGATCCTCAACCGCCATGACCTTGCGGGCGCGAGTGTTCATGTTGCGGGATTGGGTGCGCCGCCAGCTGCGCAGGCGCTATGTGGCCTGAAGGCCAATGGTGAAAACGGCGAGGCAGGAACCCCGCCGCTTTTTATGAATTACTCTGCAACAGCATTGTCAACGTCGACAGAAACACCTGGGCCCATGGTCGAGCTGAGGGCAATCTTCTTCATGTAGGTGCCCTTGGCCCCAGCAGGCTTGGCCTTGGCCACGGCGCCTACGAAAGCCCGGACGTTTTCGACCAGCTTCGCCTCGTCGAAGGACGCCTTGCCGACGCCAGCATGCACCACACCGGCCTTTTCGACCTTGAACTGCACTTCGCCGCCTTTGGCCGCCTTGACCGCATCGGCCACGTCCATGGTCACTGTGCCAACTTTCGGGTTCGGCATCAGGTTCCGTGGGCCCAAAACCTTACCCAGACGGCCGACGATAGGCATCATGTCCGGGGTTGCGATGCAGCGGTCAAAGTCGATCTTGCCGCCCTGCACAGTTTCCATCAGATCTTCGGCGCCGACGATGTCCGCCCCTGCTGCCTGCGCTTCTTCTGCTTTTGGGCCGCGCGCAAATACAGCGACGCGTACGTCCTTGCCCGTGCCGTTCGGCAGGCCGACGACACCACGGACCATCTGGTCTGCATGGCGCGGGTCGACCCCCAGGTTCACAGCAATCTCGACCGTTTCGTCGAACTTGGCCGAGGCACTGCCCTTCACCAATGCCACAGCTTCTTCGACCGAGACGTTGTCCTTGCCTGCAAAGGCTTCACGTGCGGCGCGGGTACGTTTTCCAAGCTTTGCCATCTTATTTCACCTCGATGCCCATGGACCGGGCAGAGCCCAGGATGATCTGCATCGCCGCATCTATATCGTTGGCGTTCAGATCTTTCATCTTCGCTTCCGCGATTTCGCGCACTTGTGCAGCCGTCACCGTTCCCACGATCTCACGGCTGGGGTTTGTCGCCCCGCTTTTTAGCTTCGCTGCTTTCTTCAGATAGTAAGACGCAGGTGGCGTCTTGATATCCATCGCAAAGGATTTGTCCTGGTAGTAAGTGATCACGGTCGGACACGGCGCACCCGGCTCCATGTCTGCCGTCTTGGCGTTGAACGCCTTACAGAATTCCATGATGTTGATGCCGCGCTGACCCAGTGCAGGTCCCACGGGTGGGGACGGGTTCGCTTGTCCGGCGGGCACCTGCAATTTCATGGTGCCAGCAAGTTTCTTGGCCATTGGCCTTCTCCTGTTCCAACTCCGGCACAACGCGTTGTACCAGATTTACATGACGTGGTCCGGTCCGACGGTCGCGACCGCCTCGCCTCCCACAGAGGATCCGCCACAAAAGCAGCAGATGCGCCGGTTACATCGGCCAGTCCGGTTTGGCAAGGGCATCAATGGCTACAGGATCCTGGGCCATCGCTGACTTCAAGCGGATCTTCAATTCGTCCCGGCAAGATTGAAGCTTGGATATGCAGTCTCCATCCGCTTAGTCGTTGCTTTCGGGCCTTGTTCGGCCTCTTCTGGAAACGGCGCACTGCAATTGAGGATACCAGAAATGACTGGCCGGAAGCTCTATCTTGGCCCGCTGACCGACAACAGACGTTGGGACATGGTCGATATTCGACCCGATGATGTCATTGTTGCAACGCCCCCGAAATGCGGAACGACCTGGATGCAAACCATCGTGGCCCTGCTGTTATCAGGCGATCCTGATGTCGAAACGGAATTGTCTGTCAAAATGCCCTGGGTCGACATTCGCATCCGCGAGATGTCGGATGTCGCCGCGCGGCTTGAGGCGATGACCCACAGGCGCTGCATGAAGAGCCATACGCCGATGGACGGACTGCCATTGGATGACGAGGCACAGTATATTTGCGTGTTTCGCCACCCGCTGGATGCGCATTTCTCCTATCGCAAGCATCTGCGCAACATCCCGATGCCATGGTTCGGCCTTTGGTACCCCGAGGATGACGAGGATGGCGTCACATTTCGCCGCTTTCTTGACGGAGGCGCAGAGGGGTTTGATGGCGACGCAATGCCGCTTGCCCACATCATCCAGCACTATAAGGCCGCCGCAGCGCGAGCGGATCGGCCCAATGTGTCGATGTTTCACTATGCTGACATGAACCATGATCTGAATGGCACATTCGCCCGAGTGGCCGACTTGCTGAACATCTCGCATCCGCAGCATGTAATGGAACAGTTGGTTCAGGTGGCACGCTTCGACAATATGAGGGCGAATGCCGCGCGGTTCGCTCCGGGGGGCGGCACGGGTTTCATGAAGTCCGACACTGATTTCTTCGACAGTGGATCTAGCGGGAAATGGGTCGGCACGCTGACGGACGAAGAGCTGAGCGCGTATGACGACCTGATGGACAGCTATCTTCCACCCAACGAAAGGGCATGGTTGGAACATGGAACACTGGGTCTAGCCACACATGAGCAATAGCGCCGGAGACAACCCGGCCCGGTCAGGTTTGTTTGGTGACTTGGGTGTATTCCAGTTCGACAGGTGTTTCCCGTCCGAAGATTGACACTGTCACCTTGAGGCGCTGGTTGTCGTCATCCACCTCTTCGACCATGCCGTCGAAATCCTCGAAAGGACCGTCGTTGACCTTGACCTTTTCCCCGACCTCGAAGTGGATCAGCGTCCGTGGCGCTTCCTCGCCTTCCTGAACTCGGTTGAGGATCTGGTTCACCTCGGCGTCGCGCATCGGCATCGGACGACCCTGCGGGCCCAGAAATCCAGTGACACGATTGATCGAGTTGATCAGGTGATATCCCTGATCAGACATTTCCATATGAACCAAAACATAGCCGGGCATGAAACGACGTTCGGTGGTTACTTTCTTGCCCCGACGAACCTCGATCACCTCTTCGGTCGGCACAAGAACCTCGTCGATCTGATCCTCGAGGCTATTCTCGGCGACGGATGTGCGGATCTGCTCCGCGATCTTCTTTTCGAAGTTTGAAAGAACGCTGACCGAATACCACCGTTTTGCCATATCGTTCTGGCCCTTTACTTCCCGTTTCTGGATCTTCGAACGAAGCGCGGTCGCCTGCCCGAAACAAATGCGGCGCGAAGCTCGAATCGCCGCGCGCCACTATATAACCATTCAGCGATTACTCTGTGCTTTGCAAAAGAACAAGGCCCGGACCGCCGACCTATTGGCCAAAAAAGCCTAGAACGCCTTGCAAGCCGCTGCGGATCAACAAATCAACCAAGGCAAAGAAGATCGCGGTGAGGGTTGCCATGATGAACACCATAACCGTCGTAAGGAAAACCTCACGCCGGGTGGGCCAGACAACCTTCGCCACTTCCGCACGGACCTGCTGGATGAACTGAAGTGGGTTTGTGGTGGCCATGATCTGCCCTTTGGATTGCGATGCCGAGCAGATAACCCCAGCGGGCTGCCAATTCAACCCGCCGCAGCAGAATTGATCACCTCAATCCCTTGCGCTTCTGTTCAAGCAGATAACTGGGCATACGGAAGCTTGGCATGTAGAGCTTGCCCGCGACCCGCTGCGGAAAAAGATCCAGCACGCGGTCCCACTGGTATGCCGCCAGGTCGAGCCGCGACCGGGCGTTGTGGGCACGCTCTGGATCGGTCACTTCGACCCGTTCAATCCAGCGCAGGATCTTTAGCCAAAGCCAGTCTGCCCCCATGAAATGCACAATCAGAACGGATAGTACGGCCAGTGCAAGAACCGGCACCAAGACCCAAAGCGGCTTGATGATCAACAGCGCAAGCACGGCCCCAAACGATGCGATACGTACCGGCCAGTTGATGTCTGCGACTTCCCTAAATGTAAGCCTATCACTTTCAGCCAACGGCTCGAAACATTCGGTGACCTCAGCCAAACGGGCCTCTGCTGGAATGCGCTCCAACAGTACAGTGCGGCGTCTATGCCGCCGCGCTTCGGACAATTCTTCAGTTAAAACACTACGAACCAATTCAATAGTTTCAGCCTCGGTGCCAATTTTATGCGGCTTACCGGGAATAAGAGTATAAGACATGTCTACCCCCCGACCTTTTAACAAAAATACACAAGCTGGATCCCCCAACTGGTTCCAGCAAGGCAAACGTAAGGCCGACGCAAGGCGGCGCTGCGGCAGAAATATGGCAAAATCTGGGCAACGTTTCCAAAGAGGCCCTGACTCTGCCTTTTGACCAAGGACTGTTTCGACACTTTGCCAGGGAAATGCGACCAACCCATCGGAACACGAGACACCTCGATCCACAATCGAATCAAATTTAATAAGATGTGGAGGATTTGGCAGGGGCAGCAGGGTTCGAACCCGCGACCTACGGTTTTGGAGACCGTCGCTCTACCAACTGAGCTATACCCCTGCAGGCCCGCCTGCCCTAAGCCACGAGGCAGCGGGAATCAAGGGCGTTTTCGATCGGCGAGCCTAGGGTGGTCTGCTGCCTGCACATCAATCAGATCAGGCGGCATCCCGTGTGACAGCGAAGCCGGGGCCTTGAACAATCCCGCTATCGAAAAGTTGCGAAATCTCTGTCCCATCGAGTCCGGCAACCTCCGCCAGAACCTCTTCGGTATGCGCTCCGAGAACAGGTGCCGGTACCGGGTCGGCCCGCGCGTGATCGGAGAACGTCGCCGGGTGCGATGGAACAGGAAATGTGCCCAAACCTGGTTGAGACAGTGCCTTGAACATCGGGTTTTCGAGCCCAAGATCCGAATCCTCGGCAAGTGCTTCCCGCGTCGTGCGAAACTCCGACCAAGTCAAACCGGCTTTGTCAAAGTCTGATGCGAAATCGACGACCCGCCGCGTGGCGAACCAAGGCGCAAGGATATCAGTGATCTCGGCGCGGACACGCCACCTGTTACCTTCATCCATCAGATCGATACCCTGCCGCGCTGCCAAGGCGTCCATTGCTTTCTCCGTGCTGGTTGCCTTGACCAGCCCGCGCCATTGCCGATCCGTGAGCCCGATGACCATGACCCGGCGCCCATCCGCGCAGACAAAATCCTGCCCGTAAGCCCCATAAAGCGCATTGCCAGCTTTGCGTCGATCTGTCGGATTAAGTGCGACATCACCGATCATCCCCAGATGGCCCATGACCGCGGCAGCTACATCTTTCAATGCCAGTTCGATTTCTTGTCCACCCTGTCCGCGGAGACGTTGACGCTCCGCAGCAAGCAGTGCCGACACGCACATATTTCCCGCAATCAAGTCCCAGGCAGGGAGCGCATTAGCGACAGGCGTATCACCTCCCTCCGGGCCAGTGATGCCAGGAATGCCAAGCGCCGGATTGACCGTATAGTCGACTTGGGGCCGTCCATGACGATCGCCGGTCAGAGTGACAGAAATCAGATCGTCACGGTAATGCTTAAGCGTGTCGTGATCCATCCAGCCGCGCACGCGCAGGTTTGTCAGAAACAGCCCCGCATCGTCGCCAGGCGCGGTAATGATCCGTGTGATCAATTCTCGGCCCTCTTCGCTGCGCATGTCGACAGCTACTGATTTCTTGCCCTTGTTCATGCCTGCCCAGAAAAGGCTTTGGCCGGATGGCGCTAAAGGCCAGCGACCTGCATCAAGCCCACCGCCGATCCGGTCAAACCGGATCACCTCTGCCCCCATTTGGGCTAACGTCATTCCAGCCAAAGGCACGGCCACAAAAGCGGACCCCTCGACAACACGCATACCTTTCAGGATTGTCATACCGTTTCCTCCCAGATGGCTGTGGCTTGCATTCCTTGATGGCCGCTCTGGCCCGACATGAGGTTCAGCGCGCCGTCCTCATCGACCGCAGCGATGTCCAGGTCGACGCCAGCAAACATCGGGTGCAGACCGCGAAAATGGAAATGATCGGGGCCGCGCCCTTTGTGATCCTTTGCCGCATTCAAAAGCAGCGTTGCCTGAAGCGGGCCGTGAACGACCAGGCCAGGATAGTGTTCGACATCTTTCGCATAGGGCAAATCGTAGTGGATCCGATGCGCGTTGAAAGTCAGCGCCGAGTATCGGAACAGCAGCGTTTCCGGCATCGCTTTTTTTGCCGATAAGATGGGCTTTTCCGGCATAGGACGCTTCACAGGCGGCGTGTAGGTCGAAGGGATTGGCAGATAGGCGATGTCCTGCTGTTCTTCGATTGCCAATCCGGACGCGCCGTAAATGGCATGGTCGATGGTCACAAAAATCATCGGGCCTGATTTTCCGACCTTTTCCTTGATTGCGCGAACCGAGGACCGCCGTTCAAGCGGTTCGCCGACGCGGATAGGCGCACGAAAACGGAGTGCGCCACCGGCCCACATCCTACGTTCCAGCTGCACAGGCGGAAGGAAGTGTCCAAGGCCGGGATGACCATCGCGCCCAAGCTCTGTCGTCGGGGTCAGCGGCGGAAAGGCGCACCAATGCCAAAGCTGCGGAACGGGATCGCCAAAACTTGGCGCAGCAATCCTCGGATTTCCAAGCGTCGCGTGCAGCTGCGTAGCAAGTGTTGTCGATATCTCACCGGCGCTGTGACCTGTGCGACCCTCCCAAGCGTTGAGGTTAACCTGATCCATCAATGCTCCTCCCTGCATTCACTGTGGAATGTGACAGAGAAGTCGAAAAAATCAAGCAATTTTAAATAGTTATAGGGATACCGTCGTATACCGAAAGGCGTTTTCTGCACGTGCACACCACGCCTTCCATTGAAATGGAAGGACAAAAACACGTGCCATCATGCACGCGCAGCACGAAAGATATTTGGTAAAGAACCGGCATCAGACCGCCAAACGCGCGAGATCATCGACGCTGCCACCGGCGATCAGCGCCTCATGTTCAGCAATTTTGTCGATCGGCCAATTCCACCAGGCAAGGTGATTCATTTTTTCGACCTCGTCGGGGGCAAAGCGCATTCGCACGATCTTTGCGGGGTTCCCGGCGACAACTGCGTAGGCGGGCACATCACCTTTGACGACCGCATCTGCGCCGACAATCACCCCGTTGCCAAGCCGCGCGCCCGGCAGGATAGTGCACCCGTCGCACAGCCAACAATCGTGCCCGATTTCGACATCGCGGCCTCTTGGTAAGGTGCTTCGATAGGTGCCGATCCGGTCAACCTCGAAAATCGCAAAAGGATAGGTCGAAGCGCCGTCCATCCGGTGGTTGGCCGTCTGCGTTATGATCCGTGTGCCATGAGCGATCTGGCAGAACTTTCCGATGATCACCTTTTCGGGCGATCCGATAGAAAGATACGGGAACAGCCGCGCTGCGTATTGGGCCGCATCGGCCAGAGGATCAAAGGTGCTGTAATACGTATACTCGCCAACGGAAACCCGCGGATGATCGGCAACCGCAGGTTTCAGGAAGACCGATCCTGGATAAAGCGTGCCATCCGGCAGACGAACAGGATGCAGCGTGTCAGCAGAAGGCAACATCGGAAGGGCTTTCGACAAGGCGTTTCGTGCCTCATGTGGCACAGGCTTGCAGCCAAGAAAAGCCGGGCATTTTGTCTATTCAGCTGCCGCAGCCGAAGTTCTGTACTTCAGCCGCCAGGAGATCGCCCGCACGTATTCCCCGCGAGAGGCCAGCGCGCTCAGAAAATGCTTCACCTGATGTTCCGGCAAACCGCTTTCCAGGGCTGCATCCATCCAGTTTTCCGCTTCATCGAACTTGCTCTCCTGCACCAGCAAAAGGGCTTTGTAGTAACGCGGATAGGATGCGTCTGGCCGTAACTCCAAGGCTTTCGCGATATCCGCATGAGCCAGGGCGCGATCTTCAAGCTCAAGGGCGAGCAAAGCGCGCAGGCGATGATCATAGAAATCGGGTTTGCCTTGGACAAAGATCTGGTTGAGTGTATCAAGCGCGGTCGCGTAGTCTTCTTCGTTATAGTACAAGTCAGCAAGCCAGAACGCCGCAAAGTCGCTATGGCCCTTGGTCAACCGTTCTTCCAGCAAATATATGGCTATCTCGCGTTTACCCATAGCTTCAAGCGCACGAGCCTTGCGCACATAGCCGGATGCGCGGTCCGGTCGCGCAGCGATGTAAGTTTCGGCATCCTTGAAGGCCAGTTTATTCTTGCCAAGCTTATAATAGGCGAGCGACCGTTGTGAGTAGACCGAGGGGATGTCCTGGCCTGCTTTTAAGGCCTTGGACAGAACTTCGGCGGCCTCGGACCATTGATCAAGGTTATTGAGTGTGTAGCCCAGACCATAAAGCGTCCATGCGTTCTCGGGATCTTTTTCGAGAGCCTGTCTAAAGACGGCCTCTGCCTCTTTGTCGCGGTCGGCATCCACCAGCGCCCAAGCCTTTTCACGTATGGCCCAGATGTATTCTGGGCTCATCGCGACGGCCAATTCGAGCAGTTGAATTATTTCGCGAACATTTTTCAGCTCGGCATGCCGGTAGCTGGAAGCCAGACCGGCAAGACCCTCCGCGGTGGGGAGTGCCGAGACCGATGCGGTAAAAAAGCCGGCGGACGTTTCAAAGTCGTCCTTGCTCCAGGCAATCCAACCCAGCCCGCGAAGGGCATCGTAGTGTTCAGGATTGGCCGAGAGCACCTCGTTGAACTTGGCCTCCGACCGTTCAAACAGATCCATATCATAAAGCGCATCCCCGAGGATGATCCGCATCTGCTGCCGTTGTCCGAGGCTGGCGCCAGTTTCAGACAAGGCGGTTTCGCAGATGTCTATCATTTCATTGGAGGATGCCTCATCGGCAAGGCAAGCGCTGGCAAAAGTGTGCTGGCTGTCACGCAAAGAGGTTTTTGCCTCAAGGGGCGCGATGTGAATGAGCGCAAGTAAAACGAAAAGAACCTGAAAACGACGCATAATAATCTCTTTTCCGCACAAATATGGTAGCAGCGGAATAGACAAAAAAAAGGGACCACATTGAGCATGGTCCCTCTGGTCTTTCATGTTAGGCTGTTTTTTTGTTTGCCTTACGTGTCTTTGTTGGGCGTTGGTGCCCGGAGGT
>CALCOY010000014.1 GCA_937897325.1 uncultured Shimia sp.
TCATGATGCTCCATCCCAATCAAGAATGGGCGCCCCAAAAGCCCGGAAAGGGTCACGCTGGACTTTTGCTGGGCTCCAAAACGAGGAGTTTGACAATACCGTGCTGTGGCTTTAGCCAAATACGGGCGGAGCAAGCTGCAACCGGACCCGCGGTAAGGGCAGAGCCCACTTGTTAAACTGAACCTACGGTCTTCCAGCCTTTGTGCAGCCGGGTTGCGGGTCATCGGCTTGAGACGCACGGAGGTTCACATGAAGCCGCTCCCGACCAACCCCAATATTGATCAACTAAAGCGTCAAGCGAAAGACTTGCTCAACGCCGTTCGTCGTCATAACGCAGACGCGATGGCACGCTTCCGAACGTCACTTCCTGAAGCTGCTGGAAAAAGCGCAGAATATCTGGCTCAGTTACGATTGCATGATGCCCAATCTTGTGTTGCACGCGACTATGGCTTCGCCTCATGGGCAGCGTTGCGCGACTTTGTTGAGTTGTCCCGCGCTCGCTTGAGCAATCCGGCTGAACTCGCCGCTAACTTTGCCCGATTGGCTTACGCTGGCGACGTGGCGGGCGGTATGGACCGATCCAAACCAGACCAGGCAGTGCGCTATCTTGCGCTGCTCTTGGAGCAGGGGCCTCTCGACCCTTGGATCGCCTGCGCAGCCGGGGAGATCTCAATCATCCAACGGCAATTGGTCAATGACCCGGCCTGGATTGCCAAAGCTGGCGGCCCGTTGAACTTGCCACCTCTCGTGGTAGCCACCCATTCCGGCCTGATCCAACTGCCGGAACATCGCACGGGGATACACGGCATAGTGGGGCTCTTGCTTGAAGCCGGAGCCGACCCAAATCAGTCGGTTGCAAGTCGCTGGCCCCCTGCCTCCCTCTCCGAACCATCGCGAGATCATCGGCTCTCTGCGCTTTATGGTGCGGCAGGCGTGAACCACAATGCCGATGTAACGCGCCTTCTGCTCGACGCAGGCGCAGACCCCAATGACCAAGAGTCGCTTTACCATGCACTTGAGAGTACCGATGCAACCATCGTGCGTCTGCTCCTTGATGCCGGGGCAATCGTCTCCGGCACCAACGCACTTTATCACGCGCTCGACTATGACAAGCTCGACACCTTCCAACTGCTGCTATCACGCACCGAAACTCTCAATGAGCAGGATATGGGCCCGCTTTTGCTTTGGGCTATCCGGCGACGCCGCTCGGTGGCACATATTGAGAGCATTATTGGCGCTGGCGCGGATCCAGCCGCAAAAGCAAAAGACGGCACAAGCGCATTTATCCTTGCACTGCGCCAAGGTCTTCCGGAATTGGCAGCGCTCCTGAAACGCGCCGACGTGGCTGAAGAACCTAGCGAAGCTGACCTCTTTGTTGCAGCCTGCGCGACAGCGAACGCCGAGGAGGCCCGCCGCCTTCAGACCCGCAATCCTGACTTCCCGTATGTATTGGAAGATGCACAGCTTTCCATGTTTTCGGAACTTGCAGCGGAAGGCTGCAACGAGGCTGTGAAGCTCATGGCAGAGCTTGGATGGCCGATTGATGTCCGCGGCGGAGACTGGGACGCTTCGGCCTTGAACCAAGCGGTTTTCCGGGGCGATGCAGCCCTTGCGGAAACGCTTCTCTCCCATGGTGCAAGATGGACCGAGCAACATGGTTATGGCGACAATGTCTGCGGCACGCTAAGCTGGGCTTCTCTTAACCAACCCAAGCCAGAAGGCGATTGGGTTGCTTGCGCCAAGGTGTTGGTTACCTACGGCATGCCAGGCGCTGCCCGTAATCCTGAAGATCCGAAAACGGTGTTGATCGACGGTCAACCCTGTCGTTTCTCGGAAGAAGTGACAGACTACCTGCTATCAGTAGGCGAAATATGATAGGCATTCATCGACGGCGGGGACAGCACAATCGATACAGCCTACCAAGATCGTCAATGCGATGAGCGACCTGCACCGGTTAGCACAGCGATCGACCACCATAGACCGCAGGATAGATTTCGTCAGTTGGCCACCTGGATGATCTTTCCAGCCCATCGTAAAAAGGCAAGCCTGAAAACACCGACCGCAATGCGCCAACTAAACCGTTAGAAGTTTAGGCGCAGGTTGACGGTCATTGGTTCTTGCGCAAACGTCGTTGAACTTTCACCTACCCCAATTGGGCGGGCAGTTTTAAGGCGATTTGATCCAGATCGATAGTCCCGACCAACTTCGGCTCGAAGATCGTAGCGACCCGAAAGACACCCAAGTCATCCTGCACATGCTCGAGACCGCGGCGGTGCAGCTCTTTCATGATCTGCTCGTCAGTGGCACTGCCGACATCCAAGAGCCCTCAAAGAACCATGGGATCGTCTCGCGCTCGAAGACCGAGCTGTGGTATCGCATCCTTGTCTGACCGCGCGCCTCTCACCGTTTCTCACGAACCCCCGGATCGGTCCTAAGGGTCAAGGTGATCTTTCTAAATGGGATTGTTGGCGGCGGCCAAAGCGGTTCGTCAGTTTCATCCGAAGGTTTCATGATTGGCCTTGATTTTGGTTCCATCTCAATCGAAGGGCTAGCCGCAGACCCGTGCGACAATCTCCGCGTTGGAGAAAGCTATGCGCTCTTGGTGGCCACTCTCGGTGTGGGGTGTATCACCTCTTGAACCGCCAGACGATCCTTAGCTGCGTCGACAAGTCCCAAACAATCCGTACGTCCTGCGGGAAGTCCTCTAAAGATCGTCATTCATGCGCCGCCGCATCGCGCACTATGTTCCCAAACAGAGTTTCGCCAGCAATGCGGCTTACCAGGTCAAAGCAATCTAGCCGCCTGGCGTGCGCATCCGTGCAACGCCGCCGCATCGTCTACAAGAAGGCGTATGGGGATCCGCGCGAGACACCCGTCGAAGATCGGATCGGCCTGAAGCGGCGCGAGGACAGTCCGGGTGTGGGACCCGTTCAGCAGGGCGCGGGCGAGGCTTCCGTTGAAGAACATACCACCGAGAGGCATGTAGAGATAGGCAAGGGAACGGGTCAACGCACCCAGGGCCCGTGCCATGAGCGCCATGGTCTTTTCGTTCTTTGCGATCTCTTCGGTGGGCGCATCTGCATGACCCAAGGCCACGTGCAGGCGTTTGAGGCCACGGCCCGAGAACAGATCCTCGACCGTCGGGAAAGGGGCCGGATCTATCTCTTGGCGGAGGATCACGGCGACGTCGCTGGGCAAGCTGGCATGGCCCGTTTCTGCCTCGAAGACGACCTCTCTCGTCAGATGCACCGGGCTGACATTGAAGCCAGTGCCAAGCCCGATGACGAGGCCTTGTGGTCCGTCAGGTTGGCCTTCGGCCACGTGGAGCAGGGCGCTGTTGGGTAAGGCAGGCAGCGCATGGCCGAGGGCTGCGAGATCATTGAGCAGCGTAACATTCGGGATGCCGAACCGGGCACCAAGATCAGGCGCGTCGAAATGCCAGTCACGGTTGGTAAGTCGGCCGGATTGCGCACCGACAGGGCCTGCAATCGCGACGGTAAAGGCTGCGGCGTCACGCCCGGCAAGATAACCATCGGCCAGCGTCGCAAAATCGGGAAAGTCGTCATTGCGGTAACGTCGGACGCTCTCCATGAGCACACCGTCGCGCCCGGCAAAACCGATGCGCGTGTTGGTGCCGCCGACATCTGCAACAAGCGCTTGGGTCATGCAGCTTGGCCGGGCTGTTTGCCAAGGATGATCATACCTAGAAGATCGTCATCGGTGACATCTTTCACATCCACAGTTCCGACTAGCTTGCCATTCTTCATGACGCTAGCCCGGTCGCAAAGCTCCATCACGTCATGAATGTCGTGGCTGATCAGAAAGATGCCAATCCCTTCGGCTTTGAGTTGTTGGATCAACTCGCTGACCATTTGCGTTTCATGCGGACCCAAAGCGGCGGTGGGTTCGTCCATGATCAGGATCTTGGCATCGAAGTAAACAGCGCGCGCAATGGCCACGGATTGACGCTGCCCGCCCGAAAGCGCGCTGACAGGTTCGCTGAACTTCTGGAAATTGGGGTTGAGACGAGCCATGATCTTGCGGGTCTCCGCCTCCATCGCGTCTTCGTCCACAAAACCGAAAGCCGTGACAAGCTCGCGCCCAAGAAAGAGGTTTGAAGCAGCATCGAGATTGTCGGCGAGCGCGAGGGTCTGATAGATCGTCTCGATGTTTAAGGCTCGGGCGTCGCGGGGGTTATTGATCTCGACCTTTTTGCCATTGATCGTGATATCGCCACTGTCCTTTTGATAGGCTCCGGAAAGTATCTTGATCAGGGTCGATTTCCCCGCGCCGTTGTGGCCAAGCAGCCCCACAACTTCGCCCGGCATAAGATCAACCGAAACATGATCCACAGCATGCACACCGCCAAAGCTGATGCAGATATCGTTCATTTCGACAAGGGGTGTGGTCATCACTTTGCTCCCGTGCGGCGGCGGTAGATGATGTCGATTAGGACGGCGGCGACAAGGACGGCGCCCACGACGATGTTCTGAAGCGGCGCGTCGACATTCACCATCGCCATACCCGATTGCAGCGACTGCATGATGAGGGCGCCGAGAATGGCTCCGTGGATCGTGCCAAGTCCACCGGCAAGGGCGGTGCCCCCGATAACGGCAGCGGCAATCACGCGCAGTTCGTCCAATGTGCCAATGTCGTTCGAATGGTTTGAGAGCCGCGCCGAAGCGACCACCGCCGAGAGGGCGCAGAGGGCGCCCATCAACGCGAAAACCTTAACGGTGAGAAGGCGCGTGTTGATCCCTGAAAGCTCCGCAGCGTCGGGGTTTCCTCCGGTCGCAAAGATGTAGCGGCCAAGACGGGTGCGGCGGGCAATGAGGGTCATGCCGATGGCAACGAAGATAAGCACGAGGACCGAGATAGGCAGGCCATAAGCTGCGGTGAAGCCTTCGGGCATCTCTTCGCCGCGGGCCGCGAAGTTGCGGGCCAACACCCGTTCGGGAACCTGATAGGCATTTAGTATGGCAACAAAGCCGAGGATCGCGATGCCAATTACTGCGGCAAGAACACCTTCCGCCCATAGCGGTTTGACAGGGAAGCCATGACGCGCCTTGTTGCGGCGGGCATTCCAAAGCGCGGCGAGTGCCGCCAAGGTGCAAAGGATGCCGACGACCCAGCTTCCGGTCTGTCCCAACGTGCCATTAATACCCCCAAATTGACGGAAGGTGGGGTCAAGCGGGCCGATGGTCTGGCCGCTCGTGAGATACCAAGCGACGTTGCGCCAAACAAGAAGTCCGCCCAGCGTAACAATGAATGCGGGGATCATCAGGTAACCGACCAGGTAGCCGTGGAAGGCGCCGACGACAGCCCCGGTTACAAGACCTGTGAGGATCGCAAGCCAAGGGATGAGAGGGTGGCCGAGACCAAGGCCAAGTGTTTGGGGTAACCATTGCGTCTGCATCATAGCCATGACGGCAGAGCAGGTTGCGAGAAGAGCACCGACGGAGAGATCGATGTGGCGGGTGACGATGATGAAGACCATGCCGGTGGCCATGATGGCGACGGAAACGGTCTGGATCGTAAGGTTAAAAATGTTGCGCGGCGTAAGGAAGCGCCCACCAGTATCGAAGTGAAAGTAAAGGCAGATGACGATGAACGCGCCGACCATGCCCAACAGGCGAAGGTCGATTTCGAGCGTTTCCAGAAAGCTGCGCGGCTTGGCAGTGGGTACAGCGATATCACTCATGGCGGGTCTCCGTCATGGGGGCGGACGACACGTCCACCTTACCGGGGAATGGCGTGGGCTATGTAAGGGGGGCGTGTCGCCCACCCTATTTTTGAGTTTGAGGTAAGGCAGGGCGAGCCCTGCCTTACGCGATCAGTTGCAGGGGGCTGGGCCGCCGGATACGCCCTGGCAGAGCTTTTCCGCTTCGATCCAGCCTGCATCCGTAACAGCTGCGAGATTGTCCTTGGTCACCGGCAGAGGCTCGAGGAAAATCGCCGTCATGTCGGTGCCCGCAGGTGACGTCCAGGCCTGTGCCCCTTCGACATTGGCCATCGCTGCACCGCCCGCCAGTGCCACGGCGATCTCACCTGCAGCTTTGCCCAGTTCACGCGCGTCCTTCCAGACGCTCACCGTCTGGACGCCAAGAGCCACACGATTCAGCGCCGCGTGATCACCATCCTGACCGGAAACCGGGATGCCTTCCATCCCCTGCGCTGTGAGAGCGGCGACAACGCCGCCCGCTGTGCCATCATTCGACGCTACGACCGCATCTACGTCGTTGTCATTCGCCGTCAGGATCTGCTCCATGTTGCGCTGCGCGTTGGCGGGCAACCAGGCGTCTGTGTAAGCCTCACCCACGATGGTAATGGCGCCTGAGTCAATCGCCTCTTGCAGCACCTCTTGCTGACCGCCACGCAGGAAATCTGCGTTCGGATCGGTCGGGGATCCCTTAATCATCACATAGTTGCCTTCGGGGGCCGCGGCCAGCACGGCGCGGGCCTGCATCCGGCCCACCTCAATATTGTCGAAGGTCAAATAGAAAGCGCGGGCATCCTCGATCAGGCGGTCGTATCCGACCACAGGGATACCTTCGGCATCTGCTGCATCCACCGCTGGACCAATCGCCTGGGCATCTTGCGCAAGGATAATGAGCGCATCGGCACCCTGCGCGATCAGGCTCTCCACGTCCGAAAGCTGTTTGGAAGAAGATGATTGTGCATCGGCGCTGATATATGCAGCGCCCGCCGCCTCGAGCGCACCCTTGATGGCCGCTTCATCGGTCTTCCAGCGCTCTTCCTGGAAGTTTGACCAACTCACGCCGACAGTGATGTCTTGCGCCGAAGCACTTACGCCCATCACCGATACCGCTGCTACGGCCGCTGCCGTTTTTAGAAACTTCATTCTGTCCTCCCTAAAGCTCTGTCCCGCCTTTTCTACCTTTATCAGCGGGTCATCCTCATATTGAATGAATAAATTCGAATTGCAAATTAAATTGGACAGATTGGCGAAATCAGGTCATCTTTTTGCTAGATGGTCTGTTCAGGATGGGCCCCGGGAGGAAAAAAAGGCAGCGTTATCATGGCGTTCGGACATCAACGGCTGGAAAGCCGGAGGCTTTTGCTGCGGGAGATCTCCAAAGGCGGGCGCATCCCGCGAATCGATCTTGCGGAGCGGACGGGAATCAGTAGGGCGACCGTGACAGCGGTGACGGCGGATCTGCTCAAGGGTGGTCTGATTGAAGAGATACCGCGTGACCCAGAGGCCGAAGACAGCGCTCGGGGGCGGCCCAAAATCGACCTTAAGATATCTGGTAACGCGCATTTGGTGGCCGGGCTGAAAGTGTCGGGGCACTCGATCTCATTCGTGCTGATGGATTTCGAAGGTGCCGACATCGAGACGCATGAAGAGGCACTGCCCAATAGCACGATGACACCGGTGGGTCTGGCGGATGCGATTGCTAGGGGCCTCGACGCACTTGCCGCGAAAGTCGACGGGTCCGTAGCCGATTTATCCGGTCTGGGTGTCGGTCTTGCTGGGCTTGTGCAGGCTGACACAGGGCTGGTGCATTGGTCGCCATCGCTCACGCAACGCAACGTGAACTTGCACGATGTCCTTTCGGCACGGCTTGGCCTGCCGGTCTTCGCGGACAATGACGCGAACCTCGTCGCGATGGCCGAACTGACTTTTGGGTTGGGCCGCGATCATTCGGACTTCATAGTGATCACGATCGAGAGCGGGGTCGGGATGGGCCTTGTTCTCGGCGGTCAGATCTATCGGGGCACACGCGGCTGTGGAGCGGAATTCGGGCACACGAAGATCAATTTCGAAGGTGCGTTGTGCCGCTGCGGACAACGTGGATGTCTTGAGGCTTACGTGGCCGACTATGCTTTGGTGCGCGACGCCTCGTCCGTGCTCGATATAGATCCCAAAGGCTCGACCGCCGAGGCAGTAGCGCAAGTTCTGGCAGCGGCGCGGGCCGGGCACGGCGCGGCGCGAAATGTCGTTGACAGGGCGGGCAGGATGTTCGCCGTGGGGCTTGCCAACCTGGTGAATGTATTCGATCCGCAATTGATCATCCTCGCCGGTGAACAGATGCAGTTTGACCACCTCTATGCAGATGCGGTCATCGACGAGATGCGCAAATCCATTGTGCAGGTGGACAAACCGCCGCCGCGGGTCGAGATCCACAAATGGGGCAACCTGATGTGGGCGCGCGGCGCTGCTGCATATGCCCTCGAGTTCGTGCAGGACATCGCAGTCGAAAGTCTTGATCATGCGCGCTAGCCTCGTCGCATTCCTCTTGATGACAGTCGCTGCACTGGCGGAGCCTCGGTTCCAACCCGCCGAGGTCCCATATCACGCCTATGATGGCGGTTGGGAGCATTTCGTGGGCGGTGGCGTGGGGGTGTTAGACTGCAACGGGGACGGACGGCCCGATATGCTGGCAGCTGGGGGCAGCAATCCCGTAACGCTTTTCATCAACCGGAGCGACAGCGAGATGCTGTTCGACGCCACGCCACTGGACATTGTCGGCAGTGTGGGTGCCTACCCGATCCACTTGAATGGTGACGCGCATGTGGATCTGATCGTGCTGCGAGTGGGCCCCGATCTCGCCCTTCAGGGTGATGGGGCATGCGGTTTTCGACCGCTGGACCTCGGTATCGATTTTCCCGACACATGGACCACAGCCTTTTCCGCCACTTGGGAAGAAGGACAGAGCGTCCCGACGCTTGCCTTCGGGCATTATGTCGACCGTACGGATCCTGATGGGCCTTTTGAAGCATGTGATGAAAACCACCTCTACCGGCCCGAGCCGGAGGGCTATGCACGAACTGTGCTGATCCCTGGGTTCTGCGCCTTGTCGATGCTTTTTACGGATTGGTCGCGCGGTGGCCGGGCCGACCTGCGGGTCAGCAATGACCGGCATTACTATGTCAAGGGCGGCGCGGAACAGCTTTGGGAGATGGGAGAGATCCCGCGCCTCTATAACCAAGCGGATGGATGGAAGGGTCATCAGCTATGGGGGATGGGCATTGCCGCGCGAGATCTAGACCGCGATGGCCGGGACGAGGTTTTCCTGTCGTCAATGGGCGATCAACGTTTGCAAGTGCAGGACGGCGATGGGCCGACTTATGTGGACGTGCCGTTCGATCGGGGTGCCGCCGCACAAAGACCCTATGTCGGCGGTGACGGACGCCCATCGACAGGCTGGCATATCGCTTTTGGGGACATTCAGAACGATGGGCGTGATGATGTATTCATATCAAAAGGCAATGTTCAGCAGATGCCCGGCAACGCAATGGAGGATCCGAACAACCTGTTGATACAAAACCTGGGTGGTCGGTTTGAAGAATTTGGAGATCGCGCTGGAGTGGCGTCGTTGCATCGGGGTCGGGGGGCAGCCCTGGTCGATTTCAACACGGACGGCTTACTGGATCTGGTCGTGGTGAATCGCCGCGCGCCGCTGGAGCTTTGGCGGAATGTCAGCGGCGGTGCGGGGCATTGGCTGAGCGTCGATTTGCATCAGTCCGGATCGAACCGGGCAGCGGTGGGTGCCTGGATAGAAGTTGATGATGGCGCCAGCGTGCAGTCCAGGGAAATCACGGTTGGTGGTGGTCATGGAGGCGGGATGCTCGGCTCTCAGCACTTCGGCCTCGGAGAAGTGGAGAAGGTCAGGGTCAGGGTCCGCTGGCCGCATGGAAACTGGAGCAATTGGGAAGTTATCGCGGCCGATCAGATCATTCGGATCACGCCGGACGGGACAAACTTGTCGGTCAGACGCTACTGATCGACAGGCAAGCCGCTTGGCACAGTTTTGGGCACACCCAGACCACCGCGAAGGCTTTGCTCATCTGTCAGCGCGCCGAGAAAGGCGACTATCAAGGCGATCTCGTCATCCGTCAAAAATATCGGCGTAAGCTGGTTCGCGCTGGCAATGGCCTTGATCTCGGCTGCGTCCGATAGCGCGCGCAGGTCATCGACGCCGTCAATCTCCGGGAGGACAGCCTGGCTGGGCGCGTACGCCTTCAAAGACCCAATTGGATCAAGATGATGGCGAATTATGCCTTCCAGCGTGGCGTGACTGCCTGCATGACCGTACGGCGCCGTGTGTAAAACATTTCGCAACGACGGCGTGCGGAAGGCATAAGCGTCAGCGGGGTCGCCCGTCACGCGCATACGCCCTGTATCTCGGGAATGTGTTTCAAAGCGTCCCGCCTTGCCAGGGCCGATCTGCGGGACAGCGATCGCGTGAAAGGCGTGGTCGGTCTGGAACTGGCCCGAATGGCATGTGGCGCAGGTCGCCTTGCCGTAGAAAAGTTGCATACCCTGCATCTGTTCAGCGTTTAGTCTGCCGACACCGCGCAGATAAAGGTCAAAGAGACTGTTGTCAGCGCGCCATTCAAAAGCGACGAAGGCCGCTATGGCATCCGAAATGTCAGTGAAACGGACGGGTTTTTTCCCAATAACGCCATCAAAGCGCGCACGATATTCAGGTATCGACTCAACGCGTTTGGACAGGATGTCCCAGGCACCTCCCTCGCCGGTCAGAAGACCCTGACGCACGGCCTGAGCCACGTCATTTTCGGAATAATGCCCGGCCATTTCATCGGGCGAGAGGACCGGGAACATCGTCTGAGCAGAAAGCAGATTGGCAAAGCCCGCCTCCATCTCTGCACCCAACGGCGTGCGGATGCCGCTTGGGCGCTCTGGATCCGCTTCAAGCCGACCGTCGTGAAAAAACACGTTGAATTCGGATGCACCCAGATTAAAGAGCGCGGGAGCATTGCGGGGAATACGTTGTTCCGGTGGGTTTTTCTTATCGACGACCCGATCAGTGCCAAGCCCCACACCGCCGTCACCCAGTCCCAGAGACAGGCCATCGGCGGTGGCGTGTTTCGGGTGGTGGCAGGTTGCACACGAGACAGCCTTGTTGCCCGACAGGATCGGGTCATAGAACAGCAATCGCCCAAGCTCAACCTGCGCGCTGTCAACAGACATGAACTCCGCGTCGGCCACAGGAAGGTCCGCACAAGCGACCCTGGCCAGACACAGGAAGGCCAAGCAGCTAGACGAAGCGGTTGACATAATTCTCCAGGATCTCCTGTTGGCCAGAGCGCGGCTGCGGATCGATTTTGCCCGAAATTACATCGGCTGCTATCGTGCTCAGGTCACCTTGCAGCATGGATTTTGCCCTGGCTGTGTCCCAGTCGGCATAGCGGGTCGACAAGGCCTCTTCCAATCCGCCGTCTTCGAGCATGGCGGCGGCTGCATTCAGCCCGCGCGCGCAGACGTCCATCGCACCAACATGAGCAGCGACTAAATCCACGGGATCAAGCGACTGGCGGCGTAGCTTTGCGTCGAAGTTGGTGCCGCCCGTGCCCAAACCACCGGCCTTTAGGATGTGATAATAGGTGAGCGCCACCTCGGGTACGTTGTTGGGGAATTGGTCGGTGTCCCAGCCGGACTGGTAATCGTTCCGGTTCATGTCTATGGAGCCCAGCATCCCCTCGGATGCTGCAACAGCGATTTCATGTTCGAATGAATGGCCTGCGAGGATTGCATGACCCTGCTCGAGGTTCAGCTTCACCTCCCCTTCCAGCCCATACTTGCGAAGGAAACCAATGCAGGTAGCCGCGTCATAGTCATATTGATGTTTGGAGGGTTCCTGCGGCTTAGGTTCTACGAGGATCGTGCCTTCGAAACCGATCTTGTGCTTGTAGTCGACGACCATGCTTAGGAACCGGCCCATATGGTCAAGCTCGCGCCCCATGTCAGTGTTTAACAGCGTCTCATAGCCTTCCCGCCCGCCCCAGAGGACGTAGTTCTGACCGCCCAGCTTATGGGTCGCATCCATGCAAGACTTCACGGTCGCGGCGGCATAGGCAAAAACGTCCGGATCCGGGTTGGTCGAAGCGCCCGCCATCCACCGGCGGTGGCTGAACATGTTTGCCGTGCCCCAAAGGCAATCGATCTTCTGGTCTTCCATCTTAGCGCCGAAATAGTCGGTAATCTCGTCCAGCCGCGCAAGGCTTTCGGCGAAGGTTGCGGCCTCGGGGCGGATATCGACATCGTGCCAGCAGAAGAAAGGCACGCCGAGAATGCCAAACATCTCGAATGCGACATCTGCCTTCATCTTGGCACGACCCATATCATCCTGTGGATGCCAAGGGCGGACAAATGTCGGCCCCCCGAAAGGATCCCCCCCCTCCCACGCGAAGGAGTGCCAGTAGGCCACGGCAAAGCGCAAATGGTCTTTCATCCGTTTGCCCATGATCAGCGCGTCCCCGTCGTAGTGGCTGTAGGCTAGTGGATTGGTGCTGTTTTCGCCTTCAAATTGGATGGGGTCGATGCCGTCGAAAAAACCAGTTGTCATTGCAGTGCCTTCAAGTGGGAATAGCCGTTTTTGTAGGAGTGGTAAGCGTCCTCGAACGCCAGGCGCAGATCGGCATCGGGCAGGATCTTTTCGGCGATCTTGGGTTTGGTCATGATGTCTTGCGGGGTGACGCCGGTCACGCCGCTGATCGCCAGCCTCGCCGCCCCCATAGCCGCGCCGAACTCGCCTTGTGCAGGCCGTTCCAGCGGCAGATCAAGGGCTGTAGAAAGCATCTTTGTCCACAGTGTCGATCTTGTGCCGCCGCCGATGGCCAATGCGCTGGCGAGTTCGACACCCGTTGATTTAAGCGCCTCGTAACTGTCGCGTAGCGCGAAACATACACCCTCCATTACCGCCTTCGTCAGGCTTTTCGCATCGCTGCCAGCACCTACACCGGCGAATCCTGCACGAATGACGCTGTCATTGTGGGGTGTACGTTCGCCCGAAAGGTATGGAAAAAATCGCAGCGGGCCTGGTGCTCTAATATCCTCGCCCAAGGCCGCGGTGAGTGTTTGCGGGCTCTGCCCGGTGATCCCAGCCAGCCAGTTCAGATTGTCGGTCGCGGCCAAAACCACGCCCATCTGATACC
Organism: uncultured Shimia sp.; assembly: GCA_937897325.1. GTDB lineage: Bacteria > Pseudomonadota > Alphaproteobacteria > Rhodobacterales > Rhodobacteraceae > CALCOY01. The sequence continues at coordinate 12,925 of CALCOY010000014.1, forward strand.
AGCGATCGGGCACGGCATGGCAGAAGGTGTGGACTGCACTGTCGGGCGCGGGTGCATAACGGTTCCTCCCCGCCAGCATGACCCCGGAAGTACCCAATGAGACGAAAGCCTCGCCCTCGCCCATGGTGCCGACCCCACATGCGGCAGCTGCATTGTCAGCCCCGCCGGCGACGACCTGCACGCCGCGCGGCAGACCAAGTATTTCAGCGATGTCAGCGCGGATTTCCCCAACGACAGCGTTGCCTTCGACCAACGCTGGCATCTGATCGGGGCGCATACCGCTTGCCTTGATCGTCGTGTCAGACCAGGCCCGTGCACCGGTGTCGAGCCATGACGTACCGGCGGCGTCCGACATTTCCGAAACACGCTGTCCCGTCAGCCAGAACACCAGGTAGTCCTTGGGTAACAGGACCATCGCCACCCGTCCAAAAAGGTCAGGCTCACACCGGGCCATCCAAGTAAGCTTCGGGGCGGTGAACCCAGGGAAAACAATGTTTCCGCTGATTTCGCGGACATTGTCTGCTTTGTCCAGAGCCGCTGCCTCCATATGCGATCGCGTATCGTTCCATAGGATGCAAGGCCGCAGAACGGCACCGTCTGCATCAAGGACGGTCGCACCATGCATGTGGCCGGAAAACGCAACACCCTGCAAAGCGGCCATTTCCTTAGGACGGGCCTTGGCCAACTCTGCAAGGACGCTCTTGCAAGCGTTGATCCAGTCGGCAGGATCCTGTTCGCTCCACCCGTCATGAGGATGGCTGACGCCATAATGCGCTTCTGCCAAGCCGCGGACAGCACCATCCGAACCAACCAGCAAGGCGCGCAGGCCAGACGTGCCCAGATCCAGACCGATGAACATGTTTCCTCCCCTTCTCGACCACCTTGCCCGCCGGTTAATTCGATTGTCAAATTAAATCATATCGGTCTGGTCTTTTTGGATCTGATGCGCCAAGGAACAGCAAGGGAAAGGACGGCCGCATGCCTCGGACTGCACTTGTGACCGGCGCGGCCGGTTTCATTGGATTTTACTGCTGCAAGGCGCTGTTGAACGCGGACTGGAAGGTTGTCGGCATCGACGCATTGACCGACTACTACGAGATAAGACTGAAGCAAAAGCGCCGGGACATGCTGCTGGATGACGCCCACTTTCAGTTCATTGAACACCGGATCGAGACCCCAGGTCTGCTCAAAGACCTCTTTGCTGAACACAATTTCGATGCAGTGATTCATCTCGCAGCGCAAGCGGGCGTGCGCCATTCCATCGACGCACCCCGAACCTACATCGCCGCCAATATCGAAGGCACGTTCGAACTGCTCGAGGCTGCCCGCACCCATCCGCCTGATCACATGCTGCTGGCCTCAAGTTCGAGCGTTTATGGGGGCAACGCCAAGATGCCCTATGCCGAAACGGACAAGACCGACTGCCAGATGTCATTCTATGGTGCGACCAAGAAAGCGACAGAGACCTTCGCCCAAAGCTACGCGCATCTCTACGACCTGCCGATCACAATGTTCCGCTTTTTCACTGTTTACGGACCGTGGGGGCGGCCAGACATGGCGCATTTCAAGTTTACGCGCGCAATCCTCGCCGACGATCTTATCAATGTCTACAATCACGGGCAAATGCAGCGCGATTTCACCTATATCGACGATCTGGTTTGTAGGCTGATGGATCTGATCGACGTTGTGCCAGGCGGTGTGCCCGTGACGGGTGACAGCCTCTCACCCCTCGGCCCCTACAGGATCGTCAATATTGGGAATGGGGCGCCGGTAAAATTGCTGGACTTCATTGCTGCCATCGAAGAGGCCACAGGTCGCAAGGCCACGATGCGCATGCAGGAGATGCAGCCGGGCGACGTACCTGCGACTTGGGCGGATACGACATTGCTAGAGACATTGACGGGCCGCCGTCCTCGGACGCCTCTGAATGTGGGCATCAAGGCATTTGTCGATTGGTACCACAACTACTACCATGTTTGAGAAAGAGAGAACTTCCATGTCGTTCGACCGTTCCATCAAAATCGCGCCGTCGATCCTTGCCTCCGATTTCGCGAATTTCGGTGCGGAATGCACGGCTGTCGAGGCAGAGGGGGCGGACTGGATCCACGTGGATGTGATGGACGGGCACTTTGTGCCCAATATCACCTTTGGCCCGTCAACTTGCGCGGCGATCCGACCGCATATCAAGGGCGTTATGGACGTACATCTGATGATCGCGCCCGTCGATCCTTACATCGACGCTTTTGCGGAAGCTGGCGCGGACGTGCTAACGGCTCATATCGAAGCAGGCCCGCATATCCACAGAACACTGCAGGCAATCCGCGCTGCGGGTATGAAGGCCGGTGTGGCGCTCAACCCGGGCACCCCCGCCGAGGCTGTGGCCGAAGTTTTGGACATCGCAGACCTGGTCTGCGTGATGACGGTGAACCCCGGCTTCGGGGGGCAGAGATTTATCGATATGCGTGATAAGATCAGGGCGCTGCGCGCGCTGATCGGCGACCGACCTGTCCACATTGAAATCGACGGGGGGGTCGATCCCATGACAGCCCCGCTGGTCGCTGAGGCCGGGGCGAACGTGCTTGTCGCAGGGTCCGCCGTTTTCAAGGACGGGTCGGTTCAGAATTCCAGCCCTTATGGAGCGAACATCAAAGCAATACGGGCGGCCGCGGAGGGCGTCTGGACATAAATTGGGCATGTCGCCCACCCTCAGCAAGGAGATGACAATGGCAACACCCCCTGTCTGTGATTTTGGCTGGCCCGCGCCGGATTTCTCTCTCCCAGCAACGGACGGAAAGACCTACGCACTAAGGGACATCGCAGGTCGAAGTGGCACCTTGGTCATGTTCATCTGCAACCACTGCCCCTACGTGCTTGCCATTATTGACCGGATTAATCGTGATGCCAAAGACCTCCTAGATCTCGGCATCGGCGTGGGGGCGATCTGTTCGAATGACGCGCAGAGCTACCCGGCAGACAGTTTCGAGAACATGCAGAAGCTGGCGGCGCAGCAAGGCTTTGGCTTTCCCTATCTGCATGACGAGGGACAGTCCATCGCCCGCGCCTATGACGCGGCCTGCACGCCGGATTTCTTTGGGTTCAACGCGGATCTGCAGCTCCAGTATCGCGGGCGGCTCGACGCGTCTCGTGCCCAAGCCGGGCCTGCCGATCTGCGCCGTGATCTCTTTGAAGCTATGAAGAAGATCGCCCATACCGGCGAAGGACCGCTGGATCAGATCCCGTCCATGGGCTGTTCAATCAAATGGAAAGCTGCCTGAGCCGCGCGATCAATCCTGCGAAGCGGCCCGCGCGATTTGCTGCAATGCTGCCTTTAATCGGGCAAAACTCGCCTGCCCAAGCTCGCGCTCCATCTCAGTCTCGATTTGCCGTTTTACGTCATTTGCGATCCCGGCCGCCTCTTGTCCCTTGTCACTAAGGTATACACGCTTGCGTCTTGCGTCATCGGGGTCGCCTTGCCGTTTGATGACACCTTCTTTGGTAAGATGATCAAGGTGCTGCTGGACGGCTTGTTTTGTAAGCCCGGATTTCTGCACCAGCACGTTCTGCGCAATCCCGCCGGGGCCAATGTACTGTATCAGTCCACCGCGCGCCTCGGCAACCCAAGGACAACCGTTTTCCAGCATCAGTGTGTGAAACCTGTCCTTCCAACGGGCAAAGGCCAGTGCGAGATCCCAACCGATATGGTCGATAAGTTCAGATTTTGACACAGCCGTCATCACTCATATTGGTCAAGCATCTTGACAGATATAGCAGATCCGATATTGTCAAGATACTTGACTACATGATGAGGGCAAGGCCGCCTTCTCCGCTAAAAAGAAAACAGGAAAGGATCCCAAATGGGTATTCTCGAAAATGTTGTGCTCACAGTGCTGATGATCGGCAACACACACTACGTCGACGTCAATCAGTCCGCAGATGCAATCATCTACTATCCCTCAGAGACCGTCGCCCATATGACGCTGCCGGGTCAGGCACCCCTCAAAGGGACCGTGACAATGCAGTCTGGCGGTTACCATGTCGCGTGGGAGGAAGGACCCGCGGGCGACTGGAAAATCCGTTACGAGGCGGGAACCTTTACTTACGTCGGACCGGACGGCGAAGATGCTGGCACGATCACCAAGATCGTCCCCGGAAATCCCGAAGGGTACTGATCCATAGGGTCAAAGCTGATCGGCAAAGTGATTGAGCAAACGATGTTTTAGGATCTTGCCGGTCGGCGCGGCGGGCAGATCTTTGGCAAGGATGATCCGTTTGGGACGTTTGTACCCAGCAAGGCGGTCCTTGACGAAGCTGCGCAGGTCGCCTTCGGTCAGAGTGCAGGTGTCGCTGACCATGCAAAAGGCCAGGACTTCCTCATCGCCCGCAATACGTCGACCAATCACAGCCGCCTGCACGATGTCAGGATGATCGTTGAGCGCCGCCTCCACCTCGGGCGGGTAGACATTAAATCCGCCGTGAATGATCAGTTCCTTCGAGCGGCCAAGTATATGAAGGAAACCCGCATCGTCGAACTTGCCCAGATCGCCGGTGCGCATCCATCCATTCGCGTCTAACACCTCATCAGTGGCCTCCAGATTCCGATAGTAACCCTTCATAACGTGCGGCCCGCGTGTCAGCACCTCGCCCTCACCATCGCCGCCGCCGGGCAGACTTTCGTCGATCCGGAGCTCGACCCCAGGCAGGGCAGGCCCGACTGAGACATCCGGCACACCGATCGGGTTGCGCGTGGCACTGATGCCGGCTGTCGTTTCGGTCATGCCATAGCCATTCTGAATAGCGACATTGTAAAACGCCTCGGCTTCCCGCTTCCACGTTGGATCTAGGGGTGCTGCGCCGGACGACACATAGCGCAGGGTTTCCGAGCCGAGCTTGGCCAAACCTTTGCCCTTTACATGCGCCATCAGGACCGCATGCATCTGCGGTACGCCTGAAAAGAGCGTTACACCATCACGCAAGGCGTCATAGAGCTTGGCCACGTCAAAGCGGGGTTCCAGCCGGACGAAAGCACCTTCGCTTACGGCAGCAACCACCACAGAGCAAAGACCGAACACATGCGTGATCGGCAGCACACCATAGACGACGTCATCCTGCGTCATGCCACGCAGCGTAGCGGAGGTCATGCCTCCGAAGCGCACATTGGCATGGGTCAGCATGACACCCTTCGGTTCGCCCGTCGTTCCGGTTGTGTAAAGCAGGATGGCGACGTCTTCGCTGTCCGCGTCCGGGTTGCTGCCGAACGGGCAACCGATTTGCACCTCGCCAAAACCACCTTTCAAAAGCTCGGCCCCCAGGCGTTCCGCATGGGCCATGGCATCGGGTGAGATCTGGGTGGTTAAGATCAATGCAGCGGGCTTTGCGTGGGCGATGATCTTGTCGACCTCGGCGGGGCTTTGACGGGCATTGACGGGGACAGCAATGGCCCGGAGCCGCAATGCCGCAAAGATCGCGGCCACCGCCGCAAGGCAGTTTTCCGATAAGATCATGACCCGGTCGCCCGGCTTAAGACCTGTCGCGATCAGGTGCGCTTCCATCTCGGAAACGGCATCGTCGAACGCGGCATATGTCCAGCTATGACCAGTCGCATCCGCAAAGGCGCGGGCCTTTGGGCGGGTCGCGACCTGATGCGCCAGAAAGTCATCGACCCGCTGCATCAGCCAAATTCCGGTGCGCGCTTTTGAAGGAAGGCAGCGATCCCCTCTGCTGCTTCGGCACTGCCGGTTGCCTTGGCCATCGCATCGCGTTCGCTGTCCAACTGATCCGCCTCACTTTGATCGTAAGCGCTGGCCACAATCGCGCGGATCGCACTTTGCGCCTGCCGTGGTCCCTGCGCCAAGGCATCTGCCAAGACATGCGCTTCGGAAAGCACAAGATCCTGAGGTGCGGCAACGTTCACGACCCCCAGGGTCAGCAACCGGTCCGACGCCAAGGGGCGGGCCAGCAAGCACATCTCCATCGCGAGCGGTCGCGGAAGAAGACGGGCGAGTGACGCGGTCAGCCCACCGTCGGGCACCAGCCCTGCCTTCACATAAGAGGCGGTGAAATGGATGCCGGTTTCCGCCACGATGAAATCGCAGGCCAGCGCCAGCGACACCCCTGCGCCTGCCGCCCCGCCCTTAACAGCAGCGATCACAGGAACCGGGCAAGCCCTTAGCGCGCGGACCACATCGTGGAGGTTGTCGATCATGCAGCGGCGTTCGTCTTCGCTCATGTTCTGTCGCTGGATCATGACGCTCAGATCGCCACCGGCGCAGAAGAAATCGCCTTCTGATGTCAGGATCACCGCGCGGATCTTCGGATCCTGCGCTTGCTCTACAGCCTCAAGGATCGTCGCATAAAGTTCGGGTGATAGCGCGCCACGTTTGTGCGTGTTGCCGTTCCAGACGATCAACCTGTCGCCAGCCTTTTCCAGTCGTGCACTCATGTTCTCACCCTCTTATAGACGCCGGTCGATGTCGCCAGCAGCCGCCCGGCCTCGTCCTCGAGCTGCCCGTCAACAAAGAGCGTGCTCTTGCCACCGCCCGTCACTCCGCCGGTCGCAGTCACCCGCCCTTCACGCGCGGGCGCGAGGTATTGTGTGGTCATTGAAATCGTCAGGAAACGCGTCGCACCCTTGGGATCCGCTGACAGCGACGCAGCGAAGCCCATAGCGTTATCAAGAAGACATGAAATGATACCGCCATGCAGCCCACCGTGACGATTGCCGTGCTGAGGCCCGAGGTCGAGGTAACAGCGCCCCTTCCCATCGCCCGGACGCAGATCCACAACATAACCCAGAAGCGTTTGCGCCCCGGTCTCATCGCGGATCAAGCCCAGTTCAGGCAGCGCTGAGGTCAATGAAGCGCTCCAGATGGTAGTCGGTGTCCCCAAACCGGTGGTCAGCCATAACTATGCGCTTGGCGATATGGGCCAGCTCATACTCCTGGGTCATCGCGATGCCACCATGCAACTGGATCGCTTCCTCTGCCACCAGCCGCCCGGCCCGGCCCATCAGGTTTTTGGTGCCCGAAACATAAAGATCCCGCTGGTCAGTGTCGAAGTAGCCCGCGGCATTGATAACGGCCGAGCGGGCCTGCTCCATCTCGATCAAAAGATCCGACATACGGAAGGCGAGCGCCTGAAACGTCCCGATAGGCCGCCCGAATTGCCTGCGGGTCATCAGATAGTCTTTGGTGAGCGCAGTTGCGGTTTCCATCGCGCCGAGCGCCTCGGCGCATTGCGCCACCGTGGCCAGAGCTGTGACATCGGCGAGCGCTTGGTAACCCTTGTCCGCGCCAAACAGCTCGGTACCCCGCACATGATCAAGGGTCACTTCCGCCGCCCGTCCACCTGCCAGGAGTGGGTAGCCCTGGATCGTAAGACCATCCGTTCCCTTGTCGACAAGGTAAAGTGCAATGCCGTCCTGGTCGGCCACATCTCCGCTAACGCGCGCAGAGACGATCATAAGGTCTGCGGTCTCTGCGTTCATCACTACGGCCTTGCGCCCAGTCAGGACGCCGTCCCTTGCCGTCGTCTCAACATGGTTCAGATCGTATCTGCTGCCCGGCTCACCATGGGCGAGGGCCAGATGAAGCGCGCCCTCCATCACCTTTTCGACCTTCTCGCCTTGCCCCGCCTCGGCCAGCAAACGGCCCCCTATCAGGGCGCTGTCCAGAAAGGGCTCAACCACACCAGCGCGACCAAGTTCCTCGAACACCACAGCGATGTCGAAGCCCGCGCCGCCGAAACCGCCTTGGTCCTCCGTGAACATGGCACCAATCACGCCAAGCTCGGCCAATTGCGACCAGATCTCGGCCGACATGCCGGTTTCACTGTCGATGATCTCATTCCGCCTGGCAGTCGTGTAGCGATCCCCCAGGAAGCGGCGCAGGCTGTCCTGCAACATTTGGCGTTCTTCGGTCAGGTCGAACTTCATCGCCCGCCTCCCATTGTGACCTTGGCGATGATGCCTTTCTGGATCTCGTTCGATCCTCCGAAAATCGAGAGCTTGCGATTGTTGAAGTAGTCCGCAGCGACCGGCCCGGCCTCATAGGGATCTGGGATCATGTCATTGGTTCCTTCGATCGCCTCGGAGGCAAAAGGCATCGCGTAAGGTCCCACAGCGCGGCGGGCAAGATCGTTGATTTCCTGCCGGATCTCTGTGCCTTTCACCTTCAGCATGGACGCCTCGACCCCCGGCGCCCCACCAGCAGCGGCCTTCGAGATGATGCGCAGATTGGTCGTGGCCATGGCCCGAAGATCAATCTCGATCTGCGCAAGACGCGCGGCAAAGGCCGGATTCTGAATCAGTGGCTTTCCGTTGTGATTGGCGGCTTTGGCGATACGTTTGACGCTCGCCAATTCGGCTTGGGAAAAGCCGACGCCTGCAATGTTCGTGCGTTCGTGCGTCAGAAGGTACTTGGCATAGGTCCAGCCCTTGTTTTCCTCACCAACGAGGTTGTCCACCGGCACCTTAACGTCATTGAACCACACCTCGTTCACTTCGTGCGTCCCATCAAGCAGGATGATGGGCCGCACTTCGACACCGGGCGTATTCATATCGATCAACAGGAACGAAATGCCTTCCTGCTGTTTGGCATCTGGGTCAGTCCGCACGAGGCAAAAAATCATGTTGGCGTGCTGACCAAGAGTCGTCCATGTCTTCTGGCCGTTGCAAACATAGTGGTCACCGTTTCGTACAGCCTTCATCTTGAGCGAGGCCAGGTCAGAACCCGCGCCGGGCTCAGAATAGCCCTGGCACCACCAATCCTCACCGCTCAGAATACGAGGCAGCCAATAATCCTGCTGTCCCTTGCTGCCGAATTTCTGCAGAACAGGCGCCAGCATCGAGAGACCGAAGGGCACTATACGTGGCGCATTTGCCATCGCCGCCTCTTCCTCGAAAATGTGGCGCTGCACGGCGTTCCATTCCGCCCCACCGAATTCTTTTGGCCAGTTTGGCGCGAGCCAACCCCGGTTGTTCAGGATCGCGTGCCAACGTTCCATGTCGGACTTGGCAAGGTCTTGGCCCAGCCGGACCTTTTCGCTCAGGTCGTTTGGGAGGTCTTCTTGCAAAAACGTGCGGACTTCATCGCGGAAAGCCAGTTCTTCGGTTGTATAGCTCAGGTCCATGATCGTCTCCTAGGAGGTCAGGATTGGTTCAGATCGTCAAATGTCTTGCCTTCGGCCACAAGCTGTTCGAGCAAGGGCGCAGGCTGCCAGAAATGCGGGTCGTCCTCTGCATAGCGATTTATATCGGCAAGAAGGCCATCGAGCCCTACGATATCCGCCCATTTGAGCGGTCCGCCACGGTAGCGCGGGAAGCCATAGCCGAAGAGCAGCGTCATATCGACGTCAAGCGGACGGCGCGCAATGCCTTCACCTACGACCTTGGCGGCCTCATTCACCATCGCGGCCATATATCGGCGCACGATTTCTTGATCGGTGAATTCACGGGATGAGATATCCTGTTCCACACGCTCCGCCTTGATCAAAGGCAGGACATCAGGGTTCGGCACCCGTGCCTTCATTCCGGCGGAGTAGTCGTAGTAGCCCTTGCCCGTTTTCTGCCCCTTGTGGCCATGCTCGACCAGTTTGTCGGCATAGTGGCTGTCGCGTTCATTCGGTTGCAACCCTTCGGCGCGTTTGCGTTTGCGCACTGCATAGCCGATGTCCAGCCCCGCAAGATCGGCGACGGCAAAAGGGCCCATGGCAAAGCCGAAATCTTCGAGCGCCTTGTCGATCTCATAGGGCGATGCGCCATCCAGAATCATGTGATCAGCTGCTGTTCGGTAAGTCGATAGGATCCGGTTGCCGATAAACCCGTCACACACCCCGGCCCGGACGCTGATCTTCCTGAGCCGTTTGCCCAGATCGAAGCCTGTGGCAACCACATCAATCGCGGTTTTGTCGGCCACAACAACCTCAAGCAGCTTCATGACGTGGGCCGGAGAAAAGAAATGGAGGCCGATCACATCCTCTGGTCGGCTGGTGACAGAGGCAATTTCATTGATATCAAGGTAAGATGTGTTCGACGCAAGAACCGCACCCGGTTTGCAGACGGCATCCAACTGAGCGAACACCTTCTTTTTGATCTCCATCTCCTCAAAGACAGCCTCTATCAACAGATCAGCATCCTTGAGCGCGTTATAATCTGTGACGACTTGCAAGGCCTTTTCGACAATCGCCGCGTGCTGCTCTGCACTGATCTTGCCACGTTTGAGGGCACCCGAGAGATTGCTCTCGATCCGGCCCCGTGCGGCCTCACCAGCCTCCGGCGACATTTCCAACATAGTGACGGAGAAGCCCGACAGCAGCGCCGCGGTGGCGATCCCCGCACCCATTGTGCCACCACCGATCACGCCGATCTGGCTCATCGGGCGAGGCTCAACGCCCTTCAGTTCTGGCAGGGTTGATACAGCGCGTTCGCTGAAGAACGCATGAATCAGACCTTTGCGTTGATCCGTGTCCATCGCCTTCCTGAAAATCGCGCGTTCCGCCTTCATGCCTTCCTCGAATGAGTGTTCTGCGCTGGCCTGAACGGCCTCGACCACGAAACCGGGGGAGAGTTGACCGCGGGCACGGGCCTCAACTGCAGCATGTGCCGCGGACCAATCAATCGCTGCGGGTGCGTGCATCTCGCAGATAGGGCGCGGCACGGCGCCTTCGGCCAGCAGTTTCTCTGTGTAGGCAACCCCTATCTCGGTCGGGTCGCCTTCTTCGATCGCGTCGACAATACCGAGCTTCAGCGCCTCGGCTGCTCCGACATGCCGACCGGTTGTCGCGATTTCAAGCGCTGCGTCGGCCCCTGTCAAGCGCGGCAGACGCTGTGTGCCACCTGCTCCCGGAATGATGCCCAGATGCACCTCGGGGAGGCCGACCCTGGCTGAAGGTTGCGCAACGCGATAGTGGCACCCCATCGCCACCTCAAGTCCGCCGCCCAGGCTGACACCATGCATGGAGGCCACGACCACCAAAGGAGACGCCTCTATCCGACCGACAAGCCAAGGCAGGTGCGGTTCCAAAGGGGGTTTGCCGAACTCTTTGATGTCCGCGCCCGCAAAAAACGCGCGTCCCGCACCAACGATCAGAATAGCCTTGACCCCGTCTTCAGCCTCGGCCCTTTCGACACCGTCCAGAAGCCCCTGACGCACAGCCTGGCTGAGCGCATTGACTGGCGGGTTCTGAGCTGTCAGCACCGCGATATCACCCTGTCTTGAATAGGCTATCTTACTGCTCATCTCTGGCCCTCCCTTGCCGTCAATCGCGCGCTTGGTCTTCGAAGCCCATAGGACAGCCTCGTCGGCCAATAGTTAGATTTCAGCCTAGGCGGAGGACCAAAAAGGGCAAGAGGGCCGCTACGTCACTGGGCATCTTCACCTTCAAAGAGGAGGCGAAGTAGGGGTTTACTGGACGCAAGTGCACAAATCGGGTTCTTATCACAAGAGATCGCGCAATCTGGACCGCTTCATGGCCCCTTTGATATCGGTAGAAGACCTGACCATCGGCTTTGGCGCATCGGCGCCGGTCGTCGATGGCGTCAGCTTTGAGATCCCGGAGGGCCGTACGCTGGCGCTGGTCGGGGAAAGCGGATCCGGCAAAACGCTGACTTGCCGTTCTATCTTGCGGATCCTGCCCGGGGCCGCGCAATTGCGGTCGGGCAAGGTGTTACTGGCGCCCGAGAACAAGGATCTGCTGAAAATCTCAGATCGGGATATTCGGGATATCCGTGGCAATCTCATTTCGATGATTTTTCAGGAGCCCATGCGCTCCCTCTCTCCACTTCACGGTATTGGGGATCAGGTCAGCGAGGTGCTTTGCCTACACCGCGACGCGGGCCGACGAGACGCCAAGCGCAGCGTGATGGATATGTTCGACCGTGTGGGCTTTGCCGATCCGGAGCGCACCTATCGGTCTTATCCTTTCGAGCTTTCCGGGGGTATGCGGCAGCGGGCGATGATCGCGATGGCCATGGTCGCGCGCCCCCGCCTTCTGATCGCGGATGAGCCGACCACAGCCCTGGATGTGACCACGCAGGCGCAGGTTTTGGGGTTGATCAAGGATTTGCAGCGCCAAACGGAGATGTCGGTCATCCTCGTGACTCATGATCTGGGTGTCGTCGCCAATATGGCGGATGATGTTGTGGTGATGAACCGGGGTCGCGTGATGGAGGCGGGTCCTGCAGCGAAAGTGCTGAGCACGCCCGGCCACGGCTACACAAGACGTTTGATCGCGGCGGCGCCCTTGATTCCAGAAGTGGCGAAACCCGCGAATGCCTCGGGCGTTGCAGATCCAATCCTCGAGATGAAATCGCTTCGAAAAACCTATAAGCTGCGTGCGGGTGGCTGGCGAAAGGCAACATCTGTCACCGCCTGCCGCGACATCAATTTGAGCCTTGTGCGGGGCCAGACGCTGGCCATCGTCGGCGAAAGCGGATCGGGCAAGTCCACCTGCGCGCGCATTGCCCTTGGGGCTGAGGTGCCGGATGAAGGCAGTGAGGTTTGGTTTCACGGTAAAGGTGCGGATCCCCTGCCCGTACACGATTTGGCTCGAACGGAGCGGCTGCGCTTTCAACGGCAGGCACAGATGGTGTTTCAGGACCCTTATTCGTCCTTGTCGCCCCGCATGCGTATCGGGGCCACGCTGACCGAACCGCTTGAAATCCACGGGATCGGGGACAAGCAGACCCGCAAGGAGATCGCAGCAGAGCGTCTGAAATGGGTGGGGCTGCACAAGGACATGCTCAGCCGGTATCCGCATGCTTTTTCCGGCGGCCAAAGACAACGGCTATCGATTGCGCGTGCACTTACGCTCGATCCGCAACTTCTGATCTGTGATGAGCCGACCTCGGCCCTTGATGTTTCGGTGCAAGATCAGATCCTCGACCTGCTTGAAGGAATTCGCGACCGTATGGGGCTGAGCTATCTCTTTATCAGCCACGATCTGGCTGTCGTTTCCCGCATCGCCGATGAGGTCGCCGTTATGCGGCAGGGCGTGATCGTCGAACAGGCCCCGCCTGACACGTTGTTCTACGACCCGCAACACCCCTACACAAAGGCTTTGATCGCAGCGCAGCCAGAGCCGGACATCGCCCGCCCCATCGACCTCGCACTTGTTGCGCAGGGCGCGGGTGCGCCATCCTCATGGCCGGAAATGTTCCGGTTTGACGGACAGTCGGCACCCGACCTGCGCGAAACAAGTCCAGGCCATAAGGTGAGATGTCATGCGTAGATCCGTTATGTGGCTTAGTGCGGCGGTTATCCTTGCCTTGACTGGCGCTGCTGTCAGCGGGCAGACGGTCAACGAAAGCAGCTTTCTGAAAGACTATGTCGCAGCTGGCAAACTCCCCCCCGCCGCCGATCGCATCCCGGACCGCCCTCTGATCGTTGATCTTGCCCAAAAAGGTCGTGCCATCGGACAACAGGGCGGGACCCTGCGCACGATGGTGACGCGGTCGAAAGACATTCGGCAGATGGTCGTCTACGGCTATGCGCGGCTGGTCGGATACGATCAAAACTACGAACTTGTGGCCGACATCCTCGAACGGATCGAGATCGAGGAAAACCGCCATTTCACCCTTCATCTGCGCAAGGGGCATCGCTGGTCTGACGGAGCGCCATTTACGTCCTATGACTTCAAGTACTGGTGGGATCACGTCGCCAACAACGTTGATCTTAGCCCCAACGGCCCGCCAGAAGTCATGCGCAATGGCGACGAAATCGCGACAATGCGCTTTCCCGATCCGCAAACCGTCGTGATCGAATGGAGCAGACCAAACCCCAATTTCCTGCCCGCATTGGCTGGCGCGCGGCCACCCTTTATCTACAGGCCAGCGCACTACCTCAAGAAATTCCATGCTGATTTCGCAGATCCCAAAGTCCTGAAGCTGGCGGTCGTCAAGGCAAGGGTGCGGGGCTGGGCACCTTTGCACAACGACATGGATGACATGTACAAGTTCGACAATCCGGACTTGCCGACGCTGCAGCCCTGGATGCTGACGGACAAAGGCGCATCCTCACGCCAGGTCTTCATCCGCAACCCATTCTATCACCGGATCGATGCGGCAGGCACGCAGCTTCCCTACATTGACAAAGTCGAAATGAGCGTTGTGGCCGGCGGCCTGATTGCTGCGAAAACCAATGCCGGTGAGGCTGATCTGCAGGCCCGAGGCCTCGATTTCCGTGACGTGTCAGTCCTGCGCAAAGGCGAGGCGGACGGTGCAAAATACTCAACCCGGCTCTGGCGCAATGGTGTAGCGAGCCAGATGGCCATCTACCCAAATCTGAATTTCGCCGATCCCGTCTGGCGCGAGATCATACGTGATACTCGTTTTCGCCGCGCGCTTTCCATGGCCATCGACCGGCGTATGATCAACAGGGCGCTCTATTTCGGGCTTGCCAAAGAAGGCGGGATGACCGCCCTTGCCGACAGCCCCCTTTTCGAGCCCTCAAACCTAAGCGCCTGGGCGCTTTACAATCCCGAAGCGGCGAATGCGCTGCTCGATGAGATGGGCCTGACGGAGCGCACGCGCTCGGGCATCCGCACCCTGCCCGACGGGCGCCCGCTGGAATTCGTGATCGAAACCGCCGGAGAGCGGCAAGAGGTTGAAAACGCGCTTGCAATCATGACCGACACTTGGCGGGATATCGGGGTTCAACTGATTATGCGCCCGCTTGATCGCGATATCCTTCGCAACCGGGTTTATTCTGGTGTCACGATGGCGTCAGTTTGGTACGGCTGGGACAACGGTTTGCCGGTGCCGAACACGCCACCCGACTATCTGGCACCCACCAGTCAAGATTTCTTCGCTTGGCCGATGTGGGGGCAGTACTATCAGACACGAGGGTCCGCGGGTCAAAAGCCCGATCTGCCCGAGGCCAAGCGACTGATGCAGCTTTATCAGGCCTGGCACGGGACAGAAGACGCCGACCGGCGCGAAGAAATCTGGCGGGAAATGCTGTACATCCACTCCGACAAGCAGTTTGCCATCGGGATCATCTCGGAGACACCACAGCCGGTGGTTGTGTCGGACCGTCTGCAGAATGTGCCAGAGATCGGAAAATGGGCCTGGAATCCCGGAGCGCATTTTGGGGTTCACAGGGTTGATGAGTTCTTCTTCGGTGATGCGGAGCTGGCGCAGGTGGCTGAATGATCTTTCTGCGCTATGCGGTCTACCGGCTGCTGACGATGGTGATGACGCTATGGGTCGTGTCAATCCTCATCTTCGTCATCATTAATCTGCCCCCCGGCGATTATCTTTCAAACCAGATCGCCGAGCTGCGCGCGACCGGCCAAGCAGAAGGCGTCGCCAAGGCGGAGTTTCTGCGCAAGGAATACGCTCTAGATAAACCGCTTTGGCAGCAATACCTCATATGGGTGGGCTTTGTCCCTGGCCCGCAGGGCTATTCGGGGCTGATCCAAGGGGATTTCGGCTGGTCATTTGAATTCGACCGACCTGTGTCAGAGGTCGTTGGCGACGCGCTGTGGCTTACCGTTCTGGTCAACGTCTCTGCTGTTTTGTTCGTTTACATCGTCGCCCTACCCCTGGGTGTGCTGGCTGCAGCGCGCTCGAAAACTTGGGTGGATTATTCTGCAGCCTTCGTGGGTTATCTGGGGCTTGCCACGCCAAATTTCCTGCTGGCGCTGATCCTATTTTACTATGGTAACAAATATCTCGGCCTGCCCATCGGAGGCATGATGGATCCATCCTTCGAGGGCCAACCGATGTCCTGGGCCAAGGTCCAATCCGTTCTCCTGCATCTGATCGTCCCGACCTTCGTGATCGGCACATCAGGCGCTGCGGCGATGATGCAGCGATTGCGGGCCAACATGCTGGATGAGCTGTCGAAACCCTACGTTGAAACCGCAACCGCAAAGGGTTTGCCGCCCGCGCGGATGCTAACCAAGTATCCCTTGCGCATGGCCTTTAATCCATTCGTTGCCGATATTGGTAACTTATTGCCCGCTATGGTCTCAGGGTCGGTTTTGGTTTCCGTCGTATTGGGCTTACAGACCATCGGGCCGTCACTTTTGACCGCATTAAAATCACAGGATCAGTTCCTGGCCGGTTTCGTTCTGATGTTCGTGGCCCTTCTTACCCTCATCGGCACAATGATCTCTGACCTGCTGCTTGTCCTCCTGGACCCCAGGATCAAGTATGGGGAGCGCGCGCGATGAGCATGCAGCCAGATGGACGCTACATCGACAATGCGCCCTATGATCCCGCGATCGATCTCTCGGCGATTGACCGGGAGGACATGGATGCCTCAAATGCGCGGCTGGTCTGGCGCAAGTTCCGGCGGCATCGTCTGGGCCTGATTTCGGGCGTTTTCCTCGCGCTTTGCTACATCGTGCTGCCCTTTGCAGGCTTCATCGCGCCCTATACGCCGAACGAACGCAGCGCCGATTTTCTTTATCACCCGCCGCAAGACATTCGCTTCTGGCATGAGGGCGAATTCATCGGACCCTACGTCTATCCTACGACGGCCGTGGCCGATCTGGAGAATTTCCGTTGGAGCTACGATGTCGACGAAACGCGCCCCATGCCGCTGCAGTTCTTTTGCCAGGGCTCGACTTACAGTATTGCGGGATTCATTCCGAGCAACACGCATCTTGTCTGCGCCCCGGTAGGAGCCACCCTGTTTCTTTGGGGATCGGATCGGTTGGGCCGCGACGTCTTCAGCCGGATACTTTACGGCGCACAGCTTTCGCTGACCGTGGGCTTGATAGGTATCACGGTCTCTTTCGCGTTGGGCATCTTCTTTGGGGCAATCGCAGGGTACTTCGGCGGGGCGCTTGATTGGACGATCCAGCGCGCGATCGAGGTTTTGCGATCCCTGCCGGAACTGCCCTTGTGGCTGGCTCTGTCGGCTGCTGTACCCTCGAATTGGGGCCCAGTGGCGGTATTCTTCATTATCTCGATAATCCTAGGGGTTCTCGATTGGCCTGGTCTCGCGCGGGCCGTGCGGGCCAAATTCCTGGCCCTGCGGGAAGAGGAATTCGTGCGTGCAGCAGAGATGATGGGGGCGAGGCCTGGGCGGATCATCATGCGACATATGCTGCCCAACTTCTCAAGCCATCTGATCGCGTCTGCGACTTTGTCAATCCCCGCAATGATCCTGGGCGAGACGGCACTGTCATTCCTCGGCCTGGGACTGCGCGCGCCAGCGGTATCATGGGGGGTGATGCTGAACGACGCCCAGAACCTCGCCTCGATCGAGATTTATCCATGGACGGCTATTCCGATGCTGCCAATCATCGTGGTCGTGTTGGCCTTCAACTTCCTTGGCGACGGGTTGCGCGACAGTCTGGATCCCTACAAAGACTAACGCCGCTCGTCATCCTTTGGCGTCAAATCATAGGGCTCCGCGATCTTCCAAACGTGGTCCGGCACCATGTTTTTCACTTTCGCAGGCATGGCGCGACGAAGGTGCAGGATGGTCTCGGCTGCCTTCATCTCGACCCGCGCACGGGCAAATTCGAGGCCGCGCGGACCAATGCGGGGTTGCAGAAAGCTAACGATAGGTCGGACCCAATCGGGCATCCGCCGCAAGGGCAAGCCACCGGCCGCACGTTCGGTGTTTGCGACAAAGCCTTTCACCGCGCCCATCCGTTTGCCCTTGCTGCCGGGTTCGGAGAGGATGATCTCATCCCCCATTGCCGCGAGCATCCGCGCGCCACGACCATTGCGCACGATCAGCCACTGGTCTCCTTCACCGCCCATATAGCCCACCGTGATGTCGGCCAATGCATTGGTGTAGTCTACACAGGTGCGGCACGTCAGAGGAAAGAAATCGGACGGCAGATCCGATATCGGCAAAGACAGAAACGGGATCGTGCACGTCCGCCCGTCGTCATAGCGCAACTCAACCCGGTAGTCGGCGCGAAACTCCAGATAGCTGATCGTGTGAGGATCCTTATCCAGCAGGGCCAGGAATTTGTGGAAATTCTCCGTCGTCGTGTTGTCGGAACAAGGTGTGCCGATCACCAAAACCTCCAGACCAAGCTCCGCCTCTAAAGATCGGAGCGCATAGATCTGACAGGGGATACCAATCACCGCGATCCGTTCCATGTTTCGCGCGCGCACCTCGTCCAGCAGGGCCAATAAAGGCGCGTAACCCATTCGCATGCCCCGCGCCTTCGCCATATCCATCGGATCCGTGATGACTACGGGCTTTGGTTTCCAACGGTCGCCAGCGTCGGACACAACAGTCAGAACAGCCTCGACCACATTGTCTTCCAACAGGCGTGCGGCAAGCGAGGTCGTTATCCCGGTCCACTGGGCACCCACTTTGGGCCGTGCCATCCGCGCGCGATACATCGCCTGGAACGGACCGAAAAACGTCTCATCGCCATCGGCACGTGCCCGACCATGCACGGCCTCTTCAAGCCTTGGATAGTCCGGCTTTATAAACTGACACGCCCGACCGCAAGCCCCAGGATCTGCCGACCGCGACACCCCGCAATCCGTGCAAAGGGCGCGTGCGGGCGGATCATGTTTCATGTGAATTGTTCGCTGATCAGTCGTTCTTCCAACCCGTGCCCAGGATCAAAAAGGATGCGGTGCACGATGGTCGAGTCGGATTCGATCACAACCGACGCGATGTTAGCAAATGCCCGCGAGTCGGCTTCGGCCATGACCGGGCGCTTCTCAGGCTCTAGCACATCGAACCGGACCCGCGCGGTCTTGGGCAGCAAAGCCCCGCGCCAGCGCCTCGGCCGGAAGGCGGCGACAGCCGTGAGGGCCAGTACGTCCGACCCGATCGGCAGCACAGGACCATGAGCGGAATAATTGTATGCCGTCGAGCCAGCAGGCGTGCAAACCAGCGCCCCGTCACACACCAATTCGTCCAGTCGTAAGCGGCCATCCACCGTTATGCGCAGTTTGGCAGCCTGCGGTCCGGCGCGCAAAAGCGAAACCTCATTGATGGCAAGCGCTTTATGGCTCTTGCCGTCAACGCCCGTCGTGCGCATTGACAACGGGTTCAGATCCGCCTCTTCGGCCGCCGCGAGTCGTTCCTCAAGATCGCTTTCGCTATATTCGTTCATCAGAAACCCGATCGTGCCGCGATTCATCCCATAGACCGGTGCCGCCAGGTGTTCGGTGCCGTGCAGGGTCTGTAGCATGAAGCCGTCCCCCCCAAGCGCGACAATCACATCGGCCTCGTCCAGCGGAGCATCGCCATATCGCCCGATCAGAGCGGCCCGTGCCGTTTGCGCGACAGGCGCGCGGCTCGCACAGAAGGCGATATTCAGCCCCATGGAAAAATTTCCTGTCGTGGTCTTTCTGCGCCGAAACAATCATATTTGCCGCAGGGACACCAGCATTGCCGCGATATCCCGTCACCTGGTCGCTTTACATCCTTTCCGCCCTAGCTCGTTTCCGATAGGAAACGGCTCGACTCAGGACTGACAAGGGAGAGTGCCCAGATGAACGCCCCCCACCGCAACGATGGTTTTTTCACGCAAAGCCTTGCCGAACGCGATCCAGAGCTTTGTGGATCGATCCGGGATGAACTGGGCCGCCAGCGTGATGAAATCGAGCTGATCGCCTCGGAAAACATCGTCTCCGCCGCCGTCATGGAAGCGCAAGGCAGCGTGATGACTAACAAATACGCCGAAGGTTATCCCGGGCGCCGGTATTACGGCGGATGTCAGTTCGTCGATTTAGCCGAAAGGCTCGCGATTGAGCGAGCCTGCAAGCTGTTCGGTGTGGCCTATGCAAATGTGCAGCCCAACAGCGGTAGCCAAGCGAACCAGGGGGTTTTTCAGGCGCTCCTGAAACCCGGTGATACGATCCTCGGCATGTCGCTTGATGCAGGTGGCCACTTGACTCATGGAGCTAAGCCCAACCAATCGGGCAAATGGTTTAACGCCGTACAATACGGGGTTAAACGCGACACACTGGACATTGATTATGACCAGATCGCAGCTCTTGCGGCCGCGCATAAACCGCAGATGATCATCGCAGGCGGTTCGGCCATCCCACGTCATATCGACTTTTCAAAAATGCGCGAGATTGCCGACAGCGTGGGCGCTTGGCTGCTCGCCGATGTCGCCCACTTTGCCGGGCTGATTGCAGCAGGTGAGTATCCCGATCCCTTCCCGCATGTTCATGTGGCCACGACCACGACCCACAAAACATTGCGCGGGCCGCGAGGTGGGATGATCCTGACCAATGACGAGGCATTGGCGAAGAAGTTCAATTCAGCAATCTTCCCCGGCATTCAGGGCGGGCCTTTGATGCATGTGATTGCGGCCAAGGCAGTGGCCTTCGGCGAGGCCCTTGAACCCGGCTTCAAGACCTACATTGAGCAAGTGATCAAAAATGCCCAAGCCCTTGCAGATCAACTACACAAAGGTGGGCTGGACACCGTTACGCACGGTACGGACAGCCATGTGTTACTGGTTGATCTGCGACCCAAAGGCGTAAAGGGAAACGCGACAGAACAATCACTCGGCCGGGCGCATATTACGTGCAATAAGAACGGCGTGCCCTTCGACGACGAAAAGCCAACGATCACAAGCGGGATCCGCCTCGGTTCGCCCGCAGGTACGACCCGCGGCTTCGGAGAGCCGGAGTTTCGCCAGATCGGTGACTGGATCAACGAAGTCGTTGATGGCCTCGCGGCGAACGGTGTCGATGGCAACGGCACGGTCGAGGAGAAGGTGAAAGGCGAGGTCGCAGAGCTTTGTGCGCGCTTTCCGCTTTATCCAAACCTCTGACTTTTTCTGGGTGACCAGTCCGGCTGGTCACCCTGCCGTTCCGGACCAGTAGATCCAAGCGACGAACGCCACCAACACAATCAACAGGTTGAACGCGATAACAGCGGCCAGATTGAGGCGCCTGTTGCGACGTTCCTCATTTTTGTTGATGGCTGTCAGATGTTCCATAATCACAGCTTCTGCCTTTTGCAGATTGTCTGGCCCCACTTGACGGACCAGCTTCGGATTGCCTGCCATTTTGACGGCCTTAGCGATCTTAAGCGCATCCGTCCGAAGAGGTTTCGGCAACCGCCGCCCCGCCTGAGACACCGCCTTGTCCAGCGTGCGCCCCTTTGTGCCAAGATGTGCCGCCAAGGCGTCCCGGATCCGCGTGGCGCTGGCTTCGATGTCATAGCTGCTGCTCATGGTGTGTCTCTAGCTTCACTTGCAAGGGGCCTCAATCCCTCTGGCCTGTGCGGATCGGACGCGCTACGCCTCTGCTCATGCTGGACTATGCGACATATGGATCGGGACCGGGACGGCTCTTGCTGATCGCACATGGACTTTTCGGCTCGGGCCGGAATTGGGGTGTCATCGCCAAAAGGCTTTCAAACGAAAGAACCGTCGTCACAGTCGACATGCGCAATCACGGTAATTCGCCGTGGTTCGACACACATTCCTACCCCGATCTGGCGGCGGATCTGGCCGAGGTGATCGCAGATATAGGTGAACCGGTCGATGTGATCGGCCATTCGATGGGTGGCAAGGCCGCGATGATCCTTGCCCTCGACAGTCCAAAATCTGTGCATAATCTGCTGATCGGCGATATTGCGCCGGTAGCCTACGGACATGATCAAAGCCAATTCATCGCCGCCATGCGTGCGGTGGATCTGGAAAAGGTCGGTCGCCGCTCTGACGCCGAAACGCAGCTTGCTGCCCTCGGGATCGAAACCGCATTGATTTCGTTTTTCACACAATCCCTGGATGTGGCGGGAAAACGCTGGCGACTAAATCTGGATGTTCTTTCGGAAGAGATGCCCAAGATACTGGGCTTTCCAGACCGATCCGACGTGTTTCAAGGCAGAACGCTTTTCCTGTCTGGAGGTCGGTCGGACTATGTGCTGCCAGCCTATCGCCAAACGATCACCGGGCTTTTTCCCAAGGCGCGCTTCGCCAAACTGAACAAGGCAGGCCATTGGCTTCACGCGGATGATCCGCGCGGGTTCGAGACCGCCGCACGTGTTTTCTTTGACGCTGCTTCCTCTTGACCCACCCGTCAAGCTTACCCAGATTTAAAGGTTAATGAACAATCCTGCATGGGTGGAAGGGAGATGTGGGACAAACTGCTCGACCGCTTTCTCAGAGGATTTGTCGTAAGTGGACGGCTTTCTGTGACCTTTCCGGATGGCACCTGCCGAGACTACGGACAGGATAGCCAATTGTCGGCGCGCATCCAGATTCACGACACGCAAACGATCCGCGCGCTCAGCCTCAACCCGGAACTGGCTTTGGGCGAAGCCTACATGGACGAAAGGGTCACGCTGCAGAACACGACGCTTGATGACCTGATGCGCCTCCTGATCCGTTCACGGGAGAATGGGATCATGCCCGCGTGGTTGACAGCGGCAGATCGGATCCGACTGCACCTGCGCCGTTTTCTGCAGAAGAATGCACCTGGAACAGCGCGGCGCAACGTGGCGCATCACTATGATATCTCGGATGATCTCTACCGGCTCTTTCTTGACGAGGATATGCAGTATTCCTGCGCCTACTTCACCGATCCGGACATGAGCCTTGAGGCCGCACAGGCAGCGAAAAAGGCGCACATCGCCGCCAAATTGCGGCTGGAGCCGGGAATGCGCGTACTAGACATGGGATGTGGCTGGGGCGGCATGGCGTTAACGCTGGCACGGGACCATGGCGTCGAAGTGACAGGGATCACGCTGTCGGAAAACCAACTTTCCCGAGCCAGGACGCGCGCGACCGAAACAGGCCTTTCGGATCGGGTACACTTTCACCTGAAGGACTACCGGCATATCAAGGGACCCTTCGACCGGGTCGTGAGCGTCGGCATGTTCGAACATGTGGGACTTCCAAATTACGATACGTATTTTCGTTGCGTGGCCGACCTGCTCGCTCCAGACGGTATCGCCTTGATCCATACGATTGGGCGGTCGGCGCCACCCATCCCCACCAGCCCCTGGATCACGAAATACATCTTCCCGGGCGGCTATGTTCCGTCGCTGTCGGATGTCGCCCTTCCGATTGAGCGGGCCGGTCTTTGGCAGGCGGACATCGAGGTCTGGCGCCTCCACTACGCCCACACAATCCGACACTGGCGCGCCCGCTTCGATGCGAAAATCGACCAGGTCGAGGCGATGTATGATCCACGGTTCGTGCGCATGTTCCGCTACTATCTGACAATTTGCATCATGGCATTTGAAGAGCAGATGCAGGGCGTCTATCAGTTCCAGCTTGCCCGAAGGAACGACTCCGTGCCGCTGACGCGGGACTATATTCTTGGCCTTACACATCCCTTGCGAACAGAATTGAAACACCAAAGACCAGAACCCGCAGAATGACGTCTAGCGGTCGTCCCCTCCAGCGGGGGCGAGATCTCCAGGCATGTCATCTTCTTCCATCGCGGCCTGCGCCGCAGCGGTTACGGCCTCTTTCTGACGCGGCGTGAGGTTTTCCCCGTCACCTTCGGCCAGACGCACTGTCACCTCGCGATGCGCGAACTTGATGCCTTCACGTTCGAACAACGCACGGATCTCTTGATAGACCGTTTTGCGGATGACCCACTGATCCCCTGGTTTGCACATGAACTTCACCCGTATGATCATGGCGCTATCTTGCATCTCGATCACACCTTGGGATTTTAGCGGCTGAATGAAGTCCTGACCGATCACGGGATGTTCCAGCAATTCGACGCCAAGGTTCTTGATCATCTTGCGCACCCGTTCGACATCTGTGTCATAAGTTACCCGTAGCGGCAGTTTCATGATCACCCAATCGCGGGAATAGTTCGTCAGCACCTGGATTTCGCCGAAAGGAATGGTGTGCAGCGCACCCAGATGATGGCGCAACTGGAAAGATCGGACCGAGATCCGCTCGACCGTGCCCTTCACGCCGCCCGTGTCGATGTATTCGCCCTTTCGAAAAGCATCATCGAACAAAAAGAACGCACCCGAGAAGATGTCGCGGACCAGCGACTGGGACCCAAAACCGATCGCCACGCCGACGATACCAGCACCGGCAAAGAGCGGCCCGACATTCACACCAAGCTCCATCAGGGTGATCAAAGCGATCGTCACAACGATCACTGCAAGGATGAAATTGCGGAACAGCGGAAGAAGTGTTGCCAAGCGCGACGCACTGGTCCCACCGCCCTCGTCGCCCAGTTCAACCTCTTGCACCTCGCCCTGCTCTTCAGCGATCTTGCTGTCGATCCAGATTCGAAAGGCGTTGTATGCCACATAGCCTATAAACAGGATCACGATGACATCTAGGGCCCGGTCGACCAGGCTTTCATTCATCGATGGCGTTTCAGGATCCCAGATCATGATAAAGGCGTAGATTCCAGCCACAAAGGCCAGAATTCCGGCAACCCGCTTTGCGAGACCCTCGAATGTGCCGATCGCAGGTTTGGCACGGGCCGCAGGCACGACTGCTGCTTCGATTTGCGAAACTGCGTCTTCGTTGTCTTCATTCATCTCTCGCAATGCGCGGGCGCGGGAAAAGCTGCGTTCGATGAAGAAATTGATGATCCCGTAAACCACGATAATCGTGGTGAGGATACCATATGCCCCAGAGATCAGCGGCACGCCGGACGGATTGCCGAGAACCAGATCGTAGGTAAATTCAACCCAGGCAAAGACCAAATAGGCGAAGGCCAGCGGCAACCATAGCCGGGCAAGCACTCGTACAAGCCAACTGCAGTCCTGCTGGAGTTTGCCATGCCGCAGCGCTTTAGTGATGGCGCGACGGTTTACGGTAACCAACAGAATGTTCAACAACATTAAGATAAAGGACATCAGTGAAGCGAGGAAAGCGTACACCTCGTAATTCAGGCCCAATTCTCCGATCCAGATGCCGAAGAGAACCGCAAAAAAGCCAAGTGATGCAACAACCCAAAGCCAAACGAAAAGCCGCTTGGCATCCCGGTCTGTGAACAGTGGTATGCGGTATTGCGGCAAGTAGGGTGAGAGGATCATTCGCCAGATCCCCGCAACAATCCTGGACATGAAGTAGCCGATATTGATCAGGGCAACCGTGAATTGCAGTGCTGTATCCTCTATCGGCCCATAAATGATCGCGCCCAGAACATAGGCCACGGCCATTGAGACAAGCGTGCCCGCCACACCCATGAAGAAGCGGTAGACAAGAAAGGGCATCTTCTCGACATAGCCTTGCGGATTTTCCCGGATGCGAGCCACCACATAGCGTTTGGCAAAGCGCTTGCCGAAGATCTGTGCTTCGAACACCATGCCGATGCTGAACAGCGCCAGGCTGATCACCAGCGCTTCGACATAAGCCATGATGGTCCCATCCGGGCTGGCCGCACGAAGGATGTAGAGCACCTCATTGAAGGCGTCGGGCAGATGGATGAGGCGATCAACCAATGCATCACGGAAAGCATTTGCATCCGTTTGAGCCTTCATCAGCATCGAGGCATCGACCGGATCCGTCGGTGTCTCTGCTGTCTGCGCGTTCGATTGGGACAGGATGTTTCCGGCCGGATCGATCACAATCACGCTCACACCATTTTCCGCAGCCGACCGCACAATCTCAGACACATCGTCTTCGGTGGTCTCTGCTTGCACGCCCGGCAACAGACTGCCCAAGCCCTGTGCCTGCGCCCCGTTCGCCAGCGCCCCGAATACGAGGGCTGCCAGCAGGAAAAAGATCTTGAAATAGGTCAAAAGGTGCCGTCCGTTCAAATGCTTGCAAAACGCTACGCGAGGCGTGGCATCATTGCAAATACGCGCCTTCACAAGCCGACGAGCAATTTTACATTCCCTGGATATCTGTGCCATAGCGCCCAGATGAGGTGGATGCCAAGCATCGCGCCATCGAAAGGGAATGACTGCCGTGACACGCGCCATTGAAGAAGGGCCCATCGCTGTCCTGGGTCTGGGATATGTCGGCCTGCCCCTTGCGTTGGCCCTGGCAAAAGCGGGCTGCGACATCGTCGGTTTCGACACAGATCCCCGCATTGTCACCTCGCTGCAAAAGGGGCGCGACCTCAACGCCGAGGTGGCTGACAAATCATTGTCGGAAACGACAGTCCGCTTCGCCTCCGATCCTGGGGAAATGGCGGGAGCAGGGGTGTTTGTCATCGCTGTGCCGACGCCCATCACGGATGCAAAGGCACCCGATCTCGGACCGATCCGAGATGCTTGTGCCGCCATTGCCCCCCATTTGACGCAAGGAGCGCTCGTCATTCTTGAAAGCACGGTCTATCCGGGCGTTACGGAAGAGTTCTGCGGGCCGATCCTGGCGGCGGGCTCTGGCCTTATGCCCGGCAGTGACTTCCAGCTTGCCTATTCGCCCGAACGGGTCAATCCCGGTGACGCAGAGCATTCATTGTCGTCGGTCATCAAGATTATCTCGGCTCAGGACGAGGCCACGCTCGATCGTGTGGAGGCGATCTATGCCTCTGTGGTACCCGTAGGCCTGCACCGGGCCAGCACCATCATGACGGCCGAGGCTGCAAAGGTCATAGAAAACACGCAGCGGGATCTGAATATCGCGCTGGTCAACGAATTCGCGCTGATCTTCGACAGGCTGGGGCTCGACACGCTTGAAGTGCTGGAGGCGGCGGGAACAAAGTGGAATTTTCTTGACTTCAAGCCCGGCCTCGTCGGCGGGCATTGCATCGGGGTTGATCCTTACTATCTGACATACCGGGCCGAACAACTGGGTTACCACCCCGAGGTGATCCTGGCGGGGCGGCGCATCAACGATCACATGGGCGCGCATGTGGCGCAAACGCTGGTCAAGACGATGCTGGCCGAGGGGATGAGCGTTCAGGGTGCGCGGGTGCTGATAATGGGCTACACCTTCAAGGAAAACTGCGCCGACACGCGCAATACAAGGGTGGAGGATATCGTCGCCGAATTGCGCGACTATTCGGTCGAGGTAGATGTATACGAGCCCTGGGTGCCTGCCGAGGTTATGCGCGAACGCCACCGGATCATGCCGGTGGATGAGCCCAGAAATGCCACATATGACGCCATTATCGTGGCGGTTGGGCATCGGCAGTTCCGCGAAATGGGGCCTGACGCCATCCGCGCGTTTGGCAAAGAGGATGCGCTGTTATACGACATCAAGGGAGTATTCGGGCGGGACGGCAGTGATCTGCGGCTCTGACCTATTGCGATGAAAGACCGGCCCATGGGCAATTCGACGACAGCCCCCTTCACGCGCCAGACAGGCCGGGTTGTTCTTTACAGCCATGACACGTTCGGACTGGGCCATCTGCGTCGGTCACGCACGGTGGCGACGGCCCTGACGCAGGCCGGCGTCGCGACAAACGCTATTATTCTGACCGGAAGTCCCATCGCTGGCCGCTTCACCTTTCCCGAGGCTGTCGACCATGTGCGCCTGCCCGGGGTAAAGAAACTGTCGGATGGATCTTACGTCTCACAGACCACTGGTATGGACATTGACGAAACGACGGCCCTGCGCGCCAGCCTGATCCAGTCGGCGGTCAGCCAATACGATCCCGACCTTCTGATCGTGGACAAAGAACCCACCGGCTTTCGCGGAGAGCTTCTACCAACATTGGAGGACTTGCGCACAGGAGGTAAAACCAGCGTCGTCCTCGGGTTACGCGATGTCCTAGATGATCCCGACGTGCTTGCGGCAGAATGGGCGCGCAAAGGGGCAGTCACAGCGACCGAAAGCTTTTATGACGAGATCTGGGTCTACGGGCTTCGCTCGGTCTATGACCCGACCGCGGGGCTGCCGCTATCCCCGGAAACGCGGCGACGCATCCATTGGACGGGCTATCTACGGCGCGAGGCGACGATGCCGGGCGCCCCTCAGGACGGGCCCTATATCCTCGTGACCCCCGGTGGCGGCGGGGATGGGCAATCCATGGTCGATCTGGTGCTGTCGGCATACGAGCAGGATCCGAACCTGTCGCCGCGCGCGGTGCTTGTCTACGGGCCGTTTCTGTCTGGCGACGTGCGCGACGATTTTGAAACCCGTGTCGAGGCGCTGAATGGCCGGGTCGAGGCGGTCGGCTTCGAAAGCAACATCGAGGCGCTTTTTGCCGGGGCAGAAGGTGTTGTCTGCATGGGCGGATACAACACTTTCTGCGAAGTGCTGTCCTTTGATAAGCGCGCGGTGATCGTTCCCAGAACGCGACCAAGACGGGAACAGTTGATACGGGCCAGCCATGCCGAGGCGCTCAGACTCGTCCGCATGCTCGACACGCAGCGGGAGGGTATGACTCCGGCGGCCATGATCGCCGCAATCCGCGCCCTGCCTGATCAGGCCAAACCATCTGAGGCCGGCGCGCAGGACCTTCTGGGCGGGCTCGACCAGGTCATCCTGCGAACGCGCCATCTGATGAACGATGCGGTGCGCGCCGCCGAATGACCGACACATCGCCACCGCTTGCAATCCTCGTCAAAGGCTGGCCGCGCCTTTCCGAGACGTTCATCGCCCAGGAACTCGTCGCACTGGAAGGCGGCGGAATTGAGTTTGACATATGGTCACTGCGCCATCCCACCGACACCAAGACGCATCCCCTGCATGATCAGCTTTCGGCCAAGGTGCACTATCTGCCCGAATACCTGCATGAAGAACCAATGCGCGTTCTGGCTGGGATCCGGCACGCCCGCCGCATGGCGGGCTGGCCCGCGGCCTTTGCCGCCTTTCGCAAGGATCTGCGCCGCGACATCACGCGGAATCGGGTCAGACGCTTTGGCCAGGCGTGCGTGCTGGCGCATGAAGCCCCGGAACAAGTCATCGCTCTTTATGCGCATTTCCTTCACACGCCCTCTTCTGTTGCACGCTACGCGGCCATTCTGCGAGGCATGCCATGGTCCTTCTCGGCGCATGCCAAAGACATCTGGACCTCCCCAGACTGGGAGCTTCAGGACAAGCTGAACCCACGGACCCATGGCGCAGCCTTCGGTGCAACATGTACGCGCTTTGGCGCAGAACATCTGAATGATCTCTCGAAAGGCACCGAGGTTGATCTGATCTATCACGGTCTCGATCTCAAACGCTTTCCGGACCCGCCGGATCGACCGCTTCGAAAGGTTCGGGGCAAGTTGCAACTGCTCTCCGTTGGTCGTTTGGTAGAAAAGAAGGGGTTTGACCGGCTGATCGATGCGCTGGCCCTTCTGCCGAAAAACATGGACTGGCACTGGACCCATATCGGCGGCGGTGCCTTGAAGGACGAAATGTCCGCCCGCGCCGCAAAGCACGGCATCAATGACAAGATCACCTGGCGCGGGGCTTGCGACCAACCCGAGGTGATTGAGGCCATGCGTCAGGCGGATCTTTTTGTTCTGCCCAGTCGTGTGGCGCAGGACGGCGACCGCGATGGCCTGCCCAATGTCCTCATGGAGGCGGCTTCGCAACTGCTACCAATCCTATCGACACCGGTCTCAGCGATTCCGGAATTCATTACCAATGATGTGCATGGACTGTTGTGCTCTGACGATCCTCAATTGCTGGCGCGTGCAATCGGCCGCTTTGCAGCGGAACCCAAGCTTGGCCCACGGCTTGCGGATATCGCATATGCGAGGCTGATCAAGGACTTCCAGATGCAACCTGGGGTTAGTAAGCTGCGCAAAAGACTGCGCCGCTTGCTTGGGGAACCGCACTGATGAAATTGGCCTTCTACGCCCCGATGAAGGCGCCGGATCACCCGATACCCTCGGGGGATCGCGCAATGGCGCGGGGCATATTGGCGGCACTTGAAAAGGCGGGCCATGAAAGCGTTGTTGCAAGCGATCTGCGCCTCTTTGAGCCGCGCGGAGACCGAGCCGCCCAAGATGCGCTGCGTGGCAAGGCCGAGGCAGAGATCAACCGGATCAAGGCGGACCCACAGGCCAATACATGGCGCGCCTGGGTCACATACCACAACTACTACAAGGCGCCCGACCTGATCGGCCCGGTCGTCGCAGCCTATCTGAAAATCCCATACATCCTTGTCGAAGCAACCCGCGCAAAGAAGCGCCTCCACGGGCGATGGTCCGACTTTGCCGTCTCTGCCGAAGCCGCGACCGATGCGGCCAGACTGATCTTTTATCTGACCGAAAGGGATGCCCAGGCCTTGCGCCGCGATGCTCCCAAAGGGCAGGCACTGATACATCTGCGCCCATTTCTGGTGCGTGACGCGCTTCCCCCCGCGAGCGATCTTGGCGGGCCGATGCTGAGCGTGGGCATGTTCCGCCCCGGTGACAAGCTTGCCTCTTATCAATTGATTGCTGACACTTTGGCACTCTTGCCCGACAGCCCCTGGCATCTGGAAATCGCGGGTGACGGAGCCGCCCGGCGCGAGGTCGAAGAAATGATGGCCCCTTTTGGCAAGAACGTCCGCTTCCTGGGCGAGCTCGACCAGGAAGGGCTGACCCGGCAATACGAACGGGCCAGCCTGCTGTTTTGGCCTGGCGTGAACGAGGCCTTCGGGATGACGTATCTTGAGGCCCAAGCCGCCGGTGTGCCCGTCGTCGCGCAGGACCGACCTGGAGTGCGCGATGTGATCTTGCCCGATAAGCACCCTCGCCCGTTTGAAGGACCCGAAGCCCTGGCCAAACGGCTTTTGCACTTGCTATTACAGCCCGAAACGAGCGCTGAAGAGGCTGCGGATGGCCGGGCGCGGATGCAGCGCCACCATCTTCTTCACGCGGCAGCAAAGACACTGGCCGAGGGGTTGGAGTCTTTTGCATGATCCGGCTTGCTCTTTTGCGGCATGGACCCACGGTCTGGAACCATGAGGGGCGCTTACAGGGCCGCACGGACATCCCGCTTCACCCGGCGGCCATTGCGGAACTGTCGAGCGTTGCCTTGCCCCCTGGCTGGGCGGCGGCTGACATCGTGACAAGCCCACTGAAGCGCGCCCGCCAAACCGCTGAACTTCTGGTGGGTGACGCGGCGCGGATCGAACCGGCCTTAGTCGAGATGAACTGGGGCCAGTTCGAAGGCGCGCGCGGGCGCGACCTGCGCGCAGATCCGGGTAGCGGTTTTCGGGATGTCGAAGACTGGGGCTGGGACTATAGCCCACCGGGCGGCGAGAGCGTCGGCGCACTGAGAGATCGCATAGTGCCATGGATCTCAACGCTGCAAAAAGACACGATCGCCGTCAGCCATATCGGGGTGATGCGGGTGATCCTCGCTTTGGCGACCAACTGGCAATTCGAGGGGCCCGCACCGTTCCGGATCAAGCGCAAGCGGCTATACGTCGTGCATGTCGACGGTTCGGATCTGTGCCTTGTTCCTGATCCCAAACGCCTGAGACACAGTGGCCTATGAAAATTTTCTTCGTCGTCACACATCTGTTGGGCACCGGGCATCTGGCACGCACGTTAACACTGGCGCATGCCTTCCGTCAGGCGGGTCATAAAGCCGTCATCATCTCGGGAGGCATGCCAGCACCCCATCTTGACGCAACCGGACTGACTGTGCTGCAACTGCCGCCCCTCCGCTCGGATGGCACGAACTTCAAACGCTTGCTTGATGATTTAGGCCGCGAGGTTGACGCGCGGTATCGTAGTCTCCGTCAGGCCGATCTGCTTTCACATCTTAAAGCGGAAAAACCTGACGTAGTGGTGACTGAGCTTTTCCCTTTCGGCCGCCGCACACTGCGTCATGAGTTCGGCGCTCTGGTCGACGCGGCAAACAAGATGGAGCCCCAGCCTCTGATCCTCAGCTCGATCCGGGACATCCTCGCCCCGCCTTCAAAGCCGGACCGCATCGCTGCGACGCATGATCTGATCGAGACGCGCTATGATGCGGTGCTTGTCCATTCAGTCGAACAACTGGTGCCGCTGCATCTCAGCTGGCCTTTGCCCGACGCACTTGTGCCCCGGCTGCGCTACACCGGTTTTGTTGCTCCTGAGCTCCCGGAAGAGCCCGTTGAAAAAACTGGTGAAATTCTCATCAGCGCCGGGGGCGGCGCCATCGCCGACCCACTGTTCGATACTGCGATCACTGCCGCCAAACATCGGCTCGACCGGCCTTGGCGAATGTTTCTGGGCGGCCGCCCTGACCGCGTGAAACGCTTCTCAAGAGCGGCTCCGTCGAACATGCGTGTTGAGGCGACCCGGTCCGATTTCAGACAGATCATGACACGCGCTGCGGCGTCTGTTTCGCTTTGCGGCTACAACACCACGATGGATGTCCTGCAAACCGGTATTCCGGCCGTCTTTGTTCCTTTCGACGACGGAGATGAACAGGAACAGACCATACGCGCAAATGCTCTCAAAGGGCTAACAGGTGTCGAGGTTTTGACGTCCTCAGACCTTACGCCCGAAGCGCTTCTGAAGGCTCTGGATCTGGTCGAAGCAGCCCCCGCACGCAAAAAATGGACAACTGAGATGGCGGGCGCGAAAGGCACAGTCGCCGTTGTTGAAACGCTTCTGCAGGAGCGTCTTTCATGAAGAGCGACTGGGCCGCACTCCGAGTCGCTGTGAAGCGCGCAAAGAACCTGAAGATCTGGTGGCGCGACGATGATGCGACGGCCCCGTCACCAGCGCTTGACCATCTGTTGAATCTGTCCGATCGCCTTGACTTACTCGTCCACCTTGCCGTGATCCCAGCAGATGCGACCACGTCCCTCGCGCGGGCCATTGATGGCAGCAGCGCAATACCGGTGGTCCATGGCTGGAAACACACAAATCACCAAACCTCTGGAAAAAAAGCGGAATTTTACTCTGAGCGCGCGGGCATCGAGGATGAATTGTCTTGCGGTCTCGACCGCATGAAGCGCCTCTTTCCACACAATCTTCTGTCGATGTTCGTGCCCCCTTGGAACCGGATCGGCAACGAGGTCATCACGCAGCTTAGTCCCTTGGGCTACGGTATGCTGTCGACCTTTGGAGCCCGCCCGACACCCGAGCGCGAGGGTTTACAGATCGTCAACACGCATATCGATCCAATCGACTGGCGTGGCAGCCGGAACCTTGTCGACCTCGACCAGCTTCTGGCCCACGCGATCGACCTGCTTAACCAGCGCAAAGACGGTCGGGCCGATCCCAACGAACCATTGGGCCTTCTCACCCATCACCTTGTGCATTCCCCCGCGATCTGGGCCTTCACTGAACGCTTCTTGACGGAAGCGCTTGAAGCCGGAGCCACCCCTGCCCGGCTAACGGCACCCATTGCCTCGGCAGATTAAGGCGCAGAAGGGGGCGGGATGCCGCCAGCGCTAAGTCTTTGTTTCACAATCGAGTTTTTGCCATCTCAGCGTTAAGTCGCCAGCGGCCCTCTGTCGGGATCTCGACCCGGTGAGTAATCCGGTGGGCGTGGCCCCATATCACTCTGCACCTGGAAAAGGAGAATTGTGATGAAACGGTTTATTGTGTCCGCTGCCCTGGCCGGAATGATCGCTGCCACCAGCGCCGCGGCTGTCACACCTGTCAGCAAGATCAAGGTCGAAGCCGATCTTGCGTCCATTCAGAACGCAAAGGCCGCCCAAGTCTGGTCGGGCCTGTCAAATGATCTGGAGACCGCCATCGCCCAACGTCTGGTCGACCAGATCGAACCGGATGGCGCCCGCGTGCTGATTGACATCGACACGGTCGAACTGGCCGATGGCTTTGAAAACACTGCAGGTTTGGGCAATTCAAGCCTGACCGGCCTCGTCCGTATCAAGGGCGCCGGGATCGAGAAAAACGACCGCTACGAGCTGAGCATTTCGGCCGAACAGGCCCGCGCCTTTTACCCGACGGGCGAGAATGTGACCCTGGTCAATGTCGACAGCAGCGTCTTTTATCAGGCCATGATCGACGCCTTTGCCGAAAATGTGGTGCGCAAGCTGAAATAGGCGCCGACACGTTCTTCTGCAACAAAGGTGAACGATCCGCACGGGCCGTTCATCCCGCCCAAAGCTGCCCGCCATAGGGTCGGATCCGTACATCTCGGACGCTGAGATGTGCATGAACGCAGCGCGAAAAACCCGGACAATACCGGGCCAATACGGTTCATGCACATGAAGCCACCCGAGATGTACAGAACCCGATCCAACAGAAGGCCTGCTGCAAAATGCGCCCCGAACTTCGTAAAATTTCTTTGGAAAAATTTCGCGCCAACATGGGTGCCGAGCTGAAATTCGTCACCGAAAGCCAAGGCCATCTCTGGCTCAGCTACCGGCGCAAACCGCATTGCGTGGTCGTACCGATGCGCGACGAGGCGGTGTTGAACGACATCTACGGCCGCCCGTGGGACGAACTGATGCACCGGTTTCATGTGGATCAGGACCGCCGATTGCGCGCCGCCGCCCGCGCGCACGGGCTTCTGTCGGAAACGTTCGAAGAGAGCCATTGGACCTACCCGCCGGTCGGCATGACGGACGAGACGTATTGGGCGCGGCGCGGGCGGGGGTGAATGGGCAGGCGGTGGGTTAGCACCCACCCTACCGAAGGCGTAGCGTGGGTGTAACCCACCGTTTACGACACATGGGTCATGTAGAGACATGCCCAATTATCTTCGCGCCCGCGCACCCGGCGGGACAGTCTTTTTCACTGTCAACCTTGCCGACCGATCATCATCGCTTTTGACCAACCGGATCGAGGATTTGCGGGCCTCGTTTCGCGCCGTTCAGGCGGACATGCCGTTTCGTTGCGACGCAATGGTTGTCTTGCCGGATCATCTTCATGCGGTTTGGACCTTGCCAGACGGCGACGGCGATTTTTCGACGCGTTGGAAACGGATCAAAGCCGGGTTTTCGAAGGCAGTCGGGGTGAAGTTGCCGCGAACGCTCAGCCAAGAGGCCAAAGGCGAGACAGGGATTTGGCAGCGGCGTTTTTGGGAGTAAGACCCGGTTCGCGCAGCGACAAACCGTCCGGGGGACGGTTTGAGGGTCGAACGGGCGGAGCCCTGTGTGAGGAATGAGGCCGATTTCGCGGATCACATGCAGTATTGCGCGTGGAATCCGGTAAAGCATGAATATGTCGCGAGGCCGGAGGATTGACCGTTTTCATCCGTGCATCGGGACGCGCGGCGCGGGGAGGTTTGGTGGTAGGGTGGGTGTAACCCACCGTGCGGTGCGGGTTGCGTTACGGGTGGTGGGTTGGCACCCACCCTACGGAATGAGGATTGGGCGTGTTCACGTATGCGTCGAGACCCGCGGTTTCGGGTAGGGATGGATTTGGTTTAGTAGAACGGGGCTCATGTGCGAGGAGCGGATGTGTCGGCGATATACAATTTACAGCGCGCGGCCAGCGTTTGCTCACGCGCAACCGCATGGTTGCCCCTTTGTCGGTCAGTCACTAAATGTACATGTGAATGTTGCAACAAAAACTCATTCGACCACGATACACCATAATTATCCCAAGCTTTGAACAAACGCATACTATGTGCCCTACATGTTGTAGTAGCGTTGGAATCAAACAACGGGAAAACCGGAACTGCAGTCTGGGAGAGGCTACATGACACAGCAACAGTTGGAAGATCTCGAATACTTGATCGAAAAATCTAAAGATGTTCATATGACGGATGAGCAAGTGACTGCACAGCGTAGAAGCTTTGCGTACGGCAACTCGGCGTTCGAAAACGAAAAAATAACAAAAGAAATGGTGGACGAGGAAGCACGTCGCATCGGGCTGTGAGAGGCGCAATTGACTGACGAAGGCCGCGTACGACACAGCAAAGCGCAGGACAGAGAATTAGTAACGGACGACTTGGACAAGGCAAAACTCGAAGCCGCAAATGCTTTGAGGCAGTCAGAACATGTGCGTCAACTAGTTCTAGAAGTCGTTGACGGTCGTCCGTTCAAGTTGCGGCCGTCTACACTGCTTGCCCTAAACAGGTGTGCGATAGAAGGCCTAGATGCCTATGCGGGAGTGTGGAGACCGGCGGGAATTGAAATAGGCGAAAGCAAGCACGAACCTCCCGGTGGTCACTTAGTTCCTGAATGCGTTGAAGAAATGTGTGACTACGTAAACGATAGATGGTCACAAAAGAGTGCTATACACCTCTCGTCGTTCGTGATGTGGCGGCTAAATTGGATACATCCATCCACCGAAGGGAACGGTCGAACTTCACGGGCGGCAGCCTATCTCGTGCTTTGCGCCAAGTCCGGGTCTTTGCTTCCCGGCACAGAGACCATACCAGAACAAATAGTGTCAAATAGGGGCCCGTACTACAAGGCACTAGAAGAGGCAGATTCTGCCTACCTGACGGAAAAGCAGTTCACAGACACTACCGTCGCTGAGATGGAGAAGCTGCTTGGGGCGATGTTGGCGAAGCAATTGCGCGGTGCTTTTGACGACGCTAACCACGCCTGACTTAGGCTCTGGAAAGCTGCTAGCCAGCAAAAAAACGCAGTTTCGCAAGTAAGAAAAGAAGATGATGGTGCTGTAGAGCGCCTCATCCGTCCATCTTCAACGCAGAGATGAAAGCTTCTTGCGGGATGTCCACCTTCCCGAACTGCCGCATCTTCTTTTTGCCGGCCTTCTGCTTGTCGAGAAGTTTGCGTTTCCGCGTCGCGTCGCCGCCGTAGCATTTGGCGGTGACGTCTTTGCGCAGGGCGCTCAGGGTCTCGCGGGCGATGACTTTGCCTCCGATGGCCGCTTGGATCGGGATTTTGAACATGTGGCGGGGGATCAGGTCCTTGAGCTTTTCGCACATGGCGCGGCCGCGTTGTTCGGCGCGGTCGCGGTGGACCATCATGGATAGCGCGTCCACAGGTTCGTCATTCACGAGGACCTGCATCTTGACGAGATTGTCCTGGCGGTAGCCGGTGAGTTGGTAGTCGAAGGACGCGTAGCCCTTGGTCACGGATTTGAGGCGGTCGTAGAAGTCGAAGACCACTTCGTTGAGCGGCAGGTCGTAGACGGCCATGGCGCGCGAACCTGCGTAGGTCAGGTCCTGCTGGATGCCGCGGCGGTCCTGGCAGAGTTTGAGGACATCGCCAAGGTATTCGTCGGGCACCAAGATGGTCGCCTTGATGCGGGGTTCCTCGAGGTGGTCGACATGGGTGAGGTCGGGCATGTCGGCGGGGTTGTGCAGCTCGATCATCGTCCCGTCCTTCATGTAGACGTGGTAAACCACGGAGGGGGCGGTGGTGATCAGTTCGATATCGTATTCACGCTCGATCCGGTCTCGGATGACCTCGAGGTGCAGAAGGCCGAGGAAGCCGCAGCGGAAGCCAAAGCCGAGGGCGGCGGAGGTCTCCATCTCGTATGAGAAACTGGCATCGTTGAGCGCGAGCTTGTCGATGGCGTCGCGCAGGTCTTCGAACTGGGCGGAATCGACGGGAAAGAGGCCACAGAAGACGACCGGTTGGGCGGGTTTGAAGCCGGGGAGGGCGGCGACTTCTTTGCGCTCATGGGTGATCGTGTCGCCGACGCGGGTGTCGCGGACCTGTTTGATGCTCGCCGTGAGAAAGCCGATTTCGCCGGGGCCGAGGGCGTCGATATGCTCCATCTTCGGGCGGAAGACGCCGATGCGGTCCACGTGGTGGGTGGTGCCGTTCGAGAGGAATTTGATCTTGTCGCCCTTCTTGAGCTGCCCGTCCATGATCCGGACGAGCACGATCACACCCAGATAGGCATCGTACCAGGAATCGACCAGCATGGCCTTCAGCGGCGCATCCGGATCACCCGCCGGAGCGGGCAGATGCTGCACAATGGCTTCGAGCGTTTCGTGGATACCCTGCCCGGTCTTGGCGGAGACGGGAATGGCGCCCGAGGCATCAATGCCGATCACGTCCTCGACCTGTTCGGCGACGCGGTCGATGTCGCTGGCGGGCAGATCGATCTTATTGAAGACGGGGACGATTTCGTGATCCGCGTCGATGGCCTGATAGACATTGGCGAGCGTCTGCGCCTCGACCCCTTGGGTGCTGTCCACGACCAGAAGCGAACCTTCGACGGCGCGCATCGAGCGGCTGACCTCATAGGCGAAGTCCACATGCCCCGGCGTGTCGATCAGGTTCAGGACGTATTTCTCGCCATCCTCGGCGGTGTAGTCAATCCGCACGGTGTTGGCCTTGATGGTGATCCCGCGTTCGCGTTCTATGTCCATCGCGTCCAGAAGCTGTTCCTTCATGTCCCGGTCAGCGACCGTATTTGTGGACTGGATCAGCCGGTCGGCCAGCGTGGATTTCCCGTGGTCGATATGTGCCACGATGGAGAAATTGCGGATATGCGAAAGCGGTGTCATGCAAGGGATATGCGGCGGAATGGGGCGTTGGTCAATAAGTCAAAATCGTCACATGATCTGGTGTTTTGTGCAAAACGATGTATATTCAAATGCGCAAAAGGAGCCGAACAATGACCCGCCTGCTGACAAACGAGATCGCCACGATGACGGAAATGCGGGAGCCGCAGAAGGTCCTGGACCGTGCGAAAGGCAAGCCGGTGGCGATCCTGAAGAATTCAAAGCTTGTGGGTTATTTCGTGCCCGCCGAAGCCGTGGCCGCCCCGGATGAAAACCGCGTGGCGACTCTGGACGAGGTGATGGCGGTGCTGGAAGCGACGCGTGAGAACGCACAACCCGTGCTGGATTACCTGCGCGACAAATGACCCTCCGCCTTTTGTCTGCGGATCTTGTCATCACGATCCACGATGCGGTGCTGAACCCCGGCGAGCTTGCGGGGCTGGCACTGGACAAATCACTTGAAGGGGCTTTGGGCCGCGTGGACAACCGCATGGCCTACGGGATGATCGAGGACGCCTTCGATCTCGCCGCTGCCTATGCCGTCGCCATTGCCACCGGCCACTGTTTTAACGATGCCAACAAGCGGACGGCCTTTCGGTCAATGCAGACCGCTTTGTGGCTGAACGACGTACCGATATTGTTCGAGGTCGAAGACATCGGCCCGATCATCATCGAGGTCGCACAAGGCAAGATGGACGAAGCGGCGCTGGCGGATTGGTTAAGGGGGGCCGCTGCGGAGGCGATTGGAGATCAAAGCACGTGACGCTACCGTACGATTGGAACCCGATGCCTCATGTTCTGGCCATAGAGTGCCCGGCCTGCGAGGCACAGGCGCGTTTTGAGTTCGCAGAATGCGTTGTAATCGCGCGAAAGCAGGATGTTTCATATTTTGAACGCTCGAAAGACTTCGAATATGTTCTGACCGAGAACGCCGGGACCGGTCGCAAGCACCTCGCTTTATACTTTAACAGTCTTGATCGCACAGACCTCGACACCTTGACTAACTTACCAGAGGGCTACACAGCGAATGACTGGGCACATTCAGACTATTCATATCGGAGTCATGGTTATGATGTAGGGACCATAACGTGCGCGCGCTGCGGGCTACGCCGGAAACACCAACTGGAATGGCCAGCAGATGCCTTCTATCAAATCGCCTACAAGGCGAAGGTGCTTTGGGCCTTCGATCGTGAGACGGCAATAACTCTCATGGAATACATCCGATCAACCGACCGCAACCGGGTTGGACCTCATGCTGCCTTCCTTCGTCATGTTCCGAAAGTCTTCATGACAAGTGGCGCGCGGGACACGATCTGCGCGAAGTTCGAAAAGCTTCTTCGGTCCAACTGAGGCGCCACAAATACCGAATGCCACTCGTCAAACCAAAAGCACCTCGGAGCGCGAGGCAGCGCCTCGCCAACGCGGTCCCGGAGGGGGTCGCAAAATATCATGGGCGGCGCAGCCGCTCCGGTCTATAAACGTCGGTCGACGGCTTCGGCGGCGCGGGTGATGTCTCGGCCTATGCCTTTGGTGGTTTCGCAGCCTGCCAGGGTGAGACAGGTGAGGATGAGCGCTCCGCCCAGGATGAACTGCCGCATGTGCCTCTGCTTTCTTATTGTGAAGCTTTTGCGGGGTATTTAGGCCGGGCGGGCGCGGTTCGTCAAACCCCTCAGGCGTCGTAGTCGCGGGTGTCTTCGATCACGATGCCGTCTTTGGGCAGGCTGCCCGGTGCGACGATTTCGATCTGGCCTTTCAGTTTGAGCGTGTCGGAGACGCTGGCGGCGTAGGCTTTGGCACTGCCTTCGGGGCTTTCGATCTGGACGCGCATGGTGTCCTGCGCGCCGTCGCGGGCGGCGATGACGCGGGCCCTGGTGATTTCGGGGTGTTTGGCAACGAGGGCGGCGACCTGTTCGGGCCGTACGAACATGCCCTTGATCTTGGTGGTCTGGTCGGCGCGGCCCATCCAGCCCTTGATGCGCATATTTGTGCGCCCACAGGGGCTTTGTCCGGGCATTGCAGCGCTCATGTCGCCGGTGGCGAAACGGATGAGCGGGTAGTCGGGGTTGAGCGTGGTAACGATGACTTCGCCCACCTCACCGTCGGGCACGGGATCGCCGGTGCCGGGGGTGACGATTTCGACGATGACGC
The DNA here is from genome assembly GCA_937897325.1 of uncultured Shimia sp. GTDB lineage: Bacteria > Pseudomonadota > Alphaproteobacteria > Rhodobacterales > Rhodobacteraceae > CALCOY01. The sequence continues at coordinate 53,119 of CALCOY010000014.1, forward strand.
CTTCATCGACGATCAGGCCTTCCATGGCAGTGCTTTCATAGGCGATGTTGCCGAGATCGGCGGTGGCGTAGCATTGCAGGCAGGTGATGCCGCGATCGGCATATTCTGCGCGCATGGCCGGGAAGAGCGCGCCGCCACCCACGGCAGCCTTCTTGATGCGCAGGGGCAGGCCTATCTCATCAGCCTTGTCGAGAATTGCCTTGAGGTAGTCGGGCGTGCCCGCATAGGCGGTTGTGCCAATGTCATGGGCGGCCTGGGCCTGTTGTTCGGTCTGGCCGGTGCCGGCGGGCAGGACGCCGGCACCGATGGCCGTGGCGCCATTTTCGAACATGATGCCCGCAGGCGTAAGGTGGTAGGAAAAGCAGTTCTGGACGACATCGCCGCTGTCAAAGCCTGCCGCGTGCAGGAAGCGGGCAAAGCGCCACCAATCCTTGCTGTCATGTGAGCCTGGTTCATAGATCGGCCCCGGCGATTGGAAGACGTGGGAGAACTGGCTGATGCCGGTCGTGAAGCCGCCGAACGGAGGATGGGCCTTTTGCGCAGCGCTGAGATCCGATTTGCGCAGGACGGGAAGGCGGGCCAGGTCGGCAGGCGTCTTGATCTGGAAGCTATCAACCTCACCCAGCGTGTTGGCATAGCCTTCCATCCGCTGGGCGCGCGCGATCTGATCGGGGAGGGCCGTCGTCAGATCCTTGGCGCGCTGATCGGCGGAGCGGGTTTCAAGATCGTCGTAGAAATGCGTCATACTAAGCCCCCGGTCGGTTTCGCGTCAGACTATCGTGTTGACGGGGGGCTGCCACAAAAAACGGCCCCCTTGGAGGCCGCTTTTTGATGTTTCATGTCCTTGTTTAGGCGGACTGCCGACGGCGGATCAGTGCGAAGCCCGCAACCCCCGCCAGCAGCATCGGAAAACCAGCGGGCAGTGGCACAGCGGAGATTTCGCCGGTCTCGAACCGCGTCGCGAGGCCGTAATCCTGGGTCGTGTAGACTGATCCGCCTTCATTGAACGAAAAGGCGCGGCTCAGACTGCCACCGACGCGACCGTTTGACAGGAAGTAGTCGCGGTTGTTTGCGCTTGTGCGGACCCATTCGACCAGCAGATCGCCTGCGGTCGGATCGTAGTCAAAGCTGCCCGCGAAGCTGACAAGATCGCCGCGCGCATAATCACCCGACAGGGTGAAGGAGGCAAACAGGGTAAAGTCGTCGCCACGGTTGTCCGCGAATGTCCGGCTGATCGTTTCGACGGAGCGATTGGTGGTGGACAGGAAGACGTCATAAGAGCCGCTATATGTGCCGCCATAGGCGAAGTTCGTGATCGACGAGATGTTGACAGCGGAGGCGCCAAAAGCGTCGGCGTCGTAGATTTGCTGCAGTGTGCTGACACAGCCATAGGTACAGTCACCCCCCGAGGGGTTGCCGAAATCGACGGTGCCGGCGCTGACTGAGAAAACGGAAGCTATGCTGGTGATCGCCGCAAAGGAAAGCGTCTTGAGAATGGACATGGATGCACCCGAACTTGTTTTGTGTGCGCGTTCTCTGACGGTCAATTGTGGTCGCTTTGAGTCTTATTAGACGCAAATCCACGATAAGTTCTTGCTGATATTGCGGCGCAGAAAGCCTGATCAGGACAGCGCCACAAGGACCGGGCTGCCTTGAAGGCGCTTGAGATCGCCGCGCACTTCGAGTTCCAGACGAATGGTCGTCATGTGCCAACCGAGTGCGCCGAGATTGTCCAACTCGTCCTTGGTCAGGTGGCTGCGCACGGCCTCTTTCATATCGGCAACTTTCATCGGCCCGTCAGCAAGGACCTCGAAGATCGCGCGGCGCATGGCCTCGAATTTCCAGGCGGGGATGTTTGTGCCGCCATCGGGGCCGGACGTGTGCGTGCGGCAGCGAACCTTTTCTTCGGCCATCAGCTGAGCCAGCGTTTGCGCCTGCGGTAGCTGCGCACGTCGCGAAAGCTTTTGCGGCCTTCTTCGGACATGCCGAGGTAGAATTCCTTCACGTCCGGGTTTTCGCGCAGTTCGGCGGCGGGGCCGTCCATAACGACGCGACCCGATTCCAGGATGTAGCCGTAATGGGCAAAGCGCAGGGCGACGTTGGTGTTCTGTTCGGCCAGAAGGAAGGTCACGCCTTCATTCTCGTTCACCGATTTCACGATCTCGAAGATCTGTTCGACAAGCTGCGGGGCGAGGCCCATCGAAGGCTCATCTAGCAGGATTGTTTCTGGCCGGGACATCAGTGCGCGGCCGATTGCTGTCATCTGCTGTTCGCCACCGGAAGTGTAGCCCGCCTGGCTTTTGCGGCGCTCCTTGAGGCGTGGAAAATAAGTGTAGACCATCTCAAGGTCCTGCTGGATCGCGGCATTGCCATCGCGCCTTGTATACGCGCCGGTCAGCAGGTTTTCCTCGACCGTCAGGTGTTCAAAACAGTGGCGGCCTTCCATCACCTGCACAACGCCGAGTTTGACCAGATCCGCCGGATCCATCTCGGCCGTGCTTTTGCCGTGGTAGGTGATACGGCCCTTGGTGATCTCACCTCGCTCGCTCGCCAGAAGGCCCGAGATCGCCTTGAGCGTCGTCGTCTTGCCTGCGCCATTGCCGCCCAGAAGAGCCGTGATTCCGCGTTTCGGAACCTTTAGGCTGACGCCTTTCAGAACGAGGATCACGTGGTTGTAGATCACCTCAATATTGCTGACCTCTAGGACATTGTCGGTCGTTTCACCGGCGTCGAGCATGGCGGCCTCACTAGCATTGGGAACGCCCCGGCGACCTGCGCCGCCGGGGCAAGGGTGGGCTTACTTGCAGCCCACTTCGATATTGTTTTCATCCGCATAGGCCGCGCTGTCGGCTTCGATCAGCGGCTGGATCACCTCCACATCGGTGTTTGCGAATTCCGAGATCAGCGTCCATTCCTTGGCCGATGCGTCCCACTGGGTCATCCCGATCAGGCCGGGACCGCCGTGGTTGTCACAGCTGACGCTGAAGGACGGGCCGAAACCGGGCAGGCCAAGTTCCGTCATGCGGGCTTCGGTAATTTCGAGCTGTTCCATCCCGTCGCGCATCATTGCGGGCGTGATTTCATCCGTGCCGTGGATGTCCTGCGCATTCTTGGCCGCTTCGGCTGCCAGCATGGCCGCATAGAGACCGCGGTTGTAAAGCACCGTGCCGATCTGATCGCCTGCACCGGCGGCAAGGCCCTTGTCGACCACATGTGTCTGGATGTCCTCGAAGATCGGGAATTCGCTGCCGACGCCGTGGAAGGTTAGCGCCTTGTAGCCATTGGCCGCATCACCTGCAGGCAGCACATCGTTTTCGGAACCGGACCACCAGATTCCGATGAAGTTTTCCATCGGGAAGCGGATGTTGGCGGCTTCCTGAACGGCGACCTGGTTCATCACGCCCCAGCCATACATGATGACAAAGTCAGGACGATCTCGGCGGATCTGCAGCCACTGGGACTTCTGTTCCTGGCCGGGATGGTCGACGGGGATCAGGCTGAGTTCATATCCGTGCTTTTCCGACAGCTCTTCGAGCGTGCGGATCGGTTCCTTGCCATAAGCGGAATTGTGATAGACCAGCGCGATCTTCTTGCCCGCGATGTCGCCCTGACCCATCAGGTAGTTGATGGCACCCGAGGCCCCGTTCCAGTAGTTGGCGGGGTAGTTGAAGACGTGGCTGAAGACCTGACCATTGGCAGCCGATGTCCGGCCATACCCCATCGAGTGGATCGGGATGTCATCGGCAGTGGCTTTCGGGATCAGCTGGTAGGTGATGCCCGTGCTGAGGGGCTGATAGACCAATGCGCCTTCACCCTTGGTGGATTCATAGCATTCCACGCCGCGTTCGGTGTTGTAGGCGGTTTCGCATTCGACCACGCGTGCCGGAACGCCGCCGATGCCACCGTCGCGTTCGTTCAGCAGTGTGAAGTAATCCGCATAGCCGTCCGCGAAGGGGATCCCGCCCGAGGCGTAGGGCCCCGTCCGGTAGGAAAGCGACGGGAACACAAGGTCCGCCATCACCGGCCCTGCGGCCATAAGAGCTGCCATGGCAGCGGTTGCGAGTTTCAATGTCATCGGGTGTACCTCCCTTGGTTTTTTATCCGATGGTGCGCCGGGTCGTTCCGGCCTGTGCCGGGCCCTAGTGGGGGAACGGCCATAATCTGAGTTTTTCCTTCGTCACGCGCCAAAGCTGGGCAAGCCCATGGGGTTCAGCAATCAGGAAGATGATGATCAGCGCGCCGACGATGACAAGCTGGAAATGTGCGACGATGTCGGTGGGCCAGCCAAGCATATCCACGCCCACGATCTTGAGCGCCACGGGCAGAACCACGAGGAACGCGGCCCCCGCGAAGGATCCGAAGATGGAGCCGAGCCCGCCGATGATGATCATGAAGAGGACGATGAAGCTCTTCTGGATGCCGAAGACCTCACCCACCTCAACCGCGCCGAGATAGACGGCGAAGAACAAAGCACCCGAGATGCCGACAAAGAAGGACGAGACGGCGAAGGCGGTGAGCTTGGCCTTGAGCGGGTTCACCCCGATGATTTCAGCGGCGATGTCCATATCGCGGATCGCCATCCATTCACGCCCCACGGAACCGCGGGTCAGGTTCCGCGCGATGATGGCGCAGAGGACGGTGAAGGCGAGACAGAACAGGTAGGTCGCCCAGGCCTCGGTATTGGCGCCGGTGACGGGCACGCCAAAGACCATGCGTTCAGGCGCGTTGATCTGGCCCGAGGCGGAGTAGTTGTAAAACCACGAGACCTTGTTGAAGAGCCAGACCAGGAAGAATTGCGCGGCCAGCGTTGCGACGGCGAGATAGAAGCCTTTGATGCGCAGACTCGGCAGGCCAAAGGCCGTGCCCACCATCGCCGTGATGCCACCGGCCAGCAGCACGTGGATGAAGATGTTCACATCCGGGAAGGCCGTCATGAGCTTGTAGCAGGCATAGGCGCCCACGGCCATGAAGCCGCCAGTGCCCAGCGATACCTGCCCGCAATAGCCTGTCAGGATGTTCAGACCGATGGCGGCGATGGCGTAGATGAGGAAGGGCAGAAAGATCGAATTGACCGCGTAATCCGTCATCACGAAGGGCAGGACCAGCACGGCGACGGCCAGCACGAAATAGTAGCGGTAGCGATCGAACTTGATCGGGAAGGTCTGACTGTCATCGACATAGGACGTTTTGAAGTCCCCGGCCTCGCGATAGAACATCAGGTTTTCCTTTCGTCAAAACGGAGCGCAAAGGCGACCAATGCCGCCAGTCCGGTGTAGAAAAAGAGAGAGTCCAGAGAGTTGATCATGGCCTGCGCGGTCGTGACCCTCTCTGCAAAGCTGCCATCGGCAGCAAAGCGAATGCTCTCGATTGCTGTGTAGGTTTGGATGAGTGTCAAGACCGAGGACACCAAGACATAAAGTAATAGGGCGATGGGCGTAGCCCGGAAGATCGGCAACATCCGATCCGTCATGGCGTTTACATCGCTCATAACCGCACCTCACACCCGTTAACCACGTCACAACCATTCACCCTTTCGCCGCATTTCTTCCCGGTTCCGGGGGCACGCTTCACGCGGGTAAGTGGAGTGCGCGGGATGACTGCGATTATGGACGAGATGCGGCGGCTTGATGCTGCGCGCGACCGGGGAGAGTTGAGTGCCGTGGACCACGCGGCACGAAAGGCCGCGCTGATTGAAGCCATACCGGATGCCGAGACGGGCCCGCCCATGGCGCAGACCATCGGGGTTTGGCACATGATCATCCTGTCGTTCAGCCTTGTGGGATTTGTGAGCGGTGCTGCCCTGATGATATCGGGCGATGTCACGCTGGCGCTGACGCTGGGCATCACCGTTCTGGCCTCGGTCACGATCGGGCTGTTTCGAATGATCGACGAATGACGCCCTAGCGTTTGCAGAAGCGCGTGAGGATCCAGCCAAGGGCCCACAGAATTGCGGCGATGCCCAACCCGATCGCCATGAAACGCAGCATCACATCCGGGGCGAGCAGCGCAAACCAGCCTTGTTCCGCCCGCGAGGCGTCGACATAGGCGACCAAGACGGTGATGAGAGAGACGGGAAAGGTCGCCACGGCCACCCATGTGGCCAGAACGCGCAGGCTTGCGCCGATGCGGCCCTGCATGGGTTCGTTGCGCACCATCGTTTCGGATGTCCAGCCCCAGAGATAGAGCAATGTCAGGAAGCCGAGCAGCGTCAGACCGATGACCAATGACAGAACGGCGATGCCAGCTGTGGGGTCGAAGGTCACGTCCTGACCGTCGATCCGGTAGACTGCCACAGACAGGAAGATCCCGGTGATCCCGGCGGACAGGAAGGTCAGCATCGCGACGCGCAGCCGCGCAAAATAGACGGGGCGCTGATCCGGCAGGATCCAGCCTGCCAGGATCGTCAGCACGTGCAAAAACCCGGTCAGCAGGCCCAACGCACCCGACCATGCCATGATAAGAACATTCCGGGGACTTTGCGGTTGCCTGCCTTCGGTCAGCACCTGACGGAAGGCCGCTTCGACAAGAAGACCCACCGCGATGCATAAGGCAATCACGGAGAACCATCCAAGCCATTGGGCGATCTGGACTTTTCGCGGCGTCATACCAATTGGCATGACGCTCAAAGCGGGCAGAATTTGGACCAAGGCGAGGCCTTGACGCGAAGGTAAAGGTCATGATCGTGCCCGCCGCGCCATCACGGACAGGTCTGCGCAACCGGAATGATATGTGCTGCCGAGCGATCACGTGGTCTAAACCCTTTCGATGATCTTTTCGCCAAAGAGGCCTTGCGGACGGAATACGAGAAACAAGAGGGCCAGCACATAGGCGAACCAGTTCTCGGTGGCGCCGCCGATCATCGGACCGATGGCAAACTCAAAGAGCTTTTCGCCCACGCCGATGATGAGCCCGCCGATGATGGCGCCCGGGATCGAGGTGAAGCCGCCAAGCATCAGGACCGGAAGGGCCTTCAAAGCGATCAGAGACAGCGAGAACTGAACACCCGACTTCGCACCCCACATGATGCCCGCGACCAGGGCGACGAAGCCCGCGACCGACCAGACAAGGATCCAGATCGCGTTGAGCGACACGCCGACGCTGAGGGCGGCCTGATGGTCATCGGCCACAGCGCGCATGGCGCGGCCCTGTTTGGTGTATTGTGAAAAGACCACAAGCAGCGTAACGAGCAGGATTGCGATGATCGTGGCCGTGATGTCCAGATTGTCGATGAAGAAGCCGTAGCCGAAGATTTCAAAGGTGAATTCGTCGATGGCCAGGTTGATGCCCTGCGGCAAGCAGGTGTTGTCCGTAAGGCAGACATCCAGCCGCTTGATCTCGGAGCCCCACATGAGATCGGCAACCCCTTCAAGGAAATATGCCAGACCAATCGTCGCCATGAAGAGAATGATGGGTTCCTGTCCAACCAGATGCCGGAAGACGAAGCGCTGCACCATCCAGGCCAGCAGGATCATAACGCCCACAGTCAACAGAATGGCGAAGACGGAGTACACCTCCCACCCGAAATAGTGGATCTTTGTGCCGAAGATGGCATTGATCAGATGGGCAAAGGGGACCTGTCCGTTCTGAATGCCCACGAACGTCATCGCCGCGAACAGGGCCATAACGCCCTGCGCGAAGTTGAAGATCCCGGATGCCTTGAAGATCAGGACGAAACCCAGGGCGACAAGCGCGTACATGACACCGGCCATCAGACCGTTGAGGAAAACCTCCATCGCAAAGACGAGTTGTTCAGGCATTACTTCACACTCACTCCCATCAGATTGGCGGTATGATCCCGCAAGGGCTGGTAGGACACGCGAAAGCGGGTCAGCCCTTCAAATGTCATGTTCCAGTTCAGCGTCACCTCGGTCACGCGACCGTCCCGCATCGGCGCGGCAAGGAACGTCGCCGCATAGGCGCGGGCCATCGTGACCTTGGATTTCGGTTCGAATTCGTTGTTGGCCGTGAAACGCGCACCTGGCCCGTCGCGCCAGTTGTCATAGACCCGCAAAAGATCCGCATAGCCCAGCCCCCAGGCCAGAACCTCGCAGGCGGGTTCGTCGTAAAGGTAGACGACCATGGCTGAGGTCATCTCGGTTTTCTGATAGCCGATCACGTGGGTGTTGAGCGCGCTTTCGAAATACCGCCGGAATGTCTTTGGCACAGGGCCGAGGTCGTCCGGGCTTAGGCTGGTCGGATCCTGCAGATAGGGCATGCATTTGGATTGGATGACCTTGCAGAGATCCTCCATGTAGGGGTTGGCCGGATCGCACAGGGCCGGTTCCTCTGCCACTGCGGCGCGGGGCAGCAGAACGAGGGCGAGGGCCATCAGGGGCAAGGCCAGCGCCTTAATCATGCGAGACCCCGAGATAGGCGTCGATCACATCCTGGTTGCTGCGCACTTCGTCGGGTGTGCCGTCGCCGATCTTCTTGCCGTAATCCATCACAACGACGCGGTCGGAGAGGTCCATGACAACGCCCATATCGTGTTCGATCAGGGCGATTGTAGTGCCGAATTCGTCATTGACGTCGAGGATGAAGCGGGACATGTCCTCTTTTTCTTCGACATTCATGCCCGCCATGGGTTCGTCCAAAAGCAGGATCGTGGGTTCGGCGGCAAGCGCGCGGGCCAGTTCGACCCGCTTTTTCAGGCCGTAAGGCAGACGGGCCACGGGTGTCTTGCGGATGGCCTGGATTTCGAGGAAGTCGATGACCTTTTCCGCTTTTTCGCGGTTCTCCGTCTCTTCCGCCTCGGCCTTGCCCTTCCAGAAGGCCTGCGCAAAAAGTCCGGTCTGCATCTGCGTCAGACGACCGGTCATGACGTTGTCGAGAACGCTCATCCCTTCGAACAGCGCGATGTTCTGGAAAGTGCGGGCGATGCCCTGGCGCGCGACCTCAAAGGGTTTCATCGGTGGACGCGGAGCCCCTTTGTACCAGACCTCTCCTTGCTGGGGGATATAGAAGCCCGAAATCACGTTCAGCATCGAGGATTTGCCCGCCCCGTTCGGCCCGATGATCGCGCGGATCTCGCCCTCGCGGATGTCGAACGATATGTCCTTGATCGCCTCGACCCCGCCGAAACGGAGCGTGATGTTCTTCATCTCCATCACGACGCCCCCGATCTTGCGGCCATCGGCGGTGACGTATCCTTCGGTTTGATCAAGCATGGGACACCTCAGTTGGGTCGATGGGGCCGGGAACCCGATGATGGGCGATCTGCGTGCGACGCACCGCCGTGGAGACGCCCAGCGCAACACCGGAAACGTCATATTTTAAGGGCTTTGCCGCATAGGGCGACCGGATGCCGCCAGAAATATTAACCATTCCGTGCGCACCCTGTTGACGTTCAGACAAAAAGGGGCAGTCATCATGTTTGATCACATCGAACGCCGCTACCTTCTGCGCATGGCCCGCGTTTTCAAATTGCGCGGGCTCAATCGGGCGGAAGCACGGCGCGCTATCATGACCGAAATCGGACCGATCTGCTGCGAAAACAGCGTGCGCTGCGCTGTGCGCCACGTGTTTCAGCGCTGATCCGATCATTCGGCCGCCATCTTCTGCGATACGGTCTGCACGGCAGCTGAGCGTATCTCTAAGGTTGCACTGATCGATCCCTTGCGGCCATCTTCATAGGTCACTTCGGTCGTCGTGCTGACCTTTTCGGAGCCGTCATAAAGTGCTGCGATGATATCGGCAAATTTCTCTTCGATGATCCGGCGGCGCACTTTTCGCGTCCGGGTCAACTCCCCGTCATCCGCGTCGAGTTCCTTGTGCAGCACAACAAAGCGATGGACCTGACAACCTGACAGCATCTCATCCTCGGCGACCGATGCGTTGATCTCTTCCACGTGGGACTGGACGGCGGCGAGCACCTGCGGATGCCCGGCAAGCTCCTGATAGGAGCCATAGGAGATGTTGTTGCGTTCAGCCCAGTTGCCCACGGCGGTCAGGTCGATATTGATGAAGGCTGTGCATTCCTCCCGCCCGTTGCCGAAGACCACCGCTTCGAGGATGTTGGGGAAGAATTTGAGTTTATTTTCAACATATTTCGGCGCAAAAAGCGACCCGTTCGCCATCTTTCCCACGTCCTTGGCGCGGTCGATGATGCGCAGATGCCCGGTGTCTTCTTCGACGAAACCGGCATCACCAGTGGCCACCCAACCTTCTGCATCCTTGGTGCCCGCCGTGCTTTCGGGGTTCTTGTAGTATTCGACGAACACGCCGGGAGAGCGGTAGAAGACCTCTCCGCTGTCGCTGATCTTCAATTCGACGCCCGGGCATTTCACCCCAACCGTATCGGACCGCACCTGCCCGTCGGGCTGGGCGGTGATGAAGACGGTCGCTTCGGTCTGGCCATAAAGCTGTTTGAGATTGATGCCCATGGAGCGGTAGAAATCGAAGATCTCCGGGCCAATCGCCTCGCCCGCCGTGTAGCCTACGCGCACGCGGCTGAAGCCAAGTGTGTTCTTCAGGGGTCCGTAGATCACCAATTCGCCCAGCGCATATTTCAGACGGTCCATCAGACCGACGGAATGCCCGTCCAGAATTGCCGGGCCGACTTTTTTCGCCTGATCCATGAAGTAGCGGAAGAGGCGCTTCTTGATGGGGTCGGCATCCTCCATCCGGATCATGACTTGGGTCAGTTGTGTCTCGAACACGCGTGGAGGTGCGAAGTAATAGGTCGGGCCAATCTCGCGCAGATCCACATGCATCGTGTCGGCACTTTCGGGGCAGTTCGTACAGAACCCGGTCCAGAGCGCCTGGCCCACGGAAAAGATGAAGTCTCCGACCCAGGCCATGGGCAGGTAGGCGAGAATGTCGTCGGTCTGGCGCAAGCCATCGAATTCACTGGAGGATTTCGATGTCTCAATCACGTTGCGGTTCGACAGGACGACGCCCTTTGGCTTGCCCGTCGTGCCGGAAGTGTACAGCATGACACAGGTGCTGTCGTAGTCCAGTTTGGCGATACGTGCCTTCATCTCAGCCTGGAGTTCATCGCGCTTGGCGCGACCGACATCCTGAATATGGCTGTATTGGTGCAGCTTGGAATGATCGTATTTCCGAAGGCCGCGCGGATCAAGATAGATCATCTGTTCGAAGTTGGGCAGTTCCGCCTGCACTTCGATCACCTTGTCGACCTGTTCCTGATCGCCTGCAATGACGAAACGTGCCCCGCAATGGCTGAGCACGTAGGCCATCTCTTCAGCGACCGCGTCTTGATAAAGCGGCACCGGGATTGCCCCGCACATTTGCGCCGCGATCATCGACCAGTAGAGATAGGGACGGTTGCGGCCAATCACGGCAACGAAATCGCCTTCGGCCACGCCCAGATCGATCAGCCCGATGGCCAGCGCCTCGATCTCTTCGCGGGTCTGGCCCCAAGTCCAGCTTTGCCAGATCCCGAATTCCTTTTCGCGATACGCGGGCGCGTTTTCGAATGCCGTGGCGTTGCGTTCCAGCAAGGCCGGAACCGACAATAGATCGCGCGTGCCAGATTGCGATTGCGTCACTTCTTTTCCTCCCGTGTGGATCCGTTGCCCGGCTCTCACAGCTTTGTCGTTTGATCGACTTTGGAACGAAAACTGTGCCGTTACACCCAAAGGTCAATCATCGGATATGCGAAACACTGGCGCGTTCCAAAGCCTCTGTCCAGAGATCAAGACAATAATTTACACTTTGTTCAATTAATTTCTGAAGGAAGGCGTAGATTGTTGAGGCGGCAGCGCTAACATGATGCCCCCGCCCCGTTTTGTTGGCGAGAATTCCAGGCGAAATCACCCTGAAAAGGGCTGTATAGCTGACCTATCGAACCCCATGCGCAACCGCATGTGCGAGAGTCCTGAGCCCGACGGTCAGGTCATCTTCGCGCGTGTCTTCCTCAAAGGCGTGGCTGATCCCGTCGATGGATGGCACGAACAGCATGGCGACGGGCATCAGCCGTGCGACGTTCGAGGCATCGTGCAAGGCGCCTGATGTCATAGGCTGCCAGCCCCCAGGGGCGATGGCCTCTGCCGCGTTTTCCAGGCGTCTGCGCAGGGCCGGGTCCATTGGCGTCGGGTCGATCCCGATCAGGGGACTTTGTTGGGCCGCGACACGCTGCTGCTGCGCCACCTGATCAAGCGTTTCAGAGATCACCTGCTCCATCCGCCCAAGCCGGTGGAGGTTCCCGTCGCGCCATTGCATGGAAAAGCGCACTTCCCCCGGAACGATGGAAGAGGCGTTGGGGCTTATCTGCACATGGCCGATGGTCCAGACGCTTTGCGGCGTGACGATGTTGCGCAAGTGTTCATTCAGCAGGATATTGAACGTGCTCAGCGCCTGAAACGCATCCTTGCGCAGGGTCATGGGCGTCGTGCCTGCGTGGTTCTGCTGGCCTTTCAGGGTGATCGTTCTGTCGCGGATCCCCACGATATCGGTCACAACCCCCAAAGTCCGGCCCGACGCATCCAAGCTGGGGCCCTGTTCGATATGCAGTTCCAGAAAGCCGGTGAAGCGCGCGGGATCAACGAATGAGCCAGCGCGATCTGCAATGGCCTGCCGCGCCTCAGCGAGGGTCACGCCGTCATGGTCCGCCAAAGCATCTGCCTTGGCCAGATCCAGTGCACCCGACCAGACAGAACTGCCGGTCAGCGCGCCAAACCGGCCTTCCTCGTCCTGAAACGAGACGACCGAGACCTGCCCGGGAAAAGCGCGCGCCAATTCAAGCCCGGCGATCACACCCAAAGCACCGTCCAGCCAGCCGCCCGTGGGCTGAGTGTCGGAATGTGAGCCCACCAGAAGCGATGGCCCCGATGTCAGGCCAAAAAGGTTTCCCATCGGGTCGTAATGCGGGCTTAAGCCCGCTTCCTGCATCCGCTCGGCCAGCCAGGCGCGCGCGGCCCGATCGGCCTCCGAATAGGCCGGGCGGACCACGCCTGTTCCCTGCGCGCCAAAGCGGCGTAGCGCATGCAGATCGGCCAGAAAGCGATCGGTATCAAGTTGGGCAGAACTCACGTTGCGCCAATCTCTGTCACAGCCCGAAGTGATCCGCAATGCGGCAGGCCGTGTCTGTCGCCAGTGCCGGATGGCTTTCGAAGATCAGGCAGTCGGGACAGGCAATCGGGACCGCGTTGATCGTCTGATCATAGGATTTCAGCAGCCCGATGCTGGTGATCCTGGCACGCGTTGCGCGATCCGCTGCGCCAGTGTGGTGGCCACGGCCAGCTTCCCAGCGGCCGGGGCGACATGCATCCAGACGAGGTTCTTTGCACGTCCGACCCATGGCGCATCGGAGTCCCGTAAGGCGGGCGTGTCGCCCGCCCCTATTCGGCAGCCACCTGCCGTTCTGCGACTTCGACCCTTACGGCGGAATATTTGAATTCAGGGATCTTTCCGTACGGATCGATCGCCGGGTTGGTGAGGATGTTCGCCGCCGCCTCCACATAGGCAAAGGGCAGGAACACCATGTCGGGAGCCACGGCCCGGTCCTCGCGCGCCATGATCTCAATAGTGCCGCGCTTGGTCGTCAGGCGGATCATCCCACCGGGCATCACGCCCAACTTGCGCAAGGTCGACGGATGAAGCGAACAATTCGCCTCGGGCTCGACCGCATCCAGAACCTTGGACCGACGCGTCATCGAGCCTGTATGCCAATGTTCAAGCTGCCGCCCTGTTGTCAGGATCATTGGGTAATCGGCATCGGGCAGATCGTCGGGTGGAACCACCGAGGCCGGTGTGAACCGCGCCCGTCCTTCGGCGCGCGGGAAACCGTCGCCAAAGACGATTGGCTGGCCAGGATCGTCTGGCGAGAGCGAAGGGTAGGTCACGGCATTTTCACCGCTCAGCCGATCCCAGGTGATGTTGTCGAGGGATGCCATGTTCTGTTTCATCTCGGCAAACACATCTGCCGGGCTGTCGTAATCCCAGGGCAGGCCCAGGCGTTTGGCAAGTTCCACCTCGATCCACCAATCCTCCTGGGCCTCACCCGGGGGGGAAACAGCGGGTCGGCCCATCTGAACCTGACGGTTGGTGTTGGTGACCGTCCCGGACTTTTCGGCAAAGGCCGAGGCGGGCAGGATCACGTCAGCGTAGTTGGCCGTTTCGGTCAGAAATATGTCCTGTACGACCAGATGATCGAGCTTCGCCAAAGCATCGCGCGCATGTTCCACATCCGGGTCGGACATGGCCGGGTTTTCGCCCAGCACATACATAGCCTTGATGTCGCCGTCATGGACCGCATCCATGATCTCGGTCACGGTCAGACCCTTTTCGTTCGAGAAATCCTCGGACCCCCAGACCTCTGTAAAGGCAGAGCGCACGCCGTCATCCGTCACGGTCTGATAGTCGGGCAGGAACATCGGGATCAGACCTGCATCCGAGGCGCCCTGTACGTTGTTCTGCCCACGCAAGGGGTGCAGACCGGCACCGGGGCGGCCCACCTGACCGGTCATCAGAGCAAGCGAAATCAGGCAGCGCGAATTGTCGGTCCCGTGGATGTGCTGGCTTACGCCCATGCCCCAGAAGATCATCGCGGCTTTGGCGCCCGCAAAGGTGCGGGCCACGTCACGCAAAACATCCGGTTCGATCCCGCAAAGCTGCGACATGTTTTCGGGATCAAAGGCCGCGAGATGCGCCTTCTCGGCCTCCCAGTTTTCGGTGTAGGCCTCGATATATTGCTGGTCGTAAAGGCCTTCGTCGACGATCACATGCATGATCGCGTTCAGCATCGACACATCCGCGCCAGGCTTGAACTGCAGCATGTGGGAGGCGTGGCGCTTGAGCGCGGTGCCGCGCGGATCCATCACGATCAACTTGCCGCCGCGCTTGGCGAATTGCTTAAAATATGTTGCGGCGACAGGGTGGTTTTCGATGGGATTGCAGCCGATGGCAATCGCGACATCCGCATTCTCGATCTCGTTGAAGGTGGCCGTTACCGCGCCCGAGCCCACGTTTTCCATCAGCGCTGCAACTGATGAGGCATGGCAAAGCCGCGTACAGTGATCGACATTGTTGTGGCCAAAACCCTGGCGAATGATCTTCTGGAACAGATAGGCCTCTTCATTGGTGCATTTGGCACTGCCAAAGCCCGCGACTTCACGCCCCCGGCCCTTGAGGCCTTTGGCCGCGAAATCCAGTGCCTCATCCCAGGACGCCTCGCGAAAATGTGTGGACCAATCGCCGGGATCAACATTGAGGCCCTTGGCGGGCGCATCTTCCCGCCGGATCAGCGGTTTGGTCAGGCGATGATCGTGGTGGATGTAGTCGAACCCGAAGCGGCCCTTGACGCAAAGGCGCCCTTCATTGGCCGGTCCATTGATCCCTTCGACATATTTGACCCGCCCATCCTTGACCTTGAGCGAGACCTGACAGCCCACGCCGCAGAACGGGCAAATGGATTGGACCTCTTCATCGTAATCCGCGCTGTCGCCCCGCTGCTGATCGTCGAGCACCGCCGCAGGCATGAGCGCGCCCGTCGGGCAGGCCTGCACGCATTCGCCGCAGGCGACACAGGTGCTATCACCCATGGGATCCGCGAAATCGAACGTGGGATAGGCATCATGACCCCGGCCTGCCATGCCGATCACGTCGTTGACCTGAACCTCGCGGCAGGCCCGCACACAGAGGCCGCACTGGATGCAGGCATCGAGGTTCACGGACATCGCCACGTGGCTGTCATCGAGCAGCGGGATGCGTTCTTTCTCAAGCTTCGGGAAACGACTTTCCGAGACGCCATTCGCCGCGGCCATGTCCCAGAGATGGGCTGAGCGATCATGCGCCACGTCGCGTTCGGGCTGATCGGCCACAAGCATCTCGACCACCATTTTCCGCGCGTTTTCGGCGCGCGCCGAATTGGTCGTAACAACCATGCCGTCGACGGGTTCGCGAATACAGGAGGCTGCGAGGTTCCTCTCGCCCTCAATCTCGACCATGCAGGCCCGGCAATTGCCGTCAGGGCGATAGCCCGGCGCGGGTTTGTGACAGAGATGCGGGATCACCAGGCCACGCCCGTTTGCGACCTCCCAGATGGTCAGGCCTGCCTCGGCCTCGACCTCGGTCCCATCCAGCGTGAATTTTACCATCTCGGTCATCGCACACCTCTCATCAGCCGGGCGACAATAGCAGCGGTTTCGCCGAAACCGGATCGCATTTTGCGACATGCCGCATGATTTTCACGGCACGCGGGTTTCCGATATGCGCCGCGCAGGTGAAGATAGCGGCGACAGGCGAGAAAACCGTAACTTATCCACAGGAGCGGTGCTCGGACTTCCCACTTCCAACAACCAAGGCTAAAGCTATCGGCGGACAGGTTAACGGGTTTCTATGTCGCACATTACGCTCATTCGTCACGGTCAGGCAAATTCACAAGCTCAGACCGAAGAGGCTTATGATCGTCTCAGCCCCCTTGGACGCCAGCAATCCACCTGGCTGGGGGAGCATCTGCGCAGTTCAGGCCAGCCGCATTACCGGCTTTATACGGGTACCTTGCAGCGCCATCTGGAAACTGCGGAGGCCATGGCTACGGGCCTTTCGTCCACCCGCGATGAACGCCTTAACGAACTGGAATACTTCACCCTTTCAAAGGCCATGAAGGAAGAGCACGGGTTGGAGGCACCGGAGGGGCCAGAGGCTTTTGCGACCTATCTGCCGATGGTTTTCACGGCCTGGTCTGAAGGGCGTATTGAAAGCGCGCCGGAAACCTTCGAGGCGTTCGAGACCCGGGTGCGCGACGTCCTGTCCGACATTGCGGCCGGAGACGGCCCTGCCCTTGTGGTCACCTCCGGTGGCCTCATTTCGCTGGTCATGCGCCAGCATCTGAACCTTGACGTGGGCCGGATGGCGAATCTGGCCCTGTCGATCATGAACACTTCCATCCATCGTCTTTTTCCAATCGGCGGCACGTGGTCGCCAGTGATGTTTAATGCAATTCCCCATCTCGAACGCGTGGACAGACACCACGCTCAAACCCATGTCTGATGTTCAACACCTGCGCCTTTACTATGCGCCCAACACGATTGCCGCCGCCGTGGCGATCACGCTTGAAGAAGCGGGGTTGAATTATGAAACCGTCCATGTGGACTTTGCCCAGGGCGAACAGATGAAACCCGGCTATGGCGTGATCAACCCGACGGGCCGCGTGCCAGCGTTGGAGACAGCCTTGCCCGATCCCGACGACGCCGTCGACGATGAGGACGAGGTGCTGGTCGATCCCGATACGATCCTCACTGAAACGGGCGCGATCCTGGACTATATCGCCGACATCGCCCCGCATGCCAATCTGGTACCGCAGAACCCGGTCATGGCGGCGCGGATGCGGCGGGTGATGTATTATCTCGCCTCGACCATGCATGTGAACCACGCCCACAAGGCGCGCGGCTACCGCTGGGCGGCCAATCCCGACAGTTGGGAGGACATGCGCATCAAGGTATCCGAGACGATGACGGCGTCTTGTGCCTATGTGGAAAGCGAATGCATCGCGGGACCGTTCGTGCTTGGGCAGACTTACAGTCTGGCCGATCCATACTTATTTGTGGTTACAAGCTGGGCCGCTGGCGACGGTGTGGATATGGAGCAATTCCCGCGCATCAATGCCTTTCAGAGTGCCATGAACACGCGCGCTTCGGTCTGGGCGGCGCGGGACAAGGGGATCATTTCTTGACACATCTGTGGGTCCGGGCCGAACAGCGCGACAATGAATCCCGCGTCGGCCTGAGCCCGCAAGGCGCTGCCGCCCTGATCAGGGCGGGGCTGCGCGTGACCGTCGAAGACAGCAATGTGCGCTGCATCCCAACATCGGACTACGCCGGAGCGGGTGCAGAGATCGCGCCCGAGAATTCATGGCCCGAGGCGCCAGGGGATGCGATCATATTCGGTCTGAAGGAATTGCCAGAAGACGGCCCTGATCTGACGCATCGACACATCATGTTCGGCCACGCATTCAAGGGCCAGCCTGCGGGATTGCGGCTTTTGGGACGTTTCAAACGGGGCGGCGGAGCGCTTTACGATCTGGAATACCTTGTGGATGCGGACGGGCGGCGGGTGGCGGCCTTTGGCTATTGGGCGGGATATGCGGGGGCTGCGGTTGCGCTGAAATGCTGGGCCGCCCAGCAGCGGGGCCAGATCTGCGGACCCGTGGCGCCTTATGACAGCTCGACCCATCTGCTGGCCGATCTGCAGTCGGAGCTGATTGGGCTGGGCACGTATCGGCCCAGTGCGATTGTGATCGGTGCCCTGGGCCGCGTCGGCAAGGGGGCGGCAGATCTAAGCAGGGCCATGGGTGTGCCAACAACCGGCTGGGATCTGGCAGAGACTGCGCGTGGCGGGCCATTCCCCGAAATCCTGAGCCACGAGATCTTTCTGAATTGCATTCTGGCGCGGCCGGGCACGCCTGTCTTTGTGCCGCGTGATACGCCCGGACGGCCCAGAAACCTGAGCGTGATCGGTGACATTGCCTGCGATCCTGACAGCGATTTTTCCCCGATCAAGGTCTATGATCGCACGACGACGTGGCAAGCCCCTGCGCTGCGGGTGCATGAAACGCCGCCCTTGGATGTGACGGCGATCGACAATCTGCCGTCCATGCTGCCCGTTGAAAGCTCTGAGGATTATGCAGAGCAGTTGTTGCCATCGCTTCTAGGGTTGCAGAGTATAGCGGCAGGCGTCTGGGGTCGCGCCAAGGCGACGTTTGACAGCCATATGGGGCGGCTGCCTTAAAACAGATCCTCTTCATCCTGACGGATCGAGATGCCAAGCGCCTCGAGGCCCGCTTCAACGTGATCGCTGAAATGCGGTGTTCCGATCAGGTAATCGGCGCAGGGGGTTGTTGCCTCCTCCTCGGCGGTTCTCAGCGCCTCGGACCAATCTTCGGGCTCGAACGCGCCGCGGCCAATCCACATGATGGCGACAAGTTCCTGCTGTTCGTCCTCGTCCAGCCGGTCGACCATGGCGCGAAATTCGGGTTCGGCCCGTTCCAATTCGCGGCCCATCACGATGATCTGCGCGATCACGCCGCGATCCAAGCTGAGTTCCATGTCTGCCTCCTTTCGCTGAGAGACAGTCAAACACGGGATCGCTCAGGCCACATTGATCCTGCGCAAGTCAGGCGAAGATGCGGTAGTAAATCCAGTCGGGCAGAAATTGCGAGCCGCGAAAGAGCAGTGAAAAGAATGTGGGAAAGCTTTTCTTGAAACCGTCGGTCTGCATGTGCTCGAACATTTCGCGTGCAGCCTGTTCGGGCTCCATGATGAAGGGCATCTTGAAATCGTTCTTGTCGGTCAGTTGTGTCTTGATGAAGCCCGGATTGCAGACCTGAACCTCTACGCCCGTATCGCGCAGATCCGCATGCATGCATTCGGCCAGTGACATCGTAGCCGCTTTCGATGCCGTATAGCCGATGGATCCGGGCAGGCCGCGGAAGCCCGTCAGGGACGATGTGATGACGATATGGCCCGCATCCTTGGCGACCATCTTCGGCACGACCTGTCCCAGCACACGGACAAAGCCGGTAAAGTTGATGTCCGCCATCGCGGTGGCCTGTTCGGCATTCCAGTCCTTGGCACCGAATGGCCAGTAAACACCGGCGAGCAGGATAAGCCCGTCGACCTCGCCCACGGCTTCGGCGGCTTCTCGGACGCTTTGATCGTCCGAGATATCCATGGGTTGGTAAGCGGCCCGGCCCGGAAGTTCTTCGACCAGCGCCTTCAGCTTGTCTTCACCGCGAGCTGAGACGATAACTTCGGCGCCCACCCGGCTGAGCACTTTGGCAAGGGCGGCCCCCAGACCGTCACTTGCCCCGACGAGCCAGTATCTTTTGCCCGCCCATTCCTTCGTCGTCATGCCGCCTCTTTCAGTTCCGGTTCTTCCACCCGCCGCATCGTCGCGACAAGTTCGGCCACTTTCAGCCCGTATTTGCGAAACTGGGAGCGGTTGATGATCGTTCCATTGGGGGCCAGATACATCCAGTCGACGGTGTCGAGCACATGCCCGCCCGAGGATTCTGGCAGCTTGATACGGTACTTAAGCTGCAGCGATCCGCCCGCCTGACGGCCTTCACCGGTGCCCACGACATCTTCGGCCGTGGCCTTGACCTGACCGTCATTGCCAAGGGTCAGGTTCCAGGCACGATCTTGGGTCGATCCGTCGTCATACTTGAAGTGCTCGCGCATGACGCCGGTATTACCTTCCCAGGTCACATCGAAATCCGCGACAAAACGGCTCGAAACGCGACCTGTGGGGCCGTAGATGACGCCTTCGCACAGGATCGGGCCGTTGAGCTGGGTGCGCAGGTCAAAAGCCTCACCGGTATAGTCCTCCGGGTCCTGCGCCAGAAAGTCCGCATAGCGGCTACGGGCCCAAACAAGGCAGAAGGCGATGATCGCACCAAAGATCGCAAAGAGAATTCCGTCCATCCGTCAGGTCTCCTTCATTTCGGTGGTCGCGAGAAGCGCGATGGCCACCAGTTTTAACGCGCAAGGCACGGCTGCGTAGAGAACGGCAAGCAGCGCCAGCGCTTCGGGCGGGTTCTGAGCGCCCGCCCCTTCAAATCCAGCCGCCTGCAACGCGGGCAGCAATGTCACGGCCGCAAAGGCCAGGGTGAATTTCGACACGAACGACCAAAGGCCGAACCCTTCTGCCGCCGAGGGTGAGATCACGGCCATGCGCTGGGCAAAAATTGCGGGCAGCAGCGTCAGATCGGCACCGAGCGCCATGCCGGAGGCCACGCAGATCACCGCGAAAAGCAGCCAGTCACCGGGGCCCAGCAAGAGCGCAAAGCCGAAAGACACGATTGCAAGAACCATGGCAGAGAGAAGAACGGCCTTTGACCCGAAGCGTTCCGCGAGGCGCGCCCAAATGGGCGCGGCCACAGCCGCAGAAAGAAAAAAGATCAGCAGAAGCGGGCCTTCGTAGCCCGGTGCCTCAAGTCGGCTTTCGACGAAGAAAAGAAACAACGTGGAACTAACAGCAACGGGGGCGGCATTGACCAGCGCGATCAGCAAAAGCCGCCGGGCGAGCGGATCGCCCAGCACGACGCGCAGACCGGCGGAAGGGGCAAGGCCCACATTGGACCATTCGCCGCGCATGGCGTAGACGGCAATCAGGGCGAGAACTGTGAAACCCACGGCAAAACCGGCAAAAGGGCGGTCGATCGCCGCACCCAGCATCACCGGGGCAATGGCGGCCACACAGACGCCCAGGAGCGCCCCAGTTTCGCGCCAGCGGGCGAGTGTCAGGTGGCCCTGCCCCGGCAGTTGGTCAGCCTTCACCACGCCTTGGGCGTAGAAATTGATCGTCAGGAAGCTGAAGGCGGAAAAGACGCCTGTAAGCATCAGCGCAAACCAGATGAGCGGCGCCAAGGGCGGTTCGACCGCAAAAAGGCCGAGCATCGACAGGGCCATGACCGCACAACCGATCAGCACCGCAACTCCGCGCCGGTCGCGCAGTGTTTCGCTGAGCCGACCGAACAGCGGATCCTGCACGACGTCTAGGAGGCGCAAACCAAAGAGGACAGCGCCCAAAGCGGCCAGGGAGACGCCGTACTGGTCCACGTAGAATTTGGGCGCGTGGATATAGATCGGCAACCCGGCCGTCGCCAGGAGGGCGGCAAAGACCGCGTAGGCCGACAAACGTTCGGGCCGCGCATTCATCACCGCGACACCTCTTCCACAGGGGGCTCGGGCCGCGCGCGGTAGACGGCGCGTTTCCACCAGAGTTTGAGGGCCTGCCAGTGAATGAGGCCGAGCACCCGGCGAGAGCCAAAGGGCCGCCGTATCAGCGCGCAGAGGATGCCCGCATTGGTCAGGGGTTTGCGTTCGCCGGTCAGGGTGGCGATCAGGCCGCCCTCGCCCTGTGCGTAGTCGATCCATATGCCGATCCGGTCCGGACGGATGTCGAAGCGGAATTCGTATTCACCTTCGACGGGTTGGAAGGGCGAGACATGGAAGATCTTGGTGGCCCTCAGGCGGTCGCGCGGGACGATCCGGGACAGGTCGGGGTGGTGGACAAGATAGGAATGCCGGTCACCGAATGTATTCGTCACCTCGGCAATGACCGCGATCAGGGCGTCATCGTCGCGGCGACAAAGCCAGAAGCTGACCGGGTTGAAGACATGTCCAAAGATCTTGGGCTGGGCGAGCAATTCAATCCGGACCACGCCCGTCACCTGATGTGCTTTCAGGACGTCACGCACCCATTTGGCACCTGTGCCCGAACCGGGTGCGCCGCCGTGGTCGACATCGTTAAGCGCAGTCACACCCCGCTTGTTGCGCCGGAAGAGCATGGGCACCACCGCCTCTGCCTCTGCATCAAGCAGCACGTAGTCGACCGAGTAGCGAAAGGCGTTTTCGATCGCACCTTTTCGCCCGTGATAGGTCTGGCCCGCGATATGATCGGGCCTGTTCATTCCGCAGCAACCTGCGCGGACATGACGTTAGCCGTAATCGCCCGCGCGACATCCATGGCGCTTGCAAGCCCGTCCTCGTGGAAGCCGTGGCGCATCCAGGCCCCGCAGAACCAGGTGTTGTTCGATCCATTGTGCACGCGCAACGTTTCCTGCGCATCGAGTGCAGCGAGATCGTAAACCGGATGGCGCAGCGTGACTTGATCGTAGATCAATTCTTCGCGGATCGTCCGTTTGGTGTTGAGCGTAACGAAGTGTGGATCGCTTTCAGGGATCGGCTGCAACGAATTCATCCAATAGGTCAGATCGATGCGGTCCGACTGTACTTGGGCGTCCTCGGTATAGACCCAGCTTGACCAGACCTGCCGATGCTGCGGCATGATCGAAGTGTCCGCATGCAGCACGATATCATTCGGCTGATAGGCAATGGCCCCGAGCGCTTGACGTTCAACAGGATCGGGGTCTTCCAAAATGCGCAGCGTGTCGTCCGAATGCGTCGCGAAAATCACCTTGTCATATGCCGTCCAGTCACCGCCCCAGGCCTTGAGCTCGACCCCGAGTGGCGTCCTGCGGACGGCCTGAACGCCAGTGCCTTTGCGGATTTCAACCCCGGCGGACATCATCGCTGCCTCAAGCCGCCCCACATACTGGATGGAGCCGCCATCGACCGTATGCCATTGGTGCTGGCCGGTATGGTGCAAAAGCGCATGGTTTTCGAAGAACTGCATCATGGCGTGAGCCGGGAAATCCATGATCTTTTCGGTCGGCGTAGACCAGATCGCCCCGCTGAGCGGCAGCAGGTAGTAGTCCCGAAACCATTCGCCCGTGCCCATCACATCGAGAAATGCGGCGATGGAGCGTGTGCGATCCTCGTTGGCCACGCGCAGTGCATGTTTGTTAAACCGCACGATGTCCCGGACCATGCCAAGAAAGCGCGGGTTCACCGCATTGCGCCGCTGAGCAAAAAGCGCATCGAGACTTGCCAGACCGTATTCCAGCTTTCCACCCCCGATGGAGGCGCCAAAGCTCATGTTTGACTTGGTGACCGGCACGTCGAGGCGCGCGAAAAGATCCGCCATTTCGGGATAATTTGCGTAGTTGAAAACGATGAAGCCCGTATCGACGGGCTGATCGCCGCGCTTTCCAGCAAGGATCGTACGGGCATGTCCGCCAAGGCGCGGCTCTGCCTCATAAAGCGTGATGTCGTGGCTGTTGCTCAGCGCGAAGGCGGCACCCATTCCAGAAATCCCGCCACCAACCACCGCGATCTTTGCGCGCGCACCAACACTCTGTTCAAAAGGCATATTTCTCGTTCCGATCCCTTTAGTTCTGACCTTATGTACGCAGCAACGCGGGAACCGGATGCCATTTAGATCGCCGCAAATAATTTTGATCCAACAGCCGGGTGATGTCGTAGACGGAATATGTTCGTAGGAGTAGAACAAATCGAGCCGACACAAAGGGGCGCGCCATCCGGCCGTTCTGGGTCAACATCCGGCCGGGTCGGCGCGAGGCAGAAGACGAACATGACGAGTGATGAAAAGATGCGGTTGCTCTGGGTTGAGCATCTCAATCGCATCAAAAACGATCAGGATGAGGCGGCGTTTGCCGAGCTCTTTGACCACTTTGCGCCACGCGTGAAAGGGTTCCTGATGAAATCGGGAGCGGATGCATCCCTGGCCGAAGAATGTGCACAAGAGGTCATGGCGACCTGTTGGCATAAGGCTCACATGTTCGACCCCTCGCGGGCGTCGGTGGCGACTTGGATCTTCACCATCGCGCGCAACAAGAAGATTGACGTGCTGCGCAGGCAGCGCCGTCCCGAACCGGAAGATCTGGGATGGGGCCCCGAAGAAGAACCGGATCAGGACGATGTGATCGTCTTGCAACAGGAAACTGAATTGCTGGGCAGGGCGATGGCTGAATTGCCTGCTGCCCAGC
The DNA here is from genome assembly GCA_937897325.1 of uncultured Shimia sp. Classification (GTDB taxonomy): domain Bacteria; phylum Pseudomonadota; class Alphaproteobacteria; order Rhodobacterales; family Rhodobacteraceae; genus CALCOY01. The sequence continues at coordinate 77,432 of CALCOY010000014.1, forward strand.
GGGAACTGATAGAAAGAGCGTATTTTGGTGAGCTGACGCATTCCGAAATCGCTGCGGAAACGGGTCTGCCTCTGGGCACGATCAAATCAAGAATAAGACTGGCGCTGGAAAGATTGCGCCACGCAATGAAGTGAAGTGGTAAAATGCATAACGAGATCAAACATCACCTGACGGATCCGATCCTGATGGCTTATGCAGCGGGCACATTGCCCGAGGCGTTCAACCTGATGGTCGCAGCACATGTGTCGCTTTGCGATCATTGTCGGGCCCGGCTGGATGCCTTTGACGTGGTTGGCGGTGAAGTCTTGGAACAGCAGGCGGGCAATGCGGTCACGATGGAGGCTGGCAGTCTTGCCGCGACAATGGCGCTGATTTCCGGCGGTCCTGCGGATGAAATCCGGATGCCGGAACGTAAAGCCTGTGGTGTGCTCCCGGGGCCTTTGCAAGATTACGTGGGCGGAGATCTTGATAGTGTCCGGTGGAAACCCATCGGGCTTGGCGTGAAACAGGCAATCCTGCCGACATCGAAAGATGCATCGGCGCGCCTTTTATTCATCCCGGCGGGTGCTGCCATGCCTGATCATGGGCATCATGGGACGGAAATGACCATGGTTTTGCAAGGCGCCTTCCAGGATGAGGAAGACTATTTTGCACGTGGCGATGTGGAGGTTGCGGACAGCGACATGCATCATACGCCGATCGCAGACGTCCACGAAGATTGCATCTGTCTTGCCGTGACGGACGCGCCCCTGCGCTTTAACGGCGTTTTGCCCAAGATCGCGCAGCGCATCGCACGGATCTAAAATCGCCTGGCTGTATGCTTTCAAAGCATGCAGCCGTCGGCCCATCTACTCATTTCGGATCGTATAGGTCATGCCCATTGTTCTGAAATGTCCGCTGTCCGTTTTGCGGAACAGTAATCCCAAACTCGATTCCAGTTCAAAAATTCCCTCACTAGGTGAATAGCCAGCAACTCTAACAATTCCTGACCGTTGCGCGCTGGCACTATCGCTTCGTGACCAAAACCTTTTTTGGAATATTTCGGATGAAGGTTTTTCTACCTGCAATTCTTGGCGCTGCGGCGCTTTGGGGCGGGGCTGTTACAGCGACCAAGACGATCCGGGCTTCATTGCCTTTGGCGATGACGAAATCAACTGGTCTGGACCGTTTTGCGGTCCCTCATTCCGCTTCAGTTCGGGTGTGGACGCGGTCTTTGCCGTGGTCGTCACGAACTTTGCTTCGGGGCCCAATGCCGGTGGGGACCGGACCCTCGACCAAAACATCATATTGAACATAGCGCCTGCCCCGGTCGGTATATCGCTTTTACTGGCAGACGGAGCCGTTCTGGGCGGGATCGGCGCACGCCACCGCCGGAAACCATCCTGAGCCGCCTTATGAAAAGACCGGCGCGGCAGGATCAGCCATTGCGGATCTGATCTTGTCCGGCGACGGCCACCATTTCGCTGTCCTCAAGTTCCTCAAAGTCGAAATTGTCAAGCTTGGCGGCGCGTTTGCCCGCACGCTCTGCTGCGGTAGTGATGCCCTCAACATCGCGGCGGGCCTGATCGAAATGCGTTTCAAGCTTGCCCGCCCGTTCGACCACCAACTCTACATCCCGGTGCAGGTTCTTGAGCATCTTTCGGATGGCCCCGGCCTGTTCCCGCATCCTTGCATCCTTCAGGATCGCACGCATCGTGTTCAGCGTGGCCATGCAGGTCGTCGGTGAAACGATCCAGACCCGCGCGGCAAAGCCTTCGCGCACAAGCTCGGGGAAATTCGCGTGGAGTTCGGCATAGACCGCTTCGGATGGCAGGAACATCAGGGCACCATCCGCGGTTTCGCCTTCGATGATGTATTTCTCGGAGATCGCCTTGATATGCGCCTTGACCGCTGTGCGCATGGCTTTTGCAGCCTCGTTCACCTCCCAATCGGTCTGGGCGTTGCGCAGCGCCTCGTAAGCCTCGAGGGGAAACTTGCTGTCGATGACGATAGGCCCTGGCGGGTTGGGCAGGTGGATCAGGCAATCGGCGCGCTTGCCATTCGACAGCGTATATTGCCAGGCGTAGCTTTCCTTGGGCAGCGCCTTTCCAACGATTTCCTGCAGCTGGATTTCGCCAAAGGCACCACGCGTCTGCTTGTTCGACAGAATGTCCTGCAGGCTGAGCACGTCACCTGAGAGCTTGGTGATATTGTCCTGCGCCTTGTCGATCGCGATGAGCCGTTCCTGCAATTGGGTGAGGCTCGTCGTTGTCTGCTTGGAAGATCCGTGCAGGGTTTCGCGCATCCGTTCCTGCATCTCGGTCAGGGCGCGTTGCGAGCGCATGGCATTGTCGGCGAGCCGATCCTGCATTTGCTGTTGAACACCGGCAAGGCGCGCTTCAACCGTCTGGATGACCTGGGCCTGGGCGTTGGTCTGCGTGTCAGAGACGGTTTGCAGGCCGCCGCGCAATTGTTCCTGCCCCATGGACAGAGCCTGCACGTTCTGGGCCAGCTGGTTCATGTTGCGCACCAGCGGGTCTGCCATCCGCGCGGAGCGGCGCGCAGCGCGCAGCGCGAGGATCAGGAGGATCAGTACCAGCAAGGCCACGCCAGCGGCGATCAATGCGGCGAGCGTCAGCGGGTCGTTGAGGTCCAGGGAGTGTCCGGCAATTTCGATCATGTGCGCCCGAACAACCGTTCGATGTCGCTGAGCTTCAGTTCGACGTAGGTGGGTCGCCCGTGATTGCACTGGCCGGAATGCGGGGTCGCCTCCATCTCGCGCAGCAGGGCGTTCATCTCTTCACCCCGCATACGGCGGCCCGACCGGACAGAGCCATGGCAGGCCACCCGGCTCAGGATTGCCTCAATCCGGGCTTGCAGCGCAATGCTGTCGTTCTGGTCGGCAAGTTCATCCAGAATGTCGCGGATCATGGCTGTCGCGTTGCATTCTCCAAGGATCGCGGGGGTCTCACGGACAGCGATGGCGTTGCCGCCGAAAGGTTCAATTCCAAGGCCCAAACGGGCGAGATCGTCGGAGAGGTCCAGAAGGCGGGCGCATTCAGTCTCAGACAATTCGATGATTTCAGGGATCAGAAGCGCCTGTGAGGGCACGTCACTTGCGGCCATCTGCGCCTTGAGCTGTTCATAAACCAACCGTTCATGCGCGGCGTGTTGATCGACAATGACCATACCCCCGGCTGTCTGGGCGATGATGTAGTTTTCGTGCACCTGCCCGCGTGCGACGCCAAGGGGCAGGTCCTCGGGGGTATGATCTTCGATCTCGATCACCTGTGCGCTGAAAGCGGCAGGCATTTCGGCAAAAGCAGGCGCCGGGCGCGGACCCAGCGACGGGCGGTCCATCTGGTAGACACGCGGTTCTGTCGGTTCCGGCTGCATGGCGCCGAGGGTCGCGCCAGCGACAGTGGAGGAAGCCCGGTGGCCCGCATCCGCCAGAGCGTGACGCAGACCAGAGACGATCAGGCCACGGGCCACGCCTGGGTCGCGAAAGCGCACCTCGGACTTGGCAGGATGGACATTGACGTCAACAAGATGCGGGTCACAATCGATGAACAGAACCGCCGCAGGATGGCGATCCCGGCTGAGGAAGTCGAAATAGGCCGCCCGAAGCGCGCCGGTCAGGAGTTTGTCCTTCACCGGCCTGCCGTTGACAAAGAGGAACTGGGCGATAGCAGCGCCCCGCGAATAGGTGGGCAAGGCTGCAAAGCCGGTCAGATGCAGATCCTCGCGCATCGTATCGACGGCAACGCTGTTTTCGGTGAAGTCCGCCCCCAATATGCGCGAGAGACGCGCAGGTAGGGCAACCTCTGGTCGGCCGCTTTCCGCATCAAGCGCGAGCAGCTTACGGGCAGCGTCGCCACTGAGATCGTTGAGATTTATCTGCACATGCGGCTCTGCCATGGCGAGCCGTTTGACCACGTCGGTGATCGCCTGCATCTCTGCCCTGTCGCTGCGCAGGAATTTGAGCCGGGCGGGCGTGGCGCAGAAAAGATCGCGCAGGGTGACGATGGTGCCGGCGTTCAGCGCGGCGGGGCGGACCTTGCTGGCCTTGCCGACGAACACGTCCATCTCGGCCCCGGGCTGGGGCAGCACGCGCGAGGTGATGGTCAAGCGCCCGACGGCGCCGAGCGAGGGCAGCGCCTCGCCTCGAAAGCCGAATGTGTGGATGTTGAGCAGGTCGGTCCCGTCGATCTTGGAGGTCGCGTGACGGCTGAGGGCAAGCGGCAGATCCTCGGCGGCGATGCCGCAGCCGTTGTCGGTCACGCGGATCAGGGTCTTACCGCCATCAGCCACGTCGATCGCGATGCGTGTGGCGCCTGCGTCGATGGCGTTTTCCAGGAGTTCCTTGACGGCAGAGGCCGGGCGTTCGACGACTTCGCCCGCTGCGATGCGGTTGATCGCGCTGTCATCAAGTTGCCGGATGACCGGGCGTTCTGTGCTGATATTGGGGTCTGGGGCTATCATACCACGATATCTAGCATGTGAATCAATGATTCTGCCAGATGAGATCGGGGCGGGGGTGGGCCACAGGCCCACCATACCGAGAAAGGTGCTGCGCATTGTTCGCGGGTCCGTAAGGCGGAGGTGTCCTCCGCCTTATCTTTCGAGAACCGAGCGGTACCAGGCGACAATCGCGGCGCGCTCAGCCTCTTCCATGTAGCTTATATTGCCGGGCGGCATTGCGTGGCTGATGCCCGATTGCAAGTAGATTGCGCGGGCGTGGAGGGCCACGTCTTCGGGATCCAGCAGGACGACGCCTTTGGGCGCCCAGAGAAGACCGTCCCATGTGGGCTCGGGCGCGTGGCACATGCTGCAGCGGCCCTGGACGATGCCGTGGACGTCAGCAAAACCCTCAGCGGCGGCGAAGCGTTCACTTGCCGGGGTGGTCGAGGCGCTTTGCACATTGGCTGGTGCCGTGCTGAGCCAGATGATCGCGAGGAAGATCACAGCCGTTGCACCCCAGGTCCAGTGGGGATGGCCTTTGCGGGCGTGGACCGTATTGAACCAGTGTCGGATCGTGACGCCCATCAGGAAAACAAGGCTGGCGATGATCCAGGCATATTGCGTGCCGAAGGACAGGGGATAGTGGTTTGACAGCATCAGGAAGATGACCGGCAGGGTCAGGTAATTGTTATGGGTGCTGCGCAGTTTGGCGATCTTGCCGTATTTCGGATCGGGCGTGCGCCCCGCGATCAGGTCGGCCACGACGATCCGCTGGTTGGGGATGATGATATGAGCCACATTCGCCGTCATGATGGTGGCTGTGAACGCGCCCAGATGCAGTAGGGCGGCGCGCCCGGAAAAGACCGACGCATAGAAGTAAGACATGGCCAGCAGGACACCGAACAGGACCAGCATGAGGGCGGTCGGATTGTCGCCAAGAGGGCTTTTGCAAAGCTGGTCGTATATGACCCAGCCGACGGCCAGCGATGCAACGGAAATCGCGACCGCCTGCCAGGTCAACAAATCCATCACGGCGGGATCGATCAGGTAAAACTCGGCCCCCAGATAGTAGACCAGAGCCAGCAAGGCGAAACCCGAAAGCCAGGTCGCGTAGCTTTCCCATTTGAACCAGATCAGATCGTCGGGCATCTTTTCGGGGGCCACGAGATACTTCTGGATGTGGTAGAAGCCGCCGCCATGCACCTGCCACTGTTCGCCATCCGCACCAGTGTCAAAGTCGCGATCCCGGTTCAGGCCAAGGTCCAGCGCGATGAAATAAAACGACGAGCCGATCCAGGCGATGGCCGTGATGACATGTAGCCAACGGACCGCGAATTCCAGCCATGCTCCAAATGCGGCGAGATCGTACATGAAGACCCTCCTGTCGCTGCCACGCTAGCGGCGCGGCGCAGCGAGGAAAAGGGCGGATCAGAGCACATGGGGCGCGGCAAAGACGCCACCAAGCGCAGCGCCTAATCGTAGCGCAGCTCGGTCGCCTTGCCGCGGAAGACGGTGTAGGCCAGCGCGGTGTAACCCAGGATCATCGGGAGGACGAAACAGGTTCCCACAAGGATGATGAACAGGCTTTCGGGGGCGCTTGCGGCCTCGTAGATGGTCAGCTTTTCGGGCACCACGTAGGGGTAGAACGAATAGGCCAGACCGAAGAACGCGAGGATGAAGAGGGCGATTGCCGCGACAAAGGGGAACCATGCCCAACTGTCGTCCTTGGTCGGAAGAGCGCGCAGGCCGAGCCAGATAAGCACGACAAGCGCGCCCGACATGAGCGGCAGGGGCAAGAGCAGCAGGAATTCGGGGAAGGAAAACCATTTATCGAAGATCCGCGGGCTCACCAGCGGTGAGGCAATGGAGATTGCGCCAAGTCCGAGAACCAGTCCCCAGATGCCGCCTTTCGCCCATTCGACGGCCTTTTTCTGGAGGTCGTTTTCGGTTTTCAGGATCAGCCAGCAGGCGCCGATGAACGAATAGCCAACGGTCAGGAAGACAGCGGTGACGCCGGCAAAGACAAAGGTCCAAAGCGTGTTTTCAAGACCCATGATGTAGATGCCCAGCATGTAGCCCTGGCTGAGCGCGGTCATGAGCGATCCGATCCAGAAGGCGAGATCCCAGCTTTTCTTGTGGGGGGTTGGTGCCTTGACGCGAAACTCAAAGGCCACACCGCGCAGGATCAGGCCAATCAGCATGATCGCAACGGGCAAATAGAGGGCTGTGAGGATCGCACCATGCGCTGCTGGGAAAGCCACGAGCAGCAGACCGATGGCGAGGACAAGCCAGGTTTCATTGGCGTCCCAGAATGGGCCGATGGACGCGACCATGTTGTCCTTTTCGGCATCTGTTGCGAAAGGGAACAGCACCCCCACGCCCAAATCGAAGCCATCAAGGACAACGTAGATCAGAATAGAGAGACCCATGAGGCCCGCGAAGACCAGGGGCAGCCACTGTGCCGGATCGCCAAAAAGTTCCACTGGCCTTACTCCGCCGCGACCTGATGCGTGATCGACTGGCCCGAGAGCGGCGCGCGCGGCTTGGGCAGATCACCGTCAACCGCTTTACGCGCCAGATAGAACAGCACAGAGATATAGGCGGTCAGCAGCAGGACATATATCAACAGATAGGCCGTGAGGGTTGTGCCCACGAAAGGCGCTGGCACATCCGCCACGGCCATCTCGGTGGTCAGCACGCCCTGGACGAGCCAGGGTTGGCGCCCGATTTCGGTGGTGTACCAACCTGCCAGGGTGGCGACCCAACCGCTGAACGACATCGGAACGAGCACCCAGAGGAGCGGTTTGGGCAAGCCTTCGACCCCGCGTTTCCTGCGCAGCATCATGACCGCGCCAAACCAGCTGAGAAGCAGCATCGCCATGCCAGTGCCGACCATTATCCGGAAGGACCAGAAAACAGGTGCGACGGGCGGGTGCATAACCTCACCCTCTTCAGTGACAAACTCGTTCAGGCCGGGCACAACGCCCTCCGCCTTGTGCTTGAGAATGATAGAGGCAAGATTCGGGATCCCGATCTCGTGCCTGTTTTCACGCGCTTCCTCGTCAGGGATAGCGAACAGAAGCAGCGGCACGTTGGACCGGGTTTCCCAATTGCCCTCCATAGCTGCAACTTTCTGAGGCTGGTGCTCCAGCGTGTTGAGGCCGTGCATGTCACCCATGAAAATCTGCAATGGAATGAGCAAAGCACCCAGATAAAGACCGGTTTTCATGGTTGCGCGAACACCACCCGACCGGTCGCCGACCAGCCAGCGGAAGGCGCTGAGACCGGCCACAAGGAATGCCACTGTCAGACCGCTTGCGAGCAGCATGTGGGCAAGGCGGTATGGCATCGACGGGTTGAAGATGATGGCCCACCAATCGGTCGCGAAAGCCACGCCGTCGCGCATTTCGAACCCGACTGGCGTGTGCATCCAGGAATTCAGCACAAGGATCCAGAAGGCCGACATCGTTGTGCCGAACGCCACAAGGAAGGTGGAAAGCGTGTGCAACCAGCCGGGCACGCGGCTGAAGCCAAAGAGCATGATGCCGAGGAAGACGGCCTCAAGAAAGAAGGCGGTCAGCACCTCATAGGCCAGAAGCGGGCCCGCAATGTTGCCGACGGTTTCCATGAAGCCCGGCCAATTTGTTCCGAACTGGAATGACATCGTGATGCCGCTGACCACGCCCATGGCAAAAGACAGGGCAAAGACCTTCACCCAGAAGCGGTAGGCGTCCATCCATTTCGTATCGCCGGTCGCGTTGAAGCGCAGCTTGAAAAACAACAACACCCAGCCCAATGCGATCGTGATCGTGGGAAAAAGGATGTGGAATGAGATATTTGCACCGAACTGGATGCGCGACAATATCAATGTGTCCATGGCTTTTACGCCGCCCCATCACCTGTTTGCATTGGAATACACATAGGGTCGCCATTCCCATGGTCATCACGGGTGCGACAGCATCGCGCGTGCGACGTTTTGGAAGGCCCACTTGCAATCCGCGTGTGTCGTGCGGGCGGCGGCGGCGGCAAGCCGATATGTTGCGTCGATCAGGCGGCCTTGAGCCCGGCCTCCACCCCGGTAAGAATCTGGTCGACCTCATCGGCACTGATTGTCAGCGGAGGTGACATCAGGATGTTTTGCATGCCCAGCCGAACCATGGCACCGGCCTCATAGGCGGTTTGATGAATGCGCTTCATCGTCGCCGCATCCATTGGCGTTTTCGCTGCCTTGTCCGACACGATCTCGATGCCGACCATCAAGCCATGCCCGCCCCGCACGTCACCGATGATGTCAAAGCGGTCGGCCAGCGCCAAAGCGCCTTCGTAAAGCTGGGTGCCCCGGGCGGCCGCGTTGGTTTTGGTGTCGAGGCGCAGGGTTTCTTCAATGCAGGCGGTGACCGCCGCCGCACCCACGGGATGGGCAGAATAGGTGTAGCCGTGGAAAATCGACCCGTCCGCGTCAGAGCTTTCGAAAACATCGGCCACCTTGTCGTTCAGAAGCGCCGCGCCCACCGGGAAATAGGCTGATGTTATGCCTTTTGCGCAGCTCATCATGTCGGGCTTGACGCCCCAGTGCCGCGATCCGGACCAGTCGCCCGTGCGGCCAAAGCCGGTGATGACTTCATCAGCGATCATAAGAATACCGTGGCGTTCGCAGATATCTTGCGCGAGCGGCATGAATGTTTCGTGCGGGACGATGACGCCGCCTGCGCCCTGAATGGGTTCCATGATGAAGGCGGCGATGGTGCCTGCACCCTGAAAGGCGATCTCGTCCTCCATCGTCTGCGCGATTAGCTGCGCGAGTTTCGCCGGATCGGTCTCGTTGAAGGGATTGCGATACGTGTAGGGGCTGGGCAAGTGAAAGCAGCCGGGCAAGAGCGGTTCGTATGCGGTGCGGAAGCGGATATTGCCATTGACCGAGGCGCCCCCGAAATGGGTGCCGTGATAGCCTTTCTTGAGTGACAGGAACTTGGTGCGCGCAGGCTCTCCGCGCAATCGGTGGTACTGACGGGCCAGACGCAGGCAGGTTTCCACAGCGTCCGAGCCGCCAGAGGTGAAGAAAACCCGGCTGATCCCGTCATCGGCGAAGAATTCCCGCACGGCGTAGGAGGCCTCAATCGCGCGGGGGTTGGTCGTGCCGGCGAAGGCGGAATAGTAGGGCAGATCGTAAAGCTGCTTGGCGATTGCGTCTTTGACCACGTCGTTCGAATAGCCAAGGTTCACACACCAAAGGCCACCCACAGCATCGACTGTCTTGTGCCCGTCGATATCCTCAATCACGGAGCCTTGCGCACCGGTGATGATCGTGGGCGCGTGGGCCATCATGTCACCGGGATGGCCCATCGGGTGCCAGAGATGCCGCGCGTTGTTGGCGCGCAGGAAGTTATCGTCTTTCATGGCCAACGCTCCTTATTGGTTCGGGATCAGGAGGCCACGAAAGTCACTTTGACGCAAGTGGTCTAGATGTCTTCGGGCAGGAGCAGGTTGAGCGCGATGGCGACGATGGCCGTGGGTGCCACCGCACTTGTCATGAGGGTCTGCCAGACGCCGGGAATATATTGCACAGCCGTCGGGACAAGGTTCAGCCCCAGCCCGGCGGCGAGCGATACGGCGATAATGACCATGTTGCGGCGTGTCATATCAACCTCACTGAGCATGTTCAGGCCCGCTGCCGCGACCATCCCGAACATAACGATCACCCCGCCGCCCAGCACAGGCAGCGGCATAGAGGCGATGACCGCACCGATCTTTGGTAGAAGACCGCACAGGATCAGCACGAGGGCCCCAATGGTGACGACATGGCGGCTCATGATGCCGGTCATGCCGACGATGCCGACATTCTGGCTGAACGACGTGTTCGGCAGTCCGCCGAAGACGCCGGCGACGGCTGTGCCCAGACCGTCGGCATAGGTCGCGCCAGCGACTTCGCGGTCCGTGGCCTGCCGCCCTGCCCCGGCTTTGGTCGTGGCGGAGGTGTCGCCAACGGTTTCGATGGCCGACACGATCGAAACAAGGGTGACCGCGAAGACAGCGCCGAGGTTGAATTCAAAGCCATAGGGCAACGGTTGCAGATCAGTGACCCACGCGGCAGAGGCGACGGGGGCAAAATTCACCATTCCGAACGTCAGCGCCAGCAGATAGCCCGCAATCAGGCCGATCAGGATCGCGGAATTACTGACCGCACCCCGGGTGAAGAATTTGAGCACGAGGGCCACGACCACGACCGACAAGGCCACGGACCAATGCATGAGCGAGCCGAAGCTTTCCGCCTCCATCTGGAAAGTTGCGGCCCCACCGGCGGCGTATTTGATCGCAACCGGTATGAGGTAGAGCCCGATGGCGAGGATCACGAGCCCGGTGATAAGCGGGGGAAACAGCCAGCGCAGATATTGGATGAAAGCGCCAAGGAAGAAATGGATCACGCCCGCGATGATGCAGGCGCTGAGTGCGACCGACAGGCCCTGGGTCGCGGCAACACCAGCCAGAACGCCGACAAAGGCAAAGCTGGTGCCCTGCATGATCGGCAGACGCGCCCCGACCGGGCCAAGCCCCACGGTCTGAAACAGCGTCGCGACACCAGCAAAAAGCATCGCCATCTGGATCAGGTAGATCTGCTCCGGCCCTCCAAAGGCCAGGCCTGCCGCCCCTGCGACGATGATCGAAGGGGTCACGTTCGAGGCGAACATGGCCAGTACGTGCTGCAAACCCAAAGGTACAGCTTGTACGATGGGCGGCGTTTCGTTGGGATCTGCATAGATCGAGGTGGTCATTTCGGTGTCCCTGTCATTTTGTTTTCAGGGACTATGGGACCACGCGAAAAGGCGGATCAAGCGAAACCTCGTCAAGGTTTGCGCTGTCTCCGATCTGGTCGACAACTGCAAACAAACCGGGCAGATGCAGGGGGGTCAGCACGCCGTGCCATATGCCGCGATGAAGGTTGATCCCCTGCCCCGCCCGCGTCATGAACGCCAGCGGCGTGCCGGGGCGGTCCCCTTCGTCCGGTGCGACCGTAACCAAAAAGGGCACATGCGCCATGGGGATGAAGGCCTGGCTGCCGTCCGGGTGACGCTCCATCAGGTCGAGTATGTACGGCAGGCTGCGGATCTCGGCGTTAAAGAGGCTTATCCCGGCCCGGCCGCCCCGAAAATCGAGCCGCGCCAGATCGTGATGCCGCCCGCATTTGCCTGCGTTGATCAGCTTGTGCGGGGGGCCATTGACCTCGATCACATCGCCGAACTGGGCAAATGCCTCTGCTGTGAGCGGCTGGCACTTCAAGTCGATCATAGCGGCACGTGCCGGTTGACGTCCTTGTATAGCAGATACCTGAACGGCTCTTCCCCTGTGGCGATGCAGGCTTGCGGACAGAAGGCGCGCAGCCACATGAAATCGCCGGGGCCCACGCTGATCCAGTCAGTGTTGAGCAAGTAGTCCGCCGTGCCCTGCAGCACGTAGATCCCATGCTCCATCACGTGGGTTTCGGCAAAGGGAATCCGCCCGCCCGGCTGAAAACTCACAAGATTGACGTGAAAGTCGTGGCGCAGATCGAAGGGATCGACAAATCGCTGTGTTTGCCACAGATCCCCGCAATCGGGCATGGACATCTTCGGCGTTTCGGTTTCATGAACCACAAAAGCCTCTGGCGGCATGAGACCATCGACACTTTGGTATTTCTTGCGGATCCAATGCACGCCGCTTGGTGTCTCGTTCCGGTTCCACAGGGTCCAAACAGCACTTGGCGGTATGTAGGCATAGCTGCCCGCCTTCATCTCGTAGGCCCTACGTCCAAGGCGCAAGGTCACTTGGCCATGCGCCACAAACAAAACTGCCTGTGCATGAACATCGGGCTCAGGCGTATCGCTGCCACCTTCCGGAGCGAGTTCGATCGCGTACTGCGCGAAGGTTCCGGCAAAGCCCGACATAGGGCGGGCGAGTATCCAGGCGCGGGTGCCTGTCCAGCCGGGCAAAAAACTTGTGACGATATCGCGCTGCGTGATGGCGGGCAGGACCGCGTAGGCTTCGGTAAAACGGGCGGTGCCCTCGGCGCTGTTGTTCTGGCCGGGATGGCCACCGGGGGGGAACGCATAGGTCATAAGAGCGCCTCAAGCCGGAGGCGGGCGATGCGTTCAACTTGCTTGCAAGCTTCAGTAAATTCGGTGTCGCTGCCATGCGTCAGACGCCGCTGGAAAGCGCGAAGGATCCCGGTCTTGTCGTGATCGCGCACCGCGATGATGAAGGGAAACCCGTGCTTTTCGGTATAGGCCTTGTTGAGTGCCTCAAACTCCGCGCGTTCCGCATCGGTCAGCGCATCAAGGCCCGCGCTGGCCTGTTCAGTGGTGCTGTCCTCGGTCAGGCGCTTTGCCGCAGCGAGCTTTCCGGCAAGGTCGGGATGGGCCCGCAGGACCTTCAGACGCGCCTCGGGAGAGGCTGCCCGGAAGACGCGGGCCATGGCGTTGTGCAAGCCCCCCGCCGTGTCATGGGCAGGGCCGAGCTCGAGGGCATAGGCCCCTTCGGCAATCCACGGGGAGTGTTCGAAGATCCCGCCGAATTGGTCGAGGAACGCCGCCCGCCCCATCTTGGACGGGCACAACCGATCCATGGGCGGATGATGCGCGCGCCAATGCGCGGCAATGTCGACGCGACGGGCGCACCAGACGCCCTCAAAACCCTGAATATATTCAACAAAGCGGCGAAGGGCCTGCACGCGTCCGGGCCGACCGATCAGGCGGCAATGCAAACCGATCGACATCATTCCGGCAAAGCCGTCGGCCCCTTCGGCGTAAAGCGCATCGAACGTGTCGCGCAGATAGGCAAAGAACTGATCGCCGGAATTAAAGCCCTGCGGCGTGGCAAAGCGCATGTCGTTGCAATCAAGGGTGTAGGGCAGGATCAGTTGATCATCGTTCCCGATCCGCATCCAATGGGGCCGGTCGTCGTCATAGGTGTCGCTGATCCAGTCAAAGCCTTGCTCAGCCGCCAGCCGCACGGTGTTGATTGAAGACCGGCCGGTATACCAGCCCTTGGGGCGCTCGCCCGTGACCTCGTGATGCAGCTTGATCGCGGCCTGCATGTCGGTGCGCTCATCGACTTCGGTATAGTCCTTGTAGTCAATCCATTTCAGACCGTGGCTGGCAATTTCCCACCCTGCCGCTTGCATCGCTTCGACCTGTTCGGGACTGCGGGCCAAAGCGGTGGCAACGCCGTAGACGGTTAGCGGCACGCCCGCACCTGTGAACAGCCGGTGAAGCCGCCAGAACCCGGCCCGTGCGCCGTAATCGTAGATCGACTCCATGTTCCAGTGCCGCTGGCCCGGCCAAGGCTGGGCGCCGACGATTTCGGACAGGAACGCCTCGGAAGCGGCATCGCCATGCAAGAGGCAATTCTCGCCGCCTTCTTCATAATTCAGTACGAAGGACACAGCGATCCGCGCAGCCCCAGGCCAGGCCGCATCGGGCGGATGGGCGCCGTATCCGCGCATATCTCGAGGGTAGCGTGGGGCGGTCTCTGTCATTATGGTTCGGTCTCAATTCCCTGTCGCCAATTTGCGGCAGAGCACAAGGTGATGCAATGGCAGGCTATCTGACAACCCATGTCCTTGATACAGCACAGGGCAAACCGGCGGCGGGCATAAAAATTGTGCTCTACCGCGTATCGGGCAATGCGCATCGCAAGATAGCCGAAGCCGTCACGAATGCCGATGGACGCACGAACAGCCCCATCCTGCCCGAAGGCAAACTGGAAAGCGGTCAGTATGAGTTGATCTTTTTTACTGGTGAACATCTTGAGACTTCCGGGCTGGCCGGTTCGGACATCAAGTTCCTTGACCAGATCCCCATACGCTTTGGCATTGCCGATCCGGACCAACATTACCACGTGCCCCTTTTGCTTTCGCCTTATGGCTATTCGACCTATCGCGGCAGCTAGGGGCGGTCTTGCCAACCTGCCGGGCACGTGCGAGCACTGAGAAAATGACAGCCGCGGAGTGTACGCATGCTGATCTCGAAAACGGAAACACATCTGCCGCAAGTGACAGAGCCGCGCAATCCTGGCATGGCGCTGGATCTTGACTGGGTGCGGAATGTCCAGGCCAACACCTCTGCCATCGAACGACGCTGCAAAACGCTGCCCGGGCGACGGTCGGTCAAGAAAATTCACCAGGCAGCCTGGTTGTGTCGTGCGGTGTCGCTGATCGATCTCACGACGCTTTCGGGCGATGACACGGCGGGCCGCGTCCGAAGACTTTGTGCCAAGGCGCGGCAGCCCGTTCGCGTGGATTTGCTGGATCAGCTTGGTCTCGCGGACCTGAAGGTCGGGGCGGTTTGCGTCTATCACGAGATGATTGCCCCTGCGGTGGCTGCCCTGCAGGGCACCGGCATCCCGGTCGCGGCCGTCTCAACCGGATTTCCGGCGGGCTTGTCCCCGTTTCACCTGCGCTTGAAGGAAGTCGAGGAAAGCGTGACCGCTGGTGCGGCTGAGATCGACATCGTGATTTCGCGGCGCCACGTTCTGGAAGGCAGGTGGCAGGCGCTTTACGACGAGATGCAGCAGATGCGGGCTGCCAGCGGAGACGCGCACGTGAAGGCAATCCTCGCAACCGGAGAGCTTGGCACCTTGCGCAATGTCGCGCGCGCCTCGGTGGTTTGTATGATGGCCGGCGCGGATTTCATAAAAACGTCGACCGGCAAGGAAAGCGTCAACGCGACGCTGCCCGTGTCTTTGACCATGATCCGCGCGATCCGAGACTATCACGAACGAACCGGCTATCGCGTGGGTTACAAGCCTGCGGGTGGGATCTCAAAAGCAAAGGATGCGCTGACCTATCTGGCGCTCATGAAGGATGAATTGGGTGATCGCTGGCTCAGACCCGATCTTTTCCGCTTTGGCGCCTCATCGCTCTTGGGCGACATCGAACGGCAACTGGAGCATTATGTGACCGGGGCCTATTCCGCGTCCTACCGGCATCCGATGGGGTAAACATATGACCGTCAAGGAAATTTTCGAAACGATGGAATATGGCCCCGCCCCGGAAAGCGCAGGCACGGCATTGGAATGGATCGCCGGATTCGGGGGCAGGTTCGGCCATTTTATCGATGGTGCCTTCACCAAACCGGCCAAGGGTTTCGACAGCCGCAACCCCGCCACGGGAGAGGTGCTGGCAAAGATAAGTCAGGCCTCGGCCAAAGACGTCGCGACGGCAACAAAGGCGGCGCGGGCCGCGCAACCCGGCTGGGCCGGTCTTGGGGGGCATGGCCGGGCGCGGCATCTTTATGCGCTGGCGCGGGCCTTGCAGAAGCATTCGCGGCTTTTTTCAGTGCTCGAAACGCTGGACAACGGCAAACCGATCCGGGAAAGCCGCGACATCGACATCCCGCTGGCACAGCGGCATTTCTACTATCACGCAGGCATGGCGCAGCTCATGGAGGCAGAGCTTCCGGATCGTCAGGCACTTGGCGTTTGCGGGCAGATCATTCCGTGGAATTTCCCGCTTCTGATGCTGGCCTGGAAGGTCGCGCCCGCGCTCGCTATGGGCAACACGGTGGTGCTGAAGCCCGCCGAATATACATCCTTGACCGCCCTTCTATTCGCCGACATCTGCGCACAGGTCGGACTGCCCAAGGGTGTCGTGAACATCGTCACAGGCGACGGAGCCGTGGGCGAGATGATCGTTGACGCCGAGGTCGACAAGATCGCCTTTACCGGTTCGACTTCCGTGGGCCGCAAGATCCGGGAGGCAACGGCGGGCTTGGGCAAGGCGCTGACATTGGAGCTTGGCGGTAAGTCGCCTTACATCGTGTTCGATGATGCGGATCTCGATTCTGCGGTCGAAGGGCTGGTTGATGCGATCTGGTTCAATCAGGGTCAGGTCTGCTGCGCGGGCTCACGTCTTTTGGTCCATGAGCCCGTTTCCGAAAGGTTTTTCGCCAAGCTGCGCGCCCGGATGGATAAGCTGCGCATCGGTGATCCGCTGGACAAGGCCATCGATGTCGGCGCCGTCGTTGACCCTGTGCAGCTTGAGGCGATCACACGAATGGTCAAGGCGAACACAGCTGGAAAAACCCATGTTGCGGCAACGCCGATGCCCGTCGAGGGTTGCTATTATCCGCCGACATTGATCACGGGCCTGCATACGTCCGACACGCTGATGCAGGAGGAGATCTTCGGGCCCGTCCTTGTCGCCACAACCTTCCGCACACCAGATGAAGCTGTCGCACTGGCCAACAACACCCGCTATGGGCTCGCCGCGACATTGTGGACGGAAAACGTAAATCTTGCGCTGGACGTGGCACCCAAGCTTGCCGCTGGTGTGATCTGGGTGAACGCAACGAACCTTTTTGATGCGGCAGCCGGTTTTGGTGGCGTGCGGGAGAGCGGCTTCGGTCGTGAAGGCGGATGGGAGGGTTTGCAGGCCTACATGCGGCCGAAAGGAATCCGCAAAGCCCTGAAGTCACCGACGGCTTTTGAAGGCAACGGCGGGCCGGTGGATGCGGTGAACCGGACGGCAAAGCTCTATGTCGGAGGCAAGCAGGTGCGGCCTGACAGCGGCTATTCGCGCAATGTCTGGGGCAAGTCCGGTGCGCTTCTGGGGGCTGTGGGTCTGGCCAATCGCAAAGACGTGCGCAACGCGGTCGAGGCGGCACATGCCGCCAAGGGATGGGCGAAGATGACCGGCCATGCCAGGGCGCAAGTACTTTATTTCATTGCAGAAAACTTGGCCGCGCGGGCAGATGAGTTTGCCGCGCGGCTGAATGGATTGCAAGGGACGCGCAACGGCAAGGCGGAGGTTGACACAGCGATCAGCCGTTTGTTCACCTATGCCGCCTGGGCAGACAAGCTGGACGGCGCGGCGAAAGGCGTTCCCATGCGCGGCGTGGCGCTGGCCATGCGCGAGCCGGTGGGTGTGATCGGCGCGCTGTGCCCCGATGAGGCGCCATTGCTGGGCCTGATTTCACTGATGGCGCCAGCCATCGCCATGGGGAACCGCGTGATCCTCTGCGCCTCTCAAACCTTCCCGCTCGCCGCGACAGACTTCATTCAGGTCCTTGAAACCTCTGACGTTCCGGGGGGCGTGGTCAATATCCTCACGGGCGATCATTCCGATGTCGCGGGCACACTGGCTGCCCATATGGACGTCGATGCCGTCTGGTCCTTCGCGGGCGCCAATCTGAGCACTGAGATCGAGCACGGGGCTGCTGGCAATCTCAAACGCACTTGGATGAATGACGGCTTTGCAACCGATTGGAGCAAGGCCGAGGGACGTGCATTCCTGGACGCCGCGACCGAGATCAAGACAATCTGGGTGCCCTACGGAGAGTAGCAAGCGCCCAACCATAAGAGCGGCGGCCCGCTGGTTTGATCCAATCCGCCACCACCGCTACGCTCTCTTGTTATTAAAAGCAGCCGGATGACCATCAACGCCGCAGCCATGCGCCGTTCCGCAGGACATATCCGCCGATCCCATCGGCCGAGTATGTCTGCCCCCCAGATCGCCAGCGCATACGATAGCCTATGACTCCGCAAGCCATGCGAAGCCGAGACCGCTCTTCCCGCGTCACTGTCGCGAGTTGCCCTTGAGGCGCGCGCCGGAAGACAGCCAGGGCAACATCGTGAAATTCCTGATGTGCTGATTTGCGGCGCACCGTGCGCTCGGTATCTCCCGGAGCCGGAGCATCCGCCCGTGTCGCGGTGCCACTGTGCATCGCAAAAAGATAACCGGCCAGATAGGCGGCGGATTCTTCATCGCGTATCGAAATCGGAACGCCATGGGCATCAAACAGCGCATGCGTCAGTTCATGCAGAAGCGGTTGCCTCCTTGCGGGGTCCGAGATGACCTGCGGCGAACGAACCGCAATTGTATCACGGAACGTGGATTGACCATTTTGGCGCCGACTGGACCATGGCGAATACTCCGCCTCGGCATGTGGCGTGACATATGCTGGGTTGGTGGTCACTCTGATCCGGCGGGCGATCGGAGTTTCTGAAAAGCAATCTGCCAATGTTCGAAAGCCAGCTCCGGTTACACCTGACGTGCCTCCCATAGTGAAGTTGACCCTTTGCACTGCTGGGTCTGATTCCAGAAAATTGCGGACTTCGAGATCCATGGTCATGGAACGGGACTCCCTAAAAATGCTGCAAAATATAAAATTAGTAGGTGTATGGACGTTCATTCGACGGAAAGACTGTCCAGAAAAAATAAAATGAAACTGAGACTATGAAGCGGGTTATATCACAACGCCAAATATCGGCCAAACGGCGCCCAATGCTCGAGCCAGCATTAGTCTTTCGACCCGGTCGAGCCGATCTGTGTCAGCAGACAGTGGGCTCAGTTTGCCGGCAGGCTCTCCAAACCTTCGGGTTTGCCGACAACCACGAAGGTGAGTGCTTCGGGGTTCAAAAGCTCCGCTGCGACGCGGTCGATGTCTTCCATGGTGACCGCGTTCACCTTGTCATTGCGGGTGGCAATGTAATCTATGGGCAGGCCGAGCATCTGCATACCTACCATGATCTTCGCGATCGGCGCATTGCCGTCAAACCGCAGGGGGTAAGCGCCGGTGACATAGGTCTTGGCCGCGTCGAGTTCTTCCTCGGTGATGCCGTCGGTTGCGGCTTTTTCCCATTCGGCGCGGATCACGTCGATTGCTTCAGCAATCCTGTTGTTGGCGGAGGCAACACTGCCGAGCCAGATCTCGGCCAGATCCCGCGGGGCGAGATAGGAATAGACGCCATAGGTCAGGCCGCGCTTCACGCGCACCTCCTGGGTCAGACGGCTTTCAAAACCGCCCGCGCCCAAAACCTGGTTCAGCAGGATCGTCGGGAAGTAGTCGGGATCTTCGATGGTAATGCCCCGCTGGCCGAAGATCGCAACGGATTGCGGCGTATCGAATTCAACCACGGTCAGACCACCGTTGAGGGCCACATCGGCCTGAGGTGGCATGGAGGCGCCCGTTTCCGGAAGATCGCCGAGCAGGGTGTCGAGCATCGGGCCCAGCTCTTCCGGGGTGATGTCGCCCACAGCGCCGACATAAAGCCTGTCTCGGGCGAGAACGGCCTGATGGGCGGCGATGATGTCCTCACGGGATAGTGCTGTCACGCTGTCGACCGTGCCCGAGTAATCTGTGGCATACGGGTGATTGCCATAGGCGATGCCGTCGAATGTGGTGCGCGCGATCTCGTTCGGGTCGTTGAGATCCGAGCGTATGCCGGACAGAACCTGACCACGAACGCGATCAAGTGCATCCTGATCAAAGCGCGGTTCATTGAGAGCCGCCCGCAGCAACGTCACAGCCTGATCCCGATTTTCAGTCAGAAAGCGGGCGGAAATCGAAACCTCATCATCGCTGGTGTCAAAGCCGAAGGAGGCGGCGAGACCTTCTGTCGCGCGGGCAAAGGCGCGGGCATCCATGTCCGCGGCTCCCTCTTCCAGCAGACCGGTCATCAGATTGGTCGCCCCGCGCTTGCCCTCCGCATCAAGCGACGCGCCACCGCGAAAGCGCAGTTCAAGCGCCATGAAGGGGATCGAGGGTTCCTCGACCAGCCAAGCGGTGATGCCACCTGGGCTGACCACTTCCTGAATTTTTATCTCGGCGCGGGCCGGTAGGGCGACCACAAGGGCTGTCAGGAATGTTGCGATCCACTTCATTGCGTGACCTCCTCGGGCTGCATGAGCCAGCCGGTGACGGAGGCATCGCGATTGAATACGAGACCAGCGGCCTCCATTACATCTTCTTCGGTGACAGCCTTCAGAAGATCAGGCCAGGCTTTCACATCTTCGACGGTGAGCCCGATGGCGAGCGCCTGACCATAGCGGTTGGCGATACTGTTGACGTCATCACGTTCATAGATCTGGCTCGCGCGTAGCTGCATCTTGATCCGTTCCAGCTGATCAGGCTGCACACCATCGACCATGAATTGCTCAAGCACGTCGTCCATGGCGGCCTCTGTCTCTTCGAGGGACAGGCCCGGACGGGGCAGGACGATCACGTCAAAGGTCGTGTCATCAAGCGAGGCCCCCCGGTAATACGCACCGGACCACACCGCCTTTTGCTGCTCAAATTGTAGTTTTTCGGTCATGTAGCTGGTCTGACCGCCCCCGAGCACCTCGGCCAGAATTGTCAGGGCAGCAGCCATTTCCTGATCGCCCGGATCCCGTTCGGGTGCGAGATAGGACCGGCTGACATAGGGCTGGGCCACGCGCGCATCGCGGAAAACCACGCGACGTTCGGCGTTTTGCGGGGGCTCTGCGGTGCGCACCCGGTCGGGCAGATCCGGGTTGGCCGGGATCGTGCCATAGTGCTTTTCAGCAAGCGAGCGAACTTCTTCGGGGTCCACGTCGCCGGAAACAACGAGGATCGCGTTGTTGGGATAGTAATGCGTGTTGTAGAAATCCATGACATCGTCCATCCCGAGTGTCTGCATTTCATGCATCCAGCCGATGATGGGCACGCTGTAGCCGTGGTTATGATATTGAACGGCATTGAGTTGCTCGCCAAAAAGCGCGCGAGGGTTGTTCTCGGTCCTTTGATTGCGCTCTTCGATGATCACGCCACGTTCGCTCGTGATGTCGCTTTCAGTGAGACGGATGTTGCGCATCCGGTCCGCTTCCATTTGCATCATCAGTTCAAGTCGGTCAGAGGCGACGCGCTGAAAGTACGCAGTATAGTCATAGCTGGTGAACGCATTATCGCGCCCGCCATTGGCCGCAACGGTTGCTGAAAGCTCACCGGATTCCATGTTTTCGGTCGCCTTGAACAGGAGATGTTCGAGGAAATGTGCGACGCCGGAGGCGCCTTTGGGCTCGTCCGCGGATCCTGCGCGATACCAGACCATGTGCTGCACGACAGGGGCGCGGTTGTCTTCGACAATGACGACATCCATGCCGTTTTCGAGTGTGAAGCTGGTCACAGCCTCTTCGTCGGCCTGTGCGACAAGAGGCGCAAGGCAAAGTACAGCGGCGTTCAACAGGACCCGGAACTGACGCATAGGACCTTCCTCCATCAGTGGTGTTTTGCAAAACATACGTGCGGGCCTGCCCGCTTCAAGGGCGCTGGCATGTTTGTGAGATCTTGACCTGATCCTATGGCGGCGCTGTCGGCGTCGGCACGCCTGCCCGGCGGTAGCGGGCGGCCTCGCGCTGCGGGTCAAGCGCCTGACGCTGATAGACCTGCGCGTAGCGATCCACGGGCACGAGACGGATCTGGGTCAAACGCCCGCGGCGGCGGCGGAAATCCGCATCCTCGGAAGCCAATTGCTGACGGATGCCACTGTTGACACCGAAGCGCCCCGCATAGCCGACGAGACCACTATCGGCCGCAGGGACGGCCCCACCCTGGTCAAGGCGTCCGCCCAATGCAGCCACACCTTCAGCCAGTGGCCGCGCATCGGCCAGATTGCTTTGACCCGGCGTCGGTTGAGGCAGATTGCTGAAATTTTCCGGCTGCTGCAGTGGCTTTACGGGCTGCACGATGAATTCATCCGGTCCTTCACCTTGCTGTTCAAGATTGCGCAGGCCTGTATTCGCGCAGGCGCTGACCAGCAAAGTGGCGAGGATCAGGGCAATGGCGCTGAGGCGCATCTTGGTCTCCGTTCCGTTTCGATCAGCCATATCAAGGGGCGCGGGGGGTGTCACGCACCCTTTTTGCGGGCCTTTTCCTCATCCGCCAGGAAGACAAGCCCGATGGCACCGGCAAAGATGAAGATATCCGCCACATTGAAGACGAAGGGATTGTTAATGCCGCAGCAGGACATATTGAGGAAGTCGAGCACATAGCCGTAGTAGACCCGGTCGACCACATTGCCGAGAGCGCCTCCGATCAGGAGGCCAGCGGCAATGCGCGGCAGCAGCTTTTGCGGTTTGCGGATCAGCCAGATCAGAACGCCCGCGCAGATAACGACGGCCAGACCGATCAGGACCCAGGGGCTGAGCCCGTCTGAGAACAGACCAAAGTTAATGCCTCGGTTTTCGCCGTAACGAAAATTGAGCAGAGGTGGCAGCACGTCGATGGAGCGGATACGCCATAGCTCCATCCCGTGAATTACTGCGTACTTGCTGGCCTGGTCCAGGAGCAGCGCCAAAAAAGCGGTGAGGGCGACGGCCTTCATATCAGTGCCGAAAATGCCGCTGGCCGGTGAAGACCATGGCAAGGCCCGCCGCATCGGCGGCTGCGATCACTTCGTCGTCCCGCATGGAGCCACCGGGCTGGATCACGCATTCCGCACCCGCAGCAGCGGCTTCCATGAGGCCATCGGCGAAGGGGAAGAAGGCATCGGACGCCACCACCGAGCCCTTGGTCAGCGGCGCAGGCAGACCCAATGCTTCGGCCATACGCTCGGCCTTTTTGGCGGCGATCATGGCGCTGTCGACGCGGCTCATCTGTCCGGCGCCGACGCCCACGGTGGCGCCGTCTTTGACGTAGACGATGGCGTTGGATTTGACGTGCTTGGCGACTTTCCATGCGAAAAGCATGTCGGCGATTTCGGCCTCGGTCGGCTGGCGCTTGGTCACGACTTTCAGATCCTGTGCGCTGACCTGGCCGTTGTCGCGGCCCTGAACAAGCATCCCGCCAGCGACTTGCCGATAGGTCAAACCCGGGGCCACCGCGTCGGGCAGGCCGTCGGTTGTGAGCAGGCGCAGATTTTTCTTGGCGGCGAATACGGATTTGGCGGCGTCATCTGCGCCCGGGGCAATCACGATTTCGGTCATGATCTGGGTGATTTTCTCTGCAGTGGGCCCGTCAAGCGGCTGGTTCAGGGCGACGATCCCGCCAAATGCACTGGTCCGGTCGCAATCGAAGGCCTTCTGGTAAGCCTCTTGCAGGGTTGCGGCGCGGGCCACGCCGCAAGGGTTGGCATGTTTGATGATCGCACATGCCGGGCCGTCATCGGGCGCGAATTCGGCGACCAGTTCAAAGGCCGCGTCCGCGTCGTTGATGTTGTTGTAGCTAAGTTCCTTGCCCTGGTGCTGCCGGGCTGTCGCCACGCCAGGCCTGACGGAGCCATCGGTATAGAACGCGGCCGTCTGATGCGGGTTTTCCCCGTAGCGCAGGGTTTGCGCCAGCGTTCCGGAAAAGCTGCGGCGACGGGGGGTGTTCCCGACCGCTTTGGCCATCCAGGTGCTGACCGCAGTGTCATAAGCGGCGGTGCGTGCATAGGCCGTCTGAGAAAGACGCTGACGCAGAGCATAGGGCGTCTGGCCATTGTTTTCGCGCAGAGCATCAAGGAAGGGGTCGTAATCGGCAATGTCCACGATCACGTTGACAAATTCATGATTCTTTGCGGCAGAGCGGATCATGGCCGGTCCGCCGATATCAATGTTCTCGACCGCCTCGGCGTAGCTGGCACCCTTGGCCACGGTTTCCTCGAACGGGTAGAGGTTGACCACAACCAGATCGATTGGGTTGATGTAGTGCCGCTCCATCGAGGCGACGTGTTCGGGGTTGTCACGCAGGGCCAGAAGGCCGCCATGGACCAGCGGGTGTAGTGTTTTCACGCGGCCGTCCATCATCTCGGGGAAACCGGTGATCTCTGAGACGTCCTTGACCTCAAGACCCGCTTTGCGCAGTGCTGCGGCCGTCCCCCCGGTGCTAAGCAATTCGATCCCGTGTTCGGCCAGAGCGCGGGCAAATTCTACGAGGCCAGATTTGTCGGAGACAGACAAAAGGGCACGGCGGACGGGGGTAAGATCGTTCATCTTCATCCTTCAAGGATTGATCAAAGGCAGCACCGGATCGTCGCGGTTGAGGTCACGCACACCAATTGCGGTGTCCTGTGCCTTGGCCACGGACCAGCGAATGCGCGTGGCATAGTCCATAACCTTGCCAGATAGAACAATCTGTTGTGTCGCACGTGGCTCCAGCCGCCCCTTTTCGAGATAGACACTCGGGGTCAGGGCCAGCCTGCGGGTGTCGTCATGACGAAAGACCCAGATCTCACCGCTTTTGAGCGCCATGGCAACGCCATTGCCATCGAGGTCATAGGTCGCGTCGACCTCGGGGTGCAGGTGAAACCGGATGTCGAAGGGTACACCAGCAAGGTTGCGGGCGCTCATCGCCTTTTCAAAGCGGCGCTTGGCGGTGTCATCGACGGCCAACAGCATGTCCTCACCCGCCATGCCGCGCCCGTCGAAGGTGAGTTCCAGCGTGCGCATATGGTTGAGACCATGGGTCGGAACATAGCCGTCATGACCGCCTTTGAAGCGCAGCCCATCCGGGGCGTGGCTGATCTCAATAGGCACATGGGTCGGCCCGTCGATCAGGCGTTCGTGAAGGGCATCGGGGCTGTCATCGTCCAGCATGGCGCTGGAATAGCCATCCAGCGAGATGGTCGAATGCGACGGCGTTGCTCGGCCAGCCCGGCGCCATTCGATCCCGAAATTGGCGCCTGATCCGCAATTGACGATCAGGGGACGGCGACCCGAGGTCAGCTCAAATGCGAGGGTGGAGGCGTGTGCCCCGAAACTTGCCTGATCCGTCGGGGGACCTGCGGCATCGATGATAACGCTGGTACGTCCGGCGCTGAGCCGCGCATAACCCATCGAAAGTCCATCGGGCTGGCGTTTCTTGATCCCCGAAAATGCGAGCGCATGATCCAGCCAACCTTCCGCGCCGCGCCCGCCACCATGAAACCGCGCAAGCGAGCCATCCGAATGGCGCAGGGTGCGCAGCGTCGGGGCGATCCGTTCTATGGCCTGCATCTGCGCGTCGGGGGTTGTAATGCCCGCATCGGTCAGGGCCGATGAGACCCAGGTCAGCAGCGTGCAGGCGGCCAGAAGATCCTCGGGGTTGCGGGTTGGCAATCCTCCTTCGTCATCGATCTGACGGGTGCATTCACCGGCCAGCGCCTTGGTGGCCGGTTCGGTGAGGTGTTCCAGGCCATTGAGGAAGAGGCCTGCATGAACAAGGCCAGTCAG
The DNA here is from genome assembly GCA_937897325.1 of uncultured Shimia sp. Classification (GTDB taxonomy): domain Bacteria; phylum Pseudomonadota; class Alphaproteobacteria; order Rhodobacterales; family Rhodobacteraceae; genus CALCOY01. The sequence continues at coordinate 102,771 of CALCOY010000014.1, forward strand.
CGCCTCGAACCGGGGCAATCCTGGCCCTGCACCCTGCCATCGGCGGGAGAGGAACATCGCCTGCTGGCGCAGCGATCGATAAAAGCGGTCTGTTGCAGCCTCGTCTTTGCCGCGCAGCAACAAGCTGGAATGATTGATCCAGCGAAAGACACGCCGTCCGGTCAGATCCGGCAACCAGCCCGGTCCACCGCCCTTGCTATATCGATCAATCCAGCCCCAAAGCCAGTCTTGCGCCAGATCACGCGTGGCGATGTCACCGACTGCGGCCAGATCATCGAGCCAGGCAAAGCCATGCGTTTCGCTGAGATAGGCATTGTCCGGCGCGGCCACGTCCCAGATCGACACGCCGGGCGCTTCGGCCAGATATCCCGCAAACAGGTAATTGCCGGCGAGCAATTGCCGCCCCTTGGCGAAGCTGCCGATCGTCCGCGGCTCTGGCAGCTTGGCGAATGCGGTCCGCGCACGACCCAACGTCGCCCTGCGGGCGCTTAGGCGGTTCAGGAAACGGTCCTTTCGGCCCGGATACCCTTTTGAATGCGACATATGCTCGGCCTCGACGCTCTGGGGCGCGTTCGGACGCACTCTAGCGTCGGGTTAACAGGGTGTCACCGGCTTTCACGCGGCCTTGCGCAGGAGCGCCATGTAGAAGCCGTCGACCCCGCCGACATCCGCCCAATGATCGGGTCGCATACGCAAGCCACCCTCTTGGCTGCGCCAGTCTGGGTCAAGACCGTCCAGGGCGGGGACTTCGATGCTGAGGCCTGGCAGACGCTTTATGGCTTCTTCGATCTGAACCTCGCCCTCATCAGGGAGAAGTGAGCAGGTGCAGAACACCATCCGACCGCCGGGCCGCAACAGGCTCCAGGCGTGATCGAGCATGCGAGCCTGCAACTCGATCAGACCGGCAAATTCGGATCCGTCCTTGGCATGGGGCAGATCCGGATGACGGCGGATCGTTCCAGTGGCCGAACAGGGTGCATCAAGCAGGATCGCATCCCATTGACCCCGAATGTCAAATGCATCTGCAATGCGGATCTCTGCCGTCAACCCGGTGCGGGACAAGTTGGCCGTGACACGCTGCATCCGGTGGTCAGAGATATCGACGGCTGTGACTTTCGCGCCCGCAGCTGCCATCTGAAGCGTTTTGCCACCCGGCGCTGCACACAGATCAAGGACGTTCTCTCCGGGTTTGAGATCCAGCATGCGCACCGGGATGGCGGCGGCCGCGTCCTGCACCCACCAAGCGCCCGCCTCATATCCTGGCAGCGCGGTGATCTGGCCTGCGTCCTGCAAGCGCACCGATCCTGTCGGCAGAAGCTTGCCGCCCAAGGTCTTGGCGAGCGCTTCCGCGTCGCCTTTGGGGGTCAGGTCAAGCGGCGCACCGATAAAATGCGCGGCCTCAATCGCCGCCATCGTTTCTGGCCCCCACGCATTTGCCAAGGGCGCGCGCAACCATTTTGGCAGGCGGGGCACGCGCAACGTTTCCCAAGCTTCGGGCTTCGCGGCGATCTTGCGAAGAACGGCATTTACCAGCCCCTTGAGCTTGCCGTGACGTTTGTTGCGCCCGATGATCGTGACCATCGCGTTGACAACACCGTGGGCGGCTTCTCCCCCGCAAAGCTCGACCGTGCCAATCCGCAAGGCGTTGCGGACCGTCGAGGCGGGATACTTTTGCAGATGTTTTTGAAGCAATCGGTCCGCGCGCTCCATCCCGCGAAGTGTGTCGGTGGCGAGACGCTGTGCGCGGGCACGATCCGGTGGGGCAAGCCGGTCGAGCGCGCCTGCTGCCAGAAGATCGGACATCAGGCGGCCTTCGCCGAGGATCTGGTCAAGAAGATAAATCGCGCTGCGGCGGGCGGCTGTCGGATCGCTTGGCATGGCTGTCTCTTGCTGTCGCACCCGCTTGCCCGGTGCAGGGGGCGGCATATATCAGGGGGTATCAACGATAGGAAGAGCGTATGAGCGACACGCCAAAAGAGCTGCCAGCCGCAGCACAACGTGCGTTGGCAGAGGCAGAGGAACGACGCAAGAAGGCCAAAGAGCTGGACCTGCCGAAGGAGCTTGGCGGACGAGACGGGCCAGAACCCATCCGCTATGGGGATTGGGAAAAGAAGGGCCTCGCCATCGATTTCTAGGGATGGGCCGCCAGATCAGTTCAGGCGGAATGCAGCGCTGTCGCCTTTGCCCTTGTCGGATGTGAAACGGATGCGGCCATTCGGTGTGGCCTTGACCTCCTGACAATTGTAGCCAAGCGCGTCACCGCCCCAGTAGAGGTCGCGGCAGAAATATCCGTTTTCCCATGTCCATGTGCCGGTCACATCCCAACGGACACCACGCCCTGAAATCCGACCATCAGGGGATACCTGAAGTTTCACGAAGGGTCGCGACAAGGTCTTGCCGCTGATCAGGCTCACGAATTCGGATTGGTCTTTTACCTTTGCAAATTCGGCCGAGGCCGGGGTGGCCAGCAGCAAGGTCGCAAAGAGCCCGAACAGAATACCGTGCATGTCGTCACCCGTCATCGCTATTGGATGTATAGAATACGCAATAGGGGCGCATTTGGTTCACTTCGGTTGAGTGTTTTTTTCACACGGGATCTTTCAGCCCCAGAACGTCCATCATGTCATAGGCCCCCGGCGCCTTGCCCTGGCCCCAAAGTGCGGCTTTTACTGCGCCGCGTGCAAAAACGGCCCGGTCGCTGGCCAGATGTCGCAGGACGATGCGTTCCCCGGGAGCGGCAAAAAGCACATCATGCTCACCCACAACGTCACCGCCGCGAATGGCGGCAAAGCCAATGTCGCCGCGTTTACGGACCCCGGTGATGCCATCGCGCCCGCTGTCGCGCACATCTTTGAGGGCCACGCCGCGCCCTTCTGCGGCCGCTTCGCCCAGCATGAGGGCGGTGCCCGAGGGCGCATCGACTTTTCTACTGTGATGCGTCTCGATGACCTCGATATCAAAATCAGCATCGAGTGCGGCTGCCACCTTCTTTGTGAGGCCCACCAGAAGATTGACGCCAAGGCTCATGTTTCCGGCGCGGATGATCACGGTGTCCCGGGCTGCAGGAGACAGGGCGGCGATCTCGTCTTCGGTCATGCCCGTGGTGCCGATGACATGCACGACGCCTGCTTTTGCGGATGCCTTGGAAAAGGCGATCGTGGCCGCAGGCGCTGTGAAGTCGATGAGCGCCTGCGCCCCGACCAAGGCCGCGTCCACATCATCCGTCACCAGAAAACCAGCCTCGGCTGTGCCCATTGCGATGCCGATATCCTGCCCGACCCAATCATGCCCCGGACGCTCCAAAGCAGCCTTGAGAGATGCCGCATCATTGTCCTGAATAGTCTGGATCAGCATCTGCCCCATGCGTCCAGAGGCCCCAGCAACGACGATAGCCGCCTTTTTGCTCATGATCTTCCCCCTTGCGTGCCGCCTTCCCTTAGCGGCCTTTCCCGCGCTTGGCAAAAAGGACCACAGCCTTTAGGTGAAGGATATGGCAAAGAACAAGTTTCATGACGGCCCCGGCCCCTCTCAGCGGCAATTGCGGGTGGCAGAGTTGATCCGGCGGACCCTGTCAGACGTGCTGGCACGTGGTGATGTGCATGACCCAGACCTCAACCGCATGTCGATCACGGTAGGCGAAGTGCGCACGTCGCCCGATCTGAAGATCGCCACCGCCTATGTGCTGCCCCTGGGTGGTCAGGGACAGGACGAGGTGATCGAGCTTCTGGCGCGCAACAAGTCCGAACTCCGCCGCGTCATCGCAAAAAAGCTGGCCCTGAAATTCGCACCGGATCTGCGGTTTCAGCTGGACGACACGTTCGATCGGATGGACGACACGCGCAGAATGCTCGCGCAGGACACTGTCCGGCGGGACCTGGGCGAATGATCCGCGCCGCGCTGGCGCTCTTTCTTTTCATGGCTGCCCCATCCTATGCGGTAACCTGTCAGGACATCACGTATCAGCGCAACGACTACACGATCTGCGAGGTGGATCCGGCGCAGGATGAGTTGCGGTTGTTTCTGTATGCTGAAAGCGGGACGCCATACGCCCAGTTTGCAACGCTTGATCAGGCGCTGGCCGAAGATGGCAAACGCCTTGCCTTCGCTATGAATGCCGGGATGTACCACGCGGATCGCGCACCTGTCGGATATTACCTTGAAGACAGGCAGGAAAAGATGCGGGTCTTGGAGAACGCCAGCCCGGGCAATTTCGGATTGCTGCCCAATGGCGTGTTCTGCATCGGCAATGACCGTGCACAGGTGTTCGAGACCACGCAGTTTTTAAGCGAAACGCCCGATTGCGATCACGCGACGCAGTCTGGCCCCATGCTGGTGATCAATGGTGCATTGCATCCTCGGTTTTTGCCAGACAGCACCTCGCGATATATTCGGAATGGGGTTGGGGCAAATGCTGATGGAACGAGGGTCGTTTTCGCGATTTCCAATAATGCAGTAACATTTCATGAATTTGGGCGCCTTTTCCTCGATCACCTTAGCTTGCCTCAGGCGCTTTATTTCGATGGGAATATCTCAAAAATATACGCACCACATGTGAATCGAGCGGATATTGGCCGCCCCATGGGCCCAATCGTCGGAATTGTCCAAGAGTTAAGCGACTGATTTCAGGAGCGATCCTGCGTTTCACATTACCTTCACAAAAGGCGTTTTATCCCCAATACCAATTGCAGGTATGGGCATAAATCAACCAATGCCTGCCCAAATGCGCGAGAATAGGACAAAAGTATTAGATCGCCTTGAATTTTGCGGTTTTCAAATCCGTGAAGCTGTGTTTCCGTCACGTCACCCGATCGGGTTATTTTGAATCAGCAATTCAACTGGGGGTAGATTTATGCCGATTCTTTCTTTGACAAATTCGCGTCTCATCGAAAATGATTTTTCATCCGCGACGATGACATTCCGGGTCTCGCTGGATGCGGTGGCCACGGCACCGGTTAACTTCAATTATTTCACGAAAGATGGGACGGCGTCTTCGCTTGAACGGGATTACTTCTCTGTCGCGCGCGCAGGACGGATCGAGACCGGCGAGGATTTTGTCGACATCACCGTATCGATTTCAGGCGACGAAGACATCGAACCGGATCAAACGTTCGAACTGGTGCTTTATGCCGCACCGGGTGCCACGCTGGCGGGTGGGGCTGCCGCACTGGTCGCGACAGGGATAATTCTGGACGATGACGGCGGCGCGCCAAGCGGGTCCAACGGGCCGTTCGGATCTGCCACGCCGATCATGGGACCGACGGCCGAAGTCGGCGCGCTGCCGACCCTTCGCGTTCATGACTCCGCTGTGATCGAAGGGGATTTCAGCTCTCAGAGCATGCAATTCCTTCTGACCCTCGACCGCCCTGCGACGGCGGACATGAACGTCACCTACTACACGCAAGGCGGCAGCGCCCAAACGCAGTTTTCCACGCGGGACTATTTTGACAGCACCAGAACGGTGACGATCCCGGCAGGCCAGCAAAGCACCTATGTCAGCATCAGTGTGAGCGGCGACAACGAGGCTGAGAGCAACGAGGATTTTCAGGTCGTCTTCACCGACATCAACAATGCGGTCTTTGAAGGCGGCGCCGAGGCTTTGATCGCCACCGGGACGATTATCGACGACGATTCCGGTGCGCCGACAATCGCAGGTGGGATCGGGGATCCGGGGGAACAGATCTCGGGTCCGGCCAGTGCCGGTCCCTCGCCCACGGTGCGGATCCATTCGGTCGATCATCTTGAAGGGGATTCCAGCAGCACGAGCGCGCGTCTGTTCATTACGCTGGATCAGCCGGCTTCGGTGCCGGTGACGCTGAGCTACTATACGCAGGATGTGACCGCGAGCGAACGGAGCGGTGACTATTTCAGCGCCAGTCGGAGCATTACCATACCGGCAGGTACGGAAAGCACATGGATCAATATCAGCGTTTCGGGCGACACGAATGTCGAGACGAACGAAAACTTCGACGTTGTCTTCCACTCCATTCGGAACGGTCGCTTTGAAGGCAACGCACCTGTGGTTGTCGCGCAGGTGAACATCATCGAGGACGACGCGGGCGGGAGCATCGCGGATCAGGGAATCGGCAGCCCGGCTGCCGCAATCGCAGGGCCGAGTTCAACGGATGCGACCCTGCCAACGCTACAGATCCACGATGCGAAGATGATCGAAGGCAACAGCAGTTCATCAACACTCGAATTCCTGGTGACATTGGACAGGCCAGCGACCTCGACCGTCACGGTGGACTACGTGACGATGGAAGGTACAGCAACGGCCAGCGACGACTTCACGATGCAAAACCGCAGCTTTACGATCCCGGCGGGTCAGCAAAGCACGGCGATCACGGTGTCCGTCAGCGGCGACACGGCGATCGAGGGAGACGAGGAATTTGCCGTCTTCCTCTATGATATCCGCAACGCCAACTTCAAAGATGACGCCGCCGCGCTGGTGGCGCGAGGCACGATCCTCGACAATGATGGCGGTCCGGTCTCGGGCCCCGCAGGTGTGGGCGCGCCTTCGGCAACGGTCAATGGGCCAAAGCAGGTAGGGTCAACCGTCTGGTTCGATGCGCCTGACATCAAAGTGGTCGAGGGCGACTTCAGTTCCCTGACCCATTACGTGCCGATCCTTCTGTCGAGACCAGCCACAACCGACATCCAAGTCCGCTGGGAGACGCTGGAAACCGGCAGCGCAATCGCAGGCACGGATTTCATTGCAACAAGCCGGACCATCACCATCCCGGCGGGCGCATCCAGCGCGGTTGTTGGGGTTACCATCCGGGGTGACACGATCATCGAAAGCAATGAAACCTTCGTGGTCGAGTTCACATCGCTTAGCAATGCGACCTTTGCCAATGGTGCAAACAGCATGCGGACGACCGTTACGATTCTAGAGGATGACAATGCCACCAACACGCCAAACACCTTCCCGACATTTGATGTTCTGGATCCGCCGGAAGGGGTCGTCCGGGATGGAACTGCCGCCTCCGAAACCCTGACAGGCACCGCTGGCGATGACACGATCAGCGGCATGGGCGGCAATGACACAATCAACGGCCTTGACGGGGATGACGTTATCAATGGTGGGCCCGGGCGCGACTTTGCGGATGGCGGTGCAGGTAACGACACGATCACGGGTGGTCTGGATTCCGACACGCTTCTTGGAGGGACGGGTGACGACGTGCTTCTGGGCAACAACGGCAACCCGGCGGATCTCGCCGACCTGCGTGACTTTATCGCCGGTGGCGCAGGCAACGATTCCATCAATGGTGACGCAGGCAACGACGAATTGCGGGGCGAGGCAGGCAATGACACGATCGAAGGCGGTTTCGGCGTCGACACCGTGATCGGTGGTGACGGCAACGACGTGCTGACCGGCAGTGCCTTTTCCGACCTGATCTTTGGCGGGAATGATGACGACTTTATCAATGGCGGCTTCGGATCGGACCGTGTGAATGGAGGGGCCGGGGCCGACAGGTTCTTTCACATCGGCGTGGCCGGGCACGGAAGCGACTGGATCCAGGACTTCGAGACCTCTGAAGGCGACCAGCTTGTCTTTGGGGGATCAGGCGGGATCGGCGATTTCCAGGTTAACTTCGCCAACACGCCCGGGGCAGGATCCGCTGCGGTGGACGATGCTTTCGTGATCTATCGCCCAACCGGTCAGATCCTCTGGGCACTTGTCGACGGATCTGATCAGGCCGAAATCACGCTGCGCATCGCAGGAGACGAATTCGACCTTCTGGCTTAGGTGCAGCGAAGACCTGCTCGCGCGCCTTGATTCAATTGACTCAAAAGATGCGCTGCGATACGCGGCGGCTCTGATCGGGAAATGGGGGAGACATGGCGCGCGGACGTAAAGGACGTGACGTATCGGGCTGGTTGATTGTCGACAAACCGGCCGGAATCACTTCAACGGCTGTCGTGAACAAGGTCCGCTGGGCGCTAGAGGCTAAAAAGGCGGGTCATGCAGGCACTCTGGACCCCGACGCTACGGGTGTGTTGGCCGTGGCTCTCGGTGAAGCGACCAAGACGGTTCCCTATGTGACCGATGCGCTGAAAGCCTACAGATTTACGGTACGGTTGGGACAGGCCACCAACACCGATGATGCCGAAGGTGAGGTGATCGCGAAAAGCACGCAGCGCCCCACCGATGACGAGATAAAGACGGCTCTGGGCGGATTTGTGGGAGAGATCATGCAGATCCCGCCGAAATTCTCGGCCGTGAAGATCAATGGGGAACGCGCCTACAAGCTCGCCCGCGACGGGGAGGACGTCAAGATTGCCCCGCGCCCGCTTTGGGTGGAAGAGCTTGTTCTCGCTGATCGGCTCGATGCGGATCAGGTGGTGCTTGAGATGACTTGCGGCAAGGGTGGTTACGTCCGATCCGTGGCACGGGATCTTGGCACAAAGCTGGGCTGTCACGGGCACGTCCAAGCCTTGCGGCGGATTTGGTCTGGGCCATTTCTTGCAACCGATGGTCTGACGCTGGATCAAGTCGAAGAGATGGCGCGCACGCCCGCGCTCGACGATTATCTGCGCCCGGTCGAGGACGGCTTGTACGATCTTCAGGAACTGCCCGCGACCGCCGAAGGGGCCGCGCGCATTCGCAACGGTAATCCAGGCATGGTGCTGGTGGCCAATGCAGAATACGGCGATGAATGCTGGGCCTCTTATGAAGGTCGGGTCGTGGCGGTGGGTCAATACAAGGCGGGTGAGTTGCACCCCAGCCGGGTCTTCAATTTGTAACAATTGTCATCTGCCTCACGCGGGCGGCACTGCTTTTTGGTACATGTTACAGAAATCATTACAGAAGAAGGGGCGCCGGTAAGACGCCTGTGATCCACCCTTCCGCAACAGTCTGGCGGGCCCCACCTGCCTTGCAGATCAACGCAAGGAGGATCCCATGATGACCCTGGACCGCAACACTGCCATCACTGTGATAACTGCAGGCGCTTTCGCCACAATTGCTTTTGATGCCTTCGGGCAAGCCATCAGCCCGCTTTTCGGGTTCGCCAAGCTTGCCCCAGTGGGACTGGCGGGTGCCTCCCTCAAGGCGATCTTCGGGGCAAACCCCGCAGGCGCCGCACATCTGCTGCATTTCGTCACTGGTTTGGTCTTTTATGCTGTGGGCTGGTTCGCCATCGCCCGCCCCTTGCAACGCGCGATCCTGCCCAACCTGCACTGGGCCCTGACCGCCGTGGCCTATGGCGTCGCGCTATGGGTTTTTGCACTTTATGTCATGGCGCACTTGGTCACGGGCAACGCACCCTTCCTCGGCTTTACCGGCATCACATGGGTGGCGCTTTGGGGGCACATTGTCTATGCGCTGGTCGCCGCATGGATCATGGAGGCGCGCGGCGCGGTGCTGACCTTCAATCGCACGGCAACCGCATAACGGATTGCCGGGCCCGGTCTGCGCTGGCAGAACCGGGCCCATGATTACCAGGACGCACACCAAGGGCGACGCGCCCTCGACCGCAATGTATTCGAACTGCGAACGCTATCGCTACAGCCTGACCCGGATCTGGTCCCCCCAGAACCGCCGGGTCAATTTCGTTATGCTCAACCCCTCGACCGCGACCGAGGTGCAGAACGATCCGACCGTGGAACGCTGCGAACGCCGGGCGCGCGCGCTTGGTTATGGCAGCTTTGCAGTAACCAACATCTTCGCATGGCGTGACACGGATCCCAAGGCCATGCGGGCAGCACCCGACCCCATCGGCGAGGGCAATGACGACGCCATCCGCGACCGGGCCCTTTGGGCCAACGACGTGATCGCCGCCTGGGGCACACACGGAGCGCATCTGGACCGCGGCTCTGCGGTCGCTGCCATTCTGCAATCGACGGGCCAGCCCCTGTTTCACCTGGGCCTTTCGAAGGCCGGACATCCGCGCCACCCGCTGTACCTGCCCTACAGCCAGACGCCGGAGCAATGGTTAAGCGACGCTTAACCAGTTTACGCAATTTGCTTTGAAAATTGGACGGCACTGGCACTTAATACGAACGGGTGAGTGTGTTTACGAGTGGGTGATGCAATGCTTTTGCTAGCAGGTGTACTGGGTTTGGTGGCCGCCGGAACGGCAGCCATGTTTGATCTGACTGGAACCGAGACGGAAAAAGACGACGAGGAGGCGCGCGGTGCGCGTCCCGAACCCACAGAGGACGAAACACCCGTTCCTTTGGAGACCTTTCTCAAAAACAGCGAAATCGGGGCAGGCGATTTCGACGATACGCTGTCGGGCGGTAAAGGCGCAGATGTAATTGAGGGCCAGGCTGGCGACGATCAGATCGGCGGATATGGCGGCGATGACAGCCTTTCGGGTGGCGAAGGGAACGACGATCTTCATGGGATGGAAGGCGATGACACCCTGTCCGGTGACGCCGGTGAAGACACGCTTAATGGCCAGTATGGTAAGGACGTGCTGCGGGGCGGCGAGGGATCGGACAGCCTTGCCGGGCATGGTGATTTAGACCACATCGCCGGTGGCGCAGGCGATGATAAATTGAATGGCGGCATGGGCGACGACAGACTGTCGGGTGATGCAGGCGATGACGCCATTTTGGGTGGGCTCGACGACGACACTCTCATCGGAGGGATGGGCAAAGATACGCTAATGGGTGGCCAAGGTGACGATCTTGTCGATGGCATTGCGGATGAAGCAAATGGCGCAGACCCCACCAACCATGACTTTCTGAATGGCGGCGCGGGCGACGACCAGATCGTCGCGGGCAGCGGAGACACTGTCACTGGGGGTGATGGTGCTGACACGATCTTCACCGGCGACTGGATCGATGATGATGATCTGGCCAGCCGGATCGTCGATTTCAAGGTCGAAGAGGATACGCTGGTTCTGATCTACGATGATGCTGTGGGCGCTCAGCCTGAAATCACGCTTGGTGCACATCCGCAAGACGAGGATGTCATGCAAGTCTTCATGGACGGCATCGCGGTGGCAGAGGTCGAAAATGCGGGTGATCTGACAGTTGACGATATCATGCTGACCCCTCTTAGTGTGCAGCAGGCACCGCTTTTTGCGGCAGGCTAGGGCTCTGCACCACTTTCCCTTTGCCATTTGCAGGAATCGACACTATACGCCGTCATCTTCGCCATTTCTGGCGGGTAATCTCCATGGGCCTGCGCTGGACGACATCCCGGCCTGCGCCATCACTCCAACCTTGTAAAGGAGACCCCGATGTCGATCACTGCTGAAGAAAAAGCACGTGTCATGAAGGACTTCGCCACGAAAGATGGCGATACTGGCTCACCCGAGGTACAGGTGGCTATCCTCAGCTCGCGCATCGCGACGCTGACGGAACACTTCAAGACTCACAAGAAAGACAATCATGGTCGCCGTGGCCTTTTGAAGATGGTCGCACAGCGCCGCAAGCTGCTCGACTATGTCAAAGGCAAAGACGAAGCGCGCTACCAAGAGCTGATCAAGCGTCTCGGCCTGCGCCGCTAAACGCCGCCGCCATACACACCGACGAAAGGCCGCATGATCCTGCGGCCTTTTTTCATGTCCGGTCCCGTTTGGTGCCCTGCCCCTTGTGTGTTCACGAAATTTTCCCAACTAGTTAGGCAACAATGGAGGCCCCGCATGCATACCGCAACCAAGGTTGTCATCATCACCGAAAGGGTCATCCTGGACCGGGTTGCCAAAGTGATCGAGGCGCAGGGGGCGACGGGCTACACCCATGTTGCTGCTGGCGGAAAGGGCGCGCGGGGGCGCAGGTCAATTGAACGCGCACAGGTTGCGGGTCTTTCGGCCAACGTCAAAATCGAGGCGATCGTTGCGACCGAAGAAATGGCCGAGGCCATCGCCGACGCTGTCGCAGCTGCCTTTTTTGAGCATTACTCAGGCATCACCTATGTCGAAGATGTGAAGATCCTGCGTCCTCACAAATTTCTCAAGGATCTGCCGGACGACAACGCAGCCTGAACCGACCCCGACCTTAGCGGCAAGCCCGAGGTGGAACCATTGGTGATGGTCGGCCCTAAAAGACAACCTGCGCCAATGCGATAAACAGCGGGATGCACAGCCCGATGGCCACCGGTGTACCCACACTTGTCGAAGCTCCGATGTAGGCCGAGGGGTTCGCCTCGGGGATGCCCGCGCGCAAAGTGGGTGGGCCCGAAATGTCCGACGAGGACGCCGCGAGAACGGCCAGCAGCACAACGCCACCGGGGCTGAATCCCATGGCGAGATGGATCAGGTAGCCGATCCCGAAAGCGATCAGACCATGCGTGATCGGCGCGACCAGCGCGTAGACAGCATACCATTGGGCCACGCGACGCAACTCGTGCAGGCGTTGCCAGGCCTCCATCCCCATGATCAGCATCAGGACGGACAACAAACCCCGAAAAAGCGGATCGTAGAACGTCTCAAAGACGCGATCAGGACGGGTCAACAGCCCAAGCGCCAGTCCCAGGATCAGCGCTGACAAGGCCGCGCCCTGCAGACTTTCCTTTATGATTTGCCAAGGGCTGACCCGATCAGCGGCACCGTCCCTGGACTTGTTCAGACCAGCCAGAACAATGGCCAGCACAAGCGCGGGAATGTCCATGAAGGGGTATAGGGCGGGCACCCAAGCTTCATAGGTCATGCCCTCTTCTTCCAGAAACGCCATGGCGGCCCCTAGGGTCGAAGCTGAAACAGCCCCAAAAAGACCTGCAGTCGCAATCGCATCCGCGCGTACGATCCCCGGCAGGCGCCCGAGCGAAAAAATGCCCAGCAGCACGATTCCGGCACCGATACCCATCGTGGCGATGGCTGGCAGGATCATCTCGGTCAGGTTGGCCTCACGGATCTCCATTCCGCCATTCAACCCGATCCGCATGAGCAACATGAAAACGCAGAATTGGTAGATCGAATCCGGGATCTGCAACTTGCTGCCGAAAGCCGCCATCAGGAACCCCCCGATCAGAAAGGCGAGTGAGGGTGACTGGAACTGCCCTACCAGGCGAAGGAGAAAGTCTGCCAAAATGTCCATCAGTGACCCTGTCTCGTGCTGCATGACGATATGGCACTCAATCGCGATAATTGAAGGGTTGTTCATTAAATTGACGCAGAACCGGACAGATCCGCCCGTTGTGCTTTTCTTATCGGCAAAAACCCTGTAATGCCCTCGCATCTGAGACGTGTGCCCTCGGCCCCCGGGGCGCGTGCAAAAGGATGAGGGGCGGCGGCAATGGGGCCGCCATGCAAACGGGAGACCCGGGAACGCCCGGGATGGCTCCCTTACAGGAAACGATGATGTTCAATCTTACAACGAAATCAATCCAGTGGGGCGAAGAAACGCTGACACTGGAAACAGGAAAAGTTGCCCGTCAGGCGGACGGGTCGGTCATCGCGACGCTGGGTGAGACCAGCGTGATGGCCAATGTGACATTCGCCAAACAACCAAAGCCCGGTCAGGACTTCTTTCCCCTGACGGTGCATTATCAGGAAAAATACTATGCCGCAGGCAAGGTGCCCGGCGGCTATTTCAAACGGGAGGCGCGGCCGACCGAGAAAGAAACACTGACCGCGCGGCTGATCGACAGGCCCATCCGACCGCTTTTCGTGTCAGGCTTCAAGAACGAAGTTTTGGTCATGTGTACGGTTCTGTCCCACGACCTTGTCAACGACCCGGACATCGTGGCGATGATCGCTGCTTCAGCGGCGCTGACCATGTCTGGCGCGCCATTCATGGGGCCAATCGCTGGCGCCCGCGTTGGCTTTGAGGATGGTGAATACGTCCTGAACCCGACGGTGGACGATATGCAAGACCTGCGCCTGAACCCGGAACAGCGGCTGGATCTGGTCGTTGCCGGCACCAAAGACGCGGTGATGATGGTCGAATCCGAGGCCTATGAGCTTTCCGAAGAAGAAATGCTTGGCGCGGTCACCTTTGCGCATGAAAAGATCCAGCCGGTCATCGACCTGATCATTGATCTGGCCGAAGAAGCGGCGAAAGAACCTTTTGACTTCCAGCCGCCAGACTACGGCGATCTTTACGCTGCCGTTCAGAAGGGCGGTGAAAAGCAGATGCGCGAAGCGTTCGCGATCACCGACAAGCAGGAACGCACTGCGGCTGTTTCCGCCGCGCGTGAGGCGATTTTCCAAGGCCTGAGCGAGGAACAGCAGGAGGATGCGAACCTCGGATCCGCGCTGAAAAAGCTCGAAGCCTCGATCCTGCGCGGCGACGTTGTCAAGACCGGCAAACGGATCGACGGACGTAAAACGGACGAGATCCGGGATATCGTATGTGAGACGGGCCTTCTGCCCCGCACGCACGGCTCGGCGCTGTTCACACGCGGCGAAACACAAGGCCTCGTGGTTACGACGCTGGGCACAGGAGATGATGAACAATTCATCGATGCGCTGCACGGCAATTTCCGCTCCAACTTCCTTTTGCACTACAATTTCCCGCCCTACTCGGTCGGCGAAGCGGGCCGCGTGGGCCCTCCCGGACGGCGTGAGATCGGGCACGGCAAACTGGCCTGGCGCGCGCTGCAAGCGGTGCTGCCCGCGACGACCGACTTCCCCTACACGGTACGGGTCGTTTCCGAGATCACCGAATCCAACGGTTCGTCTTCGATGGCGTCGGTCTGCGGTGGCTCACTTTCGATGATGGATGCGGGTGTGCCGCTGAAATCTGCGGTGGCCGGCGTGGCCATGGGTCTGATCCTAGAAGAGAACGGCGAATACGCGATCCTGTCCGACATTCTTGGGGACGAAGATCACCTGGGTGACATGGACTTCAAAGTGGCGGGCACAGAAAACGGAATCACCTCGCTTCAGATGGATATCAAGGTCGCAGGCATTACGCCCGAGATCATGGAAAAAGCGCTGGCACAAGCCAAAGACGGCCGGATGCACATCCTCGGCGAGATGGGCAAGGCCATCACGGGTGCGGCTGAATTCAGCGTACACGCGCCACGGATCGAGACCATGAACATTCCAACAGACAAGATCCGCGAAGTGATCGGCTCGGGCGGCAAGGTCATCCGCGAGATCGTAGAAACATCAGGGGCCAAGGTCGACATCAACGATGACGGCGTGATCAAGATCGCCTCGCCCAACGGCGAAGCCATTCAGAAAGCCTATGATATGATCCATTCGATCGTGGCCGAGCCGGAAGAGGGCGCGGTCTATACAGGCACGGTCGTCAAAATCGTCGATTTCGGCGCATTCGTGAACTTCTTCGGCAAGCGCGACGGTCTGGTCCACGTGTCTCAGATCGAAAATCGCCGCCTTAACCATCCTTCGGATGTGCTGAAGGAAGGCCAGGAAGTGAAGGTGAAACTTCTCGGCTTTGACGATCGTGGAAAGGTGCGGCTGTCCATGAAGGTCGTCGACCAAGCGACCGGCGAAGAGATCAAGAAGGAAAAGGCCGAGGCACCAGCAGACGAATAATCCCGGTCATAGCCAGAAATTTATCCCTCGATTGGAAACAATCGGGGGGTTTTTTCGTCTAAAACGTAAGTTGACCCTACGTTTGGACAGATTTTTGCCACAAAGTAACTAACGTGGATCCCGACATATCATGGGAGGGGAGATCCATGTCAAAACCAATCGCAGCCATCGCTTTCTGCGTCACTGCCGCTGTTTCGGCCGTTCCGGCGGATGCGTCCACATACACCAGCTACTACGCTTTCGGAGACAGCCTGACAGATGACGGCAAGCTTGGCCTGCCGCTGCCATATGCAGGCGGGCGGTTTTCGACCGGACCGACTTGGGCCGAATACATCGCGGAATTTTTCAGCGCCGCTGGCCTCAGCACAGCCAACCTTGCCCTTGGTGGAGCGACAGCGGGCGACACAAACACCAACGATTATCCAGACGCTGCACAACCCTTCGCAACTTTCAACAGCCAGATCAGCACGTTCACACCTTTAGGCAACAGCGGGGCGACCGGGAGCAATCCGCTCATATCAGTGCTTTTGGGTGCCAACGACATCTTTCAGGGCGGTGACCCGGTCGCGGCCGCCATGGCGGTGGGTGCTGGGCTGAAGCGCCTGACAGAATTGGGTGAGAAGTTCGACGATTTCCTGGTCTCGACCCTGCCCGGCCTGGGCGGTGGGGACGCTGACCCGGCCATCGCTTTCAATATCGAACTGGAAAAGCAATTGGTGGACCTTGAAGCTGGCGGCGCAAATATCATTCGCGTGGATCAAGCCGTCTATCAGGCCGGTCTGTTTCCGCGACTGGGCGAGCTTGGGATTACCAACCTCGATGGTCCTTGCGTGGTGGAGCCAACGGCAGATAGCCCAGGTTCAGACTGCACGATCATCGGATTTGAGGATGACGGCACACCCATCCGGGATCTGAGCATCGCAGACACGTACTACCTGATCGACAGCGTGCATCCGACCGGCCCGGTCCAGCGCGCCTTTGGCGAGTTTGCCATTGATCTGATCGAGGAAGACCTTCCCGCGCCAATCCCGCTCCCTGCCGGATTGCCGTTGTTGGTGGTCGGCTTGGGCGCATTCGTCTGGATGCGACGCCGTCAGGCGGCCTGATCGAAACGGGTAGGCAGATCGCCCATCTCGCGCGCCGTATCCAAAGCGGCGCGCATGTCCGTTTCGATGCTGCGTGCCAATTGTTCGAAACTCTCGATCTCGAAATAGACCGGCTGCACGATATCGATCCGGTAGGGGGTCCGCAACACGGTCATCAGATCGAAAGGCACGACATCGGGCTTGCCGGACATGGCCCATTTCAGCTCTTCCGGGCTTGAAATAATGCCAGCGCCAAAGGCTTTCAGCGCACCGTTCTGGCGGATCAGCCCAAATTCGACTGTGAACCAGAACAGTCGGAAGAGGCGCTCGGAATAGTCCTCGCCCAGTCCGAGCGACAGGCGGCCGAATCTTTCCATGAATTGACAAAAGGCGTTATTGGTAAGCATCGGGCAGTGACCGAAGCATTCATGAAAGATGTCGGGCTCTTCGATATAGTCGAAGTGTTCGCGCTTCCGGATGAAAGTCGCGACGGGAAAGCGGCGTTCGCTTAGCAAGGTCGAGAATTCGTCCTGCGGGATCAGCGCATCCACGGCCTGCACCCCGGCTCCGGTGATGTTCCTGAGCCGCGCATCGATCTCTGTGACTTGCGGCACTGCTTCCCCCGACATGCCAAGCGCCTCCTGCCCGTCGAGGTAGGCGGCGCAGGCATGTTTGCGAAGCGCCTCCATCTGCATCGCAAAGAGATCGCTCCAGACGGCGGTCTCTGCGTCGGTGTAGGCAAACCGGCCCTGTTTGTCGGGCGTTTTCGACATGTAATCGGTGCTGAGCGGCATGGCAATCTCCTTTAGAAATAGAAAAACTCCATTCCAAGAGAAAAGGCTTCCAATCAAGCCGCGCCTTTGCCAAAAAATAGATAATTCATCCGAAAGACGCTAATTTATGGAATTTTCAACCACCGAAAACGCGATACTCAAGGAAATCCAACGGGATTCAAGCGGTTCACTGACACAACTCGCCGAAAGGCTTGGCATGGCGCAGAGCACGCTGTGGCGTAAGGTGCAGGAACTTGAGGCGGCCGGCGTGATCCGCGCCCGCGTGGCGTTGCTGGATCCGGCCAAGGTCGGCTGCAAACTCAGCGTCTTGGCCTCGGTAACGCTGACCGACCACGCCGACGAAACCCTCAAAGGCTTCGCGCGCCTTATCGAAGGGCACCCCGAGATCGTCGAATGCCTCGCCACATCCGGGCAGGCCGATTACCGGATGAAGATCCGCGTTGCGGACGTGGAAGCCTATGAAGTCTTTATGTCCCAGACCCTACTGCGCAGCGCCTACGTACGCGAGGTTCACAGCAGCTTTGTCCTCAAGGAACTGAAATCAACCACCGAACTGCCACTTTGATACAGGCCTGTTCCCGCGCGGAAAATGTGGTAAGCGCCGCGAAAGCCACGGAAAGGGCCTTATGTCCGATCGCGTCACAATCGTCACGGTCTGCTTCAATTCGCTGGGCGTTCTGCCAGCGATGCTGGCGAGCGTACCGGAAAGAACGCCTGTGGTGCTTGTCGACAATGCCTCCGACGATCTGAACACCTTACGCGAGTTGGCGGCCCAATACGGCGCGAGGCTAATGGAGAACGATGAAAATCGCGGTTTCGGGACGGCCTGCAACCAAGCGGCCGCTTTGGCCGGGACCGAGTTCCTCCTATTTCTGAACCCCGACACAGAACTGGCCCCTGATACCATCGATCAACTGATCGGCGCCGCTGCGCGGTATCCAAAAGCCAGTGCCTTCAATCCTCGCATAGCGCAGGCTTCAGGCGCGCCATACTTCAAGCGGCACAGCCATCTCATGCCGCGGGCAGAGATCATGCCGCGCGGCTGGCCAGGCAGCGATCAGGAGGTGACGGTCGTCTCTGGTGCAGCGCTTTTTGTGCGCCGTGCTGCGTTTGAAGAGGTGGGTGGATTTGATCCGGGCATCTTCCTTTATCACGAGGACGACGACCTGGGCCGCAGGCTTCGTGCGCAGGTCGGCCCGCTGATGTTCATCCGCGATGCCAATGTCACACATCAGATGGGCCGATCGACCAAACGCAGTCCGGCCACGGCGACCTTAAAGGCCTGGCATATGGGCAGATCGCGCGTCTATGCAAGCCGCAAACATGGGCGGCCTGTGCCGTTTCTATCCGCATTAATGTCCGCCAGTTTGCAGCTTTTCTCACCCGCCGTCGCGTTGTCAAAACGCAAAAGGGCAAAGCAGGTGGCGTTTTTCAAGGGCATCCTGTCCACGCTGCGCGATGGCGGCAAATCCAATGCCTGAGCATGGTAGGCTCTGGAAGGCCAAGAGAGAGGTCAAACGCCTTGGCACGCAATTGGCTGAACTGCCCTCAAACATCGCCAGTCGATACTTCGCAGCGCCCTACTATGACGCCGTGCATGCCAGAAAGATCAAGACAACCGCGGGCAACATCGCTGAAGGCGCAAAGACCGCCATCTATCTGATCTTTCCCGGTCAGGGCGTTCTGACCTCGCACCTGCATGCGCTTGGGTGGCTGCGCGACAGAGGCATCTCACCACTTGTTGTGTCGAACCTGCCGTTGAGCCCAGACGACGTTGAACGCTTGCGTCCGTTTGCCTGGCAGATCCTTGAGCGGCCCAATATTGGCTATGATTTCGGAGGATACCGCGACGGTGTGCTGCATCTTGCCAATCAGCGCGTCGATCTGGATCAGCTTTTGCTGTTGAATGATTCCGCATGGTTCCCGCTACCCGGTGCACAGGATTGGCTGGACCAAGTGGCTGCCCTGAACGTCGACTATGCAGGCGCCGCCACGAATTTTGGGATGCCCCGCGTGGATCCGGAGCAGTTTATGGATCAGGTCTGGGACTACAAAAGCACGCATCGGAACTTCCACTACACATCCTACGCCCTTGCCATTGGCTCGAAGATCCTGAGCAATCCTGCCTTCCGCAACTTCTGGCGGCGCTTTCCGATGAGCAATCGCAAGAAGCGTACCGTGCGGCGGGGAGAGATCGGCCTCACGCAATGGGTATTGCGCAATGGCTACAGCCACGCGGCAGCGCTGGATCTGACGGATCTGGACACAGCGCTGGCCGCTCTGCCAAAGGACCAATTGCTGGCACTGTCGCACAACATCATGGTTCCGGAAGACGCGCGTTTGACAGCGCTGAAGGCCCGCATCTTGGCGGGCACACCCGATGCGCAAACGCTGGCCAACTTCATCCTGATGGCAACCGCCCGTCAGGGGATGAGCTATGCGCTGCAGGCCTATACGATCGGTGAGCGCGGGTTTGCGTTTCTGAAAAAATCTCCTCTCTGGCTCAATGCGGAGGCGCGGGATATAACGCTGGCCATCACATCAAACCTGTCCGGAGAAGCGGGCCAAATGATTCACGAAGAAGCAAAGGCGCTTGCTGCGCCTGATACGAGGTCCTCATGAGTTCTTCCCGCGAAACCCGCGACAAGTCCGAATTGATCGAAATCGCCCGGACGGATCCTGGAACGCTTTATGATGAGGAGTATTACAAGTCCGGCTGCTCCGAAGAGGGCGACGGATACCACGCCTATGGCCGCAACGATCACTGGAACAGCTTCTTCTCGGGCGTGGCAAAAAAGATCGACAGGCTTTATGGGCCAAAAGCCGTAATGGATGCAGGCTGTGCCTTTGGCCTTCTGGTCGAACAGCTTTGCGACCGCGGCATTGATGCGCGCGGCTTCGACATATCGCCCTATGCGGTCGAACAGGCGCGCGCGGATATGAAGGAGCGGATCAAGGTCGGCTCGATCCTGGAACCAATCCCGCTGCAGAATGGCAAGAAGTATGACCTTGTGATCTCGATCGAGGTGCTGGAACACTTGCCCCCCGAACATGCGGAGGCCGCTGTCAAAACGCTATGCGATGCGGGCGACCGGGTGATTTTCTCGTCGAGCCCGGATGATTTCGACGAAGTCACGCATTTCAACGTACTGCCGACGGAACGGTGGATCGAGATGTTTGCGGCCCACGGTTTCCACCCGAGCGACCCACCCGATGCGCCCTACATCGCGCCGCAGGCCCGCGTGGTCGAGAATGCAAATGCTCCGAAGATGCCGAAGCAGACGCTTTTACGTAAGTTGACGGTACGATAGGGCCCGGGACCGCACCGGGCCCAAACCCTTTAGCCTGGCGCCTTGGTCGTGCGCAGATAAGGCAAAACGGTCGTGAACTCACCAAACTTCGCCTTGGCGTCCTCGTCGCTGACCGTCGCGGGAATGATCACGTCGTCTCCCACATTCCAGTTGGCTGGAGTTGCTACCCCTTTGCCCACGCTGGTCTGCAAACCATCCAAAGCACGCAGAACCTCGGCAAAATTGCGGCCAACCGTCATCGGGTAGGTCATCGACAGCTTCAACTGTTTGTCCGGCCCGATGATGAAAACAGAACGCACGGTCGCACTGTCCGCAGGCGTACGGCCATCGGGCAAATAGGCCTCTGCTGGGAGCATATCGAAGGCTTTCGATACCTCAAGCCCGGCATCTGCGATGATCGGGAAGCCAGCAGTGGTGCCAGCGACCTTTTCAATGTCGCCTTTCCATTTCTTGTGATCCTCGACCCCATCGACCGAGACGCCGATAACCTTGGTGCCACGCTGTTCCCACTCATCGGCCAACTGAGCGACCGCGCCGAATTCGGTGGTACAGACAGGCGTAAAATCCTTCGGATGCGAAAACAGGATGGCCCAGCTGTCGCCAATCCACTCATGCAGACTGAATGTGCCGTGGTCGGTTTCCACGGTCAGATCGGGGATCGTGTCGTTGATGCGCAAGCTCATGGGATTCTCCTAAAGTATTGATCCGCTATAGGCCAATCTATGCGAGGTCGCACGCCCTTGCACACCCCTCTTCGCAGTGCCAAGGTGCAGGCAAGTCCACCTCAGATCATGGGAGAGATCAGGATGCTGGAGAAACGCCACTTCTACATCAATGGTGCATGGGTTGCCCCCCAGGTGGGCAAGGATCATCACGTAATAGACCCTTCAACGGAAGAGCCCTGCGCGGTGATTTCTTTGGGGGGTGAGGCCGATGCCGACGCGGCTGTGGCCGCCGCCAAGGCGGCATTTCCGGGCTGGATGGCCACGCCTGTCGAGGACCGGATCGCCCTGGTCGAAAAGCTTATCGAAGTCTACAAGACACGCACCGAAGATCTGGCGCAGGCCATGAGTAGCGAGATGGGCGCGCCAATCGAAATGGCGCGCAGCCAGCAGGTCGGCGCGGGCACGTGGCATCTCAAGAACTTCATCAATGCGGCGAAGGATTTCGACTTCAGCCGCCCCTTGGGCGACCACGCACCAAACGATCGGATCATCTATGAACCTGTCGGTGTTTGTGCGCTGATCACGCCGTGGAACTGGCCGATGAACCAGATCACCCTCAAGGTGGGCGCCGCGGCGATTGCAGGTTGCACCATGGTGTTGAAGCCGTCCGAGGAATCCCCGCTTGATGCTATGATCTTTGCCGAAATGATGGACGAAGCTGGCTTTCCGCCCGGTGTGTTCAACCTCGTCAACGGTGATGGGGCGGGCGTAGGCACGGCGCTTTCGGGCCATGCGGACGTTGATATGGTGAGTTTCACCGGATCCACCCGTGCGGGCACGGCGATTTCCAAGAACGCGGCGGATACGCTTAAGCGCGTGCATCTGGAACTGGGTGGTAAAGGGGCGAATGTCATCTTCGAGGATTCTGACGACAAGGCGGTCAAACGCGGCGTGATGCACATGATGAACAACACCGGTCAAAGCTGCAACGCGCCGAGCCGGATGCTTGTTCAGAAGGGCCTTTATGACAAGGCCGTCGAAGAGGCAGCGGCTGTGGCTGACAAAGTGACCGTCGGACCGGCGAGCGCAGAGGGTCGTCACATCGGCCCCGTGGTCAACGAGGTGCAGTGGAACAAGATCCAAGACCTGATCCAGAAGGGGATTGACGAAGGCGCACGGCTGGTGGCGGGTGGCACTGGACGGCCTGAGGGTTTCAATAAAGGATTTTACGTAAGGCCGACGGTGTTTGCGGATGTGAACAATCAGATGACCATTGCGCGGGAAGAGATCTTTGGTCCGGTCCTGGCGATCATCCCGTTTGAGACCGAAGAGGAAGCCGTCGAGATTGCCAATGACACGCCCTATGGCCTTACCAATTACGTGCAGACCCAAGATGGTGCGCGGCGAAATCGGCTGGCCCGGCAATTGCGGTCAGGTATGGTAGAGATGAACGGAGAAGCGCGCGCGGCTGGATCGCCGTTTGGTGGCATGAAGCAATCCGGCAATGGGCGCGAGGGTGGTATCTTCGGCATCGAGGACTTTCTTGAGGTCAAGGCGGTATCGGGTTGGTCCGCAGAATGAGGCATTCGGCTAAGGCGGGCGACACGCCCGCCTTACGAAGATCAGATCGGAGCGATCAAGGAGAACCGCCGAAGTAAGGTGGGCGTGTCGCCCACCATTACCTCCGAAAGTATCGATCCAACTCAACGGGATCATTCCAGTCCAGGCAACCGGAACACGGCGCGAAAACCCGATCGGTTTAGATCGTGCCCACAGAACTTTTTCTTCGACCATACCTGCCAAGATCGCACGCTTTATCCTGGTCCGATTGCGGATATCGTTGCAGATCCTCCTTCTGTGCATTGATTGTGGTCCGATGGCGGTTTCGCTTCTCAGGGGCAGACCTACGCAACTGGTTACGCGACAGGTACGCCCAGACCGGTATCGCTGTTGGGATCGATTGGGCGAAATCTCAAGTCATTGTGGATTGGCCGAAAGGTGTGATGCAACTCATCCTGGTCTCGACTCGACTCCGGCCATGGCCGTCACGCCATCTGCGCCAGATCTCGCGGCCCGGATGTCTTGAGACGTTTGCCGTTCGGTGACGGTATCCAGATCACACCCCAGGCAAACCGGATCGCACGCGATCCGCTTCGCTGCCGCATTGGAGGGCGCCCGGTTTGTAGCCTTCTACTTCGGAGCAGCCAAAATGCGCATGCCTTCCTACCATCATCCTGGATCGGCAGTAGCAGCCCTTTGCTAAATCCTCACATCCGACTTTGTACAACAAAGCCAAGACCGTTGGAAAACCCCAGAATTTTTTGAACCGATTCCCGTTTTAAACCGACGAACTCATGACGCCCAACCGGGGTTTGTAGAAATCGATATGACGGAGAATTCGAAATGACCGGTCTGACCACATCCTTGGTTACAGCAGGCAAGACGAAATCGACCAATGGGTTGCGGGCGGTCGCGAAACGCTGGGGCTGCTGCTGGGTTGTGCCTCCGAAGATATCGCCGTTTACGTTGACGCTCTGATCGGGGCGGGGTGGCGCAAGACATCGCGCAGATCGATCTGATTGCCCGCCATGTCCATTTGGCGCGGGACCTCGCCGTCGACGATGCGTTTCAATGGATAGGTGCGAAACCCGTTCTGAACGGCACATTCCATGCGACTCGCGCACCAGATGGATTGGTCTACGGGCAACCGAACGCCAGTGACGAACGTGAAGCAATTGCGGCGGAGACGCTGACCGCGACCTTTGGGATTGAGCTGCACGATACAGAAGATGAGGAAAAGACTTCGGACCGCAATACTCAGCTGCATATTCGCCTGTCCGAGGAATGGTCTGGTGCAATACTGGATCTGACCGACCAGCGGCTTCCAAGCTTGGACGAGGTCGGTCCGGAGGGCTACTCCGCCATCCACCCAAGGCCGGTCACTGAGACCGCGGCCGTCTCGGAACACGTACCGGACAACTCAATCACCGGCAGTCTTCGCGGCGGGCTGTGCGAGCGGCGGCCAGTTTGATCAGTTGATGCGATGGCTGCGGAGGATATTTGATCCTCAGCTCGAAATCCCATAGTGCGTCAAACCGCTTCTGGATGCGACAGAGCCCACAAATAGGCTGGCCTTCGACACCGGGGAGGTCATCGTCGATCCGGATTGCATCGCGCGGGACTATCCGTTCTACTACCAGCAGGCTACCATTCGGAGCATGCTTGAAGCCCTACTCGACGCGGGCGACGCGCAATACCAGCAACAAACAAAGGAAAGTCTGCAACGCGCCAAGGCGCTTTACGTGTCGGCCAAACAGCTTTTCTCGGACAATCTGTCGGATACGCTGGAAATCCTGACAAATACGCCCCGGGAGGACCCAACCCTTGGGCTTGCGGAGGGCGACGGCTAAGAAGGCTTTCTACCACCCTACAACGAGGAACTGCGCAGCATCCATGCGACGCTTGAGGGCCGACTTCACAACCTGCGGCACTGGCGCGACCTGGATGGAGAACCGATGAACGTGCCACTTTTGGCGCGGCCCATCGATCCGCAAACCCTCCAGCGCTCAGCCGAGGGATATCTGAACAAACTCAAACTGACGAGTCACCGCCTGCAGGATGCCAGCGAGAAGGAAGGCCAATCGCAGATGGAGGAGTTCCGGATGGATGCAGATATCGACAAATCCGGCTGGGCCATTGGACTGCAACACTTTGCCATCGACGCCGCCGAACGCAATGTCGCGATCAAGTCGGTCAATGTCACGACATCAACCAAAGCGCTGGCCAACTACGTGGCAAAAACGCTGATCAAGCAATTCGGAGCGACATCGGACGCCATTGCGGCGGCCAGATCGCGTTTGCAGCAAAGCCGAATTCTGATCGAGGCCGTGTCGGCGCAAATTTCCGGCGCCTTGAAATCCACGATCCCAAACACGTTCGGATTTTCGAACGGGGGTCAGAATCTCGAGCAGGCGGATGTCGTCTGGAGCGTGCCCAGCTGAGGTCAATTTCGAGCTGACGGACGAGATGTTCGATGTGCGTTGTCCCGGTCAGTACGACAGCCGAATCCAGAGCATCAGAGGCGGCTTTCCGGGTCTCGCCAAGGCAGGTCCTGAGCACGTGCGAGGTCGATACGTGATCAATCGATGCACCAGATGGGCTTTTGAAACGGTTTCAGAATACCGGGGGCGCGTCCTGCTGGCATCTGGTGATACCCGGAGTACAAGAGTTGAAAAGCTTTAAAGCGGCGCGCGGGCGTTGGCGAGAGGCGGCGGTCAAAAGCTATGACGCGCTCAGGCTGCACCTGACCGAGGTGGACTTTACCGTCAGGTTGCTCGGCCGTTGGTTAGAGCTTTCGGGGATTCCTCGCCATTACTGGGAAGCGACATATGCAAGGCCGGGGTGATAAGCTCTGGCTCCGTTCCCGTTGCAGCGCGCGGCAATCTTGAGCGGAGCCCATATTGGAAACGCTGTCTAGGTCACTTTAAAAGATGTCAGTACGTCATAGGCAGTGCCCCGGTTGAAGCGTTTCGACTGAAACCTGAATTGCGGTGATTGATCTTTATCAGAGATTTGATCGGAGCGGGCATGCCACGCCGCTCAGACAACATGGGGTCATCGCGATAAAACAAGGGGCAGCGAGGAGGCGATACGCCTCGCAGGTTGAATTGGGCCTTTACCGCATGATTGGTCGCTTTTGCCATTGAGATCGCTTTGGAAGTCTGCTGGGTGTGGGGACTTTCCTGCTGCCAGCGCGCAGCGTGAAATCGAAAAGACACAAACAAATGGGCTCTGTCTTGCAACTGGGGTCCGGATCAAACAGCCGCAACATCTGACAACCGTCCACATAAAGAAGGCCCCGCCGTTTGACGGGCGGGGCAAGGTGAAGTGCCATAGGCTTAAAGCCTTTGTTTAGGCCACAGGCACCGGCGGTGTTCTAAGAGAGAGTGGTTTATTCAGTCGTGCATCTCGGCACGTATCTGTTGGCGCAGGACATCAATCGGGACCTTGTTGCCCTCGTTGACATAGTGCCAGTACGTCCAGCCATTGCAGCTTGGGGCGCCTTCGAGGGCCGCTCCGACCTGGTGGATCGACCCTTTGACATCATGACCGACGAGCGTGCCATCAGCCCGAACCTTGGCGACCTTGCCGCGCGGAGAGTAAAGCTCTTCGCCCGGGCGCAGCATACCGCGTTCGACCAGTTGGCCGAAGGGCACACGTGGCTCTGCCCGTTTTGACGCGCTGACCTGTAGCGCCGCCCTGTCAAACTTGCGCACAGCAGCGATGCGCTTTTCGGCGACCTTGCGATAAGCCTCTTCGCGCTCAATCCCTATGAAGTCTCGGCCCAGCATCTTGGCGACAGCACCCGTCGTGCCAGTGCCGAAGAACGGGTCCAGCACAACATCGCCGGGATTGGTCGTGCCCACCAGAACACGGTGCAGCAATGCCTCGGGCTTTTGCGTCGGATGGGCTTTGTCGCCCTTGTCGTCCTTGAGCCGTTCATGCCCCGTACAGATCGGCAACACCCAGTCAGAGCGCATCTGGATACCTTCATTCAGGGCCTTCAAGGCCTCGTAGTTGAAGGTGTACTTCACCCCTTCGCTGCGCGAAGCCCAGATCATGGTCTCATGTGCGTTGGTAAAGCGTTTGCCTCGAAAATTCGGCATCGGGTTTGACTTGCGCCAAACCACGTCGTTCAGCAGCCAAAATCCTTCATTCTGAAGTGCAGCACCGACCCGGAAGATATTGTGATAACTGCCGATGACCCAAATGGCCCCGTCGAGTTTCAGGATGCGCCGCGCCTCACGTAACCAGGCTGTCGTGAATTCGTCATAGGCCCGGAAGCTGGAGAACTGATCCCAAGCGTCGTCCACCGCATCCACGCGGCTGTTGTCAGGGCGGTGCAATTCACCCTTTAGCTGCAGGTTGTAAGGCGGATCGGCAAATATCAGGTCGATACACGCATCGGGCAAACGTTGCATCACTTCGATGCAATCACCCGCTACAATCGTGTTCAAAGGAAGCGCTGCAGCGCCCTTGGTGTCGTTTTTCATGTCTGCCTCTTTGCCCGGCGGATTTTCCGCTCTGTGCTTGAAGCAAAGATGAGTCAAAGCCGATTCGTCGTCAATTTCTTTTTTGAATCAAGTAATTAGCATTTAGTCTTGATACAACATCTTGTGGACGGGCCGGAACGAACGTCTATGATGTGGGGTCACACCAAGATTTCGAAGCGCCTCTCTGTGGCTTTTTGACGGATAGCCCATGTTTGTCTCCCATCCGTAGCCGGGATGCTGTTGCGCCAAATCCACCATGATCCGATCCCGGGTGACTTTGGCGACGATGGATGCCGCCGCGATGGAGAGTGATTTGGTGTCACCTTTCACAATGCCCTGGGCGAGGATGTTCAGCCCAGCGGGAACCATTCGACCATCGACCAATACGTGATCCGGGCGCTCCCTCAATCCTTGGACGGCGCGCACCATCGCCAGATGCGAGGCTTGCAATATGTTGATCTGATCGATCTCTTCGACACTCGCATGCCCGATGGCCCAATCCGCTCGGGTGGTTATCTCCTCATAAAGGACAGCGCGACGCCCTGCCCCGAGCTGTTTTGAGTCGTTCAGACCTTCGGGAATATCATGTGCGTTCAGGATCACAGCGGCGGCAGTGACGGGCCCTGCCAATGGGCCGCGACCGACTTCGTCAACGCCTGCGACACGCTGGCCTGCGAGGGCTTCTTCAAAGGCGTAATCGGGCACAGCGGGTCCAGTCGTGTCTTCTCTCTGTCATTGGGTAAAGGATCCACTACGGCGACGCATCCACAAAAAAGGGGGGATGCCCGAACATCCCCCCGAGGTTGCGCCACACGGTGAGGCGTGGCGCTTTGCTGCCCTTATTTAACCATGGGCCAACTGGTACCCGTTGCGGCGCAGGCAACCTGCGCCATATCCGCTGCGCATGCCGCGATCCGTCCAAATCTGACGGGCGCAAGAACGTGGCAGGCTGTTCACGAATTGATAGTTCCGGTTCAGGCAGCGCTGCGTAAACAGGCGTGCGCGGCCGCGATCAGTCTGGAAGCTGCGCAGGCATTTACCCGGCAGAATTCGGCGATGCACCCGTTGCGGGATGGGTTTCGGGTGCAGGCGGTGATCGTGGTTGTACTGATGACGCGGGCGATAATTGTGGTGCCGCGTGACCTTGTCCTTATCCTTGCGCGCGTCATTGATCGCAGCCCCGATGATCGCGATCCCAAGGATCGTGGCCAGCGCGCGGGCGGCGTCGTTGCTGTCCGCACGAGCAGGGGCGGAGGCAAAGGCGGTAATGGCAATCGCGGCAGCGGCGATGGTGGCAATAAATTTGCGGTACATGGGTCAGCTCCTTTTCTATGTCAGTTTGCAAGTGGCCGACCGTCTGCGGTGGCGCTGATCCGAAACTGGGCTGACCATCCTCAGACAGGCAATAACAGGAACCTGTTATCCGATAACGGGTCGCGGAAGTGCCTGTGGTTATTGAATATCCGGTGTTCTGGGCGCATGAAGGGATCATGAAAAAGATATTCATCATCTGCGCCCTCCTGCTGGCCTTTCCGGCTGCGGCCCATGCGCAATGCTATGCCGACTACAAAGCCAAGCAGGACAATCCCCTGCGTCTGCATTACGGCGTGGCAGAGCTGCGCGGTGGCTGCAGCCGGGGTACTGCGCAATCCGAATTGCAGCAGCGCTTGGCCCGCCAGGGCTGGACGCTTTTGCAGGTCATGTCGGTCTTTGGACCCGAAGGGCTGGATCAAAGGAAGAACAGTGCAGGACAATTCTACCTCCGCTACTGACATCCGCCGAAGCGGAGAACGGCTGGTGCTTTTGGGCATAGCGGCCATTGTCGGGATCCTAATCGTCACCGCCCTTGGTTTGTTCTGGACTCTGCCCGAAGCAGGCGCCTTCGACGCCCGGGTCGAACGGATGTTTATTGAGAATGCAGATCTGACCAGCCAGGCAGAGATCAAGCTTCTTGAGATACTCGCGCAATCCGGCACAGCCTTTTCAGACACGCTGCGAAGTTACCGCGTCGTGATCTTCGTGCTCCTGGTCTTCGCGACGGCGATGATGATCGCTGCGCTCGTCTTTCTGGTGATGATCGTGGCAATGAACCGGCGCATGGCACAAATTGAACGGGCGGGCATTCAGGTGAATTCTCTGACAATCAGCCGTGAGGAAAACACCGTTTTCCTAAACGACCTGGCATTCAAGCTGACAGATGCAGCGATGGAAACACTGTCCGTTCTGGCCGAAGCGCGTATGGATGACGATGTTCTCAGCGGCGCGGAGCTGGAAGGCCTGATCTCTGGCCGAGCCTCAACCGATTGCGAAGAGGCGGCAGGAGCCACCAGAATCAAGCGCCTGCGCGACGGGCTCGGCAACCAGATCGTGAGTGAGCTTCTCGTCAAGAATATCGCACGGCGAGGTTACATGCTGGCCGTCGGCAAGGACGTCATCCGAGTGGTGTGAACACCTCTCCTTTTCCCGCCCCACGCACCCGGGAGAGTTTGAGAGGCAGCGCCTCTCAAGGCCTGTGCGGCCCGAGCACAATAAAGTCGACTGCGCGCGGCAGCGCGCTCCGTCTGGAAAAGCGCTGGTCAATCTGCACGATCCGGCTCTAGGGTCAGCCGACCAAGACAAGGAGACCGCTATGCCCGCCCCCGTCAATCCCTTCAAGGCCGCTCTTCAGCAAGGCCGAACGATCACGGGTTGCTGGTTGTCGCTGGGCGCACCGGTCACCGCTGAGATCATGGGAACAGCCGGGTTCGATTGGCTTCTGGTCGATGGTGAACACGCGCCATACGACATTGCCGGCATGCGCACCCAGCTCATGGCGCTGGAGGCATCGAACAGCGCTGTGGCCGTCCGCGTGCCGACGGGCGAAACATGGATCCTCAAACAAGTGCTCGACATCGGTGCGCAGACCGTACTGGTGCCGATGGTCGAAAGCGCCGATCAGGCCCGCCAACTCGTGCGTGCCTGCCGCTATCCACCGAATGGCGATAGAGGTGTGGGTTACTCATTGGCACGCGTATCGCAGTACGGGATCGTAGGGGATTACGGCGAAGACGCGGACGATCAGATCTGTCTTCTGGTTCAGGTTGAAAATCGAAAAGGCATGGAAGCGCTGGACGAAATTCTGGAAGTCGACGGGATCGACGGCGTCTTTATCGGGCCTGCGGATCTAAGCGCAGACTACGGCCATATGGGCAACATCATGCATCCCGACATGCAGGAGATGATCATGACGACACTCAAAAGAGTCGCGGCCAGCGACAAGGCCGCTGGCATCCTCGCCACACGCGACGACATGATCGAGGCGAGCTTTGAGGCCGGCGCGCAGTTCGTGGCCGTCGGGATCGATATCGGTCTTCTGGCCAGCACCGCGCGTGGGCTCGCTGCGAAGTGGAGACGTTAGGCGTGGATCCAGTTCTTCTCTTTGGCTTTGTTAGCATTACACTTCTATTCGTCGCGACACCCGGGCCATCGGTGGCGCTGGCCGCATCGCAGGCCGTTCGTTTTGGCCCACGGGCAGCCGTCACAACCGTGGCAGGTGATGCGATTGGCACGGTCGTGCATATCGTCATCGCCGGGGCCAGCCTGCAGACACTGATCGCATTGTCCGAAGTGTTCCTGCCTTACCTGCAGATCGCGGGCGGCGTCTTTATACTCTATCTCGCCCTGCAAGCCTTGCTGGATGCCGGCAAACCCCTGGCCGATATCTCTGTGAAGTCGGGGCGCGCGACCTTCCTCACCGGCTTTTTCGCCTGTGTGAGCAACCCAAAGGCAATCGTATTTTTTGTTGCCCTCTTTCCGGGCTTCATCTCGCCCGATCACAGCATCTTTGTGCAGACGATGGTCTACGGTGCGATCTTTCTGGTCCTCGATGCGGCGTCGATCCTGGGCTATGCGCTGCTGGCCATGCACACCTTCCGCCGGACGGCCGCGCGTTTTTTCCGGGTCGAATATCTTAGTGGTTTGGGTCTATTCGGCGTAGGTGCGTTGCTGATCGGCAAAGGCTATCGTTCGCTGCCCTCGCAATAGTCCTTTCGCTTCGGGGATGGGCGGTATATGAGCCCCCCGCAACCCCAAAGGAGAAAAAGAATGGGTTATCGCGTCGTTGTCGCCGGCGCCACAGGCAATGTGGGCCGCGAAATGCTGAACATCCTGGCCGAGCGTCAGTTTCCCGTGGATGAACTGGCACCGCTTGCCTCGCGCAAGTCGCTGGGCACGGAAGTCTCATTCGGCGACACGACATTGACGACAAAAGACCTCGACACGTTCGATTTCACCGGTTGGGACATTGCCCTGTTCGCCATCGGCTCCGAAGGCACAAAGACTTATGCGCCCAAGGCCGCAGCAGCAGGCTGTGTGGTCATCGATAACTCATCGCTCTACCGCTACGATCCCGATGTGCCGCTGATCGTGCCCGAGGTGAATGCCGATGCGATTGACGGCTATTCCAAGAAAAACATAATCGCCAACCCGAATTGTTCGACCGCGCAAATGGTGGTGGCGCTGAAACCGCTTCACGACCGGGCACGGATCAAGCGCGTTGTCGTCAGCACCTATCAATCAACATCGGGTGCAGGAAAGGCAGGCATGGACGAGCTTTGGGATCAGACGAAGGCCGTTTACAACCCGACGGTCGAGGTCGAACCGAAAGCGTTCCAAAAGCAGATCGCCTTCAACGTGATTCCACAGATCGACGTTTTCATGGATGACGGGTCGACCAAGGAAGAATGGAAGATGGTGGCGGAAACGAAAAAGATCGTAGATACTTCTATCAAGGTCACGGCAACCTGCGTGCGCGTTC
The DNA here is from genome assembly GCA_937897325.1 of uncultured Shimia sp. Taxonomy (GTDB): domain Bacteria; phylum Pseudomonadota; class Alphaproteobacteria; order Rhodobacterales; family Rhodobacteraceae; genus CALCOY01. The sequence goes on from CALCOY010000014.1 coordinate 134,872, forward strand.
CGGTCTTTGTCGGTCATTCAGAAGCGGTGAACATCGAATTCGAGGAATTCCTCGATGAAGACGAAGCCCGCGATATCCTGCGTGAAGCCCCCGGTATCATGGTAATCGACAAGCGTGAGGCGGGTGGTTACGTCTCGCCCATCGAATGTGTCGGTGACTATGCAACGTTTATCAGCCGCATCCGGCAAGATTCGACCGTTGAGAATGGAATCAACCTTTGGTGCGTCTCAGACAATCTGCGAAAAGGGGCCGCTTTGAACGCTGTGCAGATTGCCGAGGTCCTCGGTCAGCGGGTTCTGAAAAAAGGCTGACGTGACGTCATAATCACCCCTCGGGCGTAAAAGTTACCTAAACGTAACGTCCGAGGGAAAAAAGTGACTGATTTCCCCCTGAACATTTAAGTCAATGTGTGTTTTATCACAGACCAGCAAATGGCGAAAAATCGCCGAAAGCGAAAAGGTCAGTGAGACCAGCTTGACAACAATCTGGTGGGGGAACGCCATGATGGAACTCTTTGGGATCAGTCTTAGCCGCACAATGCGTCGTCGTGCCAATCGCAAGGCAGCCGACCCGAACGCCGTTACGCGTCAGCAATTGACCGAGATCTTCGAAAACGATCTGAGCAGGACGCCATTGCGCCGCCGCGCCGTCTTTCCCGTCCTGCGTCACGAGCCGCTGCCCGTCACCGACCGCCCACCGCTGGCAATCGCAGCCTAAGCTGAACCGGAAAGAACACTTCGAAAAAGATCACTCACGGACTGGGGCGCCCCCGAAGCGCCGCACCGTCAGCTGCCGCCCAGATGAGGCAGGCCAACGTTCTAACCAAAGCATCTTCTCCCTTCACGCTTTGGTTTGGAACGCTCAAGACAAGGGACGCCACCAGGGGTAGGGCGTCCCTTGTTTTTTTCGGCCGCCGCCGCCAAAGCTGTTGCACCAATTTTGGGAGGTTTCATGCGTCATCTTCTCGCAGTCGCTATTTGTGCAGCGCCTTTTATGGCTGGCGCGGACGTCTTTCGGGCCGAAAGCACGATCAGTAAGGTAACGGTCTATCCGTCAACCGCGCAAATCACACGAAGCGCGGTGGTGTCGCTGCCTGCGGGCAGTCACGATCTGATTTTTGCAGATTTACCAAGGGGGACGGATCCTGGTTCTGTTCGGGTAAGCGTTGCGGGCGCGCAGTTGGGCGCTGTGGCAATCCGCGATCGGGCACGCCCGCCTGCACCCGATCGGACGCGGCCGGATGTGCTGGCGGCCCAAACCCGGATCGAAAACATTGAAGCGCAAATCGAGACAGTGAGGGACGGTGCAGATCGTTTGCGCTTGACCGTTGCGGCCGCCGAGGCACGCCTTGCCTTCCTGAACGGGTTGAATGGCAATGGCGAAGAGACAGAGCGCTCCGTCGACACATTGCGCGCGCTTTCCAGGATGATCGGAGAAGAATCCCTCGACGCGAACGAACAGTCGTTTGAGGCACAAATCGACGCGCGAGAAGCCGAAAGAGTGCTCGACGATTTGAACGAGGATCTGGAAGAGGCCCGGCAGGCCCTTGCCGCTTTGACCCCCGAGACCACGGATCGCCTTTACCTTGAGCTTGCGGTGTCGACCGCAGCGGCTTCAAAGGCCGAGGTGACGATCACCTACGTCTCTCGGAACGCAGCCTGGAACCCGGTTTACGACATCTACCTGACACAGGACGAGAACGCCTCAGTAGATGTTGTGCGGGGCGCGCAGGTCTTTCAGGGATCGGGCGAAAACTGGACCGATGTCGCGCTAACGCTTTCCACACTAAAACCGAGCGGTCAGCTCGCGCCCGGAACGCTCTTTCCGCAATTGCGGCAGATCGTCGATCCCGAGGCCGAACAGGCAGATTTACGCAGCCGACTGCGCCTGGGGGGCGTTGCCGAAAGCGACATGATGCTAACGCTGGAAGAACCTTTGGCAGACGCGCCCGTATCGCCTGCACCCAAGGTCGCCCAGACGATCACCACGGGCTATGCGGTCGTCTATGTCTATGCCAGCCCGGTCAGCGTCGCTTCTGGCGCCGACAATGTTCGCCTGAAGCTCGACACGCTGAGCCTGCCCGCGCAGATAGAAGCGCGCGCCGTTCCCATCCATAACAACACCGCGTTCCTCGCCGCCGACATGACGAACAACACGGGCGAGACGCTTCTGGCCTCTGCCGATGCGGCGCGCTTCGTTGACGGCGCCTTTGTGGGCCGGGGATCACTGCCGGAGATTCCCGAAGGCGAAACGGCGGACCTTTTCTTTGGGCCAATCGAGGGCTTGCGGCTGGAGCGCGTGATCCTGGATCAGACGGAAGGGGACCGGGGGCTTTTGTCCCGCACGAACGAACAAATGCTCAACACGAAGATCGCCCTGCGCAATCTGACAGATCAGACCTGGCCGGTCCGTCTGCTGGACCAGGTACCATTCACGCAGCAGGAGGATCTTGAGATCAGCTGGTCCGCCACGCCTGCGCCGAGCGAAGAAAATGTCGAGGACCAGCGCGGCATTCTGGGTTGGGATCTTGAGATGGCACCCGGTCAGGAACAGGTCATCACCCTGCAGACGATTCTCAAATGGCCAAACGGGATGCTTTTGCGCTGATAGTTAAGAGGGCGTGTCGCCCGGCCCTGACCCTAAAACCGCTCGGCCCGCAGGACTTCACAATCGCTGACCGTCACAACCCCAATATGACGGTCGACAACCTTGAACGCTGCCTCAAGCAACGGGTCCAGGCGTTCAGGCTTGATCACGCACACCACTTGCACCATGCCGCCTGCACGGGTCACTTGACCCTCACGGCTCCATTCGCCGGACCGGCCCGAACCACCCAGAACGGGCAGTATCGTAAAGCCGGTCACACCCGCGTCTTTCAAGACTTCGGTCAAACGGCGCTGCATGACCTGTTCGATGATGATGGCCACACGTTTGGCTTGGTGGGTCTGCATGGCTCAGCCTCCTGTCAGTGCGCTTGCGAGGGCGATGTAAAGCGGGATGCCTAGCGTCAGATTGAACGGAAAGGTCACGCCCAGCGAAAGGGTCAGATAGATCGACGGGTTTGCCTCGGGTAAGGCCACACGCATAGCCGCTGGCACTGCGATGTAGCTGGCTGAGGCCGACAGCACCATGAAAAGTGCCACGCCCCCAGTCGACAACCCGAGCAGCAGGCCAGCCAACAGCCCGACGACTGAACCGACCAGCGGCATGATACCCCCAAAGGTCAGCACGCCAGGCTTCAGCACGCCACTGCCCTCGCGCAGGCCCCGCCCCGCGACGAGGCCCATATCCAGCAGAAAGAGGCAAAGCACACCTTGAAACGGCGCCTCGATAAAGCTGGAAATCCTGTCAAAGCCCTCTTGCCCGGTGATCCCCCCGATCAAAAAGCTGCCGACCAGAAGCACAATGGATCCGTTCAAAAGGATCTCGCGCATCAATTCGGGATCCATGCGCCGGTTAGCTCCACCCCGAGAGATCAGCCAAAGGGCTGACAGGATCGCAGGCGCCTCCATCGCCGCAGCGACCGCAACCATATAGCCTTCGTAAGAGATCCCGCTTGATTGCAGCACGGATGTGGCCGCGACAAAGGTCACGATCGAGATTGACCCGTAATGCGCAGCGACTGCCGCAGCGTCCAAGCGACTGAGCCCGCTCATCACCTTCAGAAGACCAAAGGCAATCAGTGGCAGCGCGGCCGACAGGACAATGCCCGCCAGTAGCGACAGGCCAAGTGTCAGGTCGATTCCGTGCGCCGCCACGCTGACCCCACCCTTAAATCCGATGGCAAAAAGCAGGTAGATCGACATTCCCTTTGCGACGGCCTCGGGGATGTTCAGGTCGGACCGGGCAAGAGAGGCTGCGACCCCAAGGGCAAAGCTGAGAATGATGGGCGACAGAAGGTTGGTCGCGGCCATCGAAAGTATCTGGTCCATGCCAGGCCCTCATTCCGTTTTGTTCGGGCCGATGTAACGGTGATCGACTTTGGGGGAAAGTCGGACCGTTACCATTTTACCGGTGTCGGCGCTCTAAAGCGCAGGCTGCTCGCCATGATTACCCATTGCATTCAAGCTATGGCTGACAAACGCGCTGTTGCATTGGATGCAAAAATTGCCTGGCAACATTTCGACCCACCGGCGCCCTTACACGGCTGGGCGACGCAATAGACTGAATTCACATAGAATTCGAGGGAAAAGACTGCTTGGAGATAACCATTTGGGAAGGCTGAGCGCATTAGGTGAAGTCATGCCGTGGGGGCATATTGGGTGAGTAAGGAAGGTGAAACAGTGCAACATGTCATGCAATTCCGACCCGCTGAGATGGCGTCGGTCGATCCCGATCGTCTAGCAGCGCTTTATTCCGAATTGGGCGAGGCAGGAGCAGAGGACGTGGTCTGCCGGGCCATGGAGGAGCTTGCTTTGCGCTTGTCGCATTGCGACCGGCTCTACCGGACGGCGCAATGGGTGCAGCTGCGCAAAAGCGCCCGGTCGTTGATCGCGATCGCCGAACAGATCGGCATGCTCAAGCTGGCCCGGATCGCCGAAAGCGTTACGGATTGTATCGATGCGAAGAACGATGTGGCACTTGCCGCGACGGTCGCGCGTCTGATGCGGATCGGTGAAGGGTCACTTTCGGCAATCTGGGATTTGCAGGACGTCACGATCTGACGCTTGCAGGGCCTTGGAATGCGGTTAGGGTTGGGGCCAATGACCTCAGCCCGGATTGCCCATGCCGTTACGATTTGAGAATAAGACCTCGGAAGCCACGCAACTGACGCTTTTGGCGGAAGATGCGGTGGCCGACTGGCTTGCAAAGCAAGGCGACGAGGTCACCACATGGTGCGAACGCCACGGCTTTAAGGGCGCAGTTGGTCAGGGCCTTTTGCTGCCCGGCGGTCAAAAGGCGGTGGTGGGCTATGGGTCGGCGGCGAAACGAACACGCGCGCGCTTTCATCTGGCCGCTGGAATGGCGACGCTGCCTGCAGGCACCTATGCCTTGCAGACCGAATTGGACCAAGATTCGCTAGAGACAGAGTGTTTAGGCTGGCTTTTGTCCACGTACCGCTTCGACCGCTACGCATCGCAGTCGAAGCCCAGCGCAAGGCTGATCGCGCCTGACGATATCGATGCGCAGCGGCTGGAGACTATCGCTGCGGGGGAAGCCCTTTCCCGCGATCTGATCAACACGCCTGCTGCCGACATGGGGCCCCCGGATCTAGAGCTCGCCGCACGCGATCTGGCCGAGATGCATGACGCGGAAATCACGGTCATTGAAGGCGATGCCCTACTCGATCAGAATTTTCCGATGATCCACACGGTCGGGCGCGCGGCGGATCGCCCACCTCGTCTGATTGACATGCGGTGGGGGAATGCAGGCCCAACGCTGACGTTGGTCGGCAAGGGCGTCTGCTTTGACACGGGCGGTTTGAATCTGAAACCGGCCTCCTCTATGGGCCTGATGAAGAAGGATATGGGTGGCGCAGCAGCCGTTCTAGGTCTCGCATCGATGATCATGGGAACGGGTCAAAAGCTGCGTTTACGGGTTCTGGTAGCGGCGGTCGAGAACTCGGTCGCCGGAAATGCCTACCGGCCACAGGATATTCTGAACTCACGCAAAGGCCTCACGGTCGAGATCAACAACACCGATGCCGAAGGGCGCCTTGTCCTGGCTGATGCGCTGGCACTGGCGGATGAGGAAACGCCTGATCTGATCGTCTCGATGGCGACGCTGACAGGGGCCGCACGGGTGGCGGTTGGCCCAGACCTGGCCCCCTTCTACACCGATCAATCAAATCATGCGCAAAAGCTTGAAACTGCGGCCGAGGTTGTCGCCGACCCAGTTTGGCGGATGCCATTCCACGATCCCTACGAAACAATGATCGAACCGGGGATCGCCAATCTCGACAATGCGCCGAAAGGTGGCTTTGCTGGCTCGATCACCGCAGCACTCTTCTTGCGGCGGTTCGTGACGGACAGTCCTGCCTACATGCATTTTGATATTTATGGATGGCAGCCCCATGCCGCGCCGGGCCGACCGAAAGGCGGGGTCGGCCAAGGCACGCGCGCGCTTCTCGCTGCACTGCCGGATATTCTGGGCCTATGAGTGACCGTCGAACCATGCCGGATCCCAACCTCGTCGACGGATCCAGCCCCGCGCGGGTGGCGGTGACGATGACAGACCTGCTTGCCCGTCCGGGCGGGCCGCGTGACCGCCAGCTGATCTTTGGCGAAGAGGTAACGGTCCTGGGGGGTGCGAACGGCCACAGTTATGTAAAGGCCACACGGGATGGATATGTAGGTTTCGTGACCGCAGATATACTTGAACCTTCCTCAGCTCCAACCCATTGGGTCATGGCACCCGCAACGCATGCCTATGAGGCAGCGAACTTCAAGTCGCCGGACCTGATGCCGTTGAGTTTCGGCAGCCGTGTCGTCGCCATCGACACCAACGCCAAGTTTTTCGAGACCAACAAGGGCTTTGTCCCCAGCCAGCATCTGGCGCCGATTGAGTCGCGGGCTGAAGATCCGCTTGAAATCGCCACACTGTTTCTGGGCACGCCCTATCTTTGGGGCGGCAACAGCCGTTGGGGGCTTGATTGTTCGGGGCTGGTGCAAGCCGCCCTTCTGGCCTGCGGGATCCCCTGCCCCGGTGACAGCGATCAGCAGATGGAGATGGTTGGTCACGCGCTCCAGGATGGCGCGGAGAAGCGACGTGGCGATCTGCTGTTCTGGAAGGGACATGTCGCCTTTGTAATTGACCCAGAGACGATGCTGCATGCGAATGTCCATCACATGTCCGTGGCTTATGAAAACTTGACCGAAGCGATTGAACGGATCGAAGCGCAGGGCGACGGACCTGTGATCGGACATCGTCGCTTTTTGTGATGCTGTCAATTTCTGACAGGGTGTGTGATATGCTCTGACCATGTCACGCACTCACCGACTTTTCCAATTGATGCAAGCGCTGCGCAGGGCGACACCACCTGTCACGGCAACCTATCTGGCGCAGGACATGCAGGTGTCACTCCGCACGATCTACAGAGACATCGAAACACTTCGCAGCCTTGGCGCGGTGATCGATGGGGCAGCGGGCTTTGGCTTTACCCTGATAGAGGATGCTGCCCTGCCTCCGCTTGGGTTTGAGGATGACGAACTTGAGGCATTGGTTCTGGGGCTGCGCGAAGTCGCAGTGATCGGTGATCCGGCGCTGGCAAAAGCGTCAGAGTCGGCGCTGTCAAAGATCCAGGCGCGGGTGCCCGCGCGGCAGGCCCATCGGCTCAAACATGCGGTTCTGGACGCGCGGCGATACTGGCGCCCCCCCGAACCGGTGATCAATGTGGCACAATTGCGTGAGGCGACGTGGGAAGAACTTTGCGTGTCCTTCGGCTATGAGGACGGCAAAGGCAACCAGACGCGCCGGACGGTCAAACCCCTCGGGATCATGTACATGGACAATTCCAACATGCTTTCGGCCTGGTGCAAGCTGCGCAAGGCATTCCGGATCTTTCGGCTGGACCGCATGCAGGATTTGGAAGTGACAGAAGAAAGCTTCAGACCGCACCGGGTATCGCTGCTGCGCCAGCATCTGGAAGCCATCAGAGCAGAGATACATTCTTCGGCGAAGGATTGCGTGAGCAGTGATTGATCCTTTGTGAATTGCGTAGTTCGGGCTAGCATCGGGGCAAAGCAGTATAAAAATATGAGGCAAAGATGCGGTTCTCAAAGGTCTTGGCGGCCGGTGCCGCCACTATACTAACTGGCCAGATCGGTACGACGGCACCAATGGACCAATCTGTGCGGCCCTCGGAACGACCTGAGGCTGCAACGGGCGAAAGGCTGGCTTTTGCTGGTGATATGATACGGCCTCAAGCCAGACCGCTTGTCGATCCTGCGACATCTGCAGCGATAGAGACGGCAGGCGAGGCGGATTTCCAGCGCTGGATCAGCGATTTTCGCGATAGAGCACGCGCTGCGGGAATTGGATCTGATGTGCTGGAAAGCGCCTTTCTTGGGGTAGTCTATGACCCGAAAGTGGTCGAGCTGGATCGCAACCAATCGGAATTCACCAAGACGATCTGGGAGTATCTCGGCTCTGCCGCGTCAGAGACAAGGATCGCGAATGGGAAAAGGGCGCTCGAAAAGCATCGTGATACGCTTGAGCAGATCGAGGCACGCTACAGCGTCGATAAGGACGTTGTGGTTGCGATATGGGGACTGGAAAGTGCCTATGGTTCGTTCCGGGGCAGCAACGATGTGATCCGGTCTATGGCGACGCTTGCCTTCGACGGGCGACGGGGCGCATTCTTCGAAGAGCAACTGATCGCTGCGCTGCGGATCCTGCAAAGCGGCGACACCGAGCCGCGCAATATGACAGGAAGCTGGGCGGGGGCCATGGGACACACCCAGTTCATGCCAACTTCATACTTGGAGCATGCAGTGGATTTTGATGGCGACGGGCAGCGCAATCTGTGGTCGGACGACCCGAGCGATGCGCTGGCCTCAACGGCGGCCTATCTGGCGGGCTTTGGTTGGGTGAAGGGGCAACCATGGGGAGTTGAAGTGCAACTTCCCGATGGGTTCGACTACACGCTGGCCGACCGGAAGATACTGAAAGACCCATCCGACTGGGCCGCACTTGGCGTGGTCGACATGCAGGGACAAAAGGTGCCTAACCACGGGAAGGCCTCGGTCCTGTTGCCGGCGGGCAGCAAAGGCGCGGCCTTCATGATCTTCAAGAATTTCGAGGTGATCGAGCGCTACAATACGGCGGATGCCTATGTGATCGGCGTCGGACATCTCAGCGACCGGATCATGGGCGGCCCTGCCATTCAGGGGGATTGGCCGCTGGAGGACAGGGCGCTGACATTTGACGAAAGGCAAGAGATGCAGAGGCGTCTGACCAGCCGTGGGTTCAGCACCAAGGGGATCGACGGAAAGATCGGGCCCAAAACAATCGCCGCTGTCAGAGCGTTCCAGCAGGCAGAGGGTCTGACACCCGACGGGTATGCATCGCTTCGCCTGCTGAACCTTTTGCGGTAAGGATCCCGCCCTTGCAGGGGCGGGCGCCAGACTAGTTTGTGGCAGCGCCGTGGTTGGAATGATCCATTGTGCCGTGATCCTTCGCACCATCGCGGGCTTCGATAGCAAATTCGATCTCAACCTCGCCAGCGTTTTCGAAAACCAACGTGGCCGGGATTCTCTCACCTTCTTCAAAGGGGTCTCCGTCGAGGCCCATAAACATCACGTGGAAGCCGCCAGGGGCAAGTTCCACCGTCTCGCCCGGTGGAATGTCGATGCTATCGACATGCATCATGCGGGCGACACCATCTGTCTCCTCGGTTGTGTGAAGTTCAACGCGGGGGAAGTCGGCTTTGGCCCCAATAAGGCGATCGGCCTTTTCGCCATTGTTGATTATGGTGAGGTAGCCGCCACCAGCCTTGGCGGTCTTGGCGGTTTCAAAGGCCATCGGGTGTTGGATCGTCAGATCTCCAGCGGTAAAATCATGCGCTTGTGCCAGGCTGGCCGTTGCACCCAGGGCCATCGCGGCTGTCAGAAGATGGGCTTTCATATCTTCACTCTCTTTTTGCGGGCAGACCTATTCTGGCCCCCGTCATCCGAATTGTTTTTGAATTTGGGCGGATTTAGGCCGCAGGTGGCGCCCGGACCTGCACGCCAGGATCCCAATAAGGGCCGTCATCGTTGCAAGCGGTCAAGGTCGGCGTGATGACCTGTTGAAGGCTCAGTGTGAAGATCGCGCCGTGTTGCAGATCGGAAAGGGCAATGTCCTCGACCAGGCGGCAGGTTTCGCAAAGCTCATAGACCTCATGCAGAGGTGCCGCATCGCCACAAACATCCGCCCAGCTTCCGCCCGCCATCAGGAAAGCCTCTGCAGCCGGATCAGGCGCAGGCATAGCAAGTCTATGCGCGACGGCGGACGATGCCATGGCAAGGATAAGGGCCACGACGATCACAAGGCGAGAGGTGATTACCCGCAGGTCGGTCATGTGAGGTATATACGCAGCACGCGATAGGCTGCCAAGGGCAGTGGCTGCAACTTGTTGCTCTTAGATTTCAGCCTGGTGACATGCCCCGCAGGCGTTCCGATCGGCGGCGCAAAAGCTCAACTGTTGTCAGAAGCGCTATGGAGATCACGACCAGCAGCGTTGCGACAGCAAGGATTGTCGGGCTGATCTGTTCACGCAGGCCAATGAACATCTGCCAGGGCAGCGTCTTTTGGGCGGCTGAGCCTACAAAGAGGACCACGACGACCTCATCAAAGGACGTGATAAAGGCAAAAAGCCCGCCCGAAATCACACCGGGCAGGATCAGGGGCATCTGAACGCGGAAAAAGGTCGTGACCGGGTCAGCCCCCATATTTGCCGCAGCGCGGGTGAGAGACCGGTCAAAGCCCACAAGCGTTGCCGTCACGGTGATGATGACGAAGGGGATGCCAAGGACCGCATGTGCAAGGATAACTTTGACGTAGCCGACAAAGCCCTTCGACAGACCGAGAGTCCCCTCCATCCAGTTGCCCAAGGCCGAGTAGAAGAAGAACATGCCCGTGGCTGAGATGATCAGGGGCACGATCATCGGGGAGATCAGGATGGCCATGATCGTGCCCTTGAAAGGCACGTGGCTTTGGCTGAGGCCGATTGCAGCCAGCGTTCCAAGGGTTACGGACAGAATAGTGGCAATTGGCGCTATGATCAGGGAGTTCTTGAGCGCAAGCTGCCAGCCGGGATTGTTGAAGAAGTCCCAATAGTGTTTTAGCGAATAGCCATCCGGATCGAGACGCAACATCTCGGGCGTAAAGGTAAAGAAATCCTGCGCATTGAAGGAGAGCGGGATGACAACAAGGATTGGCGTGATCAGAAAGACGAAGATCAGCGCGCAGATCACGCGGAAGCTATAGTACCAGATACGTTGGCCGGTCGTCGCGTAGGTAGGCAGACTCATATCGTTATCCCAGCTTCACGTTGTCGATGCCCACGATCTTGTCATAAGCCCAGTATAGCATCAGCACGATCACCAGAAGGATCGTTCCAAGAGCCGCTGCGAGGCCCCAGTTGAGCGATGACGAGATGTGGTAAGCGATCCGATTGGATATGAAGACACCCTGCGTGCCGCCAACGATCTCTGGCGTAATGTAGTAGCCGATGGCCAGGATGAAGACGAGGATTGAGCCCGCGCCGATACCGGGCACGGATTGCGGGAAGTACACCCGCCAAAAAGCTGTCCAGTTGGTCGCCCCCAGGGACTTCGCCGCACGCAGGTAACTCGGGGGGATCGTCTGCATGACCGAATACATCGGCAGGATCATGAAGGGCAGCAGGATGTGGGTCATGGCGACGATCGTGCCGAACTGGTTGTTGATCATCACGAGTCTGTCGCCATTGCTGACCAGCCCGATCCAGACGAGCACATCGTTAATGACACCTTGCTGCTGCAACATAACCTTCCAAGCGGAGGTTCGGACCAGAAGCGAGGTCCAGAATGGCAGCAGCACCAGGATCAGAAGCAGGTTTGCCTTGCGAGCAGGCAGGTTCGCGAGAAGCCACGCGATTGGGTAACCCAGCAAAATGCAGCATCCCATGATGACAAGAGACATCCATAGAGTGCGTCCGAAAAGCGTGATGTAGATCTGTTCGTTAGCGGGCTGCATTTCGATTCCATCGAGGCTTTTTTGCATGTCGATGGAATTGAGAAAGTAGCCGGGCGTGTAGGTGGGCGAATAGAGTTTGAGCGTTTGCCAAAGCTCGAGATCGGCCCAATCGTTGTCCGCATCGGCGAAGGCTTCTTTCAGATTGACGGTCTTAAAGCTGCCCGCGACTTCGGCGGCGGATTGCAGAATGGGTGGGCCTTCTGTCAGCCCCTCAGCGCGGGACAGATCAAAATGCAGCGCCGTGAAGAGGAAATCCTGTATATCTTCTGCGGCCGGGTCTTCATCTTCGCTGACAAGATAGTCGGACCAGCGATCCCATGTGCGAGCGGTCAGTTGCAGCGCATCGGCGGCTGCGTCATCCTCAAAAAGGGCCACCCAAGTGGTGGGATCTTCCCAAGCGGGATCAAGCTCGGTGAATTGCTCGGTGTATATGTCGGTGTCGAAGCGGCCCACACGGCGACCCGTCTTGCGGAAGACGGAGGAAACGCCAGAAACTTCGTAGTTCAGGCGGGATCCGAGGCGCGTGTGAAGTTTTTGTTCCTGAGCAAGCCAAAGATCGATGTACAGAAGGGTGAACATGTCGTCTGAGGGCAGTTCACCACCTTGCGCGTCCCAGTCTTTCAGGGCGGAGATCGTTTCGGGCAGGGTGTTTTCCACAATCTGATTTTCGACCGAACGAAAAAGCATGTTGCCGATCGGGATAACAAACGTGATCAGGACGAAGATCAGAAGTGGCGCAACCAGGGCGAGCGCGCGCAGCTTCTGACGGCGCAGGGCGCGCTTGAGACTGCGTTTGAGCGGCGTGCCGTCTGCGGCCTGCATCTGTTCCATTCTAAGTGCCTTCGACCACGAGAATGACGCTGTCGGCAGTGCGTTGACGGATCTTGGCGACCTCTTGGTAGTCTGGATCGTTGTAGGCGTCGAGAGCGGCCTGATAGCTTGGAAATTCTATGACAACGTGACGGTCAAGCGTTTCGCCCTCCATGACCCGGGACTGCCCGCCACGAACAACGAAGCTGCCTCCTAGCCCTTGCAGGATCGGTGTGTCTTTTTCGACGTATTCCTTGTAGGCCTCGGGATCCTTCACGGTGATGTGGGCGACAATGTAGCCTTTGGGCATGAAAAGTGTCCTTTGTGGGTGGGCGGGCGACACGCCCGCCTTACTGGTTTTCTGAACCCACGCTAAGCCAGCTGGAAGAGGGGTTGTAAGGCGGGCGTGTCGCCCGCCTTAGCTGTTAGATTATTGGGCCAGCCAAGCCTGGAACTTGGCGTCCAGATCATCGCGATAGTCGGCCCACCATTCGTAGTTATAGAGAAAGGTGTTTTCCGCATTAGCCGGATCGGTCGGCATATGTGGTGCCATCTCTATCCCCAAATCAGCATGCGTGCTCACCAACGGCGCCGAAGACGCACGTGCCGGACCGTAGGAGATGAACTTCGACTGATCCGCAAGACGCTGCGTGTCTGTCGCGAAACGCACGAAATCCTTCACGCGGGCCAAGCGGTCCTCTGGCAAGCCGGCAGGGATGATCCAACCGTCAAGATCGAAGACCTGCGCGTCCCAAAGCATCTCGACAGGCTGTTCCTGTTCAACGATCAGGCTGAAAAGGCGTCCGTTATAGGTCGAACCCATAACGACTTCGCCATCCGCCAAGAGCTGCGGCGTGTCAGCTCCCGCCGTCCACCAGACGACCTGGTCCTTGATCGCGTCAAGCTTGGCGAAGGCCTGTGCCTGACCCTCATCGGTTTCCAATACGTCGTAGATATCGTCCTTGGCGACGCCATCGCAGAGCAGCGCCCACTCCAGGTTGCCAATGGGCCGTTTCTCGAGGCTGCGCTTGCCGGGGAAGTTTTCGGTGTCCCAGATCGCACAGATGTTGTCTGGTGTACCGCTCCAGCCTTCTGCATCCGTACGGTAACCGACTGTGGTCGAATAAACGATCTGCGGGATGAAGCAGTCGCTGACGATCAAGTCGCCGAAATCTTCAGATGCCGATGTGCCGTCGGGCGCTGGTGCCAGCAATTCATCGTGGTCGATTTCCATGGCGAGGCCTTCGTCACAGAGCCGGATGGCGTCAGAGGCTACGACATCCACCAGATCCCATGTGAGGTTGTCGGCTTCGTTCATGGCACGCAGCTTCGCCACAGCCTCAGCCGAGCTTTCGTCCCAAACGGCGTTCACACCCGCATTGTCGGCAAGGTAGGGCTCAACATAGGCCTTTTGTTGGCTGGCCTGATAAGCCCCGCCCCAACTGACAAGGGTCATATCGCCAGCCATGTGGCCATCCGCGACCACAAGCGTTGCAGCGGCGCCTAGCGCCGTCGTCGCAAATAGTGTCTTGGTGAGTTTCATACGTCTCTCCCGTTTATCAACCTGGTTTGGTGATAAAGCCCCGCAGACCAGGCTGCGGCGGGGCCCTTTTGCTTCATGCGTCCAGCGCCCGGCAATCCTCCGGCAACCACCCGATGCGGATCTCTTCGCCCTTTTTCAGGCGCCGCTGATCGGGGGCATTGCGATACTTCATGACAAAGTCGTTCCGTCCGGCCACGCGCAGACGGGTGCGGAACGTGTCGCCCATATAGATGAATTCCTCGACCACAGCGTCGAGAAGGTGTGCATCGGGCGACAGCCGTTCCGGCATAAATTCGACCCGCTCGGGCCGGATCGACACCCGTGTCTTGGTGCCGGGTCCAGCAATATTCACGGGCCGCGCATCAATGATGTCGCCGCTGTCGAGCTTGACGGTACAAAGTTCACCCTGCACCTCTTCGATACGGCCCTCAAGTGTGTTGTTCTCCCCAATGAATTGAGCGACGAAGCTGTTCTCCGGCTCTTCATAAAGCGTGTCGGGTGGCGCGAGCTGCTGGATGCGTCCATCGTCGAACACCGCAACGCGGTCGGACATGGTCAACGCCTCCGTCTGATCATGCGTAACGTAGACGGTGGTGATGCCAAGATCGTGTGCAAGGTTCGTAATCTCGAACTGCATGTGTTCGCGCAACTGCTTGTCCAAGGCACCAAGCGGTTCGTCCATCAGAACCAGCTCCGGCTCAAAGACAAGCGCACGGGCCAGTGCGATTCGCTGCTGCTGACCGCCTGAAAGCTGTGCGGGACGACGCCCGCCAAATTCGCCCATCTGCACCATATCGAGCGCACGTTTGACCTTGGCTTCCCGTTCGGATTTGCTGAGCTTGCGAACCTCTAGCGGGAAGGCGAGATTTTCCGCAACTGTCATATGTGGAAAGAGCGCATAGTTCTGAAAAACCATACCGATGCCGCGTTTGTGCGGTGGTATGTTGTTGATCGGCTTTCCGTCCAGCTTGATCTCACCATGGGTGGCAGTCTCGAAGCCCGCCAGCATCATCAGGCAGGTCGTCTTGCCGGATCCAGAGGGTCCGAGCATAGTGAGAAACTCGCCCTTCGGCATCGAGAGGTTGAGGTCTTTGACGACCAGCGTCTCGCCATCGTAACTTTTTTGCACACGTTCGAATTCAACGAACGCAGCGGCGTTACTCGTATCGGCCAAATGTGGCTCCCCGTTTGTCGTGTGGCGGTTGTCCGCCTTCTTTGCCTCATGCAATCAGGACATGCGCGGTATTGCAACCATCTTTGACATATTGCCCAGATCACGACGCCGCCATGAGCAAATCCTGATCTTTCAAGGCTTCAGAAGTCTCGTCCAGCGCCTTGCGGGCCCGACGGCCAATTTCTTCAATCTGATCGGGTGTAATGATAAGGGGGGGAGACAGGATCATCCGGTCTCCGACATGGCGCATGACCAGATTGTTTGCAAAACAGCGTTCACGGCAAATGTAACCGACAGTGCCTGGTTCGGCTGCGAACTTTGCCCTGCTTTCCTTATGCGGGGTAAGCGCGATAGATCCCATTAGGCCGACGACTGTGGCTTCCCCCACGATCGGATGATCGGTCAGCGATTGCATCATTGCCTTCAGCGCAGGGCCGGCCGTCTTGCGGACATGGTCCACAACGCTTTCCTCATCCAGCAAGCGTAGGTTTTCGAGCGCTACTGCAGCGGCGACGGGATGGCCTGAATACGTATAGCCGTGGTTGAACTCTGTCGCGGCGATGACCTTGGCGACGTCGTCGTGCAGGATGGATCCGCCAATTGGCTGATAACCAGAGCTAAGGCCCTTTGCGATGGTCATGATATGCGGCCGGATGCCCATGGTCTGGCTACCAAACCAGTTGCCGGTACGCCCGAAGCCGCAGATGACTTCATCTGCGATCAGCAGAATGTCATAGGTATCGCAGATGCGTTGCACTTCAGGCCAATACGTTTCGGGCGGGACGATCACGCCCCCCGCGCCCTGCACAGGCTCTGCGATGAAGGCCGCCACCCGAGATTCTCCGTGGTGCAGGATGGCGTCTTCCAATTCGCGCGCCACGGCGATGCCGAATTCGGCGGGGCTTAGATCGGCGCCCTCGGACCACCAGTTCGGCTGGTTGATATGGAGAATGTCAGGGATCGGCATGCCCCCTTGCGCGTGCATACCCGCCATTCCGCCAAGCGATCCCGATCCAACAGAAGAACCGTGATAGGCATTCTTGCGGCTGACGATGATCGACTTCTCTGGCTTACCCATTTCAGCCCAATAAGTGCGAACAAGGCGGATGTTGGTGTCATTGGCTTCGGATCCCGATCCTGCGAAGAAAACATGGTTAAGGCCTTCGGGCGCCAGATCTGCGATCTTCTGAGCGAGTGCGATGGCCGGAACATGAGTAGTCTGGAAGAACGTGTTGTAGTAGGGCAGTTCCTGCATCTGGCGTGTGGCGGCATCGACCAATTCCTGCCGTCCATAGCCGATATTCACGCACCAAAGCCCCGCCATCCCATCCAGGATCTCATTGCCCTCACTATCGGTGAGGTAGACGCCCTTGGCGCGCGTGATCACCCTTGCGCCTTTTGCCGAAAGCTCATCCCCTGTCGTGAAAGGGTGCATGTGGTGGGCGGCGTCCAGCGCCTGAAGCTCTGACGTGGGCAGATGGTTTGTGATGGTGGGCATGAAACCTCCGGATGCGGGCGCCTTGCCAACATTATGGGCAACTCAGGTTGCGTCAATCACCGCCTTGCAATCATGCTTGCTGCAATGGAGAAAAGTTGATTTCATAGCCGCTGACCGGAAAACCCGGCGACCGATAGGGGAGTTATCATGAAGAACTTTATGTTCGGCACGACAGCCGTGCTGGCAATGATTGCTGGTACGGCCATGGCGGAAGAAGTGCGCGTCTATAACTGGTCTGACTATATTGACGAGGGTCTGCTGACCAAGTTCGAAGAAGAAACCGGCATTGATCTTATCTACGACGTGTTCGACAGCAACGAGGTTCTGGAAACCAAGATGCTGGCTGGCGGGTCGGGCTACGACGTCGTCGTGCCATCAGGGACCTTCCTACAGCGCCAGATCGCGGCGGGCGCGTTCCAGGAACTGGACAAGTCGCAACTGCCCAATGCCGAAAATCTATGGGACGTCATCAAGGACCGCACTGCCGAATACGATCCCGGAAATGCTTATTCTATCAACTACATGTGGGGCACGACGGGCATTGGCGTGAATGTTGCCAAGGTGCAGGAAGTGCTGGGAGACGACGCGGCGATCGGCTCGCTCGACCTGATCTTTGACCCTGCGAACATGGAGAAGCTGGCCAGTTGCGGGGTGCATTTTCTCGACGCTCCGACCGAGATCATTCCGGCTGCCTTGCAATACATTGGCGAAGACCCCGACAGCCATGATCCCGACGTAATCGCAAGGACCGAACCCGTGCTGATGGCGGTGCGGCCTTACGTGCAGAAGTTCCATTCGTCGGAATACATCAACGCGCTGGCCAATGGGGATATCTGCGTGGCCGTCGGCTGGTCTGGTGACATTTTGCAAGCCCGCGATCGCGCGGCAGAGGCAGACAACGGGGTCGAGATCGCCTACAACGCGCCGACAGAAGGCGCGCTCATGTGGTTTGACCAGATGGCCATTCCAGCGGATGCACCCAACCCCGAAGCGGCGCACACGTTTTTGAACTTTATCATGGACGCGCAAAACATGGCTGCGGCGTCGAACTACGTCTACTACGCCAACGGCAATGCGGCATCGAAAGAGTTCCTTGCAGAAGACGTGATCGGCGATGTGGCGATCTATCCAGATGAGGCGACGCTTGCAAACCTTTACACGGTGACACCCTATCCGGCCCGCGTGCAGCGCACCGTCACACGCCTTTGGACAAAGATCAAATCGGGCACTTGATCGCCCTCTTTGGCGTGCCCGGCCTATGGGCGCGCCACCTGATGACCCCAGGAAAGATCCTGCCATATGGTCAATGACACATCGTTCGCGCCTTGGGATGACCCGCAGGAACGGCCGCTGATCCGCTTTCAGAACGTAACAAAACGCTTCGGCGATTTCGTGGCGATCGATGATCTTACGTTAGATATCTATCAGCGCGAATTCTTCGCCCTACTAGGCCCTTCAGGCTGTGGCAAAACGACCATGATGCGGATGCTCGCCGGGTTCGAGGAACCGACCGATGGGATGATAGAACTCGCGGGGGAGGACATTGCCCACGTACCGCCAAACAAGCGGGCCGTGAATATGATGTTCCAATCTTACGCACTGTTCCCGCACCTCAGCGTCTGGGACAATGTCGCCTTCGGTCTGCGCCGGGAAAGCCGCGACAAAGACGCGATTGCCGAGCGCGTCGAGCAGATGCTGAAACTCACACGGCTTGAAAAGTTCGCAGGCCGAAAGCCGCACCAGATTTCCGGAGGGCAACGTCAACGCGTGGCGTTGGCCCGGTCCTTGGCCAAGGCGCCAAAACTCTTGCTGCTCGATGAACCTTTGGGGGCGCTTGATGCGAAGCTGCGGCAGGCCACACAATTTGAGCTGATGGACATTCAGGAGAAGACGGGCACGACCTTCGTCATTGTTACTCACGATCAGGAAGAGGCGATGACAGTCGCCAGCCGGGTCGCGGTTATGGATGAAGGGCGCGTAATGCAGGTTGCCACCCCGGAACAGATTTACGAGGCCCCTAACAGCACCTACGTGGCGGATTTCATTGGCGATGTGAACCTGATCGAAGGCAGGGCCAAACCCAATGGCGGTGGTGCCTATCATATTAACTGGGCCGAAGGTCAGGCACCGTTTGAAGCCAAAAGTGATATGGTTCTGTCCGAAGGGCAAAGGTGCCATCTGGCCCTGCGCCCCGAGAAAGTCGGCATTCAACCCAATAAACCCGAGGAAGTGAATGCGGTGCAGGGTAAAGTACTCGACATCGCCTATCTGGGTAACCTCTCGACCTACCACGTGGAGCTCTCAACAGGACAAGTCATCAAAGCCCAGACCGCGAATACCAATCGCCTTTCGCGTCGCGACTTCATGTGGGACGATCCCGTATGGGTCAGTTGGAGCGCAAGCGCGGGGGTGCTCCTGTCGCAATGAGGCGATTGACGCTCATAACTGTGCCCTATCTTTGGCTTCTGGCACTGTTTCTCATCCCATTTGCGATCGTCTTCAAGATCTCGCTCTCGGATATCGCGCTGGCCATCCCCCCCTACACGCCAACGATGGAAGACGGGCTTTGGGCCCTTCTTTCGCAATTGGACTTCGAGAATTTCGTCTTCCTGACCGAGGACGATCTCTATTGGAAAGCGTATCTCAGCTCGCTCCAAATCGCACTGATTTCAACGGTGCTAACCCTGCTTGTGGGCTATCCGATGGCCTATGCGATGGCACGCGCACCAGAGGAGTGGCGCCCGACGCTGATGATGCTTGTCATCCTACCATTCTGGACCTCATTCCTGATCCGCGTCTATGCGTGGGTCGGTATCTTGTCGAGCGAAGGGTTCCTAAATCAGTTCCTGCTGTGGCTTGGTATTGTCGATACACCACTTAAGATCCTTAACACCAACACGGCCGTCTATGTCGGGATTGTCTACACCTACCTGCCCTTCATGATACTGCCGATCTACGCGGCTCTTGACCGGCTCGACGGATCATTGATCGAGGCAGCAGAGGACCTGGGGTGTTCGCGTCTTGAAGCCTTCTGGTTGGTCACGATCCCGTTGTCAAAAAACGGCATCATCGCGGGGTGCTTTCTGGTCTTCATCCCTGCCCTGGGCGAATTCGTGATCCCTTCTCTTCTGGGCGGATCCGGTACATTGATGATCGGCAAGGTGCTGTTTGAAGAGTTCTTTGCCAACCGAGACTGGCCGGTGGCCTCTGCCGTGGCAGTCATCCTGCTCTTGATACTCATCGTTCCGATCGTCTTGTTCCAACGCAATGAACAACGCCAGGCGAAGGCAGAGAAATGATTCGCCTCAGCCCATTCAATGTCGTCTCGCTCACACTTGGTTTTGCGTTTCTCTACATCCCGATGGTGATCCTGGTGATCTATAGTTTCAATGCTTCGAAACTCGTCACGGTCTGGGCGGGATTTTCGACGCAATGGTACGGAGAGCTTTTGCGCAACGAGGCGTTCCTGGACGCCGCATGGGTCACGTTGCGCGTCGCTATCGTCTCGTCAACCATCGCGACGGTTTTGGGCACCATGGCCGCTTACACGCTGGTGCGCGGCGGCAAGTTCTTTGGCCGCACGCTTTTTTCCGGCATGGTTTATGCGCCACTCGTCATGCCGGAGGTCATCACTGGCCTGTCGCTTCTTCTGCTGTTCATCGGCATCGGGCTGGATCGAGGCATCCTGACAATCGTTTTGGCGCACACGACCTTTTCGATGTGTTTCGTGTCGGTCGTCGTATCGTCCCGTTTGGTAACCTTTGATCGATCGCTTGAAGAAGCCGCCCTTGATCTTGGCGCGTCCCCTTTTGAGGCATTCCGTTTTGTGACATTGCCCATCATCGCGCCCGCGGTCATTTCAGGTTGGCTCTTGGCGTTCACGCTTAGTCTGGATGATCTGGTGATCGCTTCCTTCACCTCCGGACCTTCGGCCACAACGTTGCCTATGAAGATTTGGTCATCCGTCCGTCTCGGCGTCAGCCCCGAAATCAACGCGCTTAGTACGATCCTGATCGGACTGGTGACCATCGGCGTTATCTCTGCATCGCTGGCAACCAAACGGGCAACGCTGCGGCAAAAGCTGGATGCGCAGGTGGCCGCCCGCCCGACATGACGCAGATCTTTCCAACCTTTACCAGCGGGCCCGGCCCATAAGAGGGCTTTTGGTGGGACGAAGCGGCGCCAACACCGCACTTTCCCGCACTGACCGAAGATCCGTGTTGCGATATCGCCATAAGTGGCGACAGATTCTCCGGTTTGCCGGCGTCACTACATCCGGCCGAAGCCGGGGCCAACGTCGTGGTACTTGAGGCCGAACGGCTGGCTGGGGTGCATCTGCCCGCCCAATCGACTGTAGTGGTCACGCGGTCCATCACGGGGGATCAAAAGGCCAACCAAAGCTGGGCAGAGATGCAAATGGCGTACGATACGCGGTCGCTGCTGCACTATTTTAGTCTGATGCTCGATGATAGATTCCTGTTTGGCATACGCGGCAGCTTAGGCAGGTCCCCCCCAACCAAAAAGGCCGCGCGAGCGGCGGTAAAGCACGATTTTGAAGCGCTTTTTCCGGCCTGGCGTCAGGTGCAGATTGAGTTCAGTTGGTATAGTATGACGAGCATTTCACTCGCTTTGATGCCTTTTGTCAGTCAGTTCCCAGGACATCGTAACCTTTATGCTGGCCTCTTCTTTCATGGCAACGGCGTTGCGATGGGAACCTACGCGGGCGCGCTGTGAGCAGACCCGCTCTCTGGACGCCCGGAGCAGATTTCTCCAGAGGCCATCAAGCAATCGCTCATGCTTTTTCCCTTTCGCACATGGCGTCGAATGTCGATGCGTCCGGTCTAAACAGGACTGAAACTGCGCGCTTCGATCTGATCTCAGAGCGGTTCGCGAATGCCTTGAATATCTTCGGATTTCAGCAAGATACCACCGTCGAGAACGACGTAGACCTCACCATCTTTCAAGCGTGCTTCGGTGACGCGGTTGTAGGTCTGCGCAGATTCGGTCGACAAAACGTTGCCGTTGCCGCGATATTCGAACTCGAGCTTGTAGGTTCCATTTTCAAATGGCGTCCCGGAAGCGTCCACACCTGCCCAGGCGATCTGATCGGTGGTTGGAGACATTACCTGTCTTTGAAGCTCTCGCCCTTGGGCATCTTTAACCAGCAAGACCATTTCGTCTGCTGCAACTGGAGGCTTAGCCGCGATCGTCACGGGGAAACCTTCAAAGTTGACAGGAGAGTTACTGAGCGCTTCCATCCCGATCCATCCAGACAGACCAGCGATCTGGCTTCCCCCCATTGAGGCAATCAGCTTTTCCAGAATTGAGTTGGTCGCGACCTGCTGCTCAACCATGGAAAACTGGGCAAGCTGCGCTGCGTATTCGGTGGAGTCAATCGGTTCGAGAGGATCCTGATATTCTGCCTGCGCTGTGAGCATCTGCAAAAACACCTCAAAGTCCGACGTGAGAATTGATGTGCTGTCACTGGATGGCAAAAGGGTTTCTGAAGTGCTGGTTTGCGGAGAGGTGGGAAGAATTTCCATGGTCAAAGCCTTATATCGACGCCGGTCACGGCCACGCTCTGCAGAGTGTCACTCGGGGCGCGAACGATCTCGCGGTCACCCATCGCTAAGATGAGATCGTTTTCCGCGCTCTGCTCTTTCGGATCGTCTGTGTTTGCACCTTGGCTGTCGCCGCCACTGAAGGTGAATGAAATGTCCTCGTACCCCAGCTCGGCGAATTCACGCCCCAGACCGTCAATATTGCGCCGCATGAGGTCCAGTGTCTCCGGACGTTCGGCAGCGATGCTGACGACAACACCAAGCTCAGCCGCCACGATGCTCATTCGGATGGACCCAAGCTCTTTCGGGTTGAGCGCAATTTCGATTTGTCCATCTCCGCGACGGTGCAAGATCTCTGCGATGTTTCGCGCAACGTCGGCAGGCAACTCCATGCGCGCAATCAGCCCACGACTGTCTTGCGGAAGGGCCGAAGACTGCCTGTTCGTATCCCAAATGATGTCTGGTTCTGACGTCTTGCCAATGTCGCCGGGATCTATTGGCATTTCGAAAGACATTTGGGCGACCTTCATTAAACCGGGATCAGGTGTTTTGGGAATGCCAGGTTCATCCCCATTCGATGTTTTTATCGACAAGTCAGCCCGGTCAGATCTGTTTTGCACCTGCTCGGAAAGCTTTTTTGTTTGTGCTTCAAAATCAAGCGCTTCCATCGAAGCAGTTTCGACGGGCCCAGCATTCTTAGCGATTTCAGATGTCACATCTTGCATGCTGGCAACTTCTACCGGCTGGGACGAAGAGGTACCCACGACACGGATGTATTGCGGTTGTACTTTGTCGGCGCCTGCCGCGGGCTGCTCACGTCCAACAAGCGAAACCGGCTGACCAGACGACATAACATTTGACCAAAAGAGACTATCTACATCCGGCACTTCATTGGTAGATCCAGCGGCCGACAGCAGCCGTCCGTCCTCTGCCGATGATTTTGCGGTCGGCTCAACATCACTGTCAAAGACAAAATGGGCTACCTCTTCTGTCAAAAGCGCGACACTCTCTGGCTGGCGGACGCCCGTGGTTTCCGGTTCCGCCTCAATGCCGTTAAAGACAAAGCTGTCGGCATCCACCAACATCAATTCGTCCAATGCTCCATCAATCGACGCGACCGTTTCTGCCGGCAATTCTAGCTCTGCATTGAAATGTGTTTCAGTCGAGGTTTCATCATCTTCGATAAAATCGGCAAAGCGCTCGGCGAAGCGATGTGCCTCACCGTTTTCATCTAAAGCAGTATCAACCTGCACTTTTCCGGCCGCTTCTTTTGAAGACGAGCCGAACAAGGAAACAAGCATGCGGACCTCCGGGAATTCTTCCGTGAGCCACTTATCTGCGCTGATAGTTACCGGTTCTTTACTGCTGGTCGGACATCCTTGGGAAAATCATTCCAATTGAAAGGACTTTGGCATGACACTTCCGATAGGCAGCGCTTTGCCCGACACATCACGGCTGCCAGACCGCGACGCGAAACTCTTTGACGCAGCCAAAAAACTCGAAGCGAGTTTTCTTGCAGAAATGCTGAAAGCGAGCGGACTTGGCGAAACCAGCAAGAATTTTGGCGGCGGAGCCGGGGAAGAACAGTTTGGGTCACTCCTTTTAGACGCCCAAGCAAGACAAATCGTCGAGGCAAGCGGCATTGGTCTCGCGGAAACGCTTTATGAATCTTTGAAGGAGACACGGGATGACTGATAATACGATAGAGGCCCAGATCGACGCGCTAGATGATCTTTTGGACGACGAACGCTCTGCCTTGTTGGAGGGAGATATCGATCGGATCTCTCGTCTGCACGGTCGAAAAGCGGAATTGATTGACCAGCTTAGCAAGCTCGACCGGGAAGACAGTGAACACCTGCATGCGCTTGGCCAGAAAGTTGGCCGTAATCAGGAGCTGTTGAATTCAGCTGCAGATGGCATCCGCAGTGTGGCGCGCAGGCTTGCCGAGATCCGCGAAACTCGATCCAAATTGGACACCTATGGCTCTGATGGGCGCAAGAAAAGCTATGATATGCAGCCGAAACGATCCCTTGAGAAAAGAGCCTGAACAGGTTGTCTAAAATACGCTGGAAACCGGATTTCGATCTTAGGCTTCCATTAGCTTTTCCAGCCCAAGTGTTCCCCTGCACCTGATCAGCAGGTGGCGCATCACCCAAACGGGTAAGTGCATTTGTCAGAACGACAGCTGGTCTGTCCCATTGGGGGGTAGGCGCAAACTGGCGCAAAGCGTCAAGACATAAAGGAAATGCACATGTCGAGTATCCTTACAAACAATGGCGCAATGGTTGCGCTTCAAACCCTTAAATCGATCAACGGCAACCTGAACGATGTCCAGAACCAGATTTCGACGGGCAAAGAAATCGCAACGGCGAAAGACAATTCTGCGATTTGGGCGATTTCCAAGGTTATGGAGTCTGACGTTAGCGGCTTCAACGCGATCTCCGACTCACTGGCTGTTGGTGAATCCACTACCGCGGTGGCCTCTGCTGGTGCTGAGCAGATTGTTGATGTCTTGAAAGAGATGAAAGAGCTGGCGGTCGCAGCGACCAGCGAAACGGCAGACTTCACCAAAATCGAAGCTGATATGCTTGAAAAGCAAGAGCAGATTGTCTCGATCATCAGCGCTTCGCAGTTTAACGGTGTCAACCTCCTCGCAACTGATGCAGATGGGGCAGGCGGCACCCAGTTAACCGTTCTGTCGTCTCTGGACCGTGCAGGTGCAGGCAGCACTCCGGCGATCTCAACAATTGATGTCGCTTCCGTGGACTTCGAAGCGAACTTGGATGTGGCCGGTCGGACCAATATCGCGGATGCCGCCACTGCCCAGACTGCCCTTGATGAGATTGATGGCTTCCTGCAAACGGCGATCGAAGGTGCTGCTCAGTTGGGTGCAGAAGCGAAACGAATTTCGGATCAAAACGAATTCGTAGGAAAGCTTACAGATGCTATGAAGACTGGCATCGGGGCACTCGTCGACGCTGATATGGAAGAAGCGTCCGCTCGCCTTCAAGCTCTGCAAACACAACAACAGCTGGGTGTGCAGGCCCTTTCGATCGCCAACCAGGCACCACAGTCGATCCTGTCGCTCTTCCGTTAGTAAAAATAGTCGGGGCGCAATCCAGCGCCTCGACACCACTTAGATCCAGAAAACAAACATGAAGGTGCAGGCGTGAACGCTTTGATGATGGCTCAGCGCAACTATGCTGCGGGCAGTGCGACCCTACAAACCAGCCGCCGCGCCGAATATGATGTGATTGCCGGAGTGACGTATCGTTTGCGTGAAAAGGCACAGTCCCAAAAGAACGATTATCCGGCCTTTGTTCAGGCACTTTATGACAACAGGAAACTCTGGAACGCTCTAGTGGTCGATATCGCCGATCCAAAGAATGAACTTCCGGACGAACTACGCGCTCGGATACTCTATCTCGCTGAATTTACGAACAAGTATTCAGGTGATCTTCTCAGGAAAAAGAAGAAATCCGTCCTACCTCTTCTCGAAATCAATATGGCCATTCTACGTGGTCTAAAAACAGAAGGACCGTCCAAATGAGCGGCCTCATTCTGAAACTGAGCCCCAAAGAACGTATTCTGATCAATGGCGCAGTGATCGAAAACGGTGATCGCCGCAGCCGACTTGCTATAATGACGCCTGAAGCCAACATCCTGCGCCTGCGCGATGCGATCCATCCCGAGGATGCCAAGACCCCGGTGCGGCGGGTCTGCTACGCAGTACAACTTGTTCTATCAGGTGATGTGACATCGGAAGACGCGCGCAACTCATTGCTTCGCAGCATAGAAGAACTCAGTCAGGTCTTCGTTGATCAGGACAGTCGAAAACATCTTGACTTTGCATCCAGCGCCCTGATCGCAAATGATCACTACCGTTGCCTGAAGGCGCTGCGCGCGCTTCTTCCTCGAGAAGAGCGTCTCCTAGCACGACAAGTCTGAAGATGTTTCAACCGGTTCTGATAGGCCCCGGCATCGCTGGTTGGGAATTTCTCAAATCAACCTACGATCGCCAATTTGACGCCTTTACCAAATCGCCGCAACTTAAGCGTGACACAGATTACTTTCGAGAAAACATCGCCTCGGTGACGTCTGCGGAAGACCTGGTCCAGGATCGACGGTTGTTGAGTGTCGCACTCGGTGCTTTTGGCCTTCAGGACGACATCAACAACACGTTCTTCATCAGGAAGATGTTGGAGGAGGGTACTACGGCCGAGGACGCATTGGCCAACCGCTTTACTGACAGTCGCTATCGTGACTTTTCCGCTGCCTTCGGGCTTGGCCCCGGCGAACTTCGTGGGAATCTTCAATCCACGTTTGCTGATGATATCATCCAACGCTTTGAAGCGCAGAGTTTTGAAGTTGCAGCGGGTGAACAAGACGAAACGGTGCGGATCGCGCTCTATGCGCAACGCACCTTGGATGAGGTCGTTGGAGGTGAGAGCTCGGAACGGGCAAAATGGTTTGAGATCATGGGCACGCCCCCATTGCGCTCGCTCTTTGAAACGGCATTGAACCTGCCCAGTGAGTTTTCGCAGATTGATCTCGATCAGCAGCTGGAAACGTTTCAAGATCGGACCCGTGCCATCTTTGGCGAAACGGATCCATCGCAATTTGCTGATGCCGAGAAACGCGAAGACCTGATCACACAATATGTTGCTCGGTCACAGATCGCACAGTTGAGCTCTGGCTTTTCATCCACAGCAATTGCACTGACCCTCTTGCAGGGTTCCTGATGCAATGAGGCAAAGCGACACCTGACGCCGCGCCGTATTCAGCCTCCGCCAACGCCATTTGAGTTGTTTGCTCTGCGGAGTGCCAGCTTTAGCTGCGCGAAACTGTACATAACATCCTGATCATGGCGTTTCGCGAGAAAGTCCTCAATCTCAGGCCACAGCTTTGCAGCGTGATCTATCGAAGGGTCGCTTCCATATGTGTAGAGCCCAGCAGAGAGCATCATCTCGTTTTTGGCATAGATGCCCAGCGCCTTTCTCACCTCAGCGATCAAACCATTTTCTTCTGGTGTCGCAGCGGCAGGAAGACTGCGGGAAATTGAGCGGAGAAGCTCAACAGCAGGAAACCTGCCGCGTTCAGCAATTGAGCGATCCAGAACGACATGGCCATCCAGCACCCCACGCAAGATGTCAGATATCGGCTCGTCCATATCCGACCCCGCGACAAGAACGCTAAAGATCCCGGTTATGTGACCCGACCCAGCAACACCGGGCCCGGCACGTTCACAAAGGCCGGTGATCAAAGGCGTGGTCGACGCTGGAAATCCCCGAAGCACAGGTGCTTCGCCTGCTGCAGTGGCGATCTCGCGGTGCGCCTCGGCAAATCGGGTCACCGAGTCGGCCAGAAATAGAACCGATTGACCGAGGTCCCGGAAATGCTCGGCCAAAGCCATGGCCGTCCATGCGCATCGGCGCCGCATCAATGGAGATTGATCAGAAGTCGCGGCAACAACAACGGCACGTTTCATACCCGGTGCACCAAGAGTTTCTTCTACAAAATGGCGCACCTCCCGTCCGCGTTCACCGACAAGGGCGATCACTACCACATCTGCAGAAACACCCCTTGCGAAGTCTGCTAAGAGACTGGATTTGCCGACACCGGATCCGGCAAAAATCCCCATCCGCTGCCCTTTCACCAAAGGCAGCAATGTATCGAACGCAGCAAGACCGGTGTTGAGACGTGTTCCTAAAGGCTGGCGTTTCGCAGCCAGAGGCGCGGGCGCCTGCAAATCTCGCCGAATGGCGCCCTGGAACAGTGGCTTACCATCGATCGCACGACCGTTTGCGTCAATCATGCGCCCGATCCAGCTTTTATGTGGTGCGATGCTTGGCTTTTTTGTCAGCACAACCCTGCACCCCGCCGCCAGACCTTCAAGGCGATCGTCGGGTAAAACAACCGATGTACCGTCCCGCCGGATTTGCACGATTTCTCCGCTTCGTTCAGTTTGGCCTCTGGACAAAAGCCGCACGCAATCACCAATGCAGGCGTGATCTTTGAGGCCGGAGACGATGATGACACCGGCCGATATCGCCTCAATCCGTCCCACAGGGTGAACAGGCCGAAGCTCTGACAGGTTGGCTTTCAGATCACTAAAATTGACCGCATTCATTGGCGAGAGATCCCTTTGATTTGCATACAGTTTGTAAAGGAATCGGGGTTAAGCGTTGATTGAAATTGTTCGAGGGAGAAGCCCCGATGTTCCAAAACCTGGAAGTCTTCCAGACAGCCCATTTAATGGCGAAACACGCTGGCGAGCGGCAGGCAAGAGTGGCCGAAAACGTCGCGAATGCGGATACGCCAGGCTATGAAGCGAAAGACATCGCGCCATTTCGCGAAATTCTATCATTGCAGACAACTTTCGGGCAAAGGGCTACGCGCGAAACTCACATTAACGGGTCAGCATCCCGCAATGAGAGCTTCGACCTAGTAGTACGTGGCGATGCATCTTCGCCAAACGGCAACACCGTTTCGGTCGAACAACAGATGCTCAAAGCAGTGGACACAAAGCGTCAGCACGACCGTGCCGTCGCGATCTACAAATCCGCGCTCGATGTTCTGCGTTTCAGCCTGGGCAAGGCTTGATTGCAGATGAGTGAATTCAGCAAAGCCCTTTCTGTGTCCGCCAGTGGCCTTCAAGCGCAATCGACACGTCTGCGGCATCTCTCCGAGAATATCTCGAACGCTGATACGCCTGGATATCGCCGGAAGACCGTATCCTTTGACGCGGCGATGATCGGAGCCCACGGCGTGTCCGAGGTCAAAACAGGACGCGTGCGCCTGGATCGCACAGAACTTGAACGCATTTACGATCCCTCCCATCCACTGTCAGATCAAACGGGCCATTACGAGGGATCGAACGTCAATCTGCTGCTGGAATTGGCCGATGCCCGCGAGGCGCAACGCAGCTACGACGCGAACCTCAAGATGTTCGAACAAGCCCGTGCCATGTCAAGCAGCCTCATGCAACTTCTTCGCCGCTAAACACCTGACAAAAGGAGATCCAGAATGGATGTGACAGCCCTTTCCGCCGGCCAGAAATATGCCGCTTCCCGCCCAGCAACCGAGCCCACAGCTGCGACTGGCGGAAGCCTTTTTGGCCATGTAATGAATGACTTTGCCTCCACGCTGGCCGCTGGCGAAACGACTGCAAAAGCAGCGATGGTCGGTGACGCGGATCCACATGCCTTGGTGCAGGCCCTCGCTCAGACCGAGCTTGCCGTCGAAACTGCCGTTACGGTACGTAACAAAGTTGTGGAGGCCTATCAGGAAATCCTTCGGATGCCTGTCTGATGCTCAACGAGATGATCTTCTACGACACATTGCGGCAAGGTCTATGGATTTCGGTCGTGATTTCAATCCCAATCCTGACTGTCGCTCTTCTGACGGGCATTTCCATTGGCCTTGTCCAAGCATTGACCTCCATACAGGAGATGACACTGACCTTCGTGCCGAAGCTGGCCGCGATCGTGGCCGTTTTCTGGATCTCAATGGGGTTTATGACTCAGACATTGGTCAGTTTTTTTCATGAACAACTGATCCCGCTGATCATCGGAGGTTAAGTTGGACAACGCAAGCTACATCACTCTGACGCGCCAGTCGGGACTGCTGAAAGAAATGCAGGTCGTGGCCAACAATATCGCGAATGCAGCAACCACAGGGTATCGGCAGGAAGGCGTGATCTTTTCGGAATACGTCAAGCGCGTGGACGAAGGATCATCTTTGTCGATGGGCCAGGGCAATGTGCGCGAAACCTCCTTCACGCAGGGCGCGCTGGCCCAGACCGGCGGCTCTTTCGACTTTGCAATCGAAGGTGACGGTTTCTTCCTCATTGAAACACCCGCTGGCGAAAGACTGACGCGCGCAGGCGCCTTTAGCCCTAATGCAGAAGGCGACCTGGTCACGATGGACGGCTTGCGGGTCCTCGACCCCGGTGGTGCCCCCGTCTTTGTACCGCCGGGCGCAGGTTCAATTTCGGTTTCGGGCGATGGCACTTTGAGCGCCGATGGTGTTCTGATCGGGCAGCTCGGTGTCGTTACTCCAACTGCACCCCTCGACATGGTCCGCGAAGACGGAGTCATGTTCCGTGCGGATGCTGGCTACGAACCCTCCGAGACAGCGCGCGTGCTGCAGGGGTTTGTGGAGAACTCCAACGTCGAGGCGATTTCGCAGCTCGCGCGGATGATCGAGGTGCAGCGCGCCTATGAAATGGGACAGAGCTTCATGGATTCCGAACATGAACGTGTGAGGCGTGCGATGGAAGCGCTGACCAAAACGAGCTGAGGACAATAAAATGCGTGCGTTAAAGATTGCAGCAACGGGCATGTTGGCCCAACAGATGCGTGTCGAGACGATCTCGAACAACCTCTCGAACATGAGCACAACGGGTTACAATGCGCGTCGGGCCGAATTCGCCGATCTGCACTACCAGCAAATGGCGCGGGCGGGCGCGGTAAATGCCGCTGACGGGACTGTTTTGCCCACCGGCGTGCAATTGGGCCTTGGTGTCAGACCGGCGGCGATCTCAGTAGAGTTGGCGCAGGGAGGGCTGTCGGCCACCGGCGGCGATCTGGACGTGGCTATTGAGGGGCAGGGCTATCTGGAAGTCACACTTCCATCCGGTCAGGCTGCCTACACCCGGGACGGCGCATTGAAGCGCACAGGCGACGGCTTGATCGTCACCTCGGACGGCTACCCAGTCGCTCCGGAAATCGTCATCCCGGCAGATGCGCGCAGCATCTCCATAAATGGAGATGGCGAAGTCTATGCTTACTTCGACAACGCGGCAGAGGCGCAACTTTTGGGTCAGTTCACATTGACCAGCTTCACGAATGCCAAGGGTCTCGAAGCATTGGGAAGCAATCTGTTCGCGGAGACAGAAGCGTCCGGCCCGCCGCTGGTCACGACGCCGGGATTGGACGGTGTTGGCACGTTGCGACAGGGTTTTCTGGAAGACAGTTCGGTTGATTCAGTCCGCGAAGTGACCGAGTTGATCGAAGCGCAACGCGCCTACGAGATGAACGCAAAAGTAATCAGCGCCGTCGATCAGATGATGGGCGCGACGACGCAAGTGCGCTGATGAAACTGGGCCTGGCGATCATATCTTTTCTTTGGGCAGGTCAGGCATTGGCCGACATGGTCGTGCCGACCCGCACCATTAGACCTGCAACAGTAATCACCATAGAGGATCTTCAAGTGATCGCTGGAGAACGTCTGGATGTCTTCGATCGGGCCGAAGATGTTGCAGGCCAAGAGGCCCGCGTGGCGCTCTATCCGGGTCGCCCGATTCCATTCGATGCCGTAGGTCCACCCGCACTTGTCGATCGCAACCAGATCGTCCAGCTACGCTTTTCAGGTCGCGGGATCAGCATATTGACCGAAGGGAGAGCACTCGAACGCGGCGGCGTCGGAGACCGTGTGAGGATCATGAATTTAAACTCCAAATCAGTGCTTTATGGCTTCGTTCAACCCGATGCTTCGATCGTCGTGAAATGAGACTGGAATTGACAATGAAACGATCAAGCGGCCTCCTTATATCTTGTGTCACCCTTCTTGTTGCTTGCAGTAATCGGGTCGATCACCTTGGCAAGGCCCCTTCTTTCACCTCGCCGCTTGAATCCACCGAGCATTCCGCGATGTTATCACCCGGGCTTCCTGCAACCGTCGAACGTCGGCGTCTTGTTGATCAGGCCTCTCTCTGGAGCGGTCAGCGCGAATCACTTCTCGGAGATCGGCGGGCCTTGCAACGTGGTGACATTCTGACCGTGGTCATCGAGATCGACGAAAAGGCTGAAATTTCAAACGCGACGAGCAGGTCACGAAACGGGGCGGAATCGCTTCAGGTGCCGCAGCTTATCGGCATACCACAGCGTCTGGACGAGGAATTGCCAGATGGGGCGTCCTCTTCGGATCTGGTGTCGCTCAACTCTAGCAGCAGCGCCGGCGGTGATGGGTCAGTTACGCGGAAGGAAAAGCTGACCCTGCGCGTGGCCGCCACTGTCGTCGATGTCTTGCCGAACGGCGTGCTCAGCATTTCGGGATCACAAGAGTTGCGTGTGAATTTCGAAATGCGTGAACTGCTTGTGAACGGATATGTGCGGCCAGAGGATATCTCGCGTCAGAACGAGATCACGTACGACAAGATCGCGTCCGCTCGGGTGTCATATGGCGGCCGGGGCCAAATCACAGATGTCCAGCAGCCACGGGTCGGTCAACAAGTGCTGGACATGGTCTTACCTTTCTAGGGCGCGTCACGATGAAAAAGCTTCTTCCTTTGATATTTCTGCTGCTCGGTGCCGGAGCAGGCATGGGCGCTGGTCTATTCCTAAGGCCGCCCCCGCCAGAGATCGAAGTGGCCGAAGAAGGAGAAGACACCGAAAAAGAGACCGACACCGAAAAAGAGACCAAGGTCGCCAAAACAGAAGAAAAGCCCAACGCACAGGTCGAATATGTCAAGCTTAACAACCAGTTTATCATTCCGGTCGTCGAAGGCGATGACGTAAGTGCGCTGGTTGTCATGTCGCTCAGCCTCGAGGTAGAAGCAGGCATGAAAGAAGCAGTCTATGCGCGCGAGCCAAAAATCAGGGACTCCTTTCTGCGCGTTCTGTTCGATTATTCGAATGTCGGTGGCTTCCGGGGGGCTTTCACCGATGGCAACACATTGGAGGTCCTGCGAAACGGCCTGCGTGAAGTCGCCCAGAAGGACATGGGCGGCGGCGTGACCGATGTATTGATCCTGGAAATCGGGCGCCAGGATTACTGAGCAAATTCGGGCGGGGGCCGACTCCTCGCCCTACCACATCGACTGATCGATCGCCCTTTGCAGGGCTTTGGCGTGGCGCATTGCAGCCTGCCGTTTGGTCTCTTGTTCACCCAGCCTTTGCGCCACAAGAGATTTCCCATGCGCCTTCCGAACACGCGCGAGATGCCCCTCCTTTTGCGCGAGTAACATGGCCAATTCTGTGTTGAGTGCTTCTCTCATGCGGCCAAGCCATCCGAGCCAAACGATGTCCGCGCCGATGGTCCGCATGGGTGCATTGCCAGGTTCGTGCGTCTGGGCCAATGCCTCCTGGCGATCGAGTTTGGTCAGCTTCGCGCGTAGTGCATTCTCCCGCTCAACGATCTTGCCAAGATCCGTCTGTGCACGTTGATATTGAAGGTCCATGATGTGCCGAAGTGCATTGATGTCAGACATTGCTAGACTGTCCTTCTGGCGCGTTCACGCATCTGGTCAGCAAAGCGGATCGCAGCAGCAACCGCTTCATAATGCTCTGTATGGATCTCATCGCCGATCTCAAGGATGCCGTGAAGCGCTCGCGCGGTCGGCGGATCGCTGCGGATCGGGACATCGGATTCTAGCGCGACTTCCCGGATCCGAAGCGCAATTTCATCGACGCCCTTGGCCACACAAATAGGCGCGGTGCCCGGTTGGCGGTCCCATTTGAGGGCAACCGCATAG
Source organism: uncultured Shimia sp. (assembly GCA_937897325.1). Lineage (GTDB taxonomy): Bacteria > Pseudomonadota > Alphaproteobacteria > Rhodobacterales > Rhodobacteraceae > CALCOY01. Next base: position 168,592 of record CALCOY010000014.1, read on the forward strand.
TGTGTCGGGTTGACAACGATCACATCTGCACCGGGAACATCAGCCATCATCTGCGCCGCGGCGATCGCGCGCGCCCGGTTACGACGCTCGTTCTTCATGTAAGGATCGCCTTCCGCATCCTTGGTTTCGTCCGTGACTTCCTTTCGGGACATGCGATTCTTGCGGAGGTGTTCCTGATGCTGCCAGACCGCGTCGATTCCACCGATCACTGCCGCGACAAGAACGACAACAAAGAGAAATGCGATGCAAAGCTGGCCAAGAAGGACCACAACGCTGCGCGGCTCGGTCATGATAGCGGAGACCATCTCGGTCAAGCGAGCATTCAGGAATAGACCCAAAAAGACCGAGTAAACCAGAAGCTTGATGAAGCTCTTGGCAAATTCAAACCAGCCATTTCGGCCAAATTTTTGTTTGGCATTCTGGATCAGCGAGATGCGAGAGAGTTTCGGTTCCAGTTTCGATGGTGCAAAGACGAAACCGCGCTGCGCGAAGATCACCAGAACCACGGCCAATGCAGGGCCCGCGAAGAACGGCAGCGTTGAAACACCCGTGTCCCAAAAAAGTTCGCCCATGACGGCCGCAGGTGCACCAGCATCAAAAACCAGCGGAGCAAAGACATGCGTCTGATCCAGAAGTGTCATCATAGACGACCCAAAAGCCTTAAGGGAAAATGCACCCATGACCAAAAGCGCCAATGTGAAGCCAGCATACGCGGCGGCCGTTTGCAGATCGGTTGATCTCGCAATCTCGCCTTTCTCGCGGGCTTTCTCCAGCTTTTGGGGAGTGGCCTCAAATGACTTATCGGCGGCGTCCTCGTTGCTCATCGAACAGCCGCAACCGGATTGACCAGAAACCCATCAAGAGTGGCCATCCAAACCGACAAAAGCAGAGGCGCCGATAAAAACAGCACAAGGAGGCCACCCGCGGTGATGACGGGCGCGCCGACGAAGGCGACCATCAGCTGCGGCATCGCCTTGTTGATCACGCCAAGCGCCAGATTGTAGAGAACAGAGAGAATGACGAAGGGAGCAGCCAGGGAAAAGGCCAGAGCGAAAGCGCGGCTGACATGTTGTATTCCCCAATCCGCGACATCGCTGCCGCTCAAGAAGACACCCAGCGGCATGATTTCATAAGACAGGATCAAGAGCTCGGCCGCCTTGACGTGAAGCCCGGTCATGACCGCCAGTGCGATGGCCGCGACCACGAGAATGTAGCCCATTGCGGGCAATGGATCGACGGCCGCGCCGCCGAGGATCTGCGCCAGTGAAGTGGACTGTGCGGCGATCGCACCAGCCACCTGCAGCGCAAGAACCAAAAGACGGATACCGAGGCCAAGCAACAGCCCGACAATGGCTTCGGTTGCCGTGAGCAGAATGAGCGTATTCAGATCGTAATCCTGCGCAACCGAGGGTATGGCGGGCGCGACAATCAGAGTGAAGGCCAGTGCGACAACCAGTTTGATCCGGACGGGCACCGATTGTTCTCCGAACCCCGGAAGCATAGCAGCAACAGCCGCTACTCTCAAAAAAATCACGAAACCATGCCAAAGCTGATCTCCGAGCAATTCAGTCAGCTCAAGAAGCGAGCCCGTCATGCGGGCACCACGCCGATCAGAGCCGGGCGAGCATCCAATCCGATTTCTTCAAAGGACAGAACCGGATTCTCAATGCCCTTCGCGCGCATCAACGTGCGCAGAAACCTTCGACGCCGCGTGTTCGTCACAACCGCTGCATGAATCCCGCTCTGGCTGGCATCTCGCAGCTTTTCAGCCATGCTTTCGCCGAGTTTGTTGAAAAGCTCGGGCGGCAGAGCAATGTCGAGACCGCGTTCGGCATCAACCTGATAGGTGGAGAACGTATCCTCCCATTCGGGCGCAAGCTGGATGAGCGGCAATGTCCCGTCATCACGCTTCATTTCGGCCACCAGTTGGAAGCCAAGCCTCTGGCGTACCCTTTCGACAATAGCTTCGGGCTGCGCGTTCTGCGCCCGCGCTTCGACGATCGCTTCGAGGATCAGCGGCAGATTTCGGATCGAAACGCGTTCTTCCAGCAAGAGCCGGAGGACAGAATGCAAGACGTCGATCGGAACCTTGTCGGGTATAAGTTCGTCAAACAGCTTTCGGTTGGCCTCAGCCCGGACGGGATCCGTGATGTTGACCATTTCGCGCAAGAGGCGGCGCAAAGATTTCAGGGTCAGAAGGCGGCCAAAGTTCTGCTTGATGACTTCCAGCAGATGCGTGGCGAGAACCTCGGTCGGTGTAATGATCGTGGCGCCGGCGACGGCTGCCTTCTCCTGATCGGATGCGGCGATCCAGCGGGCCGGTGCACCATAGACAGGTTCGGTGGTGTCGGTGCCGGTCGGCAGGCTGGTCGTTTTGTCAGCGGCCAGCGCCAGAACACTATCGGGTTGCACCTTGGCACGGGCTTGCTCGACCCCTTGGATGTGAATCACGTATGTTCCTTGCGGCAGGCCCGGATGATCGGTTAGTCGGATCTCTGGCAAGATCAACCCAAAAACAGTGGCGACATGCGTCCGCATATTGGCGATCCGCGCGTCAAGACCCGTGCCTGTGTCCAGCACCATACTGACGAGGTCCGGCGAAAACTCGACGTGAATGTCGTCCAGCTCCAGCACATCGCCCATGGACTTTTCGGACGGTGTCGGCTCGGTTTCTTCCGACGGTGTCGCTTCGGTTTCAACTTTACTGGCATTGCGGTGCCCGATGAATGCAGCAATGCCAAGCCCGGTGGCTCCGAAGAGGAAAGGCGCAAACGGTAGTCCCGGGAAAAGTGCCAGCAGCGCCATCAATACGGCAACCGTGCCCAAAGCCGTCGGATGCCTGCCAAGCTGGCTGAATACGGCGAGGTCAGTCGCGCCCTGCGCACCGCCACGGGCCAACAGCAAAGCGGCTGCGATCGATATGATAACCGCCGGGATCTGCGAAACGAGGCCGTCGCCAACCGTCAAGATCGCGTAGGTTTCGAATGCGTTTCCCAAAGGCATGCCGTGAACGGCGATGCCCATGATCAGGCCAGCAACCAGGTTGAGAAGGGTAATTAGAAGGCCTGCGACGGCGTCTCCTTTGACGAACTTGGACGCGCCGTCCAAAGAACCGAAAAAGGTCGTTTCTGCCTGTTCCCGTTCGCGGCGTTCTTTGGCCTCGCGGTGATCGATGGCTCCGGCGGACATATCGCTGTCGATGGCAAGCTGCTTGCCGGGCATGCCATCCAGTGCAAAGCGTGCGCCGACTTCGGCCATGCGGGTCGCGCCCTTCGTGATCACCATGAAATTGACAATCAGCAGCACGCAGAAAACGACCAGACCCAGAAAGACGCTACCACCCATAATAAACTGGGCAAATCCTTCGATCACATCACCGGCAGCACTTGTCCCGGTATGACCCTGCCCAATGATCAGCTTGGTCGAAGACACGTTCAAAGACAGCCTAAGCATGAGCGATGCCAGTAGGATTGTTGGAAACGCGGAGAAATCGAGGGGCCGCTCAATAAAAAGCGTGATCGTGAATATAAGGATTGCCAGCGCGAAGGATGCGGCAAGTCCGATGTCAAGCACCCAGGCAGGCATCGGCAGGATCATCATGACGATGATGGCCATCAAGGCGACAGCCAATAGAACCGTCGGGCTGAACAGCGCCCGTGCGTTCAGAGCTCCCATGGCCTACTGCCCTGCCAACGGCGCGCGCGCACCAAACATTGGAACCGCTTCGGCTGACTGCGCCAGCGGAACGAGTGAACCCCTGGATGATGCGGCGCCGCTTCGCCTCAAAAGAGGGTAGAGGTTTTGCCGCGGCTCCTGCGGCGGATCGCTTGATGCGACCAGGACGGGCGCGCTTTCTCCGTCCTCGCCGAGGTCGCTGTATATCTTCTGAAACCTTTGCTTGTAGGCATCCGCAAAGACTGGTGTTCGCGAATGAAATGCGCCAGCAGCGTCCTTCCAGGAACCGAGCTCGACATAGAGCGACCGCAGAAACCTGGCCGCATAAAGGGCATTTGCGTCAGGGTCGAACATCTGATTGATTGATGTAAAGCCCTTGCCATGCCATCGGTAGTTCACCTGGAAGCAACCCAAATCAAAACTACGGGCGCCTTGCTTGAAATGGCGGAAGACAAAGGCCTGGGCGGCATCTTGCGTCTCAAACCAGTGGCCGGACCCTTCCATGTTGACCGTCCATGGCCACGGCACCAGGTCTCCACTGCGCGTTCGTCCGGTTTCTGTTCGGGTAATGGCCTGGAGAATGCGGAACGGCACGTTTGTGGTTTCCGAAGCGCGGAGCGCAGCACGATCGCACATTTCTTCCAGTGAGGCCAAAGCTGGACTGGGGGCCAGTATGATCACGACTGACGAGATGAGAAAACTTACAACAGTAGCCGCATAGTTCAAAAGGGTCGCACTAGTAGATGGCATGTACTTCGCTCCGTCCACACCGCCTTCTGGCGGCCTGACCACAGGTACGAGCGGTTCCTTTAGATTTCGTAAGCCATAGAAGACTTCCGAGAATCATTCAGTGGAAGGGTCCAGCAGCCGCGGTGCCGAAATCAGATCGCGAATGCGGCCACGGGCCGAGGCACTTTCCTCCAAGGCAAGCGCGCTGCGCGAAAGCATACCTTCGATCGACGGATCATCCTCCATTTCGGCGCCAACAAGCGAAACCAAAGGCCCAACGACGTCCAAATCCGGCGGTGTCAGGGTCGTCCAATTGTCAGCTAGCACAGCTTGGCGCGCGGACGCCTCGCGCTCACCAACAGCTTCAAAAAGACGGTGAGCATCCTCATGATCACCTTGTGCCGACTTGATCTTCGCACGCAGCATCTGGGCTTCAGAGGTGTCGAGTTGCGCGATCGCGGTCTCAGCTTCGGCGACATCCCCAAGCGCAAGTGCAATCTCCGCCTGCAGAATGCGCGCGTTCTGACTGCGCATTGGTCGTTCTGATGCTGTGAGAATGGTTTGCGCAAAGGAAGAAAATCCAAGATCTGAGAGACGCCGCGCGAGCATCAGACGTGTTCGGTTCTCGAGCGCGTCTGGTGAGAGTTGAAGATGCGCAAAACTATGTTCAAGAAAAGCGACATCACCGGCTGTTTCCGTGAGCAGGTTGAGCACATCAGATCGCAGCGTCTTCGTGTTCTCGGCTCCATCTCGTGCAATGATCCGATCAAGTGCATCAAAGGCACGGCTGAACTGCTGCGATTGACCAAGCGCCAGAACATTGGCCCGCTTTAAAGCAGGACCAAGCGCGCCATCTCGATGCTCTAGCGCATATGCTTCAATAAGTGTTGCTGTTTCCTCGGAAACCGGCCGCTTTTCCTCCAATCGCGTCTCGACAAAGGCGACCAAGGCTTCGGCAGATTGCTGCGAATTCGAGGCCACAACGTCTTCCAGACGAGCCGTCGCTTTTTCCGCTTTGCCGTCGTTCAAATCCAGCATGGCACGCGCCAAATCACCCGCTGGTCCCACAGGTTCGAGCAAACGCTCGACATTGCGCATGGCGGCCGACGCCGCATCAGGCATGTCAGATTCAAGCAAACGCCTGCTGAGCAAAGGCGCAAGATAAGTCCGCAAATGAGCCGGCAGGGTGTTCAGCGTCCGAAGGGCGGCATTTGCATTCACATCGCTTGCACCTCTCGACGCATCTGCCGCAAGAACCGCCCAAAGCGCGACGGCCGAGTCGCAATGTCCAAGAGAATTGAGTTTCGACCCTCCGCGTACTGAGCCGAATTCAAGTATGTCCGCCATCTCCAGCCAAATCTCGGCTCGAGCCGCGAGGTCCGGGTCGAGTTCGATGATCTGCCGAGCCTCCGGTCCAAAACCAAAATGCAAATAGGTCTTTGCGAGCTTCTCGACAGCGCCATCATCAATACGGTCAAATTCCCCGTAGAGAGCATTCCGCCCTGCGGCGAACTGCACGGAAGCGGGTTTTCCGTCGGTCCAGCCCAGAACGTCTACCAAAGTAGGATCGGGGCATAGCAGGCCTGTCGTACTTGCCAGATCCTGCCGAACGGCTTCGGTCGCGCCCGGATCATCGCTGGTGTGTACGCGTAGATTGCTGGCCGCACTAGCCAACTCTGCTCGTGCAGCTTGTTCAATCAACATCTCAAGATCGATAGGGCCGTCGCCTGTCGGCAAACGAACTGCACTGCGATTGGGATCAGCAGTCAGGATGCCGCGCGTTGCGGCGCGTCCGATCCCCTGCGCAAGCTGCTGTTGCAATTGCGCCAACTCTTCTTTGTTGGGCTGATCTTCCTCGTCCAACACCCTCGTTGACGGACCATCCTGCCGGAAGATCGGATTGGGTCGCGACAGTTGCGCAAAATCAGGTAGCCGTCCTGGCGCAGATGTTGGACTCACATTGGTGACCGTTGAGGAGACGTTTCTTGGCTTGCCATCAAACGAAAGCCGCCCCTGACCGAGGAAGGCCAGATCTGAAGAGGCGATATCCAATATTTGTCGAACCTCGCCCTGATCTGCCCGCTCCGAGACATCGATCACCAGAAGATTACTACTCTCCAAAATGGTCGAGATCTCGCATGCACAGCCTAGTTCCAAAAACAGTTCTGAGGGTGTCGATTGGACAGAGCTGATACGCGCCTGATCGATACGCCTAAAGATGTCCTGCGTGTTGAAACCATCACTGTGTCCCGAAAGGCGTATCCGGGCAGTGCGATCCCCTTCGTCGATTGACCAATCGGCCTCGAGCGGTACCGAAAGAACAAGGCGGGTATAGGCCCCGTGCTCACCCGATCGCACAACGACCGGCGCTGCAAACAATGGCCAGGCTGCGACAAGACATACAAAGGCGATGATGATCCGGCAGGTCATGCGGCGTTTTGCTTAACCGACTTCAAAGCCTCTTCAAGCTCAGAAAAACTTGGGCGGCAGTGGGAGGGTGTATTTTGACGGCCCACCTCAATGCAGATATTGGTAGAGTGATTGTGCAGATTCGCGACAAGAACTTCCCGGATCAGTTGGTAAAAATGTCCGTCCTGTTCCACCACGGCTTTGACCTTGGACGCGAAAGGACCGACAAGACCGTAGGCCAAGAAAACCCCAAGAAATGTTCCAACCAGGGCCCCCCCGATCAACTTGCCAAGGACCTCGGGTGGTTGATCGATTGATCCCATTGTCTTGATGACACCAAGAACGGCGGCAACGATCCCAAGGGCAGGAAGACCATCGGCCACTGTTTGAAGCGCGTGGCTAGAATGCATTGCATGATGCATATTCGCTTCCATGCGCTTTTCCAGGACTTCTTCAACCTGGTGTGGGTCATCATAGTTCATTGACGCAGAGCGGAGTGTGTCGCAGATAAGTGCCGTTGCCTCTTTGTCCGCGATGATTTTCGGATAACGCGAGAAGATGTCCGAATTCTCGGGATCTTCAATGTGCTCTTCGACCGAAACCGGATTTTGTCGACCTAACCGGATGAGTTCGAACAACAAACATAGTAGATCTCGATAGTCTTCATTCATCCATTTCGCCCCTTTGAAGACTTTCCCAATATCCTTGAGGGTGTGTTTCACCTCCGCCATCGAATTGCTGATCAAGAACGCACCGACGGCTGCGCCGCCAATCATGGTCATCTCGAAAGGGAGTGACTTTAGAATAATACCCATTTTGCCGCCGGCGGCCAAATAGCCACCGAAGACCATCACAAATATCGTAATGATCCCGACAATGCCGATCATAACATACTCCGTTCGCTTACAACTCGGCCTTATACTCGCAGGACCAAGTTAAGAAAGTTTGCCTACTTTCACGACTTTGGCGTGTTTGCGTTTCGTCCAGCAAGAATGACGCTGATCGAATAGCCAATCTGGGGATCCAGACCCGCCATTATTGCCGCAGCAGCGTCTGGTCGCATCCGTCCGAGAAAGCCCGCGGCAAACTCCGGTTCCATCGCTTCAAAAAGGCGCGCTGCATCTTTGGGTTTCATGTTCTGGTAGACATCAGTCAGGCGCGTCAGATCGTCTTCTGCGGCCGTATCGGTCTGGGCCAAGGTCGCGCGCAACCGGGCTTCGGCCTGTTCCAATGCCTCAAGGCGACGTTCGACCTCTTGGGTGGCAATCTCAAGCGTTCTCGTGCGAAGCTTGGCCTGTTCTTCGCGATCGGCCACCCGGCGCTCCCGTTCGTTCAGCGCGTCGAGAAGCGTTTGTATCTCGGCGCGATCCAATGACGCGGGCTCCGTTTCTGCCGGATCGGGTGCGTCGGCATTCATGAACGATAAATCCACCTGCGCCATGGCTTCATCGGCGCTGGTCGCGATGCGCACGCCCGCAGAAAATGTGAAAAGCAATGCAATCATCACGATCGAGCCGCGACCAGCGGTCTTACGAAAGTGGCGTTTCATCGGGCCTCCCCGTTTGATCGGCGTATGAACATTGGCTCACCTGTTGGAGGCGGCGCCGCGGGTTCTGTTACGTATGGCTGCTTGGCCAAAGGTTCTGGCGTTTCGGGGACGTCGTGCAGTGCGGCCATCTGCAATTCGAGCCGGCGCGAGATGTCCTCAGCGCGCTTTGTCAGATCGGTCAGTGTTTCTGCAGAAACTGAGGCCGTTTTCTGTGCAGCGGACAGCGTCCGCGTTAGATCGTCCACCTGCGCAGAGAGAACAGCGACCGCACCGCCCACGCCCTTTTCAAGATTATTGAAGCGGTTGAGGCGCCTGCCGAGGACGTAGCAGTAGATCCCCGCACCTAAGGCACCCGCGACCAGAAAAATGTCGGCAATCAGATCCATGCTATTCCTCAGTTCAAGACAAATTCCACAACGAGCAGATCTGTGACACGCCCCTCCCCGGCAACGATCTGAACACGTCTCAACATCTGTGCACGTATCCGTGTGAGCGCCGAGGCGTTCTCGATATCACTGATCTCAAGCGCCCTGAGATAACCGTTCAAAACATCAACGATGCGCGGCATTACGGTCTCGACCTCTTCCTGATACTGGGTTGGGACCTCAAGATTCGCACGAAACCGGAGATGCTGCCTCCGCGATGCTGGCGAAAGCGACACGACAAGTGGCTCAATTGGCACAAACGAGGCATTCGCAAGATTGAGATCCCCGGCCATCTCTTTTTTAGGGGCGTCTTCATGCGATTCGGCGCCAAACAACATGCCCGAGAATGTCGTGTAGAAGCCTCCTGCACTGCCCAGCAACAGCGCGCAAACCGCCAATATCAGGGGCGTTTTTGACGACTTCTTGGTTTCTTCATCACCTTCTTCGGCGACATTTGCTGTAGCGTCGGTCATGGATCCACACCTGCTTGTCTCTAAGGGGTACTAGCTCAGATGAACTAACTGATTGTTAAGGCGGATCGTTCATTGCTGCATCCGAGGCTGAGCAGAAAGCTCGGTATGACGGAGGCTGGTGTGCAGCAGTTAATGAGTGTCTGGAACGGGCTGGACTTGCGCCGACAAATTGTTGTTGTCGGTGCTACGGCGGCAGTTTTTCTCGCGGTTCTGACGATGTCGCGGATGGCATCGGCCCCGAATATGACCCTGCTTTATGCGGGGTTGGAGAGCGGTGCGGCAGGCGACGTTGTTACAGCACTCGAACAGCGGGGCGTTCCCTTTGAGGTGCGGGGCGGATCGATCTTTGTAGCTTCAAGCGATCGCGACGCGCTCCGGATGACGCTGGCAAGCGAAGGTCTTCCGGCAAATGGCAACCGCGGCTACGAGCTTCTTGACTCGCTCTCGGGCTTCGGCACGACCTCGCAAATGTTCGACGCGGCATATTGGCGGGCGAAAGAGGGCGAGTTGGCACGCACGATTGTTGCAAGCCCTGCGGTCGCCATGGCCAGGGTCCACATTGCCGCGACGGGTTCGAACCCATTTCAGCGCGGCGTCACACCCAAAGCCTCGATTTCCATCACCCCAGCTGGCGCGGAACTTACTCCCGCCCAGGCTAAATCCATCCGGTTTCTCGTGTCTTCCGCCGTGTCTGGTCTTGCCCCGGAAGATGTCGCTGTCATTGACACCAACGGGATCCTGATAGGAGCGACCGATGACGCCGCGCAATCCAGCGGCAATGACGACAAAGCTGAAATGTTGCGAGACCGCGTCGAACGCCTGCTGGAAGCACGCGTCGGTTTCGGCAATGCCGTGGTCGAGGTCAGCGTCGATACTGTGAACGAAACAGAAGAAATCCGGGAGCGCCGCTTTGATCCCGAAAGTCGCGTTGCGATCAGCACAGACACCGAAGAACGTACAAACAGTTCCAATGAGGCAGGAGGTGGTGATGTCACGGTGGCGTCCAACCTCCCCGACGGTGAACTGGGTGGGGGTGGTGAAAACACTTCATCTCAGAACTCCGAAACGCGCGAACGTATCAACTACGAAGTGTCTGAAACCGAACGTGCAATTGTGCGCGCACCGGGGGCGATCAAACGTCTTACCGTCGCTGTTCTGGTCGGCGATGTGGTTCGTATGGATACCGCAGGTGTGGAGCAACGAAACCCCAGAAGCGAAGAGGAACTGGATGCACTGCGCGAGCTGGTCTCGTCCGCCGTCGGGTTTGACGAAAGCCGCGGTGACGTTATCACGATAAAATCGATGCCGTTGCAATCCGTACCGGCTCAGGGCACAGCGGCGAGTGTGTCGCTCTTTGATCGCGTCAATCTGGATATCATGTCGCTGATCCAGATGGCGATCCTGGCCTTGGTGACGGTGATCCTCGGGCTCTTTGTCATCAAACCTTTGCTCGCCAGACCTGCGCCGCCTACCCAAAACGCACAAGTCAGCCTTCCACCTATGGAACCTGACAACACTGCGGCGAGCTCCAGCCAAGATCTTCTAGCGCTCGATGGGGAGATTGGTGGAGAAGACGACTTCCCCAGCTTGGACATCCCAATGTCTTCCGGTTTCTCGGATTTGCCGGACCTACCCGCGATCGGAGATGTTTCAACAGGGGCCGAAGATCCGGTGGATCGCCTTCGGGCCATGATTGGAGAGCGGCAGGAAGAAACTGTTGAAATCCTGCGTAACTGGCTTGAAGAGAAAGAGGAGCGGGCCTAGTGATCCTATCAAATATGCTTGAAGACTTCGGGGGCGAATTGGCCGAGGAAGTCAGCCCCCAGAGCATTGCGTCGTCCGAGCAGCTTGAGGAGGAAAAGCTGAAGTCCTTCGATACGGGCTACCGGGCTGGCTGGGACGATGCGGTCAAGGCGCAGACGGATATCAACCGACACATCGCGGCCGACTTAGCGGCAAATCTGCAAGAGATTTCATTCACCTATCACGAAGTGCGCGCTTCCCTGACACGCGAGTTGGAGCAGGTCTTGAGGCCGGTTATCGACAACCTGCTGCCTGGGGCAGCGCATGCGGCCTTGGGGGCAAAGGTGATTGAAACAGTCAAGGTGCTTGGGCGCGCTGCAATGGATTGCGACATTGAGGTCGTCGTCGCACCAGCCTCCAAGGAGCCAGTCGCGCGGATGCTGGAAGATGACCTCGACGCGCCGTTCCAGCTGACTGCCGAAGAGGACCTTTCGGAAGGTCAGGTGTTCATACGGATCGGCGCGCAGGAGCGCGAGCTGAACGTCGACAAAGTCCTTTCCGAAACGCAAGAAGCCGTCGCCGCATTTTTTGATCTGACCAAAGAGGAGACGCGAGATGAGTGACACGCAAGACGTCAAAAAAATGGCAAGCGACACGAGCAATCCGTTCACCTCTGTGCCGATTGAAATCACGGTGTCCGTCGGCAAGGCGCGCCCTCTTGTTCGTGACCTCGTGGTGCTCGGTCCGAATGCTGTCTTGCCACTTGATAAAAAGGTTGACGACCCCGTCGAGCTCTTTGTTGGCAACAAGTTGATTGCGCGCGGGACGCTGGAAGAGGCCGAAGATGGCGATGAAGGAGAGCTCGTCGTGCGTCTGACCGAGATACACAACCTCCAAGACAGTTTCTGACATTCCGATGGGCCGCGCGCTTCTGATCTTACTTCTGTTGCTGCTACCGGCCTCTGCCATCGCGCAAGAGCTGTCGATTTCGTTAGGTGATGAGGGATCGCTCAGCGCACGCACGTTTCAATTGATTGCCCTGATCACGGTGCTCAGCCTCGCACCGGGTCTTGCGATCATGATCACGTGTTTTCCGTTCTTGGTGACGGTCTTGTCGATCCTTCGCCAAGCCATCGGCCTTCAGCAATCACCCCCCAATATGCTGATCGTCAGCCTCGCGCTGTTTCTGACCTATTTCGTGATGGAGCCGGTCTTTACCGCAGCCTGGACAGAAGGCCTCAAGCCTCTGACTGAGGACGAAATCTCGGCCGAGGACGCCTTTGCCCGCACGCTGGGCCCTTTTCGGGAGTTCATGGCAGCGCGTTTGGACGTCGACACCTTCTTGGCGATGGCGGATCTGAGACCGGACACGCAGGGCATCGCGCTTTCCCCCGAAGCACCGCTGTCGGTTCTTGTGCCAAGTTTTATGCTGTCCGAGATCGCACGGGCATTTCAGATCGGCTTTCTCATCTTCATGCCGTTTCTGATTATCGATCTTGTGGTCGCCGCAATCCTGATGTCGATGGGCATGATGATGGTGCCGCCTGCGATCGTCTCACTTCCGTTCAAACTGGCCTTCTTCGTTGTGGCCGACGGCTGGAGCCTTATCGCAGGCAGTCTGGTGCGCAGCTATTTCTAGGGTCTAGTACTCCACAACGGCCCGGATCGACTTGCCTTTGTGCATCAGGTCAAAGCCGTGATTGATCTGGTCCAATGTCAACTTATGAGTGATCATCGGATCGATCTCGATCTTTCCGTCCATGTACCAGTCCACAATCTTGGGAACATCCGTCCGACCTGAAGCGCCGCCAAAGGCGGTGCCGCGCCAGACACGTCCCGTCACCAACTGGAAGGGCCGGGTCGAGATTTCGGCCCCCGCCGGTGCAACGCCAATGATGACGCTTTCGCCCCACCCTTTATGAGCAGCCTCCAGTGCTGCCCGCATTACCTCGACATTGCCAGTGGCATCGAATGTATAGTCAGCCCCACCATGGGTCAGCTCGACCAGATGCGCCACCATGTCACCGTCAACCTTTGACGGGTTCACGAAGTCTGTCATCCCGAAATGACGCCCCATTTCAGCCTTGTCGTCGTTCAGGTCGACGCCGACAATCTGATCCGCACCAGCCATCCGCAGGCCTTGGATCACATTCAGGCCAATGCCGCCCAGCCCGAAGACAACAGCCCTGCTGCCAACCTCGACCTTCGCCGTATTGATAACGGCGCCGATTCCGGTCGTCACGCCGCAGCCAATGTAGCAAATTTTGTCAAACGGGGCATCTTTGCGGACTTTGGCTAGCGCGATTTCAGGCACCACCGTGTGGTTGGCGAAAGTCGAACAGCCCATGTAGTGATGGATCGGTGTTCCATCGAGCATCGAGAACCGCGTGGATCCATCTGGCAGAAGCCCCTGCCCTTGGGTGGACCGGATCGACTGACAAAGGTTGGTCTTGGGGTTTAGGCAGTACTCGCATTCACGACATTCGGGCGTATAAAGCGGAATGACGTGATCGCCCACTTCAAGTGTCGTTACCCCTTCGCCAACCTCAACGACAACGCCCGCCCCTTCATGACCGAGGATTGCCGGAAAAATGCCTTCTGGGTCAGCGCCAGAGCGCGTGAATTCGTCGGTGTGACAGAGGCCCGTCGCCTTGATCTCGATCAGAACCTCGCCCTTGCGCGGACCGTCAAGATTGACTTCCATGATCTCAAGCGGTTTTCCAGCCTCGACAGCCACAGCTGCGCGTGTTTGCATCATGTTATGGTCTCCCCCTTTTTAGGCATTCAACGCGTCAGCACAGGCGGCATCGGCATTCCTGGAACAAGTTTCACTACAGCGATACTCTTGCGTCAATGATAGTGCATGCCTCGGCAGCGCGTGTCTGTCCCTTTTGCCTGGAAGCCAAGGCGCTTACACGGGTGTTAGGCCGAACGGAGCCATTTGTGTATGGATACCCAATGAACGAACCTGCGAAATCAACAAACCAACTGGACGCGTTGGATCTGCGTAGCAAGTTGGCCGCAGGAGAGATCGCGGCACTACAGCTTGTCGAAGCCTGTCTGGCACGCATTGCGGCCCGGGAACCCACAGTTCAGGCCTGGACTTCGCTTGATTTCGAAGCGGTGCGGGCCGAAGCGCGGGAAAAGGACCGCGTGCGTGATGAAGGCAAGCCGCTCGGCCCGCTGCATGGCCTGCCCGTCGGGCTGAAAGACGTTATTGATACGGTGGATATGCCGACGGAAAATGGCTGCCCTCTGGATGCCGAGCGAAAACCTGATCGAGACGCTGTGATGGTTCAAAGGCTGAAAGATGCTGGCGCCATTGTCATGGGAAAGACCGTCACGACCGAACTTGCCTTCATGTATCCAGGCAAAACCCGGAACCCCCACAATCCGGCGCACACGCCCGGTGGTTCGTCCTCTGGATCCGCAGCAGCGGTCGCGGACGGGATGATTCCGCTGGCTGTTGGGACCCAAACCGGCGGATCGGTCATCAGACCTGCCGCGTTTTGCGGCGTCACTGGGCTCAAGCCAAGCTTTGGGCGGATACCACGCAGCGGTGTTTTGATGCAATCCCATACACTTGACACGATCGGCGTGTTTGCCAGCACACCTCGAGGCGCGGCTCTGCTGGTCGATGTTCTGTCTGGTCCCGACGATGGTGACCCTGCCACGCAGGGTGAAAAGCCTCTCAGGCTTTTGAACGCGCCAATGGCCAAGAACGATCCGCCACGATTTGCGTTTACCAAGCCACCTGGATGGGCAAAGGCTGATGCCGGGATGCGAACGTCTCTTGAAGGATTCTGCAAATCGCTTGGAGCACGCGTCACAGCGATCGATCTGCCTGATCTTTTTGAAGAGGCTGCGGCGCAACGGCTAGTCATAAACCTGACCGAAATGGCCCATCATTTCGATCGCTATTGGACAGCCGATAAAGACAAACTCGGTCCGCAAACACGCGATGCAATCAACCAAGGGCAACAGATCCTGGCAAGCGCCTATTTGCATGCGCTCGAATGGCGCAAAAAACTGAACGCTTCTCTGACGCCAGTTTGGGCGGAATATGATGCGATCCTTTGCCCCGCAGCACCGGGCCCCGCACCGACAGGCCTGCACAGTACGGGATCGTCACTTTTCAATGGTCTCTGGACATTGTGTGGCACGCCCGCGATGACTTTGCCCGTCATGACAGCTGAAAACGGATTGCCCATGGGCGTCCAGATCGTTGGCGCGGTTGGAGAAGATTGTGCCTTAGTTCAAGCGGCGGAATGGCTTTGGAACTGGGCGGGGAAACCAACCCTAGGCTAGGACAACGAAATGTCAGGTAGGCTTTGGACCGCTCTTTTCAGTGCTTCTCCCCAGTCTTCCGAGATCTGGCGGAAGTAGGAATCGTCGACCTCAATCCGCGCCGAATAGCCGAGCGTGAGCTGCCCTTCGGAATAAAGCTGCAGATCAATCGGCAAACCGACCGACAGGTTCGCTTTGATCGTTGAATCGAAGCTCAACAGCAGCAGTTTGACCGCTGCCTCGAAACTCATCGCTGAGTCATATGCCCGCACGAGGATCGGGCGCCCATACTTGGTCTCACCGATCTGAAAGAACGGCGTATCATCACCTGCTTCGATAAAGTTGCCTTCCGGATATATCAGAAACAGTCTGGGACTGCTGTCGGCAATCTGCCCACCAAGAATCAAGGTGCCGTTGAACGCACTGTCCGCTGTCTGTCCCTCGTCGGCATGTGTGGCAATCGTCTCTCGCAGCGCCGCCGCGACAATGCGCGCCACCTGAAACATCGAGGGCGCTTCCAGCAAAGAAGGCGCACGTTCAGAAGGGGCTTTGGTGCGTTCCTCCAGCAAACTAACCACCGCCTGCGTGGTGGCCAGATTGCCCGCTGTCATTAGCGTAATGGCGCGCTCGCCGGGAACTTCCCAAGAATGCATCTTCTGAAAAACCGATACATTGTCGACGCCCGCATTGGTTCGGGTGTCGGACATAAATACGAGGCCTGCATCGAGGCGCATTCCAACACAATAGGTCATGCTCAGGCTTTACTGCTGCGCAACTTTTACCGCAACAGACAGATTTTCACTCGCCCCTCCAATGCGCATCCCGGTCACAGGCGCTGCCTCCAGATAGTCGAGGCCCGTCGCAACACGCACATAGCGCATGTCAGGCGAGATACCGTTTGAAATATCGAACCCCACCCAGCCCAAACCTTGCAAATGCGCCTCAGCCCAAGCGTGGGTGGCGTCTTGATGATCGCGGTCATCCATCATCAAAAATCCGGAAACGTAACGGGCTGGATGCCCCATGGCCCGCGCACAGGTAAGAAAAACGTGGGTATGGTCCTGGCATACGCCTTTACCTGCTGCCATTACATCTTCGGCCGTCCAGCTTAGTTCAGATGCTCCGACTTCATAGCTTACCCGATCACGGATCAGGCGCGATAGCTCGTGTAGCCGCTCCAAAGGATCTTCCGCAGAGATCTCGTTGATCAAAGCGCGGGTGGCGCGCCCGGTCTTCGTCAGCGGGGTCGGCCGCAAAAACAACCAAAGCGGCGCGTGCCCGGAATGCGGCCCCACGATCCCGTGGGTGTTCGTCATTTCCACCTCACCTTCGCTGCGAATGATTAACTCATTAATATCCGGCTCAAGGCTAATCAGTTGCACGGTGTTACGGTGAAAATCTTCGAAGCTCAGTTCGTTCTTGCCGCCGCCCAAAGTGGTTTTCCAGTTGATCACGCTTTGCGCCCGATAGGATTTCGGCGTCTTGCGCAATTGTTGCAGACCGTAGGTGACTGGGGCTTCGAATGTGTAGCGCGTCGTATGTGTAATTGTCAGTCGCATGGGCCTATTCGAAAAACCTGTAGTCGATTTCAATTTGCGTGCCGAGTTCATAAAGCGCGCCAACGACATCCTGAATGTATTCATGCAGTCCATAATCAAAGATGGCGTCCACCCCGTGGGACATGAACCGCCTGCAAAGATCGTCCGCCAGCCCGTGCGAGGCAGGCTTGCTGCCGTAGTCAGACGCCAGATACCCCAGATTGTCCCGGATCTTGGAGCAGCAGAAATTCAGGCTGCGCGGCATTCTCCGATCCAGGATTAAAAAGCGCGAGATTTCCCGCGGGCGGATCTTCTGGCCGTAGACCATGCGATATCCGCCCTCCGCACTGACGGACCTTAGGATCGTTTCCCACTGCACATTGTCGAGGCGGGAACCGACCGCCATTGAAGATGGAAGAAGCACGTAGTACTTGGTATCGAGAATTCTGGCAGTGTTGTCCGCGCGTTCGAGAAACGTGCCGATGCGGGCAAAATCATAGACATCGTTGCGCAACATAGTCCCGTGGGTTGCACCGCGCACCAGAGCGGTGCGCTGACGGATCAAGCCCAGCACAGCCGGAAGATCGCGTTCGTTTACCTTGCGGTTGAGCGCCTGTTTGACGTCGATGTAACAGCCATTCATCGCACTCCAGACCTCGGCGGTCAGCGCCGTGCGGACCATTCGGGCGTTCTGGCGAGCGGCCTCAATAGTTGATCGGACCGAGGACGGATTCTCTGCATCCCGCAACATCCAGTCGACGGCGCTGTCCTTGGTCACGTCGCCATGTTTCGTGCTGTAGCCCTGTTGCATGCCTGCCGTTTGCATAACCGGCATCCATTCGTCATCCGTTGCGGCAGAGCGGGTCAATGCGATACGCTGTCCAGTCTCGATCAGACGGGCATTGTTTTCTGCGCGTTCAAGATAGCGGTACATCCAGAAAAGGCCGTTTGCTGTCTTTCCAAGCATCCCGTCAGTCTTCCAGCACCCAGGTGTCTTTCGTACCGCCACCCTGCGACGAATTCACCACAAGAGAGCCCTTCTTCATCGCCACGCGCGTCAAACCACCAGGGGTGATGCGCACGCCGTCCGGGCTGACCAGAACAAAGGGGCGCAGATCGACATGTCGCGGTGCCAATCCTGCCTTGGTGAAAATCGGCACAGTCGATAGGGCCAGCGTGGGTTGCGCGATGTAATTGGCCGGCTTTGCCTGAAGCTTTTTGCGGAAATCCGATATCTCGCGCTTGCTCGCCGTTGGGCCAATCAGCATGCCATAACCGCCGGACCCATGCACCTCTTTCACGACAAGATCCGCAAGGTTATCGAGCACATAGGTCAAAGAGTCAGCTTCGGAACACCGCCATGTCGGCACGTTCTTCAGAATGGCCTTTTCGCCCGTATAGAACTCCACGATGTCAGGCATGTAACTGTAAATCGCCTTGTCATCCGCGATGCCGGTTCCAGGTGCGTTTGCAATGGTGATCCTGCCCGCGCGGTAGACGTCGAGGATACCAGGAACACCCAGAGTGCTTTGCGGATTGAAGTTCAAAGGGTCGAGGAAATCATCGTCAACCCGCCGATAGAGAACATCTATCGGCTGATAGCCCTGCGTCGTACGCATCGCCACCCTACCGTCTACAACCCGCAGATCATGTCCTTCGACCAGTTCGACACCCATTTGGTTGGCCAGGAAGGAATGCTCGTAATAAGCCGAATTATAGCTTCCGGGCGTCAGAACGGCGACCGTTGGTGGATCGGTGGCCATTTCGGGCGCACAAGCGGCCAGCGATTGCTGCAATTGCATCGGATAATTTGAAACCGATCGCACCCGCGTCTTTGCAAAAAGTTCCGGGAACATGCCCAGCATTGTTTCCCGGTTTTCCAGCATGTAGCTGACACCGGAAGGGGTGCGGGCATTGTCTTCAAGCACATAGAACTCGTCATCACCCGTGCGGACAAGGTCAATGCCGACGATATGCGTGTAGATTCCACTGGGCGGCGACACCCCCAGCATCTGCGGCAAAAACGCCTCGTTCTGCGCGATCATCTCTGCCGGAACACGCCCGGCACGCAGGATTTCCTGACGATGATAAATGTCATGCAGAAACGCGTTGATCGCCTGGACGCGCTGTTCGATCCCGCGCGACAGTCGTTGCCATTCGTGACCAGAAATAATACGCGGGACAATGTCGAAGGGGATCAGGCGCTCTTCGGCCTCTGAACGGCCATAGACATTGAAAGTGATCCCGGTCAGACGGAAGACCTCTTTTGCTTCGCGTTGCTTCGATCGCAACCGTGCCGGATCCTCGTTTTCAAACCATGATTGAAACTTCTTGTAAGGCCCCCGAAGGCTGTCTTCTCGTCCCCACATTTCGTCAAAATAGTCAGCGTTCTGCATATGTTAACCATAGGCTTCGATTTGAAAGGTGCAACAATGACGTCATTTCGCGGCCAGCGCGTGACATCCGCGCCCGTATTTTGGGCATGTGATCGTCTCCCCCAATCCTCGTAAGGCATCAGGCGACATTCCGTTTCGCCTTAACAGGCACGATCTCCCCGGCTAACGTCAGGCTATGCACAGCGAAGGCGATCTGCTCCATACGGTCACGACCGACGATATTTCGGAAACTCGGCGCCGCGTTGGCGTCTGGATGGTGCGGCTGAGCGCAGCGTTGGTCGTGATCCTGGCCACTTTGCAGGCAGCTTACGAAGGACAACATATCAGCTTTGGGTTCGACACCTGGCGCCCCGTTCTTGTTGCGTATCTACTATGGGCGACGGCTTTATGTGCGGCTCAGATCATCAATAACGGAGAGAAAGGCAAACGCACGCTTTTCGTTCTGCCAGCGGTGCTATTCGTCGTCAGCCTCGTGGTCTTTCCGCTCGTCTTCGGACTATATATCTCTTTTACCGATTGGAACCTTGCCAGCCAGACCGGAGCCCGCCCGAATGGATGGGACAATCTAAGGCAGATGTGGGGCGATGCCTTCTATTGGAACGCCCTGCGCAATATGGTTTTCTACGTGCTCGCCGTCAGCGTGGAGTATGTCATTGCTTTTGGTCTGGCGCTCTTGCTGAACGCACAAATCCGAGCGCGCAAGTTTTTCCGTGTGATTTTCCTGCTACCTCTGATGCTGTCACCCGTTGCAGTTTCCTGGATGATCGGCAAGTCGATGCTGGAGGTGCGCTTTGGTCCGCTCGCCCGTCTGGCGCGCAGCCTCGGCTGGGACAGCCCCAGCTTTTTCGGCAGCCCTGAAATGGCGCGTTTCATGATCATGGTGATGGACGCTTGGACCTTCATCCCTTTCATGATGATCATGCTTCTGGCTGGGTTGCAGGCCCTGCCTCGCGAAGTGCTGGAAGCAGCCGAGGTTGACGGGGCCAGTGGCTGGCAACGCTTCAAAGAGGTGATCTTTCCCCTGATGCTACCGGTCTCTGTTACGGCGATCATCATCCGCATTATCTTCAAGCTGAAACTCGCGGACATCATCATCAATGTAACCTCCGGCGGGCCCGGAGGTGCCACGGATTCTGTCACAAGCTTCATCTTCCGCGAATACAGGGACAGGTCGAACGTCGGCTACGGGACGCTTCTGGCGATGGTTTATCTGATTCTCATCATCCTATTCATCACGGCATTGCTTAAGGTCGTCAGCCGCTGGATGGAACGTCCGGCATGACCCAAATTTTCCAGAACCACGCCAGCGACGGGCGACAAAAGACCAAATGGTTGGCCAGTCGGATCGCGATTTACGGAGCCCTGATCCTTTGGGCCTTCATCTGCTTTTTCCCGATCTACTGGACCCTGACAACATCCTTCAAACTGGCGCCAGATGTCATGCGGGGCAACATGGTGCCCTTCTGGGATTTCACACCAAAATGGAAGGGCTGGCAGTCGCTTGGCCTGTCACCGGATCAACTTGGCGAAGTCTCTACAGTGCGAGAAGAATTCCTCAAACGCTTTTGGAACAGCGCAATTGTCGCCGTATCAGCGTCAACGCTTGCTGTCATCCTTGGCTCCTTGGCGGCGTATGGCCTGTCACGCTTCAACTACCGTTTCGGCTTCATGAAGAATTCGGACATCTCCTTCTTCTTTCTCAGCCAGATGATCCTGCCCCCCGTTGTTCTGGCGCTGCCGTTCCTGGTCCTTTATCGCTCGCTCGATTTGCTCGACACCCGGATCGGGTTGATCCTTCTTTATACCCTGATGGTCTTGCCCATCGTCATCTGGATAATGCGTGATCAGTTTCAGGGCATTCCGGTCGAACTTGAGGAGGCCGCCTTGGTCGATGGTTTGGGTATCTGGGGGGCGTTCATGCAGATCGTTCTGCCTATAGCGCTCCCTGGAATGGTCGCTGCCTTCATACTGTCGCTGGTTCTGTGCTGGAATGAATATTTCTTTGCGGCACTCTTAACCTCGACCGACGCCAAGACGCTGCCTGTCATGGTGGCCAGTCAGACCGGATCACAAGGGATCAACTGGTGGTCAATGGCAGCCTTGTCTTCGGCAGCCATCCTGCCCCTGGTCATCGTCGCCGTTTTCCTTGAGCGATACATCATAAAAGGCATGGCCGCCGGCGCAGTGAAGTAAGCAAGCCTACTCGGCGGTCAACCGGGTGTCGTCATGGCCCGTGATCACCGCTGACACAATCTCGCCTTCGGTGTGAGGCGTGGCAAATCGGACTTCGGTAAACTGCTCGGTCCGTCCCATAGTCGGGCTTTCCATCAGGATGGTATGCCGTTTGCCAAGCTGGGCAGAGAGGTGCCTCTTGACCTGCGACTGCCCAGCAGCCCGCAGCCGCGCCGCCCTTATCTTAACCTTTCTCCCGTCTACCTGAGGCATGCGCGCGGCAGGCGTGCCAGGGCGGGGCGAATATGGAAAGACATGCAGCCAAGTCAGATTGCACTCTTCCACCAACCGCAGAGAGCTTTCGAAATGCGCCTCCGTTTCAGTCGGGAAGCCTGCGATTATGTCGGCCCCAAAGATCATATCGGGCCGAAGGCGACGCGCAGCTTCGGCAAACTGGATGGCGTCGTCGCGCAGATGCCGCCGTTTCATGCGTTTCAGAACAAGGTCATCGCCGTGCTGAAGCGACAGATGAAGATGGGGCATCAGACGGCGCTCGGACGCAATGGCATCCATTAGCGCCGGATCAACCTCGATCGAGTCGATACTGCTGATGCGCAACCGTGGCAGATCTGGGACAAGCTTCAGTATACGCTGGACCAGATCACCAAGCTGCGGCGCTGCAGGCAGATCCGCACCCCAAGACGTTAGATCTACGCCTGTCAGAACGACCTCGTTATAGCCGCGACCCACCAGCCTTTTGATCTGATCCACGACAACGCCCGCCGGGACCGAGCGTGAATTGCCTCGGCCATACGGGATAATGCAAAACGTGCAACGATGATCGCAGCCATTCTGCACCTGGACGTAAGCGCGCGACCGACTGCCGAAACCGTCGATCAGATGACCCGCCGTTTCCGTAACCGACATGATATCGTCCACCTGAACGGGCTCTGTATCGCCAATCAGACCAGTCCAAGTTTGCGGCTGCATCTTCTCGGCGTTACCGATAACCGCATCTACCTCGCCCATTGCGGCAAACAAGTCCGGTTCGGTTTGGGCGGCGCAACCGGTCACGATCAGCTTAGCATCTGGGTTTTCACGCCGGAGTTTCCGGATTTCCTGCCGGGCCTTGCGAACAGCTTCCGACGTAACGGCGCAGGTGTTCACGACTACTACATTTTCAAGACCCGCCTTGGCGGCCAGCTCTTTCATGGCCTCGGTCTCGTAGGCGTTCAACCGACAGCCCATCGTGGTGAAAATGGGCGTATTCACCGCAGGTTCTCCAGGAAATCTGCCGTCAAAGTCCCGTCGAAGACATGCGTTGTCGGCCCCTTCATCCACACGCCGTCTTCGCGCCAGTCGATGTTCAGCACACCTCCATCCAGCTCGATATCAACCTGGCGTTCGGTAAATCCACGGCGCGCTGCGGCCACAGCCACGGCGCAAGACGATGAACCCGAGGCCAACGTCACACCCACACCACGCTCCCAAACACGAACGCGAACCCTCTTCGGCCCCATGATCTGTGCAATCTGGACATTTGTCCGCTCTGGGAAAAGCGGGTTTAACTCTATTTCAGGTCCAAAGCTCTCAAGCGGCCAGTCAAGCGCGTTTTCAACAAAAAAAGTACAATGCGGATTGCCCATACCCGTCGCGGTCGGGCTTCCATCAAGGGGCAGCTTGAGCGTGTCCATCTCCTCGGCCAAGGGAATTTCGGACCACTTTGTCAGGGGAAAGCCCATATTGACCGAGGTCTGTCCATTCCCAGCATCCTCAGCCAGCAGCTTCCCGCGATCGGTGTAGATCACCAGGCGGCTCTCACCCGTCTCGGACATGATGTGATCGGCAACACAGCGCGTGGCGTTGCCGCAAGCCGCAGCCGTCGAACCGTCCGCGTTGTAAAAACTCAGGTGTAGTCCCACCCGTCCGTTTTCGATGACGGCAAGCTGATCAAAGCCCACTCCTCGGTGCCGGTCAGCGAGAGCCATGGCGAGAGCAGGCGTCACGATCAAATCCTGCGCACGGGCGTCCAGCACGACAAAGTCGTTTCCAAGCCCGTGCATTTTCATGAAGGGCAAGCCTGATTGTGTATCGTCTGCCATGCGCCGCCATATATGACGCCGCCGGGCTTTCGACCAGCCCATTTTATTTCGACAGGGCCTTAGCACCTTCGGCACCGGCTTGTTTGAAGCCCGTCACACCACCATCGAGGCATTGGCGCAACCAAGCCCGATTGCGCGGCATTCCCTGGGTCAAGGAAACCCATCCACCGGTCCGCGCTAAGCGGAACTCAGACGAAAGAAACTCCATTTCAACCGTCTCAAGAATACCCGATTTGCAGGAAGTGCCAGTCAGAATAACCTCATTACCTTTGATCCGAATTGGCCAAAGGGTCAGGTAATCAAGAACAACGCCCGCTTAAGCATTGATTGTCCCGATTTTAGAAGGATCGTCGATGCCCAGTGGAACGTCCTGATCGAAGTACCAAAGGTATCCGCCATCCGTTCCGATTTGCCACACAATTCGGGCGTTGTCCTACACAAAACCTTCTTTGTCGGGTGAAATGCCGGACGGGATAATCGTGTTTCGCACTTCATTGATAGTACGTCCTAACTGGAAACGTAACCGCAACGTCCTATCCGTCGTGAAGCGCACTGTCTGTCGTCTTGTCTATTGCTTTGTCCCTTGTTTGAACGCGTTGCGCGGATCGTTCGACGTTCGCCCACGCCGGAGTGCGACGGGCAGCGCCGCAAGTTGCGAAAATGACAACAAGGCAACAGAACAGGGCTGAATTTCGCGGTCAATTGCCTGCTGCTTGGCGAACACCGGCTGAGGATTGCAGAAGCTGGCAGAGTAATATACGCAATCGTATGTTATTACCGCTTTGAATTGTCGAGGCGTATTGTTTTCGATCGAGCAGAACAGCGGTGCGGTTTGGCCTATCTCAGTGAATAGACAATGCGCGCAAAGATTTCAGCCGTGTCTTGCCAATGCGGCAGCGCCTTTGCTCTTTCGGTTGCTTTGTCGGCCAAATCCCGACGCAGATTGTTGTTCGTCAGGACATCGCGCAATGCATCCGCAAAAGCAGCAGCATTGTCACATTCGACCAGAAGACCGGCCTTGCCAACCGTGTCCGGAACAGCCCCGACCTTGCAGGACACGACTGGCAGATGGTGCAACATCGCCTCGCTCAATACCATGCCGTATCCCTCGTACCGGGTCGCCAGCGCAAATACGGAGGCCGCAGCAAATCGCGTCTGTAAAGCAGGGGGTTCAAGCTCTCCGGTAAAGCAGATGCGATTGATCAAACCAAGAGCGCGGCACTGATCATGAAGACGAGCAGAATAGTCGATGTCATGCGCCTTACCGACGATCTCAGCCCGCCAATCGAGATTTTTCAGCTTGCCAAGCGCATCCAAAAGAACGTCATGCCCTTTACGGGGCGCCAGCAGACCGACCGACAGGATCACCGGCGGTGTGGCGGGACAAGGCGCGATTTTGGGCCGCAAAAACCCGGGCAAAGCGATCGAAATGCGGTCAGGCCCGACTGCGAAATCATCCACAAGAACCTGCGCTGTGTGGGGACTTGGCACGATGACATGCCTCAGATGCGCAAGAACCGCTTTTTCGTTTGCTTGCAGGAACCTCGCACGCTCTGGCGCAAGCCCTGTTTCATGACCAAGGGGGTGATGAACGATACCGATCATGGGAGCCCTGACTTCGTCGAGCCTGCGTGGATCAAGACTGCCGACAAGAAAACCGTCCAGAATGATCGTATGCTGGTCAGATACCGCTGCAAGCGCCGCAATTGTATATGCCATATCTGCTTGTGTCGGGTCGGGGAAACTCGCAGGAAGCGGCAGCAATTCGGTCTGGCATCCGATCTCATTCAACGCCGAAAGAACGGATGCCTCATATATGTAACCGCCGGTGCGCTGCTTGTGATCGCCGGGAATGGCAAAGATGGCTTCGGTCACCGCCGCACCTGTTCGCTTGCATATACGGCAAGGACCTTCTGCTCAACAACCTCCACAGCCATATAGAAAACCATGGCGATCAGAGCTAGGACAACCACCGCGCTCCATAACATGTTGTAATCCGAAGTACTCGCGGTCAGCGCCATCAGATTGCCAATCCCGGTGCCGGTGGCCAGCCATTCAGTTGTCGTGGCCGCCAGTAAGGCAGCAGGAACCGCCATGCGTGCGGCGGCAAAGAAAGCCGGCAGCATGGCAGGAATCTGAGCGAGCCGCAGAAGGCGCAACCGGCTTGCCGCATAGGTTTGAAAGAGTTCGTGAACCTGTCCAGGCGTTTGCCGCAATCCTTGCAAGCAAGCAACAAGGGTTGGAAAGAAGATCATGACCGCGACAATCGTGATCGTTCCCAGAGACCCACGCCCCAGTGCTAAGACGATAAGTGGCGCCGTCGTGATGATCGGCACAGATCGCAAGGCCACCGCAACTGGCAGTATGGCAGCCGCCACACCCGGCAAGATGACGACCGCCGCCGCCAGACCAGCCCCCAAAAGAAGTCCTGCGAAATAGCCAGGAAAGGTAAGCCACAGAGTTTGACCAAGGGCCGCAAAAAGCGTTTCGCGGGCGGCGGTCGCATTTGAGCCACTGATCAGATACGTCCATACATCTGCGGGCCGCTTGGCGAAGAAACGGTTAAGCCCAAAAACATCCATAAGCACCTGCCACACCACAACAACAAGAAGCGCGATAGCTGCGGCGGTTAGAACGCGCTGCCAGGCCGCGGGGCCGTTTTTGGTTTGGGCCGCGCTCAGCAACAGGGTTGGCCGGTCGGTCTGAAGCCAATCGCCCAATCGTCCAAATACCTGAAATGCCAGAACAGAAACAGCCGTGGCAATCGAGGCAATCGCCCAGGTGGCATCCACGTCAAGTCCGCGCATCGCGCGAAGGGTTAGAACGCCCAAGCCACGTTCAGCTCCCGTAAATTCTCCGACCATCGCCCCCAAAAAGGCGACGGGTGCCCCAATCTGAAGGGCTGCGATCAAGTAGGGCACGCTTGCCCGCAACCTAATTTGCAGCAGTGTTGTGACCGATCCCCGCCCGTAGCTTTGCACAAGATCCATCCAGCTTTGCGGCACGGCACGCAATCCGACGAGCAAGGCAAGGTAGCTCGTGTAATAAACTGCCAAGGCGGCCAAGGTGATCTGCGGACCCGCGCCCGGTCCATAGAGCACCCTCAGGATCGGTCCTGTCGCAACCAACGGCAGACAAAATACAAGAAGGGCAAACACATTCACAACACGTTCTGTCCGCGGGAAGAGAACGACAAGGCAAGCCAGACAGCAGGCGGCAAGATTGCCCCATAAAAAACCCCATACGGCGGCTTGAAAGGTGGCGCCTAGCGCGCGACCCAGCAGGCCGGTATTCATGTAAATGTAGTCGGCCACGGCAATCGGACCCGCGATAACAAAACTGCCGGCATTCAGCCGCGCCAGTATCTCCCACAGAACAATGGCCAAAGCCAGGCCGAGCCAACGCGCCATCAGGCAGCCTCTTGCAAGGCCTGTTCGACCTGAGCAGACACCGCATCCGATCCGGTTACTAGGTCAGCAACAACGCACGCCGGTCTGGCAGACAGCACGAGAATACGATCAGACAGCATCACAGCCTCTTGCACAGAATGCGTCACCAGCAGCGTCGTCGTGCCCAGATCGCGCCAAAGCCGAGGAAGCTCTTGGTTGAGCCGTTTGCGCGTCAAGGCATCGACCGCCGCAAAGGGTTCATCCAGCAAGAGAAGCTCTGGCTCAGAGACCAAACAACGCGCGATGGCAGCGCGTTGCCGCATGCCACCGGAAAGCTCTGCGGGACGGCTCCGCTCAAACCCAGCGAGGCCGACCATATGGATGAGCTTGCGCACATGTTCTGGGGCCGCCGGTTTCCGCGCAAGCTTCAGGCCAAGTGCGACATTCCCTTCAACACTGCGCCATGGCAGCAGCGACGCATCTTGAAAGGCCATCGACAGGGCGCCTCGCCGTGCCAATGCCAGGGGGGTCTCAGCGCCAATTGCAAGCGTTCCCGATGACGGTGCTTCCAACCCTGCAATCATACGCAAGATCGTCGATTTACCACAGCCTGACGGCCCGACCACGGCCGTGGTCTGCCCCTCTGTGAAGGTCGTGGTGAGCGGGGCGACGGCATCGACCTGCCCCGAAGGACTTTCATAGGTCTTGGCCAAATCCACGCATTCGATGTCGCGCCTGGTCATGGAAACTAGCCATGAACCTCTTCAAGCAGCGAACGATCCCAAAGGTCCGCACTGACTTCGCGCCCAAGAAGCCCCAGGGTTTGGATGTTGGCCGCGATGGTGTCGTCGGTGAACCAACCAAAGCCTTGCTCTTGTGTCAGATCGGAAAACATCAGCGGAACCTGCCTTTCGGCTTGCAGCTTTTGGGTCGGCAAATCCAGACCGGCATCCGGAAACATTTCAACAGTGAGTGCGGCGGCGGCATCGGTGTCGGCATAATAGTCGTTCCACCCCCTCACTTCACCTTTGAGCAGAGCCACGAGTTCATCCCGACGGTTCTTCAGGCTGTCTTCTGTCGCGATGTAAGTCTGCGAGTGGACCGCATAGCCGTAGTCGGCCATCAGCATGGTTTCATTTTCAACGCCCTGTAGGGTCATAGCGACGGGCAGGTCCGTCGCCCAGCTGAGAAGGCAGTCGACCTGACCAGAGACCAAGGGTGCGGCGTCATACTGCGTCGGGACGATCTCGATCCCGTTGATATCGATATCATTGATGGTGCAAAGCGCCTGCAATACGGGGGTGTTTGCGACCGCCATACCAATCTTCTTGCCGATCAGATCTTTGGGCTCAAGCACAGGGTTCTTTGCAAGCGACGCGATGGCAAAGGGGTTGTTCTGCATCGCAACTGCCAGGATTTTGAACGGCGCGCCCTGCTCTACCGCTGCTGCGGTGTAATCCGCCGCTGAAATGCCCATCAGTGCAGTACCAGAAACCACGGGCGGTTCGACAGGCGCGTTGGGCCCGCCGGGTGAAAGACTGACGCTCAGCCCGGCCTCGTCCCAATACCCTTTGGATTGCGCGATGTAGCTACCGCCAAACTGCACCGAATGCAGCCATGATAGTTGGAAGTTCACTGTGGCTTGGGCATGGGCCGGGCGCCAGCCGAGCGAGGCTGCGCCAAAAGCGACAGCACCGCTGCCCAGAAAGGATCGTCTCGTTAGGTTGGTAAAGCGTGTCATAGATGTGTCCGATTACTCCGTTGTTGCCGACTGTCTTGCGACAGGATCACCGGTATGCACCCATACAAGAAAGACCATTGCGGGCAATGCCGTCAAAAGAAGAAGCCCGCCATAAGCGATACCAGTCGCGACACCCAGGCTCGCCTCGAGCCCTGCTAGTGGAAACAACATCGCCGCCGCCCCCTCACGCCAGCCCCATCCCCCGATCGAAAGCGGGATTATCATGGCGCTGAGGATCAAGGGGATCAAGGTCAAGATCGCCTCACCCGGCAACACGGCGCCTACACCACGGGCACAAGCCGCAAAACTGACCAGCAAAAGTGCCGTGATCAGGCCCGAGATCAGCGTTTGCTCTGATCGGCGCAGAAGGGAGACCGCATCATTGATCAACGGAAAACGCGAGATGTAGGCAAGGCCAAAGAGCGCGATAAGACCTACCAATACGACCCAGATCCAAAGGGGCAAGGGCAGCCCACCCGGTAGCAAAAGTGCAATCATAAAGCCAACAGCCATGACCGCCCAAAGGAATATCTGCCCTATCAACCTTTCCAATAGAACCGATTTCGCAGCCCGTTTCAGATCACCGGCATGACGCAGGCGAATTGCGCGAGACGCATCGCCCAAAACACCACCGGGCAGTATCTGGTTGATCAGACCAGACAGAAAGTACTCCCGCAGTGCCAAACCATAGGTCAGGTCAAGACCAAGACTCTGCGCAACCAATTGCCAACGCCGGGCCATCAATACAGTGACAGATATCAGGCAAAACGCCGCGACACCCAACCACCGAAGGTCCGCTTCGGCCAAAGCTGCCCAGACCGGCGCAGCCCCGGCCACATACAAGGTGGCCCCGATCAATGACGCAGAGAATGCAAGCTTGAGGATAAGCTTCATCCGCCTGCCTCCAAATTCTCGGGCGTTTGAGAGGTAAAGGCCGCGATGAACTTGTCGCGGAAAGCGTCCATGCGCCACACGGGCGCATCATCTTCTGGGATCAGCCCCGGCGTCCATCCCCAATGATCGACCCGGGCCATGACCTCTTGCGGGGCGATCAAATGCGCGGCCACGTCGTCGGAAGGGACTTGCGCGACAAAACCGGCGGGTTGGTGGTCACCCAGAAGCAGGATCAGTGGCGCCTCCGCTCCCAATGAGACCAGATGATCCAGCGTAACTTTCAGCGCGTAATCGATCGATTGGCGATACAGGTCTCGCACACGGTCTTGATCCCTCCAAACCTCTTGCGGTGTTGGTCCCTGATTGGCCCATTGCGAGTAGATCGCGCCATCTCCGACCTCGGCCCAGGATATTATGGGCAGGATCGGCACCCATGGCGCGTGAGAAGAGATCAGCGCGATCTGGGTGAAGTCCCGCCTTGGGTCTTCACCAAGAAGCGCCTCATAGGCGGACAGCGTGAACTGATCGGGCATGGTGACCCAATTGAACCGCTCCCCTTTGTAGGGAATGTCTACGGCAGGAAAAACCTGGTCAAAACCCATGAGAGCGCTTTCTGGCCAACTGAGTGTTATTGCAGGCATCACCGCATTGGTTCGGAAACCCGCCGATTGGGCGAGGTGGAAAAGCGTCTTTCGTCCACTGGCCAGCATTGCGCTGTAGCGCCCGTGATCCGATGTCCAAAGACCGGACGACAGTGCACCATGTGCCAGCCAGCTTTGTCCGCCTGCTGTCGGTGAAGTCAGCCACCCGCTGCGCGTCTCAAAACCGGCATCCGCTAACGCGGCCTCACCAGCGCGGAGGGTAGTAAGATGCGTTTGGGAGTAGAGCGGATTGTCAAAGCTAGCCCGACCGTAGCTTTCAACAAAGATGATCAGCACATCGCGGTCCCCAATTGCGTCAAGCAAGCCGCCTGTATTCGCATAGGGATCCTCCGCCGCATCTTTTGTAAAAACAGCAAGATTTTGTGTGGTTTCACGTACATCGACCACGCGTTTGACCACCAGCCAGCTTGTCCATGCTGTTCCGGGAGCTGACTTTTCGAGTGCCCAGTGATCAAGGCGTTCGCCAACATCCGCTATACACAACACCAGAAAACCCGCCGCAATTGTGCCGGACGCAACGCGCGCCCAACGGGGCACGTCAAAAAACGACCAGGATCGCAAGCCAAGGTGAAGAACAAGAAAAAGACCTGCCAAACCGACCAACAAGGCCACGGAAATCGCGATGGTTTGGAACATGCCAACGCTGTCGCGCAGCAGGCTGAGCCCAGCCTCGATAAGGAAAAAGTCGAGAACGGGATCAAAGGTTCGATCATAGGCAATGAACATCCCGATATCGGCCAACTTCATTGCCAAGATGATCACAAAGAGCGCTGAAAGAACCGCCGGGAGCCACCAGCTCCGACCAAGCGCCAGGATCCCCAAAAGGACAACGGGAAGCTCAAGCGGAAACACCGTCATGGACTGCGGCTTCAGCCAATCGGGATGGTTGGGCAGGGTCAACACCAAGAACATGAGTGCGGCGGTGAGTGCAGGAAGGGCAAGCCGCATCATCAACGATTCTGCGACAGCCAAATGATATCGAGGCCGAAGGACCAGAGCAGGAGCATCGCCGCCACTGTTGCGACGAATGCTGCCGGAACTCCAATTGGGGCAAGCAATATGATCAGCGCAGTGATCTGCAGGACACAGACTGCCTTCCGTCGATAGCTTTCAGGTATCGGATCGTTCAGCCACGGCAATAAAAGACCAAGCGCCAGATAGACGTATCGCGTGAACCCCAGAACCAGAACGGCAAAGCCTCCCTGTCCTGACGCAATCAACATCAGTGCCAGTGTCGCACCAAAAATCGCGTCGGTTTCCATATCGAATCGCGCACCGATGGATGACACCAACTGCGCACGTCGGGCCAACCAGCCATCCAGACCGTCCATTGCAAAGGCGGTTACAGCAATGCTGGTGAGGATCCACGAATTTTCAACAATCACATCTGGCACAGCCAGCGATCCAACCAGCAGGCAGACAAGACCGGCCCGAAGAGCCGTAATCACATTACAAAGACCCAAATGCGCATGAGGGTAGTCGAGCGTAATGACCCGTACCGCGCTGCCAAAAAGGATGAAGGCCGCAGCCGCGCAGACAAGCGCGCCTGACACACCGTAGAAAAATAGCGACGCACTCGACACGCTTACCGTCAACAGCACAGCAAGTGCCGCCGCTCTAAGCGCCGGACCATCATTGACAGAGCGGACCGTATGGTGATCAGAATTGAACATTTCTGTAAATCTAGAACAACTTCACCGGGATAACAGCATTTTTGCGGCGCGTCAGTCCAGCGCAGGATCGTGCAGAACTGCAACCCGAGAAACCAGCGGCAGGTGGTCCGATGCCATGCGGGTCAGATGCGTCGCGATGACTTCCGTCTTTTTGACGGCACCTGGTGCATTGCTGATGATACGGTCAAGCGGCAATAGCGGGCAGCTCGCCGGGAAGGTGGCCCTTGTGCAACCCGAGAATTGATACCCAAGGATCATCTTTGAAAAGGCAAACCCACCCCAAGGGCGCCATTCGTTGAAGTCGCCCAACATCAATGTCTGCATTGGTCCACGGCGCGCCATATACTGGCCAATGATACGCATCTGCACGATCCTGAGTGGCTGACTCAGCGAGAGATGCGTGGAGATCACCCGCAATCGGCCTGCGGGCAGATTAAGCTCGGCCACCACTGCGCCCCGATGGCAATGACCGGGAAGATCCAGAACTGCGGCATGGCGCACTTCGAACTCTGGTCTAACAAAGAGAATTGTGCCCAGAAATCCGTGACTTTCCGGTCCCCAAAGCAGATGATCGGCGTCATGAATAGAGCGCAGGCAAAAGGTTTGGCCAACCGCATCTAAATCAAGAATGCCCGCATGCGGTGGACGATCCGTATCGGCCTCTTGCAGCGCAAGGATATCCGGTTGATGCGGCAGGACGCCGTCGCTGAGGGCGTTTAGTATCCGATCCGGATCAATCTGACCATCCCCTCCCTTTGCGCGATGAATATTCCAAGTCGCGCAGGTGATCATATCCGCCATCATCAGGGCCTTCTTGGTCATTCGGTCTTTGGCCTGTTACTCCTGCCAATATCACCTAAATTATTGTGAACGCGCCCAATTCATCACGGAGGTTTCGATGCGCCTGACTTTGATCACTACATGTATTGCAATTGGCGGTGCTGCCCAGACCGCAGCAGCTGATCCTTCTACATACGAACTCGATCCTTCGCACACTGCGATATACTTCACTGTCGACCATATCGGATACTCAAAGACGCTTGGAATCTTCGGTGAAGTCAGCGGCACATTTGTTTACGACATGGACACTCAAGAGCTTTCCGATGTCGCCGTGACCATCAAAAGCGACAGCGTGAACACATTCCATGAAGCCCGCGACGGTCACGTAAAAAACCAAGACTTCCTGCACGTCTCAGAATTCCCGGAGATTACGTTTGCGGCAGCGAACGGTAGTCCATCAAGCGAGACAAGTGGCCAAGTCACCGGCGATCTGACGCTTCTTGGTCAGACACAGCCTGTTACATTGGATGTTACGTTGAACAAAGCGGCCGAGTATCCATTTGGCCACAAACGTTTCGTATTGGGCCTTTCGCTTGAGAGCAGCATCAAGCGCAGCGAGTTCGGTATGACCTATGGTGTGGAAAACGGATTGGTTGGCGATGATGTGACTATCCGCATTGAAACCGAGGCGATGCGGATCGAGTGAGCGCAACGTGGTGTCTGCCGATCGGCAGACTTTATCAAAGCAAACGAAGTGGCCAGGCGCATCAAGGCTTAGCCAATTCGCTTCGACAGCCTATCGTTCAGAGACAGATCAGGTTTCGTAAGGGTCAAACCGGCGACCCCGAAGCAAGGGAACAACCGTTTGATTTTCTTCGATAAACCTTTGTTGAAGCACTGGTTCAGATTGCGCGACAAAACGTTTCACCAATTCGATCTGAAACTCGATCTCATGCGCGCGCTTGGCCAGAAAGTCATACGCACGCTTCAAGTCCTCCTGCCCTGCGTCTCTCGCTGCGCTGGTCTGCTGGCAAATGTTCAGAAGCGGCAAGGCAATGTCGCCCAAAACATCTGTAGCGAGCTTTTCAGCGTATGAAGCCGAATTGCCGCCCACACCAATCTGTGGCTTCAAGGCGGCGTCGAGACTGCCAAGAAACTGCATGAAGCGGAATATTATGTTCTGCGCACCATCGACGAGCTTCGACACGACCACATGCGCCGAGGCCAGAGTGAGGCCCGGCAACTCGACCAACAATTCGGGAAGTGCAATGATTTGCCGTGCCTCACCAACGTCGTCGAGTTGCCGGGTGATCGCCTGAGAAAGCCGATCGTTCAGGACGTCAAAAATGTCCATGCTGCGATGAAAAACCGTCCGATTTGTCAGCGAACTCGCCAAAACCTCGCAGGCCAGCACCTCCAGACTTCCATTGAGACGCCGCTTGAGCTTGAGAACGAGTTTTCTATCACCATCCTCTAGGACATCCCCGCCGGCGATCTCGTTTCTCATCTTTTCCATCCTGTCAGACTGCGCCCGGGTTAACGCCTAAGCAACATGGGTTAACAAGTCGTAAACCAAGCGCGCGGCCATGGTCGCACGCAACGGTACGCATTTTCCGCTAGAACCGTAGCAGTCGCGAGCAAACGGGATGACCAGAGCCATATACATATAGTAGTGAATTTAGGAGGAAACCGACGATGCTTCGATACTGAACGAAGAGGGTGAGTCTAAGCTGAGCGATCGCGCATAGCGCTTTATCAACTCGATGTGAAATTCGATCTCTTGCGCACGAAATGCCAACCTGTCGATCACGCCTTTGGCTGTCTCCATGGGCATGGAGATTTCCAGAGCAGAGGACCTGACAAGATTAAGAAGCGGCATCGATATGTCGTTGATCATGTCCGTTGCGATCCGCTCATTCTGCTCGGCAATTGACGTCGTCAAACCCCGCGTTGCCTTGAACGCATAGTTAAGCGCACCGATGAAATGGCGAAACCGGACGAGAATGCTTTGAACGCCATTGCGCGTTTCGGCCGCCACCACATGTGCATGCGCCAAGATCAAACCAGGAAGTTCAACGATAAACTCGGGAAATGAAAGCACCTGATGTTCGTCCGAGACATCTTGCAACCGTTCTGCAAGAGAACGCGCAAGATCTTCGTTCAGGACATCTTCCAACTGATTTTTTTTGCCAAAGGTCGACCGATTTGTAAAATCGGGCCCCGAAATCTCGCAGGCTTTCACACGAAAAGCGCCCTCCGCATTTCGAACGAGATTTAGCACAAACCGGCATGTGCTGCTTGTCATTGACCAAGATACAACCTGTTCGGACACCGGATCTTCCTAACCTGCCTTAACCTGTCTTTCGATTTATGACCCAACCCTTAAGGGGAGGTAAATGTATCGGCCATCTCGCAATGATTCGACGGCGCGTTTCCATTGCGCGAGGCAGACTGCATGCAGCTACCAGATCTCGCTAAGTACCATACAATCCTGCTGTTTTTCCTCTTAGACGGATTAGTGCCAACACAGTGTCGACCGTCGGCGTTGATGTTTTCGTGATCGTGCCGAGCTCTTGTACCGATCCCAAAAGCGCATCAATTTCCATTGGGCGTTTGGCATCAAGATCCTGCAACATCGAAGTCCTGTGCGCCCCCACAGCAGCCCCGCCATCAATACGCCGATCCACATCAATCGGGAACTTCACGCCCAGCTTTTCAGCAATCTCTTGTGCTTCGAGCATCATGTTTCTGGCAACAGCGCGTGTGCCGGCGTCCGTACAAAGAACGTCCAAGGTCGCGTGGGTCAAAGCAGAAATTGGGTTGAAGGACAGGTTGCCCCAGAGCTTGACCCAAATCTCGTCCCTCAGCCGCGGACGGACCGGCGCCTTCAATCCCGCTGATGACAATGCCTTCGACAAAGCCATCGCCCTGTCGGACTTTGTGCCATTGGGCTCTCCCAACGAAAAGCGATTACCTTCGATGTGCTTCACGGTGCCGGGCGTGCTAACCTCTGCCGCCGGGTAGACGACGCATCCCAGAACCTTGTCCGGTCCAAATCCATCCCATTGCGCATTTCCGGGATCAACGGTTTCAAGCTGGGTGCCTTCAAACTCTCCCTCAATCTTGTGGAAGTACCACCAAGGCACACCATTCACCCCTGAAACGATCGTCGTGTCGGGGCCGATCAAGGGCTGCATCTTATCAACAACCGGCGGCACCGAATGCGCCTTGAGCGTTATGACCACATAATCTTGCGGACCCAAATCTGCAGGGTTTTCGGATACGGTGACCGGTACGGTTGTCTCCTCCCCTTCTTCGATCAAGGTAAGGCCGTTCTCCTGCATGGCTTTTAGATGAGGCCCTCGCGCGA
Organism: uncultured Shimia sp.; assembly: GCA_937897325.1. Lineage (GTDB taxonomy): Bacteria > Pseudomonadota > Alphaproteobacteria > Rhodobacterales > Rhodobacteraceae > CALCOY01. The sequence goes on from CALCOY010000014.1 coordinate 204,599, forward strand.
CCAGGCTCACATCGGCACCGGCCTTGGCCAATTTCGCGCCCATATAGCCGCCGATCGCGCCCGCGCCAAAGATACAGATCTTCATATGTAAAGGTTCCTGCCTAGGCGGTTTCCGTCAGACCAAGCTGTTCGGCCAGCCCGATCCGCTGCAACTTGCCAGTTGCTCCCTTTGGTATTTCGTCGAGCACAAAGACACGACGCGGCACCTTGAAGGCTGCAAGCCGCTCTGACGCGAATTCACGAATTTCGGCCTCCGTCGCGCTTTCGCCGTCTTTCAGCACCACGGCGGCGGCCACTTCTTCGCCGAGTTTTGGGTGCGGCAGTGCAAAGGTAACGACCTGCGCGATCGAAGGCTGCGCGCTTAACACACCGTCGACTTCAAGCGGGCTGATCTTCTCGCCCCCGCGATTGATGATCTCCTTCAAACGTCCCGTCAGCGTCAGATAGCCTTCGTCATCGAACTGACCCTGATCGCCGGTTCTGAACCAGCGCTTCCCATCGGCTTCAAAGAAGTTCTTGTGATTGGCCTCCGGATTGCCTTCATAGCCCGGCGTGACGTTGGGCCCGGAGATGACAACCTCTCCCACGCCATCAATGAGCGTGGATTCGGTCTCGTCGGCAATGCGAACCAAGGGCCCGGCTTCAACTCCGACGGAACCCGGTTTTTGCGCACGGGGCGGCAATGGATTGGAGGCCATCTGATGCGCTGCCTCAGTCATGCCATAACCTTCAATCACTGGCGCCGAGAATGTTTCTGTCAAAGCCTCCATCACCGGCCCCGGCAAGGAGGCGGAAGACGATCGCAAAAAGCGCAGCGGTACATCGCGGATCGTGTCAGCGTTCCTTCCAGCACGCGCCAGGATGGTCTGATGCATCGTTGGTACGGCGGTATACCAGGTGGGTTGGGCATCGCGCATCCAGCCAAAGAATTTAATGGCATCAAAGCCCGGCGTGCACCAGACGGACCCGCCCGCCGCGACTGTGGCAGAGACTGCCGCCAAAAGGCCGTGAATGTGGAAAAGCGGCATCACGTTCATACAGCGATCGGCAGGCGTAAGTTGCAGAGACGCCATGATGTGATGCGCCGAGGCAGCCACATTCGACTGTAAAAGTGGGACGATCTTGGGCCGTGAGGTCGTGCCCGACGTATGCAGGATCAGTGCAACATCACCACCTTCTGGCGCACTTTCATCCGCCCGACCGGGCACCTCCGCATTGAGGTTGAACTGGCCCGCAGGTGCCGCGTCATCCTTTGCCAGCCACAAAACTGCGACCTCTTTCTTACGGGCGGCAGCGAGCGCCGGACCGTCATAACCGGCTTCAAGCACGATTGCTTTGGCCTGCAAGTCTTCAAGGTAAAAGGCGAACTCATCTTCCTTATAGGCCGGGTTCAACGGAGCCGTTACGGCCGTCTGCGCAATGGTCAGGAACGCAGCCGCCATTTCGGGGCCGTTCGGCAGCACGATTGCGACACGATCACCCCGGCCAATGGCGGCCCCATGCAGCGACGCCGCAACCGACGCGGAAAGCGCACGCAGGCCGCCATAGCTTAGCCAGTCGCGTCCGGGCGCACCTAAGGCCAGCGCGTCATCATGATGCCGCATCAGCAATGCGGAAATCGTATCGGTCATAGTCAGTCCTCGTTTTGATACTTACTCAGCCGGCGCTGAGACGTCTTTTCTCAATACTTTGCGCAGATGTTTGAGCAACGGCAATATGAAGAAAAGTAGTGCGATGCAGATGAATGTCGCCGACAATGGACGCTCCACGAAAGCAAACACATTGCCTTGCTCGGCGATCAGTGTCTGACGGAAGCTTTTCTCCATCAGCGGACCGAGAACAAGCGCCAGAACCAACGGCGCCAACGGATAGTCCGCCTTTCGCAAAAGGTAGCCGCCAAATCCGAAGGCGGCAATCAGCCACACATCATGCATCTTCTGGCTCGGGGCGAACCCGCCCACAATGCACAGGATTAGGACCAATGCGCAGAGCACCGTGAAGGGCATCCGCAACGCCCAGACGAACAGCGGGATCAGCGCCAGATTGATCGCGACAGCAGCGAAATTCGCCGTATAAAGTGAAGAAATCAAACCCCAGACAAAATCGGGCTGCTCGATGAACAGCATTGGGCCCGGCATCAGCCCCCACATGACCATCCCGCCCAACAGCAGTGCGGTGGTCGGAGATCCAGGAATGCCGAGCGTCAGCATTGGCAAGAGCGATCCTGTGGAGGCGGCGTTGTTTGCCGTTTCCGGGGCCGCCACGCCTTCGATGTTTCCCTTGCCGAACGTCTCTGGTTCCTTGGAGGTCGACCGCGCGATCCCATATGCCATGAGCGAGGCAGGCGTCGCGCCTGCTGCCGGAAGCATCCCGACAAAAAAGCCCAAGAACGATCCGATACTCATGGTCTTCCAAAGCCGGTTCATCGCTTTCAGACCAGCGGCAAGTTCGGAAAAAGTCAGCTTTGCTGGTGTGACCTGCGGTGCGGATTTGGAGGTTTCAATAGTATGAAGAACTTCGCCCACACCGTAGACGCCGATGGCAAGCACGAGGAATGATATGCCCGCATAGAACCCTGGCAGATCCCCAAAGATCAGGCGCGGCTGCCCGGAAATAAGATCAAGCCCGACGGTTGATAGGACCAGTCCCAAGCAGATCATGATGATCGTTTTCAACACATCGTCCCCACCGAGGCCAACAAAGGTTGTAAAAGCCAAAAGGACAAGCGCGAACTCTTCCGCCGGTCCGAAGGCCAGCGCGAGATCGGCGAGTGGGACCGCAAACAGCGTGAACAACACGACCGATACGGTGCCCCCGATGAATGACGCCGTGGCCGCAGCGATCAAGGCCAGTCCAGCCTCTCCTTTCTGCGCCATAGGCCGACCATCGAACGTTGTCGCGACAGCCGTAGACGCGCCCGGTATCCCGAGCAGCACAGAACTGACGGCACCACCATACATTGCGCCGTAATATATCGCAGCTAGCAAGATAATCGCCGAAGACGGCGGAACGATAAAGGTCAGCGGCAGGACAATCGCCACCCCATTGACCGAGCCCAGCCCCGGCATCGCACCAATAAACAGGCCAGCCGTCACGCCAAGCAGTACGATCATCAAGTTCAGCGGGGACAGCGATGTTGCGAACCCATCTGCGAGAAGTGAGAGAACTTCCACGTTTGGGTCTCCCTAGAAGAACGCCGCATAAAGCGGGATGAAGTAAGGCTCCGTGATCCCCTTTGGCAGGAGGATTTTCAGCGTAACTTCAAAGAAAAAGAACAGAAAAATTGGGGTCGCGACCGTCAGGAGTCCGGTCAGCACCCAACCGTGCTGGCCGAAAATCTTAAGATACCAAAGCAGAAACAACACAATCGCCACATAGGCCCCAACATATGAGATCAGAGCAATGGTCACCACCAATGCGACTGCCACGGCCACTACGGATCGCATCGTTTCGCGGTCAAAAAACGGGTCTAGCAGCCGCTGCTCGCGAAAGCTTCTGATCAATATGCCAACGGCACAAAGCGCCATCACCAGCGACAGCCAGAACGGAAACGCGCCACCACCAGGCCCGCCTGCTTCGCCGTTCCACCCTATCGGCAAGGCTATTGCATACCACATGAAATATGCACTCAGGGCGATTATGCCCAAAGCAATGACGCGATCTGCGACCAACATTAGGATCACCCCTTTGTGCCGGAATTCTCCGACCCCATCCATGGAATTTGGGGACAGCTCAAAACTGCCCCCAAAAAATTGATTGGTCTCTCAGTTTAGGAAGCTTCGTCTTCCATCGCCGCTAGGATTTCCGCGTGCTTTTCACGCTCTTCCAGGAAGTAGGCTTGAAGCTCATCCCCGGTGAGGAAGTCCGCCATAAGCGCTTTGTCAGCGGTGTATGTCTTCCATTCTTCTGTCTCAGAAAGCTGGCGGAACACTTCAGTGTAATAGGCCACAGCCTCAGCAGGCATATCTTTTGGTCCTACAAATGACCGCTGCATCCAATAGACGATGTCATGGCCCAGCTCGCGCGCCGTTGGCACATCAGGGAAGGCGCCCAGACGTTCCGGCGTGAAGGCCGCAATGGGGCGTGATTTGCCCGCCTGGAAAAAACCCATTTGTTCTGACGGGTTGTTCACGGTGGAATCGATGTGCCCGCCAACGAGGTTTTTGGCCACTTCACCGCCCCCTTTGAAGGGCACATAAGTGATCTCGATATCGAATGTGTCTTGCAACATGGCTGTCACAAGGCTGTCTTCCTGACCCGTACCGGTGCCGCCCATTTTCCAAGTGCCGCCGGCTTCTTTCACAGCAGCGACCCAATCGTCCATGGTCTGAATGTCGCTGTCCGCATTGACCCAAAGCACGAATGTATCAAGTGCCATACGTGCGATTGGGGTGAACTCTTCGATATCGACCCCAATGTCGTTACGAAGAGGCGTGGTATAGTAGCTGTTTAGCGTAGCCATGATCTTGTGATCGTCGCCCGAATTGTCCGAAAGATACCGCAACGCCTCTGCCCCGGATCCGCCGCCCTTGTTCACCGGCAACACGGGCATCGAGGCAAGATTTTCCTTTTGAATTATAGATTGAAACAGCCGTGCGAGACGATCAGCGCCCCCGCCCTGGCCAGCCATGATCACCATTTCGATCGGCTTTTGTGGCGCCCAATCCTCTGCGGATGCCAAACTGGTCGAGCCAAGCGTGAACAAAGCTGTCACAGCGGCCCCAACAATACCGCCCCTGATGGATTTATGGATCATTTTTCTTACTCCGAAAGTCCCGATGGCAGTTGAGCCATCTCCCGTCGCGGCTTCCCGCACAGTTAGAACATTATGCCGCGCGCAATAAAAGTCCAGACGATGATCGCCCAGCCTAACAATTTGACCTGTTTGAAGCGCTCAGTATTACATTATGACGTCGGCGCCACTTCAGCGAGATCAGCCCATGGTTGTGCATACAAACCGAAAATTGAATACAATCACAGGTTTTCCGGCGATCCAGGAATTTTTTCAGGGCGGATCACACTCGCCTAAAAGACGATTGCACGCATTCAGTGCGATCTTTTCTAGAACTGCAAAAGCCCGAAAACACTGGTCATTTTTCGGCAATTTCCTAGGCTGATTCGACCTTCTGAACGGAGACCACGCCTCGGTCAGGAGACATGCAAACTTGCCAACCGAAGAGATTCGACGCAATGTCAACCTTAACGGGTGTGGTGCGCGCGAACTTCTATCAGATCTGGTGGTGGCCCAGCAGCTTGGAACCAGCAGCCTGAAAGCCGTCTAGCGCTATTGGGACAAATCAAATGGATGATGAGCAGGTGGTCGAGACAAACGACCATACCATAATCGGCATAGGATCGTCGGCGGGCGGTCTTGAAGCCATCCGCGAGTTGGTCGGCACATTGCCGGGGGACATGCCGGTGTCCTACGTTGTTGTTCAGCACATGTCGCCCCACCACAAAAGCCTTATGACTGAGCTTGTCGGACGCGAAACGAAGCTTGTCGTGAAAGACGTAACGGACGGCGTGCGCCCTGAATCCAACGTCATCTATATCACGCCACCAAACAGAGATATCCTTTATCAGGATGGACGGCTGCGCCTGGTGGAGCCTAGTCTGGACATCGGATCGCCGAAACCGTCGGTCGATCGGTTTCTCCTCAGTCTGGCAGACGGTCACGGAGAAAACTGCGTAGCAATCATTCTATCGGGAACGGGCAGCGATGGTGCATACGGCGTGCAGGCCATTCGTGAGGCAGGTGGCATCACCATCGCCCAGGACAGCAACGGTGCGAAATACGACGGCATGCCCAACGCGGCAGTTCAAACAGGCTGCGTCGACCTGATCCTGCGTCCTGGCGAAATCGGCACGCATCTCCACAAGATCTTGTCGACACCCCGGGATTTCGACAGCTTGCGACGCGGCGAACTTGACAACTCTCCGTTGTCGGATCTGCTTCAGATCCTCCTGGCCCGCACGCGCGTTGACTTTCGCGAATATAAGCAAACCACAGTCAATCGCAGGATCGAACGGCGCATGCTGGCGCTTGGGATCGACAGCCGGGGGGAATATGCTCAGTTTTGCCGGAACAACCCCCATGCGGTAGAGGCACTGTTCAAGGATCTCCTGATCTCCGTCACGCGGTTCTTCAGGGACCTGGATGAATTCGAAGAGCTGAACCGTTTTATCCCAAACCTCGTCAAGAATGCTGAAGACACGACAATCCGCGTCTGGATTGCTGGGTGCGCAACGGGGGAAGAGGCGTACTCGATCGCGATGCTCCTATCAGAGGCGCTTGGCGGACCACAGGTTCAACTAAAAAAGTATGTCCAGATCTTTGCGACAGATATCGACGAAGAAGCACTTAATGTTGCGCGCCGAGGTTACTATGGGATCGCCGCACTGAACGACATTCCCGAAGATTTGTCCGAAAAGTACCTACTTCGGGAGCAGGATGGCGTGCGGGTCATCGACAATCTTCGCTCGGCTGTCCTTTTTTCCGATCACAATGTGTGCCAGGATCCACCCTTTCAGAAAATCGATCTCCTGTGCTGTCGAAACGTGCTGATTTACTTCGGAAATAGCCTGCAGCAAAAGGTCATGGGGCGCTTTCACTACGCCATGTCCGAACGAAGCATCATGTTTCTTGGAACGGCCGAAAGCATCGCGGGGTCAGAAGGGCTTTTTGTTCAGGATTCTCAATCCGCCCATATCTACCGACGTCGAACCATCCAGCCCGAGATTTCTGCTCTTTCCCGCCCGACCCGATTTGCCGTCACAAAGCGACCGTTTCCCCCAACAGACGGTGGGGCCGCCAACACCATGTCAGCCGACCGGCGCATGTTCGATGCGCTCATGCAATCGCTAGGGAAAGAATCGGTGCTGGTCATGGATGATTTTTCGATCATCCGCATCAACGGCAACATTAGCCCGTTCACCAAGATCACCGAAAAAAGCGGGCTCAGGATGCATCTCGATCTTCTGCGCAGCCCGTTGCGAGAAGAGGCGCGCAGCCTAACAACGCTTGCTCTGAAACACGGAGAACCGCGCCAGGGCGTACGACATCTCCTGGCACAAAGCGATGAAAACGAAGTCCGGCTCGACGTCTTTCCAATCGTCGCAAAAGAAATCAACGAGCGCGCCGCGCTCATCGTCTTTACCGAACTAGAAAAAACCAAGGACGGCAATTCGACGCGCTTCGCTGACGTTTCGGACAGCCAGGAGGTCGACCGCATCCAGCATCTCGAAAATGAGATCGCCGCAACAAGAGAAGCATTGCAGCAGACGATTGAAGAGCTGGAGACATCGAACGAAGAGCTACAATCGCTCAACGAAGAGATGCAATCGACCAATGAAGAATTGCAGGCCACCAATGAGGAGTTGGAAACCTCAAACGAAGAACTTCAGTCGACGAATGAAGAGCTGATCACGGTCAATGAAGAATTGCAAGTCACCACGGCAGAGCTGACGGGACGTACATCCGAGCTGAGCTCGATCCTCGAAAACGCGCCGATGCCGATCATTGTCATGGACAATGCGCTGCAGATCACCCAAGCGAGCTCTACCGCAGCCGATCTTTTCCTGCTCAATCGCCCGCTTTCGACCCCGCATCTCAGCCAGTGCACATTGCCGCCTGGTTATCCGCCGCTCGCTCCGATCTGCAACGAAACACTCCGCCTGGGCCAACGAATGGAGCATGAATTCGCCTCCGGCGACAGCCAGATGAAAATCAACAGCTCGCCTTTCTTTGACCAACGCGGGCAGGTGCAAGGTGTAACTATGGTGGTTTCCGAGTTCCCAGGCCTCGCCAAAGAAATGGAACTGATCCTGGACAAGTCGAACTTCTTCATCATGCATCGAACCGATGCAGGCGACATTCTTAGGATCAGCAATCAGGCAGCAGCCGCTTTCGGGCTTTCCCGTAAAGACGCAAAGGGCAAGAACTGTTTTGATTTGATGGATGAGCCAGCGGCCACAGAAACCAAAGAGCAGGACCAAAGACTTCTGGCAGGAGAAGATGTGATCCGCGAAGACACCCGGAAAATTGATGTAAAGTCGCGTCCTGGCGGCATCTGGCTTGCGAACAACCGCATCGTATATCGGGAACATGAAGGCGACACACCTACAATCTATTCGGTCGGTGTAGACGTGACGGACGTAATCAAGGCGCGGCAGGATGCTGAATCTGCAGCCGAAAGGCTTGCGCTGATCCAACAGCTCACTCAAATCGGCAATTGGACCGTGGATCTGGTAAACGACACGCTGGAATGGTCTGATGATGTCTACCGGATACACGGCGTCACACCCGATGGATATAAACCCGACCTGAAAACGGCCATTGAGTTCTATCACCCTGACGAGCGCGATACGGTTCGGGAGCGAATTGATAAGGCTAGCCGCGATGGCGGACATTTCACGTTTCAAAACCGTATTGTGAGGCCCGACGGCAACATCGTGCACGTTGAGACCCTGGGGATTGCGCGCAAGAACGACGAAGGAGATGTGCATCAGATCATCGGCGCATTCAGGCAAATCGGTGAAACCGAAGGCGCCCGCTAACGCCTTTCAAATCTAAAGATGACGGTTGCCAAGATGTTTGAGCAGGGCTTACAAACGGCGCTCAAATTGTAAATGCGCGGCGAGAACGTCATATCACCTGATATCATTCACCGCGTCGGAGGCACAGCATGCCCGATCACGCCACCTTGTCATTCCCGGTCAAAGGGATGCATTGCGGTTCATGTGTCGGCCGGATCGAAAAGGTGCTTGCGGGTTTGGATGGCGTCGAGGCAGTTCGTGCAAACCTTGCCAGTCAAATCGTCACAGTTGATCTCGCTGCCACCGTAAAAGCTTCCGTTGTGGTAATAGCTCTGAAAGATGCCGGATATCCCGCTCAAATCGATCTGATCCGCCTAAGCGTAGAAGGCATGTCATGCGCCTCCTGTGTTGGACGGGTTCAGTCTGCCCTGGAAGAGGTTGAAGGTGTCCTGGCCGCACGGGTCAATCTGGCCACCCATCAAGCGGTCATTGAGATATTGGCCGGGACAGTGGATGCGCCGAAGCTGGCTGATCTGACCACAAAGGCCGGTTACGCCGCGCGCCTGATCGATACTGCGGACCAAGGCCCGGAAACGACTGATCAACAAGATCTATTGAAGCGTGACGTGCTGGTGGCGGCCGCTCTGACCTTTCCCGTTGTGATCCTGGAAATGGGGGGCCATCTTTTTCCCGCCTTCCATCACTTTCTGGCGCGCATAATCGGGCTCGACACCAGTTGGACTATCCAGTTTGTGCTCACCTCCATCGTGCTGCTTTGGCCAGGCCGCCCCTTCTTTCGGTTGGGCATCCCTGCCCTCCTGCGCGCCGCTCCCGATATGAATTCCCTTGTCTCGGTCGGGACGTTTTCAGCCTGGGCTTTTTCGACCGTGGCACTTTTCGTGCCCGCTGTCCTGCCAGCGAGCAGCCGTGCTGTCTACTTCGAAGCCGCCGCCGTGATCGTGACACTTATCCTGCTTGGCCGCTATTTCGAAGCACGCGCCAAAGGCCGTGCCGGGGAAGCGATCCGAAAGCTGGTCAATCTGCGGCCCGCCACAGCGATGGTCAAAAGGATGGAGGCTTACGTCGAAACTCCGATTGCCGAGATCGGGCTGGGCGATCTGGTTCAGGTACGTGCCGGTGAACGTATCGCCGTTGATGGGCAAGTGACCGATGGCGCATCCTATGTTGATGAGAGCATGCTTTCCGGAGAGGCCGTGCCCGTACGCAAGATGAAGGGCGCTGAGGTCATTGGGGGATCGGTCAATGGCAATGGTGCACTTGAGGTAACGACCACACGGGTCGGAAATGACACGATGTTGGCGCAAATCATCAGATTGGTCGAATCCGCTCAGGTTGCCCGGTTGCCGATAGAGAGCCTCGTAAATCGGATAACCCTATGGTTTGTGCCAGCCGTTATGATCATAGCGACCCTGGCTTTTGCCTGCTGGCTGATCTTCGGACCGTCGCCAGCCCTGAACCACGCGCTTGTCGCGGGTGTCTCCGTTCTGATCATCGCTTGCCCTTGCGCCATGGGCCTCGCGACACCAACCTCGATCATCGTCGGCACGGGTCGTGCCGCCGAACTTGGGGTGCTGTTTCGACAAGGCGAGGCACTTCAGCGGTTGGAGACCGTTACGACGATCGCTTTCGACAAGACTGGCACATTGACCGAAGGGCGACCGGAATTGACGGATTGGCTACCTATGACGGGTTTTGACAGCGATCAACTGCTGGCCATTTGTGCGGCGGTCGAAGCGAAATCCGAGCATCCACTCGCGAAATCCATCGTGTCCGCCGCAACGGCGCGCGGCCTCAAGCTGCCGCAATCCTCGGACCATCAGGCTATGCCCGGGTTGGGTGTGTCGGCCACAGTCGAAGGTAAACACGTGATGATCGGCTCTGATCGCTACCTTCAAGAGGCTGGCATTGATTTGATCGGGCATGAAACACAGACGGAAAGCCTGAATGCGGCGCGCAAGACGGTCATGTTCGCCGCCGTGGGCGGCCAGTTTGCAGCCATCATGGCCGTTTCGGACCCCGTCAAAAAAGGCACGGCAGACGTTATTCTCGACCTCCAACGCCAGGGCCTCAACGTTGCCATGATCAGCGGAGACGCGCCAAAGGCGGCGCAAGCGGTGGCCGATGTCCTGAACATCAAGACCGTTATTGCCGGCGTATTGCCCGGGGGTAAAGTCGCCGCAATTGATGAATTGCGGTCGACAGATGCAACCGTGGCGTTTGTCGGCGATGGGATCAATGATGCACCCGCACTTGCCCATGCCGATGTAAGCCTCGCCATTGGAACAGGCACAGATATCGCAATTGAAGCCGCGGACATCGTTTTAATGTCGGAAGATCTAAAGGGGGTTCAAAATGCCCTCAAGCTAAGCCGAGCCACTATGCGAAATATCCGGCAAAACCTGTTCTGGGCATTCGGGTACAACATTCTCTTGATTCCGGTCGCGGCGGGCCTGATGTATCCCTTCTTTGAACTAATGCTGTCGCCGATGCTGGCAGCTGGGGCGATGGCGCTCTCAAGTGTATTTGTCGTCACAAACGCCTTGCGATTGCGCTGGATCGGACTTGATCGTCATCGACCACCCGATGGCGATGCAGGCGCGTCAATCAAGATCGGCGCCCCTGCCGAGTGAAGGGGTCATTTCGACCGTGTCGTCTCACCGGGACAGAACTCAATCGGCAGGATTGTGGAGCGTTGCACTGTCACGCCATTGATGCGCGCCAAAAGATTCCGCGCCCCGGTGATACCCATCAACCGGCGTGGAGTCCGTACCGTTGTGAGCCGGATTGGTAGAACACCGGTGATGTCCAGACCGTTGAAACCGACAATGCCCACATCATCGGGTACGGATGCCCCGGCCATCTGACAGGCCATCAATCCGCCGAAAGCCATGTGATCGTTCAGGAAGAAAATCACATCCGGCTTGGCGGCAAAAATCAGGTCTCGGGTGCCTTCAAAACCTGTTGAAAAGGCGTCGCTCAGCTCCGGTCGGCGGGTCAGAACATCGACGCCTTCAAAAACATCCCTGATCCCCTGCAACCGCGCATCAGCTCGAACGTCGTGTCCCCGGGGCGCACTTACGAAGGATGGTTTTTCATAACCGCAATCGCGCGCATGTTGGCCGATCACACGCCCTGCCGCGCGATGATCGATGCCGACACAAACGTCAATCGGATCGTCTGCTTGATCCCAGATCTCTAGTACAGGTATCGGTGCAGACCGCAACGCATCGCGCACTTCTGGATGATGATCGATACCCGTCAGAATGATGGCAGCGGGCTTCCAGGACAGCAACCGCCTGACCCAGTCAAGCTCTGCCTCCGGGTTGTATTCCGTTGTGTCGATCACGCTGGAGTAACCTGCGCTGTCGAAGGTGCGCCGCATGCCGTTCAGGATGTCTGCGAAAACCTCCCCGGCAAAGGTGGGCAGAGAAATCCCGATGAGGTTGGAGTTTGCAACCGCCAAGGACCGCGCCGCGCTGTTGGGTACATACTTGAGTTGCCGCGCGATCTTGAGAATTTCGACACGCTTTTGCTCCGAAATACCCTCCACCCCGCGGATCGCGCGGGACACCGTCATCAGGCTAACATTCGCACGTTGCGCGACATCCGCCATGGTCGCTGTCTGGGCTTTGCGTGGCACGCCATCTCACTTATGCTGTTTCGTGTTTTGAACGAAATGGCTCATAAAACCGTTCAATATCAAATTATTGGCACAGATCTAGCGTTAACGCTAACGTTATTTTTTTGCTTTTCCTCTTCCCCAATGACCCAACCCTCCTGCACTCTTTGGACCAAGAGGCAGTTGCGATCCACCGCCGGATTGGACTGGGTGGGAGGATGGCGTGCCGAAGATTTTCTTTGATCAAGTCTCGAAGAGTTATGGTGCCGTCGAGGTATTGCCACCATTCGATCTGACACTGGAGGATGGCGAGTTCACTGTCCTTGTCGGCCCATCAGGCTGCGGGAAATCGACCACGCTTCGGATGCTTGCCGGGCTCGAAACGCTTTCGAATGGCGAGATCTACTTCGATGACCGTGCCATCAGCAAGCTCGAACCGAAAGAGCGGGATCTGGCAATGGTTTTCCAAGACTACGCGCTCTATCCACATATGAACATTGCGAAGAACATGTCTTTTGCCTTGCGTTTGGCCCGCGTGTCGAAATCCGAAATCGACGAAAAGGTGCTGCGTGTCGCAAAGATGCTCAACATCGCCCATCTGCTGGACCGCAAGCCTGCGGAGTTGTCTGGCGGCCAACGCCAGCGCGTCGCCATGGGTCGCGCTTTGGTAAGGGATGCGGGCACGTTTCTCTTTGACGAACCGCTTTCGAACCTCGACGCGAAGCTGCGTGGCAAGATGCGGGCCGAACTGGCCGAAATGCGCGATACGATCGACAAGAATATGGTCTATGTGACACACGACCAGGTCGAAGCCATGACGCTGGGTGACCGCATCGTCGTGATGAGCGATGGCTACATCCAGCAGCAAGGCACCCCAGAAGCGCTGTTCAAGCACCCCGTAAACAAATTCGTGGCGGGTTTCATTGGATCACCCACCATGAACTTCCTTGATGCCGACCTCGTTGAGGAACGTGGTCTGACCTGGGTGCGCGGGGATGGATTTATGCTGCCGCTTTCCGACGAAACGGGCAAGCGGATGGCTGATGCCAAGAACAGAAACGTTACCGTTGGCATCAGGCCATCAAGCTTTCTGACGGATGCCAGCAACGGCGCGCCCATGGAGCTGAAAGTTGTCGTGTCCGAATATCTCGGCGCGCAATCGGTGCTGATCACGCGCTGTTCGGAAACCGATGTGGTTGTCGAAACGCAAAGCGCCCAACCGCTGCAAACCGGCAGCGTTCAGATCTTCGGCGTGAAAACAGACGAAATCATGGTCTTCGAAAAATCATCGGGGCGGCGGCTTTGACGCCCGCAAAACGAACTTCAGGGAGGTAAGAGAAATGAAGTTTCTACAATCAATGCTCGGAGGCACAGCAATTGCAGTGCTGATGTCGGGAACGGCGATGGCAGGTGGCCATGGCAGCCCCTACGAGCCTTATGCAGGCACGACACTGGTGATCAACGTGCCGGCTCACCCACACTACAACGCCATGATGAAAGTCCTGCCGGAATTCACCGAAGAAACGGGGATTGAGGTCGAAGTCGACCAGCTACAATACCTCAAGATGCGCGAACGCCAGACGCTGGAACTGACCAAGAGTGAGGGCGACTATGACATGATTGCCTATGTGGTTTTCTCCAAGGCCGATTACATCTTCGCCGATCAGCTTGAGAACCTCGCCAAATACTTCATGGACCCGAAACTGGCGGATCCGAGTTATGATCAGACGGACCTGATCAGCGGTTATGTTGAGAACATCGGCGTGGCAGGTGGCCAAAAAGGGTATCTGCCTGGGCAGCTTGGATCGGCCTATGGCATCCCATACGGTTCGGAAACGAGTGTGCTGGCCTATCGCAAGGACATTTTTGAAAAGCACGGCATCGCGGTGCCGGAAAACTACGATCAGCTTCTCGATGCGGCGTGCAAAATCCCCGAAGTTGAGGAGGGCATGGGCGGTATGGCGTCTCGGGCGGCATCGGGTCATCAGGCCAGCCACGCGTTCCTTCTGCATCTGGCCCCCTTGGGTGGCCGGGTCTTCGATAATCAGTGGGAGCCGATCATCAACAACGAAGCTGGCCTCGCAGCTGCCAACGCACTGAAAACAATCGTCGACTGCGGCCCGGAAGGATCGCAAACCTTTGGACCCGCCGAAGCCGCAGCGGCCTTTAGTCAAGGGCAGGCGGCCATGTTCATGGACTCCATCGCGTTCGCGGCGGGATTTGAAGATCCTTCGAAATCCAAAGTGGCTGGTAAGGTCGGCTATGCGCTTCATCCCGAAGGTTTGCGCCGTGGCAGTCAGACAGGTGGCTTCGGCATCGCAATCCCCAAAAACGCCCAGAACAAGGAAGCGGCGTTCCTGCTGATGCAATGGCTGACCTCAAAGAAGGGCGACAAGCTTGTAGCGATGGCGGGCGGCAACCCCTCTCGCTTCTCGACCTACGCCGATCCTGAAGTGCAGGCTAAATACCCATACTCGGCCACTTTCGGCGAAGCGCTGAAATATGCAGATCCCGACTGGCGCCCTATCATTCCGACCTGGGGCAAGATCAACGCCGACATCGGCACAACCATGAGCCAGGTCCTCACGGAAGGTCTTGATCCGCAAGAAGCGCTGGATGGTGTTGCCACCCGCGCCCGAGAAATCATGGACGAGGCCGGCTACTACGCCTGGCAGTAATCGCCACGCATCGGGCTGCATACAAGCGGCCCGGGGCGCCTCTTTCGAATTGGATCCCGGACATGCAAACTGCGAATGTGAATAGGCTTACGCCGTACCTGTTCCTTGCACCTGCCGGGATCATAATGGCCGTCGCCCTGCTCTACCCTATTGGCTACATGATCTATGCCAGTTTTCTCGACTGGAACCCCAGCCAACGCATCGGCGAAGCAGAATTCATAGGGCTGCGCAACTACCTGAACCTTCTGGGTGATGCGGCGTTCCGCGAAAGCTTCTGGGTCACGCTGAAATTCGCTGCCATCGTGGTGACTGTCGAAATGTTACTTGGCGTCGGCCTGGCCTTACTGCTGGACCGCAATATCCGTGGGATGTCCCTTCTGCGTACGCTCTTCATCCTACCGATGATGATCGCACCTGTCGTCGTGGGGTTGATGTGGCGCTACATGTATCACCCGACTGTTGGCATCTTTAACCGCACGCTGAAGTCTTTGGGGCTGGAGCCGATCCCGTGGCTTAGCGATGGCAACTGGGCCTTTGCGTCCGTCATCATCGCCGACATCTGGCAATGGACACCCTTCATTTTCATCCTGTCATTGGCTGCCCTGCAATCGCTTCCCCAATCGGCGATGGAAGCCTCGCGTATTGATGGCGCGACCGGCTGGCAGCAGATCATCCACATCAAACTGCCCCTGATGATGCCAGTCCTGATCGTGACGCTGCTTTTACGCCTCATCGACGCCTTCAAGGTGCTGGAGGTCATCCTCGTTCTGACCAACGGCGGCCCGGGCCTGTCGACCGAGATCCTGTCTCTGCGCATTTCCCGAACAGCATCCGAATTCCGAGAGCTTGGAGAAGCCGCCGCTATGTCCAACGTCTTGCTGATCCTCCTGATGATCCTGACCTTTGCGATGTTTGCCTACAGCAAAGCGGTTGAGATCCGCACTGCACGGCTGCGCGCGGCAGCCGAGGAGACCGCGATATGAGCACGCAAACCTACGAAAGGCAGAACCCGGCCTTCTATGCGCTGCTAGTGGCACTTATCGTGATGGCCATCGGGCCGATCTTGATGATGTTGATGACGTCGCTGAAGCTGAACGTCGACATCATGTCCGACACCTCATCGCTGATCTTCATGCCGACGATCCGAAACTATGAAACCGCCCTGTGCGACTTCCTTTGGTACGAAGCCCCTCATATCGACTTCTGTGACAAAACCTTCGGCCGGGCATTGGTTAACTCACTCATCATCGCGCTGGTTTCAACCGCACTTACGCTCATCCTTGGCTGCATGGCGGCCTATGCGCTGGTGCGCTTCCGCTTCATGGGCCGGGATACGGTATCGCTGACCACACTGGTCATGCGGATGGTCCCCCCCGCCGTGTTGCTTGTGCCTGTCTTTGGCATCTGGACCTTCCAATTCCAAATTGACGGAACGCGAGCGGGGATAATCCTTGTCTATGTTGCGATGAACCTGCCCTTCGTCATTTGGATCCTGCAAAGCTTCATCGTCCAAGTGCCCATCCAACTCGAAGAAGCCGCGCGCATGGACGGCGCGGGACCTTTCGGCGTTTTCTTCCTGGTCGTGCTGCCCCTGATCAAGCCGGGGCTGGCGGCGGCGGCGATCTTCACCTTCCGCGTGGCCTGGAATGAATTCCTTCTGGCAAACGCACTGGCCGACAGAAACTCACGCACTGTTCCGGTGACAATCGTGAATTCCATGACGGAGTTCGACATTGACTGGGGCGTGATCATGGCCACAGGCATGCTTTTGGCCATTCCCCCGATCCTTTTTACCTTCGCCGCTTCGCGCCAGATCATCACCGGTATGACGGCAGGTGCGGTCAAGGGCTGATGTGGGAATGGCTCCTGACCCCGATGGATCCGACCCGCCCACACGAGGTTGGCTGGCATCTGAGTTGGCACGCCCGTACAATGGTGCTGGCTTGGGGTGTCTTGGTTCCGACGGGCATTCTGATCGCCCGGTTCTTCAAGATCCATCCAAAACAGGATTGGCCCCGGAAACTCGACAGCCGATTCTGGTGGAATACGCATCGCGTCTGCCAGTATGGCGCCTGTCTTCTGCTATGCGTGGGGCTTTGGTTGATCCTGACCGCCCCCGCTTTGACCGCCGCACCCGGACCGCACGCATTTCTTGGCTGGACGATCGTGGCCCTGGCGACACTTCAGGTGACCGGCGGGCTTCTACGCGGCACGAAGGGCGGGCCGACCGAACCCGCCCCCAATGGTTCGCTCCATGGGGATCACTATGACATGACCTTTCGAAGGCTGGTCTTTGAGTATGTGCACAAAGGTGCGGGCTACCTTGCGCTTGTCCTTTCGGTGCTGACCATCCTGTCTGGCCTTTGGCAGGCCAACGGGCCGAATTGGATGTGGCTTAGCCTGTCGCTGTGGTGGTTGGGGCTTCTCTGTCTTGCGATCTGGCTGCAAAGGCGTGGCATGGCCATCGACACCTATCAGGCCATCTGGGGTCCCGACCCTACCTTGCCTGGCAATCAGCGCACCCCGATCGGATTTGGAATACGTCGGCGCAGCCCACCACAAAATCAGCCAGCTGGTGAATGAAAATGCGATCGTCTTGCTCTCGACAAACTTGTCGTTTCTCGCATATGTTAACGATAACATTGAGACACAAGGAGCGATAGCAGTCGCTGTCGACACAGAAAGAGCGTTGATGAAATCGATCGTGATACACGCCGCCAAAGACCTGCGGATAGAGGACCAAGAGGTCGATATTGCAGGCCCCGGGGAAGTTCTCGTCGACATGGCCGCAGGTGGCATCTGCGGGTCGGATCTACACTATTACAACCATGGTGGTTTTGGGACGATCACCTTGAAGGAACCGATGGTCCTTGGTCACGAGGTTTCCGGGCGTATCGCAGCGGTTGGCGATGGCGTGACCGACCTGCAGCCCGGTCAACTTGTCGCAGTCTCGCCATCGCGTCCTTGCGGCGATTGCCGGTACTGCAATGAGGCAGCGTTCAATCAATGCCTCAACATGCGGTTCTACGGATCGGCCATGCCGTTCCCGCATATTCAAGGGGCCTTCAGACAACAATTGGTGGCGCATGCCGCCCAATGCGCGCCCGCCGACGGTCTAAGCGTGGGAGAAGCCGCAATGGCCGAACCGCTCGCCGTCTGCTTGCATGCGACCCGGCGCGCAGGACCCTTGCTGGGCAAGTCGGTTTTGGTCACAGGCTGTGGACCAATTGGGCTCTTGTCGATTATGGCTGCCCGCCGGGCAGGCGCTGACTTTGTACTGGCAACCGACATCTCAGACTTTACGCTTTCAAAGGCCAAAGAGATTGGTGCCGATGAAACGATCAACATGACATCAGGCGATGGGTTGGCCGCCTTTACCCGAGACAAAGGTCACTTCGACATACTTTACGAATGCTCCGGCGTCGAGATTGCCGTCCGTGGCGCGATTGAAGCCATGCGCCCCCGCGGCATTGTCCTGCAATTGGGGCTTGGCGGGGATATGAAGCTGCCCATGATGGCGATCACGGCCAAGGAACTGGATCTGCGTGGCTGCTTCCGCTTCCACGAGGAGTTCTTTACTGGTGTCTCCCTAATGCAAAAGGGATTGATCGACGTAAAGCCGCTTATCACGCATACGCTGCCCTTGTCCGACGCCGTGCAGGCCTTCGACATCGCCGGAGATCGCAGTCAGGCGATAAAGGCACAGATCGCATTTCAATGATCAGCACCGAGGCTTCTTATGAGCTTTTTTGAAACCATAGACCCAATCTTCGACAGCTACGTGCTTGGCAACGCACCAGTCAAACAACTTGCGACCGGATTTGATTGGGTGGAAGGACCAGTTTGGTTCGGCGACGCGAATTGTCTGCTTTTCTCCGACATTCCGAACAACCGGATAATGCGCTGGTCCCCCGATACCGGCATCAGCACCTACCGCGCCCCATCGAACTTCGCGAACGGTCATACTCGCGATCTGGAGGGGCGCCTGATCTCATGCGAACATGGAACACGCCGGGTGAGCCGGACAGAACATGATGGCACAATCACCGTGATTGCGGACAGCTTTGAGGGCAAACGCCTGAACTCCCCGAATGACGTGGTCGTCAAGTCTGATGGCAGCATCTGGTTTACTGACCCTCACTACGGGATCATGACCAACTACGAAGGCCACAAGTCCGAGCAAGAGCTACCGTGCAATCTCTACCGTGTGGATCCCCATACATCGGCGATCTCGGTCATGGTTTCGGATGGCAATTGCCCCAATGGACTGGCTTTTTCACCTGATGAAACACGGCTTTACATGGCCGATACCGGGCGGATGTTCAGCGATGATCCGCAGCACATACGCGCTTTTGAGGTCGACACCTCTGGCGCCTTGTCCGGAGGTGACATTTTCCATGTGATTGAACCTGGCTGCTCTGACGGGTTCCGCATTGACGCCGATGGCAACATCTGGTCGTCTGCGGCGGACGGTGTTCATTGCATCGCACCCGAAGGCCACCTGCTGGGAAAGATCCTGGTGCCTGAACTCGTGTCGAACGTCTGCTTCGGAGGTAGGGCCAAGCAACAATTGTTCATCACCGCCACAACCAGTGTTTATGTGATCTCGCTCAACCGACAGGGCGTGCAGAAGCCATAGTCTATGATTGGATGGCCGCGTTATGCTCGCAGCAATGTTCATTTATGGCACTGCCAATCACCTTTCCACTGGGCAGGTTGCAATAGCGGGCGGCAAATAAATCAACCAAATGGGATCGACGGCGAACCGGCACATGATTTCCCGGACAGCCACCCTGTTTTTCTCCGGGATTTGGATCGTAGATTTGAACCGTCTCTAGATCGACATCTTCGTGGCGTAATCGTCGAAGCAAAGAAATTTGTGATGGTCTTGCCGTGCTGTCATTGAACCGACTGACTTAGGACCACAATGTCCCCCATGTTGTCACTGTACCCTAATTAATCAGAATCGGGCCTAAAATTGTGAGGCCGTTCAATTGTCTGGGGTGCACTCTTTGGCCTGCCATGGGAAGCTTCCCCCTTTTATGCAAGGCGGAGGGAAACATGCATTGGCGCATCACGGTAGAAGCGATTGATCCGACCGATGAGGAATATCGGCAGGAGTTCCTGTTTGAGAAGGATCTCGATGGCTTGACCGATGGTCGCATTGGCTGTTCGATTGAGGACGGCAAAGAGATAATGCATAAAATCCAAAAGGCTGTCGTGCAGCGCGAGCTTGATCTCTGGGTGCGCTACAAGCGCGTCTGTCAGTGCTGTGGAGAACAACTGCCGATCAAGGACTACCAGACACGAAAGATACTGACGGTTTTCGGGGCGGTTCCGGTGACCTATCCTCGCCTGATAATCTGCCGAAGGTGTACGCCTTGGGCCAGCTTCACGTTCTCTCCAGCAGCGGATCTCTGTCCTGATCGCGCAACGCCCGAGCTGATTGAGCTGTCGGCGAAGCTCGGTGCCAAGCTAACCTACCGCGAGGCATCGGACATATTGTCGACATTCCTGCCCGATCAAATGTCGCGCAAGTTTACCACCCTTCGCCATCGCACGCTTTCGGTTGGAAAGCGTATCGAAGACGCTGAACGCAGTCGGCGCTGGCACGAGTTCTTGGCTAAAGAAGACCGCACCCAGCTGGAGTTTCATATGGAGGGCGATCCCGCGCGCGAATTCGTCTTCACCGTCGACACCGCGCATATTCCTTTGGTCAAGCGTTGGGGCGGGCGCACATTTGAGGCGGTTGTTGGTCATTGCGGACGCGGCGGTCGGGGAGATAGTCCCGGACCACTTTTCGCATTTGAGGGGACACGGTTGGCTGAATTGGATGCGACCGCCGCACTGGCGTTGATGAATCAGGGATATGCCGGTCGAGGGGAGATCACGGTGATCTCGGACGGCGAAGAATGCCTCAAGCGCCTGACTGGCATGTTGCCGCAACCGGCCACTCACATTCTCGACTGGTTTCATATCTCAATGAAACTTCAGCCGCTGGCCCAGATGGCACTGACTGCGCCAGAGGGCCATGGTCTGTTCGAGCAAGACATCGACCGTATCAAATGGAGACTTTGGAACGGCCAACCGAAGCGTGCTCTGGATCTGATAGCTATCGTCAGAAGGGCGCTCTGCTCAGAGACAGATCACTGTTTCTGGGCCCAACGCGCAGACAAGCTCCTGGAGAAACTCAACACCTACATTGGCCGAAACAGTCGATCCGTCATCAACTATTCCGAACGCCATCGTGCAGGACGACGCATCGCGACATCACCGGCAGAAGCAAGCGTGAACGCTCTCGTCGCCAAGCGGTTCGTCAAGAAACAGCAGATGCGATGGTCACGAACTGGCGCGCATTATCTCCTGAAAGTGCGCGCTGCAATGCTGAACGGTGATCTCCCGGAGCGAACCCAATATGTCCCGCCTGAAACCGACGGATCGCCCTGTGTAGCCAGCCTGCTGAACCCAACACCGCCACTCCTCAAGGCGACATGACCCCCGTTTTGAACGGTCTCCGTGGCGATCATCGACCGCGCAGGGCCACCGATGCTGAAGATGCTTCAACGGCACATGATGGGGGACAACAAGAACCGATTTGTCATGGCAACTGACCATTTGGTCGCCCCAGCTCTCGAGTGGGGACCGCCCCAACAGTTCCAGCTGATATGAAACCCGGGCCCAAATTTCTCAGATCAAAGTACCAAAAGTGCTCAGAACGGCCGCATTCTCACATTTAAGTGCTAAGTGACAGCTGGCGCTCGCTGGTAAGGTCGCAGCCGAAGGGATCTGCGGGATGGAGCTGGTCGAGGTCTCGCCTC